>CAZSQK010000103.1:0-25666 GCA_964608645.1 uncultured Solibacteraceae bacterium | reverse complement strand
GGCAGACGCTCGTCAGCGGCTTCTCCATTGCCTCGGCTACGGCACAGTATCTCGCTCAGATGTATGGCACACTCGCACCCGAAGTCCTCGAACTGACGCGTCGCGACGGATCTTTATCGCTTCCGATTGTCGAAGGTGCGCCCGCAATCCGGGCTCAGGTTGTCTATTCCGCGCGCCACGAAATGGCCCTGACAATTGAAGACGTCCTCGCCCGGCGAATCGGACTCCAGTTGTTTAGCTGGCGGCTGGCAATCCGAGCCGCCTCCACCGTTGCGGCGCTGTTGGCGAAGGAACTCGGTTGGACTGCAGAGGAAGAGCGGTGCGCTGTTCAACAGTATGCGGCCAAAATTAACCACATGATCGAATCTGCGGGGCAGACCGCCGAGTCGCCATGTTCCATGGCGAATGAACTTGTTTGGGAACGGAATTAGTCAAGCGCCAGGATTCATCGGTGCTATCGACCAGGGGACAACCAGCACCCGCTTCATCGTGTTCGATCGGGGGGAGATCGTGTCAGTCGCCAAAAGGAGCACGAACAGATCTATCCGCAATCGGGATGGGTGGAGCATGACGCCGCTGAGATCTGGTGACACACCCAGGAAGTAATCGGCCGGGACCGTTCGGTCGAAACCGCTGTCGTCGCATTTAGACTGTCGGACGCGAAATTTCGGGAGACATTGGACGCTCGCTGTCTTTCGAAAACTGGACCTTACGCTCTCCACAGGACAAAGTAAGGCTGGTTTAAAAGGTCGGGGGCGAAGCCGGGGTACAGCCACGCTTTCGCGGTGCCCTGTTTGAATTCGAAGTAATACTGGAGAGGAAAGAGCGAATCGGTGTACTCCGCCGGAATGGTTGCCCGGAAACCGCCGCCACGGGACTGCATCTCCTGGGCTTGAAAACGCTCCGCCTGATTAACATGCCGATAATATAGGGTGACGGTCACCGGCGCCTTTTGGGCCGGCAACGAAATCTCGATCGGCAGAAGCTGATTTGGAATGAACCTGGCAGCCGGCCGGTGACGGCAGTCAACCGCTTCCCGGTGCGGCTGTCCCAGGGCCTCGGCGACCGCGGCAGCGGTGCGCGGATCGTGAAATGCCTTAGAAGACGATAGGCGCTGCTCGATCTGTGCGATATCGGCGTCGATGGCGGCGATCCGATCCTGCCACTGCCCCCGCTCGGAGATCTTGTCGCTTGCGGAGAGGTCGGCACGGTACACGGCCCTGACCCGATCGACGAGACGGGCCCAAATGGCCCGCGAAGCGCGATAGGTCCTGAGCGCCTGCTCCAGTGCGTAGCGGTCGCCAGTACGTTCGTGGATCGAGTAAAGAACACCGCTGCGGAATTTGGCGGCGAAGAACCGGCCCAGAGCTGCCTGCACAGCCACGTCAATGGCGACGCGTTCCGCCTCGACGGATGCCGGCTTCCCCGCGTCCGCAAGACTCTTCTCTGCACGGCCGGCGAAATCCTCCAGCCAGCATGCGACTTCGATGGGCGAATACTTTCCGCTACGTTCTCCATTCAGCATCTCCGCTGCGAAATCGCTCATCCGCGAGAATAATTGCGGATCGAGAGGGCTGGTGTTGGGAAACGTCTTGGGCGCCGGAGAATCCGAGTAAGGATTGGGGCGCGGCGCGGCTGCCATGGGCTGGTTCCAATAAATCTCCGGCCAATACGCATCGCAGGCGGCCGACGGCATGTGGGTCGTGGTCACGATGGGAAGGATACGGCTGGCATGCGCGAGACCAGTTTCCAGAGCGCGGGCCTGCGTCCCGGAGCCGAACTGCCGTTGCCAGACCTCGGGCGCCGTGTCCGGATTGTACAGCAGCCGCCCCCAGAGACGATACCAGTAGCTGTACTTCTCCCAATCCCACCGCGGCTCGAGGCGCTGATCGGCGTACCCGGTGCGGCTGCCCGGCACTCCCGTCCCGCGGCGGCCGATGCAGGTCAGGGGTTCCATGATGTCAACGCCGGTGGAGCCGCAGAATTGGAACATCCGCGAGTAAGCCGCGGCCGAGGCAGGATCACCCCAGAGCAGAATCCGCTGCGTGCCAGCGAAGATGCGATGCCGGACGGAGTACTTGCGATCCTCACGCAGCAGATCGGCATAGCCATAACGAGTGGAGACGCGCGCGCCTTCGCTGAGGGTCATGAGTCCGGCCCCCTTATGCCCAGCGACGGGTAATTCCAGCTCGCGGATCGCCGCCTGGTGATAGGGCATTCCGAGGTGTTCGGCCCAATATTTCGGCGCCAGGTTGACGGGCAAGCCGGTCGCCAACGCGGTGTCGATCATGGTGTTGTCGATGCCCTTTGCGTGCAGGTCGAGCTCGATCTTGCGGCCGCATCGCTTCACGCCATCGAAGATCGCGCCCCAGAAGCTGTAGCTGCCTTCGGGGATGCCGCTTTCCCCATGGATACGGATAGCCACGGACGAGACGGCGGGCAAGGCACGCAGGAGCGCGGTCGCCGCGTCGCGACAGTAAGCTGCGTGATTTTCGTCGGTCAAGCCTTCAATGCGGTTGCGGACGCGGGGACCGTCGGGCCAGCGGTACCCGTGCATCCATAGGCCCAATTGGAAGTCCATACCGCGTGCGACGGTCTCCTCGCCGATAAAGCGGAGCATCTCCAGGTTGCGATCCCGTTCCTCGTCGGGAAGGTTGGTGGCGCGCACGTTGTACTTCGGCACTGACAGCAGGAATGGATAAAGAAACAGGAAGTAGGAGTCGGCGACCTGTTGGAGGGAATCGTAACCGAGTCCAAAGGCCAGGTGGAAGCGGTTGAATCGCTGCATCGTCAGCATATCCAGGTAGTGCAGCCATTGCTCCCGATCGTTAAACCACGGCTTGTCGAGCAGTTCGCTTGTGAATTGCCGCATGATGCTGCGCACCTGGTTGGCAGGACGTTCGGCAATCGGCCGGCGCAGGAGCAGCGCGACATCAGGTGCAGGCGCGAAGCGCACCCGGTCGGCCAACTCGCAGAGTGCATAGGTCAACCCGCGGACGTCGGCGCCGCACGCTAGAACCGCCGGGCGTCCGGATGCGCTGGTGTTTACGATAGCCAGAGTTTCGGGACCATGCGGTGCTTCGATGCGGGCTCTCCGCAACGCTGCCACCGCAACGGGTGATGAACTGCCTGGGATCAGGATGGTGGCTTCGTCCGCGCCAGCCTGACTTATGTTCTCCCGATGCTGCACCGTGCAGCCGGCATTAGTGATGGCCTGCTCGAGCTGCGCCAGTGCCCACCGCGCCGGTGCGGCGGAAGTCAAGGGCTCGGAAGGATCGAGCACGATGGAGACAACGGCGCGGTGGGACTGCCCAAAGCCAAAGGGCGCTCCGGCCATGACGGCGCCCGCCTGGCCGGCTCGTCGAAGGAAACCTCTCCGGTTTTCAGACTGTGAATCGTGCGTCATCCGAAAGCGCGCCTCACCACTCCACTGTAAGATGAATCGGCTGAAGGCGCCAAGGGCAGCTTAGATCTTCTCGCCGCCCCGGATACGCTATACGGGGAGCTTCCAACCTTCGCGATACTCACGGCGGAAGAGCTTGTTCGCCTCGGGGTTGTTCTTGAACTCGCCCTTCTTCTCGTCGTAGTAAAGGATCTTACCCTTTTGTTGACAAGCGATGTTGCCCATCAACGCGATCTGGCTCAGCATGCCGCCGTAACCGAAATGGGCGGCGCCCTGTTTGCCGGCTTTGGCCGCCTCCACCCAATCCATCCAGTGATTGAACGGGCGCGGCAGCGAGGGAGCGGGCCGTTTGTATGATTTGTCCAACTCGTCCGGATAGAATTGCACCTTCCCCGGAGTGCCCCACTCGACCGGCTTGTACTTCCCTTCGAGCGCCGCGCGCGGCTGGCTGGCGAAGATCGGACCGAACACGATCGTCCCCTTGCTGCCGTAGATCGCGCCGCCGCCACCGCTGGGAAGGGTGTCACTTTCTTTCCAGCCCATAGGTGGTGGAATCGATCCGCTGTTGCCGCCATAGTGCCACGTGACGGACACCGGCGGCTTTTTGCCGCGAGCCGGAAAGTCCCAGCGAATCTCCGCCGCGCTCGGGAATACCTGCTTGTTGGCCGGCGGGCCGTACCCCGCATCGGGATTGGCCTCGACCTTCTCTGGAAAACCGAGATCCAAGGCCCACAGCACCGGGTCCATGTAGTGGCAGTTGTAATCGCCGAGAGTTCCGGTGCCGAAGTCGCGCCAGCGGCGCCAGTTGTTCGGAACGTATACCGGATTAAAGCCGCGGAACGGCGCGGGACCCAACCACAGATCCCAATTGAGACCCTCTGGCACCGCGTGGTCTTCGCCGACGACTCTGGAAATGTCGCCATACTGCATCGTGCGGGTATAGGTGCGAACTGCCGTCGGCGGCGATATGCCCCGAATGCCCGTCCGCAGGAACAGGTGCACTTCCTTGACATCGCCGATGGCGCCGTCGCGAATCGACTCCACGATCTGGCAGCAGTCTTCGGAGCTGTGGCCCTGGTGTCCGACCTGTGTGGCAACCTTGTACTTCTTCTCCGCCGCCATCAGGGTGCGGACTTCGTGGATGTTGTGCGCGAGTGGTTTCTCGACATAGACGTGCTTGCCCATCTTCATCGCGGTGAGGGCGGCGATGGCGTGCATGTGGTCCGGTGTTGCGACGACGACCGCATCGATGTTCTTGTCCTGCTCCTGAAGCAAGATCCGCCAGTCGTCGTAGCGCTTGGCGTTCGGAAAGCGCTTGATCACCTCGCAGGCGCGAGGATGGGTATAGTTCTGAAGTGGGCGCCAGTCGACGTCGCAAAGGGCCACCAGATTCTGCTGCGCGTTATTCAGCTCACTGACGCTGATCTCGCCGCGGCAGCCAATGCCGATTACCGCGATGTTCAACTTGTCGCTGGGCGCCGGACCTCCCCGGCCCAACACCCGTGCGGGAAGAAAAGTAAAGCCTGCCACACCGGCGGTCGTGGCGAGTATCTCGCGTCTTGTCAGTTTCTGCATCGTGATTCCTTTCTGTCAGAACCGGACCCTCCTGGCGCCACCATCCCGGCCAGGCAGTCCACCGGCTGCGTAGCGTAATATGCAATCCCAATTGCATTTTAAGACTACAAGACTCTAAATTCAAATAATTTGTTCTGGCTGCCGACTAAGTCCCTCTACGTTCGAGGCTTTTCGCCGGTTTCTGCCCAAAGAAGATGAACATCCCGCGGTTGGCGGAAGTCACCGCATCCAGGGTGTCCGACCCGGTCAGGGGTGATCTGACCCGCCGGGACGGATGTCGGCATCGATGTATCCAGCCCGGACGAAGGGCGACGCCGCTCTGTCGTTCTCCCCTGTTCTGTGCGGAGGTGGGCGGGGGTTGCCGTTCGGGAGAGTCAAACGGCCCCTTCTGCGTCGGCGCCCCGCACTGCACCGTGGGGCCGTTTCGTCCATGGATGTCTGGTGGAAGACGATGCGCCCGGAACGCTCGTTCAGGAGGGGTCGCCGTGCGCCGATCACACATCGGTGCGGGTGTGACGAGAATGTGACGACTACATCGCTTGATGGCACTTCAAGCCAAAGAAGGCTTTCGCGCGACAGCCTACCGGAGGGGTAAGTAAGGATCCGGGCCCGAACCTGGCGGCGTGGAGATGATCCTTTCGATTTTACGCGTTCGTAACGGGATCACAAAGATTTTGTCCTGCGACTGCACCGCTGAGAACGCGTAGCGGTTGTCCGCCGAAAAGGTGAGCGACACGGGCTGCCCGGTCAACTTCACCTGCGTCTCTTCCTTACGGGTCTCAGCATTGGCGAACCCCACCGCCTCACCGGTTTGCAGTGCATAGACCAGCGTCTTGCCGTCGGGCGAGACTCTGATCCGCACGGGTCCCTTGCCGGTCGGAATGTCGCCGATTCGGGTTTTCGACTGCGTGTCAATGATGCTGATCGAGTCGCTGTTCAGATTCGTCACGTAGAGGCGGCGGTTGTCCGGAGAAAAAGCCATGCCTTGCGGACGCTCGCCGATCGGGATTACCTTAACTTCCCCCGTCTGGAGGTTCACGGCGGACAAGGCGCCACTATCGGTATTGCTGGTATAGGCCCACACCCGATCGTTCGCGAGTTTCACGAGATGCGGGGCCTTGCCTTTGATGTCGTACTCCGTCACGATTTTGCGGCCGCGAGGGTCAATCATCAGCAGCATGCTGGGTAGTTCGGTCGTAACCAGCAGGTTTCCAGTTCTTGGATCCACATCGATGCCATGCGGCCGGCGGTACTTGCCGAGGTCGATGGTTCCCACGAGGGATTCGCTGCGGGTATCGATGATCGAAACCGTGTTGCCACCCTGCCCCGACTCAGTCATCCACAACACTCCGTTATCCGTTGTATAGAGGTAGCGGCCGTCGGGCGAAAAGGTCATCTCGTGAGGATGGCCGCCGATTTTGACTTCCTTGAGGATCTTGCCGGCGCTATCGAAGAAGCCGACGTGGCCCGAGGCCTTCTCTATGGCCACATAGTCCGGCTTGACGTCCGCCGCGAGGCCGGCGATCGTCGCCAGCAGCAACAAGCATGCATGTCGCATGTCAGTTCGCTCCCTTCTGTGCGGTGATTTTGGCTGCCCAATCGGTATCGGCAACATCCAACCCACCAGGAAATGGCGGGAGTTGCATCTCCCCATTGGCATCGGCGCGCAGGCTGGCGCCGGCTTGCCATTCGCCCGACTGCGTGTGGAACCATGCGAACGTATAGCGTGAGTTCGGAGTCCAGCCGGCGGAGCGTGCCCGGTGCGCCTGGTTTTCGAAGTACAGCAGGGCAAAATCCTTGGACGCCGTACGCATCATGAAACTCCAACCATCGAGGCCCGTATCCCGGCGGCCGTCCGCCTTTCTCGGGATCAGGGCGTCGGATGCCAACTCCAGTTCGCGATACCGGGCGCCTTCGGACATCACGAACCGGGCGAGCGATTTCATATACGCCGCGGATCGGTAGCGGAGGGCCTGCCAGAAGTATGGCCGCGCGCCCGCCGGCTCGGTATCGACCGAGACGTCGTAAGCCGCGGTTCCGTGCACGTGACCCGCCAAGCCGCCGGACAACACGCAACCGTACATTTGAGCTCGCGAGAAATAGTTGTCACGCTCGGAGTCGGGATTGGGGCGTTCGCCTGCCACCACATTGTTCTGATGCATCCAGCCCGTATAGTAGGGCTCCAGATCGATGGCCGGATATGGCCCGGAGAGCCGGAACAGCGCTTCGATGGCTGCGTAGATTCCGTGGTCGCGCGGCTTGTTGCCCGTCGCGTGCATGGTGATCCAGGGGGCTTGGCCGCCATGGCCGAAAGTCACCGCGGTCGAGTGGTCGATCAATGCCGTTACGGGTTGGCCGAACGGCATCGGCCCGTACTTTTTGTAGTGGTAGTTCAGTGCTTCGTTAAACTCCGCGCCGGTGATGGAGTAGTTTTTCAGGTAGATATCGAAGTGGACCTTGCTGAAGATGAAGTTGTAGGCGCCGTAGCGCGCCGCGATGTATTGAACAAAGCGCGAGAAAGACTCATTGAACTTGAAGTACGCCTTCCAGGCCGGGGCGACATCGCGCCGGATGGTCTCGAGCATGGGGATGAAGCCCTGGTCGCTCAAGTACTGCATCTTGCGGTCGAGGCTCTGGAAGTAGTGCGGCACGATGCGGTCGAAGTCGGCCAGTCCGTCGCGATTGGGAAGGATCTCGAAGGAGCGGTAGCCCTGCTCGTCGTGCATGGCTTTGGCAGTGGGCGTTTTACCATCCACTAACACGCCGAAGGCTTCCCAGGCATTGCGCAGGTAGATGCCATTCCGATCGGCGTAGGTATTAGGGTACTGATCGGAGGCCCAGGTGGGAAAGGCCGCGATCATGCTCACGGAGTTGAAGCCCTGGCGCTTACGATACTGGACCGCGGCTTCGAAAGTCACTCCGGGGGCAGGTTCCCAATTGGGGTCCACGGGTGCGCCGGTCAAAGGAAGACGCCAGGTGGCCGCTCCAATCCACGTATCGCCCACCAGAAAGAACGGCGTGCCATCGGCATACTGAAGTGCGTGGCCGTTGGGCGTGGAGCGCAGGAATCCGCGCCGGTTGGGATTTGCCTGCTTGTCCGCCTCCGTCCAGTCTCGCGCCACGAAACTGCCGGATTTGCGGTTTAGACCGGTGTCCGCAGGCTGGTTGGATCCGCTCGTCCACGTCCAGGCGCCCGGAGCCGTGGCCACTACACGCACGTGAAACATCTCTCCGCCGTCCCAGAAACCATAGATGCGTTTACTGAAGCCGGGGCCTTTCAAATCCACCCAGCATTCGACGTCAGTATAAGGATTGGCGTAGTTGCCGGAGGACCGGAGTTCGATTTCCTCGAGTTCCCAGGTATGGAAGGCCGTCTGAGCCGGCAAAGCGGTGCAGCAAACGCAAAAGGCCAGGGCGAGCCGAAACATAGTGATAGAGTAACGCCGATGCTGCCGGCGCGGGCCTGGATCCTTTCACTGCCTAAAACCGCAGGCGCAGGTTGATGACTACTTCGCGCGGCGCGAAGGTCTGCGTTCCAATGGTCCCGAACGTGTCGCTGCTGCCCATCCCCGGTAGTAATCCGATGGCCGGGTTGGGAGTGACCGCTGTATTGCCAAGGCCGCCGGAATAGGAGCCGCTCTGCTGGGCGTTGTTCAGCAAATTCGAGGCTTCGGCGGAGATCTCGAGATTGTACTTCTCGCGCAGCTTTATGCTCTTCCGCAATGTCATGTCGATATTGAACCGCCCCGGACCACGGAGATCGCCAAAGGTGGGCGCTGCAGACCCGACCCAGTTCTGGGCGGCGCCGTACTTCCCGTTTGGCAGGGTGGTGTATGGGCCCTGCCAGGCGCCCGTGTAGTACTTCAGGAACGTGTTCTTCGAGGGTTTGATGACGCGCCCGTTCGGCAGCGTCACCAGCGTGTTGCCGTCGTACCACTTCTGCAACTCCTTGGGTACTTCCAGCGGGACTCCGGCGATTCGGTCGGGACGCGCGAGCAGTGCACCGTCGGTAGCGCCGCTGATGACGATCGGGAAACCGCTCTGTATCGTGAGCGTGGTGCCCGTCTGCCATCCGCTGATCAAGTGCCGTACTGCTTTGTTCCGGACGTCAAACGCCTTGCCGGCGCCAAAGGGAAGATCGTAGAGGAAGATCCCGGTCAACCGGTGCTTCACGTCGCTGCCGCCGAGGCGCAGGTTGTTGGACAGGTTCTTAATATCTAATGCGCTCCCGCCGATACCGCCGCCGGGGTTGCCGAGCATCGCATCTTCCATTGTGTTGGTCGTGTCAAGCTCCTGGCGAACGTGTAGTTCACGTCCAACAGGAAGCCGCGCGAAAACGCGTGACTGGCGCGAGCCTGGAGTGAGTTCCAGCGCGCCCAACCGAGGGACCGGCTGATGGAGTTGCCGATCAGCAGGGGATAAGGGTAGTAGGTGCTCTGCCGCGCGATGGTGGCCGCGCCCAGCGCTCCCCCGAATTTGTACGTGGTCCCGTCCGTCGGCTGGTATGGGTTCGGCACCAACTGGGTGGCGGGGTTGAGGGTCAGATTGCTCGCAACGTACGCGGCCGCCCAGCTATCGGTAAGGTCCTTCGGCAGCAATTGATTGTTCTGTATGGGAAAGGAGCGGTAATAGAGGTGGGCGGTTCGGGAGCCGCTGAAGCCGACAGACCCAAACCAGGTGTTGCGAAACCTCTTCTCGATGAAAAGGTTGAACTGCTTGGCCCGGCCGTTCTTGAAGTTGCGTTCGAAATAGGTGTTGCCTGTCCCGTACACAACGGGCGCTTTGGGGTCTGCATTTACCGCAATTGCGACGGGGTGGGATTCCCACATATGGAATGCCGGCATTCCGCGGGGGTTGGTCCCATACGGCAGGTCATTGGTGCCGCTCGAGAAGGTGCTTGCGCCGTAATCCAGCGTGCTCTCGAAATAGCCGGAGTTGCTGGGCAGGTAAGTCACGCCGAAACCGCCGCGGACCACCGTCATGGCGTTGACTTGATAAGCGGCCCCGAGACGCGGTCCGATGTTGGTATACATGGTGTTCCAGAGGTTGCGGCTGTAACCCTGGGCGCCCACGAAAGCAATCGCGCCCTTGTAGCCGAACGGGTTGGTCGCGTTCAGATCTTCCCCGGAAATGCGGTCGTAGCGTTCGGCCGGCCCGGGTTGCAGATCCCAACGGAATCCCAGGTTCAGCGTCAGTTTGTTGGTTGCGCGCCAGTCGTTCTGCGTATAGACGGCGAGGTACTTCTGCGAAAGGGCCATCGCCACGTTCCTTCCCGAGGCGATCGACCATCCGGGCACGCCAAGAAAGTAACGCGCATTGGTCAGGCCGTTTTGAACGGCCGTCGTATTCTGACTGGAGGACGCCCCGCTGGCCGTGACGTACTGGAAATTGAAGTTGCCACCGGAGCCTCCCGGGTACGAAGCCGAGATCTGCACCGGATCGATGTAGTTGGATAGCAGGTTGCGGATTTCCGTACCGAACTTGTGGGTCCACCGGCCTCGCATCTTGGTGAGGCTGGCCGTCAGGCTGTGACTCATCTGCCTGGAGCGATTCTTATCGTTCCCACCGTCGGTGATCGGAAGCGTGGGAGCGGAGCCCCATATGGAGAACAACGGCCAGAGATTCCTGGGCATGCCGAATTGGTCATAGAGATCGCCCGTCCAGCCCTCTGCATTGCCTTTGTATGTCATGGTATTGATCCGGCTGACGCCGTAGCGCAGATCGACGACAACGGTTGGATTGACGACGATGGTGTCGCCGATCTGGCCGTACGGGTTCTTATCGCTGATGACCCAGGGAACGGAGTTGACGGGAGCTTTGCCATAGACGCGGGGGGTGACATTTTCGGATTTCTGAATGCCACCGCTGCCGTAAATGGAGTGCTTGCCACGCCGGTAGTCGAGACGATTATTCGAATTGTGCCGGCGGAGCGTCTGGACCGTCCGCGCGTAGTAATTGTTCGCGTTGAATACATCGTCCGGAGTGCGGTTCGGCGAAGGGTATCCCGAGACGCTGTTGCTGAACCACGTCTTGCCATACTGGCTGCCGGGATAATTTGTGAGGTTCGCGTTCGGGATTAGCGCGCGTTGATAGAGATCCGGATTAATTTGGGTGACATTCCACGGGTCAAAGATCTGGGCGGGCACGCCAACACCGGCCTCGTTTCGGATCAGAGTCTGACTGAAGTCGCCCACTCGCTCCCTGTCCGTGAGCACCGTCATCAGATTGTCGATACCCCGGTTGAACCGTAAATAATGGTAACTCGCAAAGAAGAACAGCCTGTCTTTCAGAATCGGCCCACCGACCGAGCCGCCAAGCTCATTCACCTTAAAGGGGGGCCGCGGGATGCCCGTAGGCTGCTGCGCCGACCAGGCGGCCTTGTTGGCTCTCGAGTTGGCCATCAGAGCTTCGTTCCTGAGCTGGTAGCTGATGTCGCCGTGGAATTGGTTCGTGCCGGACTTGGTGTTCATCTGAATGATGCCCTGGCCGTGGCCGTATTGCGCGCTGAAGTCGTTGGCGATTACCTTCACTTCCGAGAGTCCTTCGGTGTTCGGGAGCACCGACAATTCGTTGTAGCCGCCGCCCATGACGGGAAGTCCGTCCAGCTGCACGTCACTGGTCCAGGCGCGGCCGCCGTTAATGCCCACGGCGTTCCACTGTTTCCGTCCGTGGACGCCAATCCCGAAAGCCTGGATGGATGTGGTGTCGTTCGTGGCCACGCGCGGCATTACGCCGGCTTGCAGGAAGGCGTAATACATCGGATTGGAAGTGGGATTAGGCAGGATATCGATCGCCTTGGACTCTACGGAACTCTGGACCGTGCTGCTGTCCGTCTGGATCGTCACTCCTTGGGCTGAAACTTCCACAGCCGTCCCGAGTGTTGCGAGCTTGAGCTGTGCATCGGCCCGGACCGTCTGCCCCGTGGTTACGGCTATGCCAGTCACCTTATAGTCGGCGAATCCCGGCGCCTTTACGACGACCGTATAGGCGCCGGATGGCAGATATGGAACGGCGAACGCGCCCGCTTCCGTTGTTTTTGTCGTGTTGGTGATGGCCGTTTGCTGCTCCGTGACCATCACCTGTGCCCCGGCGAGCACCGCGCCGCTGGCGTCGGTAACTGTTCCGGTAATCGTCGCTGACCGGATTTGAGCGTAAGCAACCACCATGGTAACCAGCGCCAACAGAAAGAGAACGCACCAACGTGCCCATCTGGACATGACGAACCTCCTCGACAATTCACACTGGAAGGCGCGACCGGCCTTCGAGGCCTCATCGTGACAGACGCGACCGTAATCACGAGCCGCTCATCTCAGAAGATCAGGCGGAGCGCGAGCTGCATTCTTCGCGGCGTATTCCCTTGTGACGTGACCTTTCCGAAGTTCGCGGCCGAAACATTGCTCTGGGGGCCGCCCCAGCGCACCCGATTCAGCACGTTGAACGCTTCCATCCGGACGTCGAACTTCACGCGCTCCTTGCACGATATGTTTCGCCCGAGGGCAAGGCTTTCGTTCAGCATCCAGGGACTGCGCAGCTTGGGGTTGTTGCGGGTGGCATTGCCCCACACGTTGTTGAGCGTGTCCGTCGAAATGCCCTGGTTGAATTGGTTGATATCGAGCCACGCATCCACGTTCGGATCGAACTTCTGGCCCTTGATGGGCGCGCGCCAGCCGTCGTAAGAGGTGATGAACACGCGGCTGCCGGTGCCGATGGGACTATAGTTGTCCGATACGGCCATCGGCGTACCGGACTCGTAGTTCATCTGTCCGGAGACCGTCCAACCGCCCGCAAGCGCATTCCCTACCGGCCCGAAATTGAGGTGTTTAGGGCGGCCGAAGGGCAGCTCGTAGGTGTAAGCAAACCGGAACACGTGGGTCTGATCGTTGCCGGCCAGTGCCTTATCCAATCTCTTGTTGTAATGATCCAGGGCTCCGCCTCCGGCAATCGCAGCGTTCTCGGCGTCGCTGAATTGCTTCGAGAGCACGTAGGAAGCGAGCACCGTCAGTCCATTGCTGTAGCGCTTGTCCACTTTGAGCGTCATGGCATGGTAGGTCGAATTCCCCGCGCGCTCGCCGACCGAGGACGGCTGCCCACGGTTGGTGTAGATGTTCTGATATTGCGGAAAGGGCGAGAGGGCGCGTTGGACGGTGGAGTTGAATCCGGGGTAGGGAAGCGGGATGCCGGCCGCCTTGGCCGCCGCCGAAGTGATATTGCTGACCAACAGATCCCTTCCGTATCGCGTGAGGTAACTGTATGGGATCTGGTTGATGCGGTCGTTTGCAGATGCGAGGTGCGTCCCTTTGGTTCCGGTATACCCGGCGGTAGCCACCATTGTCGGACTGAGCGACTTCTGGATGTCGAGATTCCACGTCCAATACTCCGATGGGCGGCCGGAGTCACTGCGCTGCCAGAAGTCAATGTCCCCGTTGTTCAAGAGCGTGGGATCGGGGTTCGGCACCGGAGGAAAGGTAGGCAGACCGTTTTTGAGAATCGCCGGAAAATCGTTGATGCTGTTATCCGCGCTATTCTGTGTCCGGTTTATGATAAAACCCTCGAAATGGGTGCTGCCGCCCGTAGTCTTGAGGGCCGTGAAGGTGCGGCCGCCGTACGCGCGGACCACGAAGTCGGCCGGCGCCCTGTAAGCCAAACCGACGCGCGGTGCGACGGCCCACGGATAGCCATCGAACAGCGTGCCTGTCATGCGGCCCGTGCCGCTGCCGGAAAACACCATGGCACCCAAACGTCCACCCGCTCCTGGATTGGGAACGGTGGGGTCGAAATTGTAGAATCCATCGATCTTGCCGGTACTGAGATCTTCCCAGGTCTTCAACCCAGTGAAAGCACCCCCTTCAACAGGCGGGGTGTACTCGTAACGCAGACCGAGATTGAAGGTGAGCTTCTGGTTCCACTTGAAATCGTCCTGGACAAACCCCCCGTAATACTTATAGATTTGGCGAACGTCCCGGGGTGTCTCGTATCCTGCTCCGCTGGCGTAACCAAGGAGGAACGCGGCAAAGGCATTGCCAGTGTTGCCCGAAGTGTCGTTGGGTATGCCGGTGGCCAGGTTCGAGAAAGTGAAGCTTCCATTCGGGCGGTGCTGGCCGTAACCATCCCAGCGGTCACGGGCGAAGAAGAAACCGGTCTTGATGGTGTGCCGGCCCCGGATCTTGGTGACGTCTGCGCTAAGGTTGAAATTGCTGCCTGCGTCGCCGCCCCAGTATGCGCCGCCCCATCCGCTATAGGTGCTGAAGTTGATCTGCGGGAACGCACGATCCGGGCCCGGAGCGTTCTTGATTCCGAGTTTCTCGCCCCACTTATTGTTGGGATCCGCGGACTGAATCATGACCCCAACGCCTTGCTCGCGCATGTAACTGCCCCGGACGGAAGCCAGCAGGGTGCCGCTGGTGTAGTACCAGGCAAGGCGCTGCGAACGGCTGAAGCGGGTCACCACGGCGGCTCCGTTCAGCGGAGCCGGCAAGCCGGTCGGGCCGTCGGGGCCGAAGTCGTCGGCTTGGCGGCCTTCAAGATAGAGATAAGTAAACCGGTGGAGGCTGTTGAGCTGATGGTCTATGCGGAGGCTCCCTTTGTTCCAAGGGTTGACGCTGGAGCCTTCCGACCGGACATAGTTCTGGACATCGAGGTCCGCGCGGGCCAAGGGGTTGTTCGGCGCGAAACCCTGCGGCATGTACTTCAAGAAGTTCATAGCGACAGCATCAAACCGGTTTGCGCCGATTTTGTTTTCCGGGAACGGATCGCGGATATATCCGGCGCCGCTGGGATTGGGCCGCGTGGATGCCGGATCGTAGATCTGAACGAACTTCCCGTTGCGCGTCCAAGTGCTGAAATCGCCCTGCCAATTGGCCGCGGTAGGGATGGTCAGGTAACTCGGGTTGGCGCTGCCGGCCCGGTTGCGGAACCCCTGGTAGCTGGCGAAGAAGAATGTCCGGTTGCGCCCGTTGTAGATCTTGGGGAGGTAGACAGGGCCGCCGACGGTGCCGCCGAAGTCATGCTGTTTCAGAACGCCTCTTTGCTTACCCGCGGCGTTGTTGAAAAAACCGTTGGCATCGAGAATGTTGTTGCGGAGATTCTCGAAAAGGCTACCGTGGATGGAGTTCGTGCCCGACTTGGTTTCAAAGGTCACGGCGCCCATCGAGCGGCCGTACTCGGCCTTCATTCCGGAGGTTTCTACGGTGAACTCGCTGATAGCGTCTATCGGGACGGAACCCACCGACGCGCGATCACCCTGGTAAAGGGCCGAGGCGCTGGTCATCGGCATTCCGTCCATCAGCATCTCCCAACCGACCTGCTGCCCGCCGCCGACGCGAAAGCTCTGCCCGGTTCCGTGCGTCTCCGGCGCGATGCTGGCAAGGGTGAAGATGCTCCGGATGCCTCCATCGACGAGCAAGGGCAAGTCCTGGACCAATTTGGTGGTAATGTTGGTCGCCACGCGGGTAGTTTCGGTTTCAATGGGAGCTGCCTGCCCCGACACCACAACCGACTCGGCTGCGGAACCCAAGGCGAGCGTGACGTCCAGCCGCATGGTAGAACCGGCTGTCAATACCACCTCGTCCTTAACCGATTTTTTGAATCCCGCCGACTCGTACTCCACTCTGTAGGTCCCGATTTGCAGCGCGGGGAGGGTGTAAGCTCCGGCGGTGGTAGTGGTGGTAGAAGACGAGGTCCCCGTTTCCACGTGAACCACCAGAATCTTGGCGGAAGGCACGACCGCTCCGGAGGGATCGGTCACAATGCCGGTTAACGTTGCACGATTTACCTGCGCCGTGGACATTGCCGCGGCGCTCAGACCAAAGATCAACAACCGCTTCCACAAGGACATATAATCTCCACCATCCGGTTGGATGCAGCCGGCGCCGGTGTTGGCGCTTGCAGCGCCCATCCAGAGGTATTTTAGATCTGCTTATCGTTTACTTCAACGAATCTTTGGCACTTTTTCGTTTCCGGTTCGAGCAGGGTGTCGAGAAATGCCCCAGGCGCGAGGTATTGCTGGTCTGAGGGCAGCCGTCTCACAGTTCTGCCGCAAGTTGTGGCGCCGGCAATTAAGCGTTCTCGATTTCGAATTCGTAGACGCTGACGCTGACGGAGGGGACCTGTACAGCCTCCCCAAGCGCGTTTTGCGGATATTCGAGAATCTCGACGACCGGCTTTTGTCCCGCCACATTCGCCGCATTCACGTTGGGTCCTGCAATCTGCCACAGCTTGCCCGGCCCGCGCAGTTTCACCCCGCTGACTCGTGGCGAGAACTCCTGGGCCGTCTCCGTGGGATTAGCTACCGAAAGAATGAGTCTCTTGCGGTCGCCGGAGATGGCGGCAACCACATCGAGAGGATACGTGGGGCTTCCGATGGGAACCTTGGGAATATCCACCCATGGGGTGCCAGGGACCGCCTGCTGGGGAGAATTTCCGCTCACTTGCACGGGGAGGGCATCGGCAAAATGAGTGGCCGTATCTTCAGCACCAGCCCCTCGACCGAATAGCCCGTAGCTTGGCCGGTGCTGTCCACCAACACTGTGCCGAGCGATCCTGTCGCACAACTGGCTGCGATCTGATCGGAGTGTCGGAACATTTCATTCAAGAGCAGGGCATAGCAAAGCGGCGTCAACATCCCCGGCGGCTGGTAGGAACCGCCGATCTGCCGGTGACGGCAACCCCACTCATCGAAGATGAACTTGACGTTCTTCTCCTTCAGCCACGGCATCTTCTCGACATACTTCTGCCACACCTCAAACGCCTCGCCGATGCGGTTGGCCGTCCTGCGCGCCTGGATGGGTAGCGGATCCTGGACATTCACGAAAGACTGCTTCTGCCCGTCGTATGCCAGGCGGGGATATGAGTAGGTATGCTCAGAAACATAATCGACGTTGCCCTCGCAGTTGGCGAGCAGCCATCCTGTCCAGTCCTCATGCCCGCCGAGCTCCCACGGCGCGCTGTCCGGAATTGGCGGTTCCCACTCGCTCGGAAAGAAATTGCCCTTCTTCTCCGCCGCACCTATGGATCTCTCACAGATGGTTGCCCCGGACAAGACTACCGTGATGGAAGGATCCACCTTCTTCATGGCTTCGACAATGCGATTGTGTTTCTCCCAGTATTGGTTGAGGGGCATGCGGCCGAACTGCCACGGGCCGTACATCTCATTGCCAATGCACCACAGGCGAACGTTGAACGGTTCGGAATGACCGTTGTCCGCTCGCAGCTTTCCGAGGCGCGTGCCGGTGGATCCGTTGCAGTGCTCCACCTCTTCGGCCGCTTCCCGGGCGCTTCCGAATCCGCTGTTGATCGTCAAATCGGGTTCCGCCCCGAGCAGACGGCACAATGCAAGGAATTCGTGAATGCCGACGTCGTTCGACTCCACCCGGTTGCCCCACATGGCCTGGCGGCGCGGCGGACGCTTGTCCACATCGCCGATACCGTCGTACCAGTCGTACCCCGATACGAAGTTGCCGCCCGGCCACTTGAGCATCTTGAAACCAGCCTCCCGAAACAACCGCACCATCCCGCCGTGGAACCCGTGCATATTGTCGGCAGCCATCAAAGAAGCTGTCCCGATGTGGAACACGCCGCTGCCGGTGCCCACGATTTCGAGGCGCCCCTGCTGCGAGTCCACGGGCGAAGTGAACTCCAGCGCGAATTTCTGGTACTCGCGCGAGAGTGGCGGAATCGATATGGTCTGCGAGTCGCTCGCGGCCGGTCCCCAGACCAGCCGGACGACGACTTTGGCGCCGGGGTCGCCACCGAGATACACCCGGCCCACATAAGACTTGCCGCGGGCCAGACGCAGTCCGGATTGTTGAATGCCGTGAGGCTCCGATCCGTCCAGTCTCACGCGTGGGCTGTGCTGCCCCACAAACGGCCGCACGGTGTCCATGTCTACTGTTCCCGCGGGTCCGACTGGCTTAAACGGCTCGGCGAAGAAACGCCGCATAGGGGAATTGACCGGCGGCGCCGGCGCCGCGGCGCTGGTGATCGGATTGGCAAACTTCCGGTCTGTCAGCATCTCGGCCCAGACTCGCGTCGTGGCCGGTTCCATGTACCCTCCGAAAATGAGCGGAGTGATCGGCGCGCCCACCCTGGCTGCATCGATGGCGACCTGGATGTTTCCTGCGGGAGCGGCGAACGCCTTGTCCGCTGGCCTCAAGACAGCGGCGGCTGCTGCGGAGGCCCTTAGAAGCTCACGTCGGTTCATGGGCATGTTTTCTCTCCTTGTCTACCATTTGGGCTGCGGGCGCCAAGGGACACCGCGCCGCTTTAATCGGCACTTGAACTCGGTGTCTACGCTGCCGTGACCGCCAAACAATGCGCGCGCCAGTCAGCAGGCAAGCTGACGCGAGGCGCATCGGGGCCGGCAGAGATAAACGAATCTTAACAACTTAATTTCCCGGAGTCACCATGCTCTGTGTGCTTCGGCCCTGGCAAAGCGGGCTACGTTTCGGTTGGCCGCTCTGAGGAGTACACTAAAGACTCGGGATAAAGAGGTAAATACATCTGAAACACCGGAGATCGTTTTTGAAGAGCGCCGGCACGATGTTGACCGGGGCCTTCGGCCTACCGAAGCTCGCCGTGGCTATACAAGATTCCGCATCGCCTTACCAGCGGCCGAAGCTGAAGATCACGGATGTGAAGACGACGTACCTTCAGAACTTCCACGTCCGACTCTATACCGATCAGGGACTGACCGGCGACGGAGAAGCGGTGGACGCAATCAGCGGTGCGGGCCCGATCGTCGCAGGTTTCCGTTTTTCCCTGTTAAACCAAAACCCGCTGAACGTGGAGGCCATTTGGGAGCGCATCCGGACCAGCGGCGTTTTCGGCGGCGCGCAGGCGGGCCAATACGTCACCGCCTTGACCGCAGTGGAAATTGCGCTGTGGGACCTGGCGGGGAAAGCGCTCGGGCTGCCGATTTATCAACTCATGGGCGGTAAGATGCGCGACCGAATTCGCGTCTACATCGATTCCGGAACGGATAACCGGAACGACCCCAACGCGAAGATCTTTGTTTCGCAGATCGTCGAGAATGGCTGGACGATGGCGAAGATCGACGTGGATGACGCGCGCGACCCTGCGCGTTTCGATCGCGTCAATTGGACGGCCAACAACAGCGAGATCGATCACATGCTCGACAAAGTAGCGTTCATCCAGGAGTCGCTGCCGAAAACCATCGACCTCGCGGCGGACATGCACGGCCGTTATGATCTCCCGACGGCGAAGCGATTCGCCAAAGAGGTAGAGCCGTTCAAGCTCGTCTGGCTGGAAGAACCGGTGCCTGCCGAAAACATCGACGCGATGCGGGACGTGCGCCAATCGACACACACGCCGATCTGCTGTGGAGAGAACATCTATATGCGGTGGGGCTTCCGGGAACTGTTCGAAAAGCAGGCCGTCGACATCATCATGCCGGATATCCAGAAGTGCGGCGGTCTCGCCGAAGCGAAGAAGATCGCGAACCTCGCCCAGACCTACTACATTCCGATCGCGCCGCACTGCCAGGCATCGCCCATCGGCATGATGGCCGCATGTCACGCGATGGCTACAGTGCCCAACTTTTTGGTTCTGGAATGGCACTGGGGCCACCCCGCCGAGCGCCTCGCGCGATGGAAACAATACGTGCAGGAAGGCGACATTATCCAGAAGGGCTACATCACGGTCTCCGACCGCCCGGGAATCGGCCTCACGCTGAATGAAGAGGCGATGAAAAAGATGGTGCGGCCGGGTAGCGCGTGGTTTAGCGCGTGAGAAACCGCTGCGCCGCCAGAAACGGCGCCGAGACCAATATCAGCGTCAAAAAGACGCTCAGAGTCCAGTGGGTAAGCCCATACAGACGCGGTGTTCAGGAGTCTATATCAAGCGCTACGGGCTGTCAAACTTAAGCAGCACAATTTAAGCTGCACCGCTACACCGCTCCCACGGTCGCGGCTCCGTTTGGCGCGCATTAGCAGTTTTGGCGCTAACGGAAGCCGCTACCGTAAAGGAAAGTCTGTAATTGCCGAGATTACCAGGTCAGCCGCAGAGCATATTGCATGACGCGCGCACCCTGCCCCGAATAGCGCAGATCGATCAATCCGGTCGAGCTGCTCGGCATCCCCAGGCCGGGATGATTGAACACGTTGAAAGCATCCAAGCTCAACCGCAGGTTGACACGTTCCTTGATCGGCACCGTCTTATAGACGCTCGCATTCATGCTCGTAATCCAGGGACCTTTTACGGCCTGATTGCGGTAGGGATTCAATCCCGTGTCGTACGACACCAACTGCTGCGTGCCGTCTTTCAGGGTCACATTGACGTTGTTGGTTTCGTAGTAGCGGAAATTCGGATCGCCGCCATTGGTCGGCGTCGGGTTGATCGGCTGCGACGATGGAAGATACGACGAAGGCACGCCATTCACACCCTTCGGCACGTTGATGAGGTTGGCCTGGATATACCCGTTGTAGTAGAGATACGCCGGGAAGCATGTGCCGGAACGGCAATCTGTGACCTTGTAATCGGTGCCGTAGATTTGCACCGGGTTGACCGCGCCCCAGTTTCCCGTGGGCAGCGTGAACCAGCGGCTCTGGGTGCTGCCATAGCCCGCGATCTGCCAGCCGCCGACGAACCGGTTGGCAACGCTGCCGACATTCGAGAACAACTTCTTACCCTTTCCGATCGGCAGATCGTAGAGGAAGTTCCAGCGGACGCGGTGCTGCGGAATGTCTGTGTCGCGCATGTAGCGCAGGAATCGGTACCGATCGTGATAATCCTGCGGAAGCGCGCCCGGCAGGAAGAGTTCCGGCAGTACCTGACTGTCCGAGGTGAAATCTCCGCCTTGCGACGGGGTGGCGCCTGTCGAAGCCGAATTGCTCAGAACATAGAACAACTGGTATGCTAGGCCCTTGCTATAGCGGCGCTCCAGCTCCAGTTGAACGCCGTTGAAGTTGGACCAGCCGATCTTGCTATAGATGCGGATATCGCCGTAAATGGTCTGATCGATCGAACGCCGCACTACGTTGGCATAGTAGCCCTGCGGCAAGGGCTGTCCCGATTTTACGTACCACACATAATTCGAAATCGGGTTCTGGTTCATCATGTTCATCGCTTCGATGTTGCGGCCGGCCGTACCGATCCATCCGATGCGCGCCACGGTGTCGCGCACGATTTCGGTCTCAGTGGTGATGTTCCACTGATGCGCTCTGGAAGTCGGCAAGTCGGCGGCGATACCGGTGACCCAGATGCCGGGAGTGACCGTCGGCGGCTTGGTGATGTCCAGGACGTTGTCGCCCGAATTCTTCCCCGCGATGATCGTCGGCGCCGCGCGCAGGAAATAATTCGAGATTCCGTCCGGCGATTGCGCCGAGGAATTCCAGTTGATTGAATAGGAACCCTGCATCGGCGGATTCAAACGCAGTTCGCTGAAGGTTCGAGCGGGTATGGGGAAATGGTAGAGCCCGTATCCTCCGCGCACGACGAAGCTCTTGCCGAACAGACGGGAATGATACGCAAAACCGGCGCGCGGCGCGAAATCGTGCTTGCTGCTCTGCACGAAGTCGCTCGGCAGCCCGGCGCCGTCGGGAGTCTCCCACTTTACACCGGCGGCGGCATAGGCGTTGATGATCGGCTGCGTTGTATAGTCGTTGGTCACTAAGTCTTTCAGCGGCACTTGATTGACGAATGCTTTGTTCTTCAGATCGAAGGTCATCGTCATTCCGTTGGAATCGACGTAGGGACCCAGGTATTCCCATCGCAGACCGAAGTTGAATGTGAGATTGGGGCGGGCCTTCCAGATGTCCTGAACGTAGAGCGCTTCGTCCTTACCGTGCATGTTGAAATTGCGCGGCGGCCGCGACTGCGAATACTGGCGCGACATGCCCAGAAAGAAATTGGCCGTGTTTGCGCCGGTTTGCGGCACGGTGCCCCATGCGCCGCCGGTATTCGGGTCATACAGCGAAGTGGCCAGGCTGTCGAAATAGAGATCCGACTGGTCCGGCCGGTCGGGAACGGTATCCAGATATTCCTGGCGGAAGCGCCATCCAAACTCCATCTGGTGCGTATGGATCACCTTCGTGTAATTCTGCTCGACGTTATAGATCTTGGTGAACGCCGTGCGCGGCACTACTCCGGCGAACACCGACGGAGAGCCATAGCCGAAATTATTGAGGTAAGGAGCCCCGTTCACTTTGAACGGGTTCGGAGTGCCCAGCATCGCCGAGATATCTTGCTGCGCGCTGGGTTGGTTCATGCTGTACTGCCAGTTGATGCGGCTGAACGTGCCTACTGTCTCGACGAAGAAAGTGGGGGAGAACAGGTGGTTGAAAGACACCATGCCCGTGTTCGATTGTTCGTAGTAAGTCTCGCGATTCCACAAATCGTCCGTCGTGATCGGGTTGCCGTTGGTGTTGTAGGACCGCCGCATCATGGTATTGGAAATCCCGTACGAATAACGGCCGTAGATGGTGTTGTTGTCGCTGATGCGGTGGTCGATGCGCGTCGTGAGCGTGCGATTGTTGGTATTGTTCGGGCTCGGGGCGAAGAAGTTCGCGGCCACGTTCGGATTCACGTTGGCCGCCGTAGGCAGGGGCGTGACGGAGTACATGTACTTCGCCAGCGGGCTCATCATCCCGATCGGGATCTTGTTCGCCACGAACGGAGTTTTCTGATAGGTCGGGGCGGCCCCCACCGAGTATGGATCGTAAATCGTGATCTTTCTGCCGCTGGAATCGGTCAACGCGCTGAAGTCTCCAACGCGATCCGCCGCGGGCCAGACATTCGCGCTGACCGTGGGAGCCGACCGCGTGCGGGCTTCCTCCCACGCGAAGAAAAAGAAGGTCCGATTCTTGCCGTTGTATATCTTGGGCAGAAAAATAGGCGCGCCCGCCGACGCTCCGAACTCGTTACGTACCAGATGCGGCGGCTTGGTGAACGTATCCTGCCGCTGCCGGGCAACGCCGAACCCGCTGTTCCGGCCGGTCTCGAAGAGAGCGCCGTGCAGCGTGTTGGTGCCGCTGCGCGTCGAAAGGATCGCATTCGCCGGCCGATCCAGTTTTGCGCTCGATACGGCCGTCTCAATCCGAAATTCCTGGACGGTGTCCAGGCCCGGAGGCCGCCCCTGAATGTCACCGGTGTTGCGTTGACCCAACGGTACCCCGTCCTGCACGAACTCCATGGTGGAATCGCGCAATCCGTAAACCCGCGGCTGCGTCGAGCTTCCCTCGACTCCCGGCGTCGTCACCTGAATCAGGGTCTGGATGGCGCGGCCATTGAGTGGGAGCTGCTCGATGCGGGCGCGCTCCACTACCGTGGCGACGGTCGGACTGGTTGTGGTGATCAGCGGCGTCACGTCGCCGAGGACGGTGACGGCTGTGGCCCCGCTCGCAACCTTGAGCGTCGGATCGACCACTGCGGTCTGGCCCACCGAAAGCGCGACCTTACCCTGCCAGCGGTCCATGCCTGTAGCGATCACGGTCAGGTTGTATTCGCCCGAGGGCAGTGAGGGAAACACAAAGAAACCAACTTCGCTGGTTTCTGTCTGGAACCGGTTCCCGGTTTGAATACTCTCCAGTATCAAACTCGCCTTCGGCACCACCGCGGCCGAGGGGTCTTTCACCGTGCCCTGTATCTGCCCAAGCCCGGTTTGGCCCTGCAAAGTGGAGTACGCGAGCAGGATGCAGGACGCTAGAGCGAAAATCCATTTCAGCATGGAAACATCTCCTTCTCGATCTGCCGACTCTACGGTTCGACGCGGGCCCGGCGCACGCCGGCGATAGCCGGGCCTCGCTCTTTACGGGTCCCGCGACGGGAGGAGCCCGGTTGTCAACGTGCGGCTGCAGCGTTGAGTTCAGAGCCGAATTTCGAATCTCCAGTATAGTTCAAGGTCCGAATCTATGAAACCGCCTCTTACCCGTGAGGCTCGCATCGATCTTTTGGCGCCGTCGCCGGGTCGACCGTATAGGCCGGTCCGCTTCCCGTAATGTAGATCGTGCCGGTGGACGCGTCCGCCACAAGATCGGCCGGTCCCATGGCGAGGCCTGTTCGAGCATCGGCTTCACCGTCGGCGCATACAGCTTCGGCGAATGGTCGGGGTGCACCGAGACGGGATCGCTCCACGTCTTGCCTTTGTCCGTCGACCACGCGATGGCCGACCCGCCGTGGTAATCGCGCGCCTCGCCGTTTCTCCGCGTGATCGACGATGTTACACCCGGCGGGCGATTGGGAAACGTCGGCACGGCTGAAGTCCCGGTGCCGCAGAGGTTGGTTCCGTAGATGGCCACGATCTCGCCGGCAGCGAAAGTGGAAGGTAGCCGCGCAGCACCGCAGCACGGACGAGTATTTTGGCCACCACGGGGGTTTCGGCATCGCTGAACGCACCCCGCTGATCTGGCGGGCCGCCAGTCAATAAGGCGACCACCCGCCATCCGGAATGCGAATGCTGTAAACCGACGATCTGGCGGTGACGTATAGCGTCCGCAGATCACTTCCGCCGAACGCGCAATTGGCAGGAGTTTCAGGAAACTCGATCATTCGGATCCGTTTGCCGTTAGCCGTATAGACTGCAATGCCCCGGCAGGCGACATAAAGATTGCCATTCTGAGCCACGCGCAGACCGTCCGGCGTACCCTCGATGTCCGCGATCAAGACTCGTTCGCGCGAGGCATTCCCTTTTGAGTCCAGGTCGTAAGCGTAGATCTTCCGTTCCTGCGAGTCGGCTACGTAAAGGGTCCGGCCATTGGGGGTAAGCGCTACACCGTTGGGTCGCGGCAGCTTGTTCGTGATCAGAGAAATTCTCCCCTGCGGAGTCACGTGGTACAAACCGCTGAAAGTGAGTTCCTTTGGTTCGAGAACCGCCTTGGAAGCAGGATCGGAGAAATAGACCTGGCCATCGCGCCGCACCACTACGTCGTTCGGAGAGTTCAGCTTCTTTCCCTCCCAAGCGTCGGCGATTACGCTGACCGTGCCGTTTTTCTCCATGCGAGAAACCCTCCGCCCGTCGCGCTCACAACTGTACAACCGGCCGCTCCGATCCATCGCATTGCCGTTGGCGGCATTGGTGTAGTTGCGATAGATCGAGGGCGGCTTGCCCGCGGCCACCTGCATGATTCGCGAGGTGTAGATGTCGCTGAAGATCAAGTGGCCATCGCGTGTCCACACCGGCCCTTCCACAAACGCGAAGTCACCTGCCACTCGCTCGATCCCGGAGTAGCCCTGAGATAGCGGAGGCATGGGTGTTTCCACGCCCAACTCCAGCCGCCACTTCCATTCGCCGCCGGCTCTCAATTTCACCAGCCCATGCCCGAGGTTCAACGAGTTCTGCAGACCAAAGAACGGCTCAGGGCAAAAGTAGCCAGCTTGTGGACCGCCGTAGAGGTTGAATCGAACGAGTGGTTCCGGCAGCGACGTACTGGCCTGCTGTTGGAGTCTGAGTGCGACACCCTGAGGATCTACCAACCGCGCATAGGGCTGACTGCGGTAGCCGGACATGGGCAGAGCCGTGCGCGCGTCAAAGGCGCCGAGCTTCTCCGGTTGTTGAAACGACCGCGGCTTTTGCTCCGCGATGACTAGTTCATTGACCGCGTAAAGACTTGCGTTTATAACCGAACTTTCGTCGGGCCGTTCGGCGGTCGAATTTCCAGTCGATCTTGATCTTGTCACGGTTTATTCGACGGTTCCAGGCTTTGGTCTCGCGGCGAAGCGAGGTCAGATCCGGGATTC
>CAZSQK010000102.1:0-30165 GCA_964608645.1 uncultured Solibacteraceae bacterium | reverse complement strand
GGGAACGAGAGTCGCTACGTTTCTCAGGAAGTTCTACGATCTACCGGGCATTCCCTCGTTGGCATGCTAACCTCCCTGCCTCATGGTCAGCAGGGGTTTGGCGAGATTGACATGGTTAGGGCAGAAAGCGCGGAAGCGCTGGTCGAAGGCTTACGATATATCTTCGTGAGCGCGTATGATGGTGCTGTGCTGATGTTTTTGGAATTGAACTAACACAGATCCTTTGCCGGGCCAATCAATCCGGCCGGGTTTTGATTTTTCCAATGTCTTCATGTTTATGTCTCCAGGCTTTTGGGTAGCCAACCCGCAGTTTTTCCGAAAGGCGATCCCAGCAACCGACTCGCTTGATGGCAACGGGCCGGGGCTCATATATCCGCGCGGCGGCCCCAAGAACCCACGGCGGGGGGAGCCTACGACTCGGGGTTTGGGAGGGACGGGCGCTCGCCCGGCTGGAGGAGCTGAGGTAGCGAGTTGGGGAGCCAACATTATGGGGTGCTTTTGCACTCCGCCAGAGGTGAAGGAGTGGCATGAAATCGAATTTCGAAGAACATGATCGGCGGCGGTTGTTGTCGGAAATCAGAACATCACGGATATTGAATGTTCTGATGAACTCTCGCAGAGGGGACGAATTCCTCTGGCATGGCTCTCCCAATCCCACGCGGGTTCAACGGATTGGAGTATGGTTGATCGGGTTATTCTGTTTTGCACTAGGACTATTCCTGTTGGCTATCGCCAGATCGGAACAGTCGCTTTTTCTTGGGGTTTTTGCCGTTGCATGGATTGTCCTCGGCGCAAAAACGTTTGGGAATGGCTTTAGGAAACGCAGACCAAAGGGGGAGGACATACGATAAGCCGCTGGTTTCAAAAACACACTGCGACCTTTCACGCCAGTCGGTGATGAAGATGCGCTTTTCCATGCAGGCGATCCAACTCGCGTTCGTAGCCATTGGCGCACATGTTTCGGTGATCGAAAACGATTGGGGCGGCGAACTGAAGTGGGAAAACGGCGACGCTGGCTTTCCAAGACTGTAGCGTGAACCGCTCTGATGCCGGTTCCCCCAGACTCCTTGTGCTGCCCTATGACGCGGAGCGCGGCGCAGAACCGCAAACGTTTCCCCATGCCCGATCAGCCCAACGAGGAGCGCATAGTGCAAGCGTTTCGCGCCGCCGATATGGACGGCCGCGCGGAACCTTCCTGTCGATCCGGCGGCGCGGGATCGAGAACGTCAGTAGGCCGAAGCGGGCGGCGCCGAACCCGCGACGCCTCCCGGCCTCAATCGCGTCTCAGCGCCTCCAGCGGTTGCACCCTCGCCGCGCGCCGGGCAGGAATCCAGCTTGCTCCCACCGCCACCGTCAGCAATAGCAGAAGCGCGCCCGACATCGTGACCGGGTCGTACGGAGCGACGCCGAAGAGCAATGGCTTGACGAGCCTGCTCAACCCGAATGACGCGCCCACTCCGGCCGCGACACCCGCCATCGACAGCCACGATGCTTCCCGCAGCACCATCGTAACCACCTGCTGCGGCGCCGCGCCCAGCGCCAATCGAATCCCGATCTCATTGGTCCGCTGCGCGACCGAGTACGCCATCAGTCCGTAAATCCCGACCGATGCCAACACCAAAGCCAGCACGCCGAAACCGGAAGTCAGCGCGACGAAGAGCCGCTCCTCCTCCAAATCCGAATCGATCTGTTCATCCTGAGTGCGCACATGCACGAGCGGAAGTTCGGGATCTGCCGCTTGTAAGACCCTCCGCAAAGCCGGAATAATCGCTTCCGGCTTCGTCCTGGTCCGAATCGCATACGTCAGCCGGCGGATCGAAGGTTGTTGTGCATACGGAATGAAGAACTGCGGAGGTGGCGGTTCGTGCAGATCGCGATGGAGCGTGTCGCCGCAAACTCCAACGATCTCGATCGGACGGCTCGTCAATACGTCGCCGTAGCCGCCATACTCGCCGGCGAAGAATCTCCTGCCGATGGGATTCTGATTGGGGAATCGGGCTTTGGCGAGACTTTGATTAATGATTCCGACTTTCGGCGAGGTGGCTGTATCTTGAACAGCAAACCCGCGCCCTAGGACGATCGGGATGCCCAGAGTTTCGAAGAAGCGTACGCCGACCGCGTTGTAGGCTTCGGCCCGATGCCTGCTCCGATCACGCGCTTCGCCTTCCAGCACGAACTCGATTTGCGATACATCGTGGGAGAGGTAGGCGTACTCGCCCGCAGAAATGGACTCCACTCCGGGAATGGTTGAAATCGCCTGCTCCAGGCGCTGATGGAACGCGACGTTCGCGCCCGCGGCATAGCGCTTTTGCGGGAGAACGACTTGGGCGAGGAGCAGATGGTCGGTGCGGAATCCGGGCTCGACGCGGGTGAGGCTCGCCAACGACCGGACAAACAGGCCGGCGCCAATCACCAGCACGGTCGAGAGCGCGATCTGAAATCCCGCTACGGACTTGCCGGCGAAGCCTCGCCGCGACCGCGTGGCGGTTCGTCCCCCCTCTCTCAATCCATGGATGACATCGGCGCGGGTGGCGGCAAGCGCCGGCGCCAGTCCGAACAAAATGCCGGTGAGCACCGTGAGTGCCCCCGTAAAGGCAAAAACCCGCCAATCGAAGCGCGCCGGAAAGGTCGCCAATTCCCAGACGTTCCCCGTCAACCGGGGAATCGCCGTGCGGCCCCAATATCCGATCGCCAATCCGCTGACGCCGCCCATCAACGCAAGCATCAGACTCTCCACCAGCATCTGGCGCAAGATCCGCGCCCGCCCGGCGCCCAGGGCGAGACGCACGCCGATCTCCCGCCGCCGTTGCGCTCCGCGCGCCAGCATGAGATTCGCGATGTTCGCACAGGCCAGCAAGAGCGTCAACCCCACGAACGTCATCAGCGCCGCGAGTGGCGTTGCGAAGAGTCTTTTCTGACGGAAAAGGCCGCGGCTGCCGTCGCGCAGCACCAGCCTCGGAATGTCTTCGCCGAGGCCCACCGGCATGGTGGCGCGCACAATTGCCGCAAGCTGCGTGTCGAGCGCCGCCTGCGCCGCTTTGTCGCTGACTCCCGCCCGCACACGACCCAAAATTTCCAGGCCTCCCCATTTCTCCGCCTTGGCGAGCCAGGTGACGCCGTCGGCGCTCGGCGTCAGGATGGGCGCCTTGGCCAATGCGACGATGACCGCCGGAGCGTCCGCCGGCAGCGTGCTCTCCGCGCCCGTAAAACCTCTGGGATTGACTCCCACGATCATCACCGGGAGGTCGTTGATCCGAATCCATCGCCCGAGCACTGCCGGCGAGCGCTGGAATTCGCGCGCCCAAAAGTCGTCGCTGATGATGACCACCGGCGGGGCGGCGGCGGTATCGTCCGATGGCTCGATGGCGCGGCCCAATTGCGGCTGGACGCCGAGAACCGCATAGTAGTTGCCCGAAACCTCATGGGCGTTCACCCGGCGCGCCTCTCCTCCGGCCGTCACGTTCATTCCGGTCACGTGGGATGCCAGGAGATCTTCGAGAACCCGGTTTTGCGCTCGAAGCAGTTCGTAAACCGGGTAGGAGAATTCCTCCGAAGTGATGAGCCCTCCCGGCAGGGAAGAACCGGACGCGCCATGAACGGCTGCATGGTCGCTCGTGGCTGTCCAGGTGAGAAGGCGCAAATTGGCGGCTTGGGGCACGGCAAGCCGATCGTACAAGAGCTGTTTGGCAACCGAGAAGACCGTCGTGTTGGCGCCAATCCCGAGAGCGAGCGATGCGGACGCGACTGCGGTGAAGCCGCGA
This sequence comes from uncultured Solibacteraceae bacterium, assembly GCA_964608645.1. Classification (GTDB taxonomy): domain Bacteria; phylum Acidobacteriota; class Terriglobia; order Bryobacterales; family Bryobacteraceae; genus CAZSQK01. The sequence continues at coordinate 26,404 of CAZSQK010000102.1, read as the reverse complement.
TTCTTGCGCAGCACGCGCGCGGCGTACCGCACATCTTGCAACAGGCCTTCGAGCGGCGGCAACCCTTCCTCGGCATGGTAGCTTTCGCGGATCCCTTCGATATGTCCGAACTTCAGCGCCGCTTGCCGGCGGCCTTCCGCCGGCGCCATTCCGGAGCGGATGTTCTCTTCTGTTTGCAGAAGCAGGTGCTCGCGGACCTCCTCCTGAAGGCGCCGGTCGCCACGCCGCCCCACCGCAAAATTGACGAAACGCGCCCACCACCGCCGGAGAGCTCTCATGGAAGATTCTCCGCCTTTGCCTCAAAGAACCGGGCGATGATGGCCGTCGATTGCAACCACTCGTTCGTCTCCACCCGCAACTGCCGGCGTCCCCGCCGCGTCAGCCCATAAAACCGCGCCCGGCGGTTGTTCGCCGACGCGCCCCATTCGGATTCGATCGCGCCTTCCTGTTCGAGCTTCAGCAGCACTGGATACAAAGTGCCTTGGTTGACCGCCAGCAAGTCTCCGCTGATCTGTTCGATTCGACGCGCAATCCCGTAACCGTGGAGCGGCCCCATCAGATCGAGCGTCTTGAGCACCATCAGCGCCAAAGTGCCCTGTTGCACATCCGCCTTTTCCTTCATTCCGTCGTCCTTTGGGTTTCCAACAGAAGGATACCAGCCGTCATTTGGGAAAACAACAGGCGCCTGCGCCGGGCGGTATGACCTCCACTGCGCATCCCCCCGGTCCGATGCGATACAGTCAGTAGATGGGATCGAAGATCTGGCGCATTGTCGGCGCCGCGTTCGTGGGGATGCTGGGCTTCGGGGCCGTGATTCCGATGCTCCCGGTCTATCTCCGCGAACAGGCCGGCGCGTCCACCTTCCTCACCGGTCTCTTCATCGGTCTCGCATCCGCCTTCGCTCTCCTCGGCCGCCTCTTCGCCGGCAGGGTCGCCGACCATCGCGGCAGGCGCACGGCCCTCCTTCTGGGCATGAGCTTCTGCGGCGCCGCGGGTGTTCTGTACCTCCCCGTTTTCGGCATGTGGTGGATGGCTCCGGCGCGCGTCCTCCATGGCCTCGGTGAAGGCTTCTTCATCACCGGCGCCGTCGCCTGGGTGGTCGACATCGCTCCGTCGAGCCGCCGCGCGCAGGCTCTCGGCGTGCTCTCCTCGGGAATCTGGGGCGGCGTTTCCGTCGGCCCCGCCATCGGCCAGGCCCTCGGCTCCATGGGAAAGGTCGCGGTTTTTCTCGTTGCGTCGTCGCTTGCCGTGGTCGCTATCATGCTCTTCACCGAAGAGCAATTGCGCCCGAAGGAAGTCGGTCCGGCCCGCTGGTTCCCGCCCCAGGTGATTTTGCCGGGTGTCATCCTCGGCTTTGGCAACGTGACGTACGCAGCCATGTCGGGATTTCTCATCCTGCTGCTGCGCGAGCGCGGGCATGACAGCCGGTGGGCGTTCTCGGCGTTCGCCTTCGCCGTCCTCTTCGGCCGCTTCATGTTCGGCGGTCTGCCCGACCGCATGGGCCCTCGCCGCACGCTCTACATCGGCTACGTGTTTTTCGCGATTGGCCTGGTGGCCATCGCCCTCAGTCACAACAGTCTGCTGGACGTGCCTGCGTCCCTGCTGATCGGCCTCGGTTATGCGTTCCCGTGGCCCGCCCTCGCGCTCGTAGTCGTGAATCGCGTCCAACCGTCGGAACGCGCGGCGGCCCTCGGCGCGCTGACCGCGTTCTACGATCTGTTCGTCGCCGCCAGTTCCGCCATCGCCGGAGCCGTCGCCGGACACTTTGGCTTGACCTCGGTGTTCTGGCTGGCTCTCCTGTGCATGTGTGGCGCGGTCGTGCTGACCGCCGTGACGAATGTGGGTGAACCCGCCGCGCACGCCCACCGAGTCCTGCCCGCGGAACGCGCCAGGCAGCGGGCCGGCGGCGAAACGTAGCTACTTCAGCACTTCGAATTCGAACTCCATCACCTTTCCTCGCACTACGTAGCAAAGGTAATGCTCCCAAAACCGCCGGTACCGCGGAAACCGGTTCACCAGAAACTGAAATCCCAGCCACCGCCAAAATGCCAGGAGCTTCACCCGCACCGACAACTCCCGGAAGCGCGACTTCGAGTAATAGCCGAACCCTCCGTGATTCTCCCCGAAATAGCGGAAGCTGAAGCTGTTCAAGTGGCTCTTATGCGTCGGATCGCAGAATGAGCTGAAGTCCGTATAATGCGGCGTCTCGATCCGCACCGTCCCGCCCGTGCGCACCAGGCGGTGAAACTCCTCCATCGTGCGGATCACGTCGTCGACGTGTTCGATCACGTGGATGGCGGTCAGCCGGTCGAACGAGCTGTCCGCAAATGGATACGGAAAGCGGTCGAGATCGGCCAGCACATCGGCGCGGCTGGCGGGATTCCGGTCGAGCCCGATCGAGCCCGGCTGCTTGTGAATCCCGCAGCCGACGTCGAGCACCCTCATTCCCGCGCGCTTGCCGTTCTCAGACACTCCTCCAGAGTATCAAGGGCGAAATCGCACTGGTCGTTCGTGATGGTCAGCGGCGGGCACAGGCGGATCGTGTTGTCTCCCGCGCCCAGCACCAGCAACCCGCGCTCGAATGCCAGTCCCAGGACCCGGTCCCGCAGCGCCGGCGCCTTCTCCTTCGTCCGCTGGTCGCGCACCAGTTCGATCCCGATCATCAGCCCCAACCCGCGGACATCGCCCACATTCCGGTGACGCGCCGGCCACGTCCGCAGCCGGTGCATGAGGCGTCGGCCCATTTCCGCCGCGTTCTCCACCAGTCTCTCCTCGAGCAGCTCGATCGTCACCAGCGCCGCGGCGCATGCCACTGGATTTCCGCCGAACGTCGACGCGTGCGCGCCCGGCGGCCAGTTCATGATCTCCGCCCGCGCCACCGTGGCGCCCAACGGCATCCCGCTCGCGATCCCCTTCGCCACGGCCAGGATGTCGGGCACGAGATCGAAGTGCTCCGACGCCCACATCTTCCCGGTCCTCCCCATGCCGGACTGCACCTCGTCGGCCATCAGCAGAATCCCGTGCTGTTTCGCGACGCGCTGCAGCTCGTCGAAGAACTTCCGCGGCGGAACGATGTACCCGCCTTCGCCCTGCACCGCCTCGAAGACGATCGCCGCCGTCTCGTCCGCTGGGGACACCGTCTTGAGCAGCGTGTCTTCGATGAATTTCACGCACTCCACCGCGCAACTGTCCGGCTCTTTGCCGTACGGGCAGCGGTAACAATATGGATACGGCGCGTGCGTGACGCCCGGCGTCAGCGGTCCGAAACGCGCGCGCTGCGTGGCCTTGCGCGCCGTCAGCGACAGCGCCCCCATCGTCCGCCCGTGAAAGCTTCCGAAGAACGCGATCAGCTTATCGCGTCTGGTGGTGTATCGCGCCAGCTTGATGCCGCCTTCCACCGCCTCAGCGCCGGAGTTTCCGAACGACACGCGGCGCGGAACGTCCCCCGGCGCGATCTGGGAGAGTTTCTCCGCCAGCGCCACCATTCCTTCGTAATAAAAGTCCGTGCCCGACATGTGGATCAGGCGCGCCGCCTGCTCCTGAATCGCCTTCACCACGCGGGGATGGCAGTGCGCCGTGGCCACTACGGCTATGCCGGCATTGAAGTCGAGGAAACGATTCCCGTCGACGTCCTCGATCATTGCGCCTTCGCCGCGCTCGGCAACCAGCGGGTAGCACCGCGTATAGGACGGCGAAACCACCGCCGCGTCACGCTCGATGATAGCGGCAGCGCGCGGACCCGGCACCGGCCCCGTAAGATGCGGAAGATCCAGACGGACCAATTCCGATGTATTGATCATGACCAGCTCCTGAATATGTTCAATTGTTGAAATGCTTGGGACGGCCGCGCGAATGCGCGCCTTAGTCGGAGCCGAAAAGTCCCGGGCGGGACGTCGATGGCGTGTACGCCATGCCCTTATTTTACGCCCAAACAGCCCAAAGTGAGGGAATTTCCGCCGCGTTCTGGCCATTCACGTGCTAATACCCAGGCTTCGTGGAGGTTTTTACACACATGCGCAAATGGCTCTGGGTAGCACCCTTGGTGATCGCCGCCGGTTGTTCGAAGACGACTCCCCCGGCGCAGACAGCGGCCGTGCCGGCAACGTCGGCGCCCATCACCGCCCCGGCGGCGCCCATCACATCTCCGACGCCGGGCCAGGCGCCTCTTGCCTCCGCTCCCACGCCCGAGGGCAGGGAAGTGGTCTCCGCTCCAGCGATGCGGATCCCCCAAGGGGTCACCCTGCGCGTCCGTCTCGATTCCGCCGTCGACACCCGGCGCAACCGTCCCGGCGATGGCTTTACCGCGACTCTCGATCGGCCGGTGATCGTTCAAGGCGCTACCGTGATCCCCGCGGGCACTCGCTTTCGTGGGCATCTCACGGCCGCTGCGGCTTCGGGCCGTCTGAAAGGCCGGCCAGTGTTGGGATTGACGCTCGATTCCTTCCACTTGCAGGGCAGGGAAGTCCGCGTCCGCACCAGCAGTGTGGAGCGTGTGGGTCCTCGCCACAAGACGCGTAACGCCATTTTCATCGGCGGCGGCGCAGGATTAGGCGCGGCGATCGGCGCGCTCGCGGGCGGCGGAAAAGGCGCGGCGATCGGCGGTCTCGCCGGCGCCGGAGCGGGCACGGCCGGAGCGGCCGCCACCGGCAAGGAGGAGCTTTCCCTCGGAGCCGAAACCCAACTCGTCTTCACCACCCGGTCCGCGGTCGAGATGTAGCTGCCAGGTCCGCGGCCGAAGGCGCCGTCGCCTCTCGTCTCTTGCCAGTGTCCCGTAAGCGAAGGTTTGCCTCCCCTGGTCTACCTATTGTATAGTCTGTCTATGGTAGAGCGCACGGAGATCCCTCCCGGAACACTGTACATGCTGATCCTCAAAACCCTCGCGCGCATCGGTCCAATGCACGGCTACGGCATCGCCCAGCATATCCAGCAAATGTCGGAAGAGGTGCTGGTGGTGGAGGAGGGATCACTCTATCCTGCTCTGCAACGAATGCTGATCAAAGGCTGGCTAGTGGCCGAGTGGAAGCAAACGGAAAACAACCGGCGGGCGCGCTTTTACCGGCCCACCCCCGCTGGGCGTAAGCAGCTTGCGGCCGAACTGGCGGGGTTCGAGCGGGTTATGGGCGCGATCGCAAAGGTGATTCAACCGGCATGATTCGGGAATTTCTACGCAGGCTGGCCTATTATTTCCAGCAGCGGCGGTTCGAGGAAGAGCTGGACGAAGAGATTCGGCATCACCACGCACTGGCGGGGTCGCAGCGGTTTGGGAGTGTGACTCATTGGAAGGAGGAAAGCCGGGCCATGTGGGGATGGACACTCGGCGAGCAGCTCTTCCAGGATCTCCGCTACGCCTTGCGGGCGATGCTGAAGAATCGCGCGTTCACCGCGCTGGCAGTGCTTTCTCTGGCGCTGGGCATCGGAGCCAACACCGCGATCTTCAGTTTCATGGATGCGATTTTGCTGCGCTCTTTGCCGGTGAGCGATCCAGGATCTCTGGCGATCCTGAACTGGCGCGCGAAGGCGTTCCGGCGCCCCGGCCCGGGACCCAGGCAGCCGGTGGCATCCGTTGTACAGGGTTTTCGAGGCTCCATCAATGATGATCCGCTCGGTGGTGTGATCAGCGACAGCTTCCCCTATCCCGCTTTTGAATTCCTTGGAAAGAACAACGCCCAGTTCTCGGCCCTGTTCGGTTACTTTGAATTCGGTCAACTGAATGTGAAGGTCCGTGGCGAAGCAGATCTGGGCGCAGGCGAAGCTGTGTCGGGCGATTACTTCAGGGCCCTTGGTGTTCCGCCGGCGGCAGGGCGGCTGATCGCGGATGACGACGACCGGGCCGAGGCGCCCCCGGTAGCGGTGGTGAGCTTCGCTTACAGCCAGAAACGCTTCGGAGATCCATCGAACGCCGTCGGCGCCACGATCTCGCTGGACAATGTTCCATTTACCGTCGTAGGCGTCACCACGCCGCAGTTTTTTGGCGTCGATCCGGCGAATGCGCCGGATATCTACTTTCCCATGCACGCGCGCCTGTTGTTCGGGTCTCCAACTGGAATGTTCCTGGATCGGCATTCCTACTGGCTTCAGATGATGGCGCGGTTGCGGCCTGGCGTGAATCGGAGCCAGGCGCAGGCGGCTGTCTCGGCAATGTTTCACGAATGGGTCGCCGCCACTGCCGCGAATGAACAAGAGCGCGCCAACTTGCCGCAACTGGTCCTCCTGCCTGGCGGCACGGGGATGGACCGCCTTCGCCTCCGATACTCCAAGCCGCTGCTTCTGCTGCTGGCTCTGGTCGGCTTGATCCTGGCGATCGCCTGCGCCAATACCGCCAATCTTCTGCTGGCTCGCGCCACCGCGCGCCGGCGCGAGATGGCGGTCCGGATGTCGATGGGCGCCGGGCGGCTGCGCGTCGTCCGGCAGCTTCTGACCGAGAGCGTGCTGCTCGCGTCCTTAGGCGGCGCCCTCGGAATTGCGCTTGCTTTGTGGGGAATTCGCGTTCTCACGCTGTTACTGGCAAATGGACGCGAGGATTTTACGCTCCGCGCCGGGTTGAACTGGCATGTGCTTGCGGTCGCGGCTGGGCTATCGGTCCTTACAGGCGTTCTGTTCGGTTTGGCCCCCGCGATTCAATCCACGCAGATCGACGTGATGCCCGCGCTGAAAAATGATCTGCGGCGGCCGGCGCGGTCGGCGGCGCGGCTCCGGCTCCTCATCGCCGCGCAACTCGCCATCGCTCTGCTGGTGCTGGTTGCGGCCGGACTATTCACCAGGACGCTTTCGAATCTCAATTCCATTCAACTGGGATTCAATCGCGAGAACCTCCTCCTGTTCGAGATCGATGCGCAGCAGGCCGGACACCGCAATCCGGAGATCGCGGACTTTTACCGGAATCTACAGACACAATTTCAGGCGATTCCCGGCGTCCGCAATGCGACTCTTTCGAAGGCTTCGATCATGGGCGGTGGGGCGATGGTTTTCCCATTGAACGTCCGCGGAAAACCGGTCGATATCACGAAGGCTCTCATTGTCGGGCCTGCCTTTCTTGCCACCATGCAGATTCCGATCGTAATGGGCCAGGATCTCGAGGATCGCGGGCGAGCCGCCGCTGTGGTGGACGAGGAGTTCGCCAAGACGTACTTCCCCGGCGAGAACCCGGTGGGGCAGCATATCACCGCGCCGCATTACGTTGAGGATGCCGAGATTGTGGGAGTTTGCGCGAACGCCAAATATGGGGACCTCCGGGGCCAATCCAAGGCGCCCGTAATCTACTTCCTGTACAACCACGTTTCGCGCCCGCCGATTTCCGAAATGGTTTTTGAGCTGCGCACGGCGGGGAATCCTCTGACCTACGCCAATACGGTCCGGGAAATTGTTCGTAGAGCCGATAAGGGCATTGCCGTATCGAATATCAAAACGCAAGCCGCGGAAGTCAACGAGCGCATCAACCAGGAAACCATCTTCGCGCGGCTATCGACTCTGTTCGCGTTCTTAGCTCTGGCGATTACCTGCGTGGGCCTGTACGGAGTCGTGAGCTATAACGTGGCCCAGCGCACTAACGAGATCGGTATTCGCATGGCTCTGGGAGCGCAGCGGGCGGGTGTCATCCGGATGATTCTCCGGGACGTGCTGACGACGGTCCTCTTAGGGCTCGCGGCCGGAGTGCCAGGCGCGCTTCTGGCGTCGAAGCTCGTCCGCTCATTTCTTTATGGGATCAAGCCCAATGATCCGCTGGCACTGGCTGCCGCCGTGGGAGTTCTTTTATGTGCCGTGCTCCTGGCAGGCTACGCCCCTGCGCGTCGAGCTTCGCGCATCGAGCCCATGGCCGCGCTTCGGCACGAATAGCAGCTCCTGACATACGCGCCACGGGCAGATCGGGGATGCTGGAGCAGGAGTGGCGGCGGACGGCACGGTAATGCCGATTGCGCGACCGGGGTGAAACGGTGTATTCCTATTTGACATGTCAGTTAAAGGCCGTGTCGCCATCACGTTCACATTTTTTACGCTGTTCACTCTAGCGGGCTACGCGCAGCAGACCGCCACGTCGCAGGTCTCGGGCGTCGTGCAGGACCCGAGCGGCGGCGCCGTCCCGGGCGCAACCGTTCGCATGACGCAGACGGAAACGCAGCTCACGCGCGTCGCGACGAGCGCGCCGGACGGGAGCTACACCCTGCCGAATCTACCGGTGGGGCCGTATCGCATGGAGGTATCCGCGAAGGGGTTCAGCACGTATGTGCAGACCGGCATCGTGCTGCAGGTCAACAGCAACCCGGTGATCAGCCCGACGCTGCAGGTCGGGTCGACCACGGAGACCATCCAGGTGACGTCGTCGGTGACGATGACCGAAACGCACGAGAACGCGATCTCCCAAGTCATCGACCAGCAGCGCATGGTGGACCTGCCGCTGAACGGCCGGCAGGCGACGCAGCTCATGTTGCTCGCCGGCGGATCGGCGCCGGGGCCGGCGGGCGGCGATGTCAACACCAGCAAGAATTATCAGAGCGCGTCGGTGACGATCTCGGTGGCGGGGGCGCAGCCGAACACTCTCAACTACATGATGGACGGCGGAGACAACAATGACGCCTTCAGCAATGTGAACAAGCCGTTTCCTTTCCCCGACGCTCTCCAGGAATTCAGCGTGCAGACCAGCGCTCTGCCGGCGCGGTATGGTCTGCACTCGGGGGCGGTGATCAGCCTGGTGACGAAGTCGGGGAGCAACGGGTTTCACGGGGACGTGTTCGAGTTCCTGCGCAACGGCGCGGTGAACGCGCGGAACTTCTTCGCGCCCGTCCACGACTCTCTCAAGCGAAACCAGTTCGGGGGCGTCGTCGGCGGACCGATCCGCCGCGACAAACTGTTCTTCTTCGGCGGATACCAGGGGACGCGCATCCGCACCGAGCCCACCACGACGATCAGCTACGTGCCCAACCAGCAGATGCTCAACGGCGACTTCACCACGGTGACCTCGACCGCCTGCACCCTCACGCCGATCACGCTGAAGGCCCCGTTCGCGGGCAATCAGGTGTCGCCGTCGCGCTACAACGCGTCGGCGCTGGCGCTGCTCAAGTACATCCCGGTGTCGAGCGACCCCTGCGGCAAGATCCAGTACGGCATCCCGAACAACAGCGCGGAAGACCAGTTCATCGCGCGCATCGACTACAACCAGAGCTCGAAAAACCAGGTCTTCGGCCGGTATTTCATTTCGGACTTCCGCAACCCGGCGATCTTCGACGGAAAGAACGCCCTGACCACGACCAAGCCCGGCGTGCGGCCGCGGAGCCAGTCGCTGACGCTCGCCGACAACTACACGTTCGGCGCCGGACTCGTTAGCTCGTTTCACGCGACGCTGGGGAGAATGCGCGTCCTGCGCGGGCCGAGCCCGAACCTGATCAGCCCGCAGGACGTGGGCATCAACGTCGCGCAGAACATCGAGCATTACATCGACCTCAACGTCACCAACTTCCTGCAGTTCGGCTGCGGGACATGCGCGCCAGCCTATTACATGACGAACACGTTCCAGTTCGCCGAGGATGTCGACTGGATTCGTGGCGGGCACCAGATCTCAATGGGGATCAACTATATTCACCTGCAGCTCAACTCGACGGGCAACAACGCGTCGAACGGGCAGTTCACGCTCAACGGGCAGAACACGGGCTACGGACTGGCGGACTTTCTGCTCGGCCAGGTCAGCGGGTTCACGCAGTCCAACCCGCAGCGGCAGAACGACCGGCAGAACTACGTTAGCCTCTACGCGCAGGATTCGTGGCGCGTGAACCGCCGGCTCACGCTGAACCTGGGGCTGCGGTGGGAGCCGTTCTTCCCGCAGTGGGACATCTACGGGCGCGGCAGCCACTTCGAGCTTTCGGACTTCCTGGCGAACAAGCGCAGTTCCGCTTATTCAAACGCGCCGGCGGGCGAGACGTTCCACGGCGACGCGGGGTATCCGAAGTCGAATACGTCTCAAAAGCTGGCCAACTTTGCGCCGCGCGTCGGCCTGGTGTTCGATCCGGGCGGGAACGGGAAGCAGACGATCCGCGCATCATACGGGATCTTCTACGACCTGCCGGAGATCTACTACGAGGTGCGCTTCGTCAGCGCCCCGCCATTCGGAAACCAGATCAGCATTCCCAATCCGGCAGGCGGTCTGTCGAACCCCTTCCAGGGCTTCGCCGGAGGAAACCCTTTCCCGCAACCGTTTCCGCCGCCGAAGGACGTGGTGTTCCCGACCTCCGGCGTGTGGATCAACCTGCCGATGCACATCAAGCCGACCTATGTGCAGCAGTGGAATCTGAGCTGGCAACGGCAGCTCACCGGGAACTGGCTGGCGACCGTCAATTACCTCGGCAACAAGACGTCGCACTACTGGCTGGGGCGTGAACTGAATCCGGCGGTCCCGATCGCCGGCGCGACGACAGGCAACACGAACGCGCGCCGCGTGCTCAGCCTGATCGACGCGGCGAAGGGCGCGCCGTATGCGACGATCGCCGAGACCGACGACGGATCGAATGCCAGCTACAACGGGCTGCTGGTCTCGCTGCAGCACCGGTTCGGGAATCATTTCACCGACCTGGCCAATTACACCTGGTCGCACTGCTTCAACGAGGGCGACGTGAACGGCGACCTCACGGGACCCCTGTACGAGATCCCGAACAACCGCCGCGCCAATCGCGGGAACTGCGCCTACGACCGCCGGCACGTGTTCAACAACTCGTTCGTCGTGACCGGCCCGCACTTCACGTCAAAGGCGGCGCAGGCGATCGCGGGGGACTGGCAGCTCTCCGGCATTCTGAGCGTCTCCAGCGGCGCGTGGTTCACGGTGTCGCTGGGCCGCGACAATTCGCTTACCGGCGTCAACCTCGACCGTCCGAACGTCGTCGGGAACTGGGTTCTGCCCAACCGGACGGTCAACAAGTGGTTCGACACGTCGGCGTTCCAGGCGGCGCCGGCGGGGACCTTCGGGAATCTGGGCCGCACGAACATTCTCGGGCCGAAGTACGTGTTCTGCGATTTCGGACTATCGCGGCTATTCCCGATCCACGAAGCGAAGAAGCTGGAGTTCCGGGCCGAGGCCTTCAACGCGATCAATCACGCGAATCTCGACGGCACGAACGCGAGCGCGCTGCATATGGCGATGAGCGACCCGAAGTTCGGGACAATCACGGCGACAGGCGATCCGAGGATCTTGCAGTTCGCGCTGAAGTTGATGTTCTGACTAGCGGCTGGCGGTAGCGACTAGCCTTCCGGCAGGCGCGGTCGGCCGTCGCTAACTGCCGGTCGCGGCGCTCCTACTAAGGATCGTTACTTCTTCGCATCATGCATTCGGCTTCTGGTGCGGCGTCCGAGCGGTGCTTCTTGAAGATGGAGAGCAGGAGACATTTGTCTGGTCAAACGGGGCTGGACGCGGACTGTTATCTCATCTCTTCCACGCCTCGCAAAATCTCGCGAGCCTCGGCCTCTTTCTCCTTTGGGACTCGCACGTCCCACCAGCCAAGGATATTCCCCCCTCTCTGACGGACTGCTACGTTTTCATCCATGCGGAAATAAGGGATCCCCGCTTCCTGCAACAGAGTTTCGGCCAGTCCGATTGCGATGGGGTCGGATATGCCGGTTCGGATCATAACATCGAGGTTCGGTTCTTCATTCGACATCGCGCGGTCCCCTTCAGGCCTCTTGCAAGGCCTTTTGAAGTATCATTTTACCCCCGCATCGAGTCAAAATCGGGTCGACGGATCTGTCGGTTCCCGAAAGGGGCATTCTTGGAAAGCGGCCGGGCGCCTCACTTGGACGGAAAACGCCCTCCAGTGCGGACACTCTTTGTTGCAGCGCTGCGCGACGGAGACTTCAACGCGCTGCTTGCGATTGTCGATCCGGATTTGACGGTGCGCGCGGATACCCCGGGGTTTAGTCCCGGCATTTGTACTGTGGCATGGGGATTGCCGTCCTGAATGTCGTGATGATTGCGAAATTTCTGAAGCTGGCAGGCGTCGTATTGGCGGTACACCTGGTTGCGGTGTCGATTTCGACGGCGTCCCCGAGGGCTCAGGGTCAAGCTCATCGCCGGCTAGTAAATCACCGCCCGTCGCGCATGAAGAAGGCGGCAAAAGCCGGGGGTTGGGCGGGTGCAGGCTTGGCCGCAGGGCGTGCCGCAGGTCCCGTCGGCAGCGCGGCCGTGGGGGCAGCGAAATACAGGAGAGACCTGGAGGCCGGCGGCAGAGGCGAGGCAAGGCGGTGGTGAAAATTGGCGCACCCATCGCAGCGGGCGCGGTAGCGGGTCCGGCAGGCAGCGCCGGGGTTGAGGCGGTGGAGCACCGCAAATGGATCAAGCACCATATACTCCGTATGAAACGGTAGAAAGCCAGGGCTTCGTAGATCGATACCAGGACTGGCGTGGCACGCCGCCTACAGCATGACGCGGGAGACGAGGCCCCAAACGCCTTCGACAAGGAGGAGCGTGCCGTCGGGGGCAAGGGAGAGGTGGGCGGCCGAGCCGACGGCGCCGAGCGAGTGAATGATGCCGTCGGAGCCGATCCAACGCGCGCGGTTATTGTTGGAGTCGGCGATGAATATGTTGCCCAACGCATCAGCGGCGACAGAGAACGGCGACAGCGAGGCTAGAGTGGCGGGACCGCCGTCGCCGGCCAGGGCCGGACGGCCGTCACCCGCGACCGTGGAGATGATACCGTCGGGGGCGATTTTGCGGACGCGGTTGTTGCCCTGATCGGCGATGAGGAGGTTGCCTTGTGGATCGAAGGCGAGCCCCTGAGGGTTATTCAACTGGGCCTTGGCAGCGGGACCGCCGTCGCCGGAGTACCCCTGGCGTCCGCCAGCGATGGTAGAAATCATGCCATCGGGAGAGATTCTGCGGATCGCGTTGTTCAGATAATCGGAGAAGTAGAGGTTGCCCGCGGCATCAAAGGCAATACCCCCGATACCTCCCACGCGTGCCTTAGCGGCGGGTCCGCCGTCCCCGGAATAACCGTAGATGCCATTGCCGGCGACGGTGGTGATGATCCCGTCGGGGGTGAGCTTCAGGATACGGAAGTCCGCCTGATCGGCGCCAATAAAGAGGTTTCCGGCGGTGTCGAGCGCCAAGGCATGAGGATAGCCGATGCGTGCCCCGGTGCCCGGTCCGCCCATGCCGTCGCCTATGGTTCCGTGGTTCCCTTTGCCGGCGATTGCGGTGATGCTGCCGTCGGGCGCGATTTTATGAATCAGGCCTGCCCAGGCGTCGGCGAGATAGACATTCGATTGCGCGTCCGCGATCGCGAGCACGGGCGAGTTGAGGCGTGCATCGATGGCCCATCCACCATCGAGAGGATTTTCGGAGCCGGCGGCCGTGGACACGGTTCGGGTGGCATCGATGCGGAAGACGCGCTTGTTGTGAAGGTCGGAGACGTAGAGAGTGCCGGCAGCATCTATGCTGATGCGATAAGGGAATCCGAAGGACGATTGAAGCGCCGGTGCGCCTTCGTCCGGGACACCGAACGAACCGGTGCCGGCAATCGTGGAAATGCGGCCGTCGGGTCCGATCATCCGGATCCGGCGGCTGGGCTCGGCGATATAGATGTTGCCGTTCGGATCGACGGCGATTCCGGAATTTCCTTCGAGTTTGGCGAGAGTGGCCGGGCCGCCGTCTCCAAAGTAGCCGCACGTCGAGCCGGCAATGGTCGCGATGAGACCGTCCGTGGTGACGCGGCGGATGCGGCAGGCATCGTGAATATAGAGATTGCCGGCGGGATCGACGGCAATATCGTTGACGAATTGCAGTTGGGCTTGAACGGCGGGGCCGCCATCGCCGGCAAGACCCGGTGTGCCGGCGCCGGCGACCGTATCGATGGCGCCGTCGGGCGCGACCCGGCGGATGCGATAGCCGTTGCGTTCGGCGATATACAGACCGCCATCGGGGCCGAATGCGAGCGACCACGGCAGATCCAGTTGGGCCTGGGTTGCAGGCCCGCCGTCGCCATTCCCGCCACGGACTCCGGTTCCGGCGGCCGTTTGGAGGCGGCCGCCGGGGTCGATCATGAATACCTTATTGTTCGTGGAGGAGAAATAAAGGAGGCCGTTGGGACCGATGGCGACGCCGTAAATGGAGCCGAGCGATGCATCGGCTGCGGCGACTCCGTCCCGCGGGAAGGTGTGCCCGCCGCCGGCGATCGTCTGAATCATGCCGTCCGAGCCGACCCTGCGGATACAGCCGCACACGGCATCGGAGATGAATAAGTTGCCAAGTGAGTCGGAGGCGGTAGCCTCGGGATAGTGAAGCCAGGAGGAAGATGCCACACCGTTGTCACCAGGGTCGCCAGGGCCGGCGATCACCTGCTTCGGGACCAAGGGTTGGGCGGAGATGAGAGGCGACAGGCAAACGAGGCAGACTGCAAGGCGCATAAGTAACCTAATTGCGCCGGAGTATATCACGTATCGGCGCCCTGATCAATGATAAACGGTCCCCTTTATCGTTTATGTATCTCTCCCAGCCTCGGCGTGGACATTCAGCGGGCGGTCACTCGGCTGAAAAACGCCGCGACCCACCGAAGTGCCCCTCGTCGGCCCGGACCCATCGCCGCCATCTCGCAAAGAAGAACGTTCCAGCACGGTGCTCATCGGGCCGCCGTCGAATGCCGATGGACGCTATCGATAATAGCTGTTAGCCTTCTGCAAACCGACCATCAATCGGCAGGTACATAGCCTGTATCGCCTCCTCCAGGCTGGGATATGTCCGGATCACCGTTACCCCACAAGTCGCACAATATGCCTCGAAGGTCTCCTCGGACCTACCCTTTTATGCGGCCGTATGCCGACGGCCGTAAGTAAGCGAATGCCGACAGGACAGCACTGTGACACGTCCAACCGGCCTGTTACTCGCGATTTCGCTCCGGCGAGGGGAAAGCTGGGTAGCTGCGGTAGAAGACGAGATACGCCAGGCCGACTGCCAGGGGGACGAGCCCCAGGAGGGCGATTGCGACAGAGGGCCCGTCATACTGGCCGGCGCGCGATGCTTCGTCCTTGGCAACGATCTCGCGAGCCTGCTCCATGGAGACGCGGAGATATTCGCTTACATTCCGGGCTTCAAAAGCCATCGATTGCGCGGACGGGGGCTGGTGCAATCGGTGCGAACTCCACGAGAGACCGAGGAGACCGACAATTAGGGCGCCCCCGGTGAAACTCCAAATCAGCCCGCGGAGGAGGTAAACCCGCGGTGACCAGGGAAGTGGCTCGCGGCCGGCAGTGGGAAGACCTGCGCCTTTATCAAGCGCCGCCATGTGCTCCTCGTGTAGCAACTGATGACTGCGGTGACGCAGCCAGAGCACCATCAAGACCACGGCCAGGGCAGAGAACAGACACATCGACCATAAAATGACTTCCGATTGATGCATTTCGATCGCTCCTGCCATTTGGGACCCGGTTGCGGACGCGAATGTTTCAAAACTCTGCGTCTGCCTCTAGAGTCTAAAGTAAAGAGAGATGGCGGAAGAGTTCGAGCGCATCGTGCGCGAGTACCAGGATCGAGTCTTTCGCCTCGCCCGGTCGATTCTGAGGGACCAGGCCGCCGCCGAAGAGGCTGCTCAGGACGCGTTGCTTCGCGTATGGAAGGGACTGCCGCGCTTTCGTGGGAGTTCTTCGATTTCCACCTGGATCTATGCGATCACGAGAAACACCCGCATGACCAAATTGGGCCGAAAACGTATCGCCGTGTCGTCGCTCGAAGAGCCCGGAACGCGGCGGGCCGCGGAGAGCGCCGGGGCCAGGGTTCCGTTTACAGCACCCATCGTTGAAGTAGAAGAGTTGTTGGATCAACTCCCGGCGAAATACCGCCAAGTCGTGGTTCTCTTTTACATGCAGGAGAAATCATACGAGGAGGTCGCGAAGATGCTCGGCTTACCTGAAGGGACCGTAAAGACATATCTGTTTCGGGCTCGCAAGACCTTGGCGGAAGAAGTGTCCCGGAGGGGGGCACGAAAGGGAGTCGCGTGATGGCCTGCCCGGATCTTGAGCGGTTGTTGCAGGAGGGACCGGATGGCCATGCGGCGGGGTGCGAAGCGTGCGAAGCGCTGCTGCAGGCGCTATGGGAAGTGGATGCCGGCCTGGAGGCCGCCTATGCAGGGATCCATGCTCCTCCGAGCCTTGCGGCCGGCGTTCGGCTGAAGATCGCCGAAAAGAGGCCACGCAGCGGGCCATCGCTGCTGCCGGAGGCGTTGGACTTGATCGGCTGGCTCGCCATTCTGGTGCTCGTCGCGGTGCTTGTGCATCAATTGCTTCCGCAGTGGGGCGCGGCGCTGGCAAGCTTGTAGTCCACAAACACGCCTGGCTTTGACAGGCAACGCCCTGTTGCTGATGAAACACGCCGGTAGCGGCATTTGTTGCAGGGGTCCGGCGGCGTGCTGGAAACGTGGAGTAGATTCCCTCGCGCGAACCTGCCCTTGCCGTCATTGACTGCCTGCGCCGGCATGTTGACCGCGCATGCGGGAAGTTGCACGCAGTTATAATTCCTGCATGTTTGGCGTGCTGATGTTCCTCGTGCTGGCGACGGACGTGGCAGGACAGTGGCGTGCAATCGTATCCGCCGAATCGCAAAGAGCCGAGATCAATCTCTTCTTGCGCCAGAGCGGCGATTCGTTGACTGGCACTGTGCAGATGCAGGACATGCTCGGACAGATCGAGAAGGGCGCGGTGCACGGCGATACGGTCTCGTTCTCGGCTGCATTTCCTATGGGCGGCAAGCTGGTCGATGTTCCATTCGAGGGACGGATCGAGGGCGAGCACATCCGCCTACAGTTCGAGGGATTAGATTTCGTGGCATCCCGAGTTCCATCCAAACCCGACGATGAAAGGATCCAACGGCTCTCGGGTTTGTTCCGGCTGTGGGGCATCGTTAAGTTCTTCCATCCTTATATCGCCCGAGGCGCCGTCGATTGGGACGCTGCCCTGTTGAGGGCTATTCCGAAGGTGGAATCGGGGCAAACAGGGGAAGGGTATCGCGCCGCCGTCCAAAGCATGCTCGGGGAAATACGAGATCCCGATACCCAGGTGCTCCGGGGAGGCGAAGCGCTGCCCATCGAGCCGGCGCCTCATCAGCGGCGCGTCCTACGGAACGGTTATTATCCGCAGGTGGGGGGCACGCTTGGCCGTGGGTTTTACACATCTTGGGAAGCAGTCGGTCCCACACCGGCATTTATTGCCGAACTGCCCGATGGAATCCGCGTCGCCATCCGGACGGCCGAGGCCGCCTCTTCGCCGGCGGAGTTCTTAAGCGCCGAGAAGATCTACGGCAATTCGCTCCCTACGAAGGAGCAGCGCCTGCTTGCTCTGGCGCGATTCTGGAATACGGTCCACTACTTCTACGGTTTTCCCGAAAACATCCCAAACTGGGATCACGTCCTCTCCGAATTCATACCCCAGTTTGAGTCCGCCGCAACCTGGCGCGATTACGTTTTCGCGATCGCTCGGCTGGCTTCCCAAACGAACGACTCTCACACCTGGATCCCGGAATTCTGGGGACAATTGGGGAACGCGCCGGCGGTGGCCGTATGGCCCATCGGGGGGCAATCAGTCGTCCGCGAAGTCGCCGAGGGAGTAAAAGGCATCGAGCGTGGTGATATCATCGCCGCCGTCGATGGGCAGCCGGTGGAACAACGCCGGAAGTTCCTCCTCAACATGTATCCTCATTCGACCGTGCAGGGAGGCTTGCTCATGGTTAATCAGTTCCTCCTGGCTGGTGACGGTCCCACGGTGAAGGTAGGTGTCATCAAAGCCGATGGGAAACTGGTCAACCTCGAACTGGCCAGGACGACGATGTTGGAGTTCCGACGCGCCACCCCGATTTATCAGGTTCTGCCGAGCGGATACGGTTACATCGACTTGACTCGGCTTCCCGAGAGCGAGGTTGACAAAGCCTTCGATTCGATCATCGACACTCCGGGGTTGATCCTCGATTTGCGGGGGTATCCCGATGCGGGTTTCTCGAAATACGCCCCACGGTTCGCCCAATCTCCTATGGACGCCGCATTGATCCGGCGCCGCTTGTGGCACGGGCCCGACCCCGCTCTGTCAAGCATTCAATCGGCCGTGGACAAAGTCTGGCCGAGCGATAAGCCACGGTACCCGCGCCGCGTTGCGGTCTTGATCGATGCCACTGCTGTTAGCCGTCCGGAGCACGTTTCCCTCCAGTTGGAGGCGGCTGCAAACGCGACGTTTATTGGGACACCCACCAGAGGCGCCATCGGTGAAGTGACCAACACGGTCCTTCCGGGCGGCGTCCAAGTCAATTTCACCGCTGAGGAGAGGCGCCATGCAAATGGACGCCCGGTGCAGGGTGTTGGAATTGTGCCGCAGGTTTGGGCTGCCCCCACGATTCGCGGACTCCGCGAGGGCCGCGACGAAATACTCGAAACGGCGGTCGAGTTTTTGAAGCTGTGCGACGTGGTTGCGAAACAATGATGCCCGCCATGTTTTCCGCAACTTGACGCCTATCTCGCTGATTTGCTCCAAGCGGGAGTGTGGTTTACGCTTTTGAAGCCAACCCGCGATTAGGACATTGCGTTTACGGGAGAGGGCAAACTGGTTCGCAGGCAACTGGCTATGAACAAGAAAAAGCGGAAGCCGCGCGATCCCTCATCGGGTTCGCGGGCTGCGCGAGCCGAGCTTCCGGCGCCCCATTGGAGCGACCGGTGACCCACAAGTTTCTCCGACGAGGCAAGATTCGGAGTCTTCCACTCTTCAGGCGGTATTCATGGGCCGAATCTGGACTGAGGTCCGTTTCATAGTCACCTTGCAGCGCCTTCCACCGGTTTGAAACCGTAGTGCGAGAGAAAGCCGTTGAGAGCGGCAAAGTATGCGGTTGGGTTCACCTCCGCTGAGTCCTCGTGCCCTCCGCCGGCAATCAACGCAAGTTGCTTTGGACCGGGCGCCGCGTCATACAGCCGGCGCGCCGAGAGCGGTGGATTCATCCGATCGGCATCACCATGCAAAATGAGCGTGGGCAGATGAATGGCTCCGATTTTTGAAATCGAGTCGAAGCGCTCAGTAAGAATCAGCCGGACGGGCAGGTATGCCGTGAAAGAGAATCTGGTGGCCACGTCGGCGATGGACGTCAACGCGCCCTCGATGATCAGCGCTCCTGCCTCAGGATGCTTGCTCGCCAGATCGATGGCGACGGCGCTGCCTAGCGAATGCCCGTAGATCGCGATGTGAGCCGGCGCGATGTTCCGCTCTGCCACCAGATACTGCCAGGCACGCTCCGCGTCCTCGTACACCAGTCGCTCTCGTGGCGGCCCGCCTGTGCTGAAACCATATCCGCGATAGTCGATGATGAAGACATTCAGCCCGGCACTGCGAAGGCGTAGAACGTGGTCGAGATTGGCAGCCACGTTGGCGGCGTTGCCATGCAGGTAGAGCAGCGTCCCCGAGTGCGGGTCTTCCGCTGGAACCCACCAACCCGCAAGTTGATCCCCTTGGAGGGGTAGTCGGACGTCGTCGAATTTCACGCCCGAGTGGAGCGGCGTGATATGGACGGTCCTGCTGGGATGGAAGATGGCCCTCGCCTGCCAGCGCCAGAGTGCGCCCACGATGAGGAGATAGGCGCCCGCGATCGCGACGAGCGATCCGCGGACCAGACGAAACGTCAGAGATCGCGTGTGTTTCGGAAGCGGCATCTTCTTCACTATTGAATCACGCCCTCAAAGACCCTCACCACGACCCTGGCAAGCCATCTCCAGCATGAGAGACTTGGAATACCTCGCCATCTCTATGCGGTTTCAAGAACGCGTCATCGGCTGTTTTAAGGCGCTGGCAAGCGGCGATGCCATAGATAAGCAAACGGAGATGTTGTCGAGGGCCGATGTCCAGCAGTGGTACCCCGCAGGAATCACGGGATTCCACGGCCAGCCTGGAGAAGTGATTCCCCGCTATACCGGCAAACGGTATGAATGGCGCATCGGCGAGACCACGGATGATACGGAACAGACGCTGGCAGTGACGCGAGCACTCCTTCGTGAGAGGCGGGTCAGCCACAAGGCGATCGGACGAGAGCTGCTGCAATGCAAGAAATCCCTCCATCCAGGCGTGTCACTGTGGGCCCTCGTTCAGAGTGGCGACCCAGCTCGAATCGCTTCGGAGGGCGACGGCTGCGGAGCCGCTATGCGTGCGGCGCCGGTCGGCGTGTTCTATCCGTCGAGCAGGCTGGATGAGCTGATCCGGGGGGCTTATGAGTGCGCTATCCCTACCCATGGCGGACAAATGGCTGTGTGCGCGGCTGCCGCGGTGGCAGGCGCCGTCTCGGCAGCACTCGATGGCAGACCAGGCGCCGAGGTCCTGACGGTAGCGATACGGGCATCCGAGGGGGCCGAAGCCCTCCGGCCTTCCAGTGAAGCGGCCACCATTACGCGCTCCATTGAGATATATTCCGACCTCGTGAGGAGGCAGCCCCTGATCGCCGACGAGCTCGCACACCAGTACTTCCCCAACAAGCCGCAAAATATCGTTCCGCTGGCTATCGGTCTGGCTCTGGTCACGCGCTCGGCGCAGGAAACCGCCCTGCTCGCCGCGAATATCGGCGGAGACTCCGACTCGGTAGCCTCCATTGGCGGCGCCATCGCGGGAGCCCTTTATCCCGAGACGGTGAACGAGGAATGGTTCGAGGTGGTGAGCGCAATCAACAAAGATGAACTTCTTGACCTGGCAACCTCGCTCGCCGCTCTTCGGCTCCGCGCGTAGATCTGCTGTCGCCCGCCTGGGTCATTTTTCGAGAGCAGAGGCGGGGGAAAACGCGGCCCGCGTCGTAGAGTCTTTAGTCACGTGTGGTTTGATTCTGAACCACGGCCATACTTAGGGCGATTGCAATCACCATGCCGGTCAGTAGCCATATCAGCGAGGGAGGCAGCAGAGCCGTATCCCCCAGCGTCCGGCTGATCCGATCGGAAGAGTGCGCGTACCAGCGAACCAGTTCCAGCAAGCGGGCCCGCTCTCCAGGGTATCCTGCATAGAGCGGAATCAGCTTCGCCACGTACGTCGCGGAGATCACGTAACTCCAGCAGCAGAGCATCATGGCGTGAACGATCTTGCCCGTACGCCCGCCGCGTGAAAGCCCGAGCATCACCAGGCACATTCCGGGCGCGAGCAACAGTTGCGTGTACCAAGGCGGTATGGATATCTGGGCGCCTTTTGCCGACCAGTACATGAGGACCACCGAATAGAGAAGTCCGGCAGCGAAAGTTGCCAGCAAAGCCATCAGCAGCCGTTCCCGCTCGGGCCACGAATTCTTGAGAGCGGCTACCAGATACATCACGCCGGAGGCCAGCAGCAACAGGACCATGAAATGGATGGTCTTCGCGCTGAAGGCCGTATCGGAGTTATTCCCGGTCCACAGACCTGTGCTTGCGGAGTTCGCCAGAATTCGCGGCCACGGAATTTGGAACGTAGTCCGGAACAGCTCGCGGAATGGGATGCCGCCGGCCGAATGCATCATCCCCGTGAGATCGTGATAGAGCACTACGTTTCTGACGTACCACGGCGCCGCCACCGCCATCGGGAGCGATGCCAGGAGCGCCGAACGCGCGGTCAGTTTTCGCGTGCGCCAAAGATATGCGGCCACGATGAGGGCGGCCGGCGCCATCGCCAGAAAATAGACTTTCGTCAGCAGACCGGCGCTCAGAGTCCCGAAGAGCCACGACGCGTTTCGAAGGCCTGGATTCTCCCATAAAGAAATCGCGGCGCTGAGCAGCAGCGCAAAGAGCGCCAGCGCGAGCCAGTCGTTGGCCACGTGGGCCGCGGTGGCATAGAACATCTGCGAGGAGAAGACCAGGAAGAGGGCGGAGCGAGCCCACCCCTCGCTGAGACCGAGTTGTTTCGCCAGGCGCCAGGTGACCAGGCCGGTAACGATGGTCGCGAGCAGCACGGCAACCAGCCTCAATTCCAGAATTCGCCAGACCAGCGGTATCCCGCTAAGGGCGGCATCGAACGGCGCGAGGATAGCGTAGGCGAGCGGCGGCTGCTGCGCTTCGTAGTTCGGGCCTCCCGCCGGCTGCGCCGCGCTATGGGGGTCGAGCGTTTCGAGCCGCCGCCGCAACTCGTGCCGGTATTCTTCGGATCGGGCGAAATAATCCTGGAAGGAGATGACGATGGGGATATTCCGGTGCACGAGATAGCTGCCCGGGGCGACCGGCAGAGAGTCCTGGATCTCCGCGGTGAGAATCGATCGTCCCAGCCTCGGCAGGCTGCGTTGGCGCCAAAGCTGTTGGACATACGCGTAATGGAACGGCTCGTCGAATCCTTCCCACAACGGCAGAAGGCCGGCATATAAGATGGCGTTCAGCGCTCCATAGATCAACAACACGGTTCGCAAGTGGCGCTTCATCGTGCGCTACTTCCGCCACGCCGGGATCGCCGCTTCTCCGCGCCGGTTGCACAGCGGTGGCGCCACGGCGAGCAGTGCCCGATCGATTCGCATTTCGGAAAAGAACGGAGCGAGCGCTTCTCGAGTGATTCGCGCAGGCAGCTTACGTGCGGCGTGGAGCAGCGGATTGCCGCCCAGGTTTCGCAAGGCGCCAGGCGCGCTGCAATCCGAGTTCGATCGCCACTGAAGGCGCCGATGTCACACTCCTCGATCTTTCCCCGGGTGGCCATCCAGATTCCGAAATCGCCGGGACCGCAGCCAGCGCGTACCGGCCGTCGTAAAACTCGCGTTCGACGTCGGAGGTAACCAATCAGCAGCAATTATAACTGGAAGGGCGGCAGTGCCACGTGGATGACGAGCACAGCGGTCGTCGCGGGTATACGCGATGGCCTCGGCCAGGTTTGGCGGCCTCCAGCAATCGATTTTCTATGGACGATGAGACGCGTGTTTGGGTTTCGGTGATCGCCACGGTGGTTGCTGAATCGAAAGCAGTAAACCTCAAGCCGAAATCGTGGCTGTTAACCGAAGGGTTGTAGGTTCGAAGTCGCATACCTGAGGAGCCAAACGACTCCGTTTCAAATCCATTACCCCGCTGGTTAACGCTCGCTCGCGGCAACTCCACGCGTATTGGCGGAAATCTGGCGTTTCTACGACTCTCAAGCGAGTGGCCGTGAGAACCGCCACCCATCGACGGTCAGCATTCCGCCGCGAATACCGGAATATTCTCCCCGCTCTCCCGCGTGCCGCCTTTTGGTTAATGGCGGGGACTGCCACCTGCCCCAGGTGCATGGCGGTCCGACAACTCCCCGTGCGGCTGGACCGTGACCCGCCGCGACCGGGCGACGCGCCGCTCGAAGTCCGTAGAAGGTTCAGGTTGAGGCGGATGCGGCCTTCGGCCAACTGTAGAGTTCCATCCAAGACCATGTCGACTTTCAACTCGCGGGCGGCCAGCAGGGGTTCCGTGCGGGAGTCCAAATACTTGCGCACGGCGCCAGTGAGGCGCACCGTCAGGCCGGAGATTTCACTGACCCGGCCGATAATATTGTCTGCAATACCGAGTTCCAGATGCCTCGCCTCAGCGCCGCCTGCGAGGTTCTTCAACGGAAGCACGGCTAACGACTTCACCGCCGGCCCCTCCCCGCGGCGCTGAGAAAGATACAGGGCGCCGGCTGCCAGCGAGGCCAGGATTGCGGCCGCCGCCGCGCGTTTCGGAGTCAATGTCCAGCCCGAGGTCTCGGTTTCTTCGATCACGACGTGGGTGCGGGTGTGCTCCTCGATCACCAAGCTCGCCGCAGGAAGCGGCGATTGCCTGACCGGCGCAACAAAACGATACCCGCGCTTGGGCAGGGTTTCGATATAGCTGCCATCGTCGTCGCCAAGGACCTTACGCAGCACATATATATTGCACGTGAGGCTGCATGGCCCCAAGGCCCTCCGGCTGTCAGCCGAGCACACCTCGTAAGGATGCCCCGGCGTTCCGTCCGCCCAGGACGATTCGCGGACCGACGCGTCCCGGCCTTCTTCCTGGGCATCCGTTTCCCTTCGAGCTTCCATCTGGCATGCTACGCAATCGCCTGGCCTAGAGCCCGGGCAAAAGCCAAAAGGGTCAAATTGGACTAGGGGTACTGGAAGCAATGGCCGTGGATACGTTCAGATTTCTTTTGCGTTTGCTCCAAGCAGATGTTATTATCTGATATCTTTTCGCTTGCCTCTCAGAAAGCGGCAGGCCGGTCTTCAACCGCCGGGTGTCCAATTGCGCCCGCGGGGCGGTGACGTGCGGCACGGCATGACACTGCAGTAATGAAAATTGCTGTAAGTGGAGATGTGTGTGCCTATTGCGCTAACGCTGATGCTGTCCCGCGGCGCCCGATCCGGTGTCACGAGCCCGTGGCTACCGCTAACACGTCCCAAGCACCTGACTTGCGAGCACCGGCGCGTCGTTCGGCTCAAGTCCGATCTTACTGACGGGCTCCTGGGACGGGGTGACGGTAGTGTGCGTGGCGTGCTGGGCTATGCGTTCCGGCTCGATTGCTGGCTCCGTTCGTTGATCGAGCTTGAAGCACCCGTCCGGGGTAATCATCACCCGCCCGATTTGCCATCGGAAGAGGCCGTAATAGAGAAGACTGTCAGTCTGAGGCTGTTGGCAAGGATTGAAGAACTGACTCTGACCATGATTCGCGAACGGAACCGAAACGACAGCATGGTGCAGCAGAAATCAAGGACTCCAGAAAGAATTGCGCGGCTCGAAAGTTTGACCAAACCGACGCTGAAAGGAAACCAGCAAATGATCGCGAGATTTCATGGCGTAGTACGGACGCGGAGCAGTCGTTGCGCACTTGCGGCGGCGATTGTGTGCGCCGCGTATTTTGGCAGCCCTGCGTGGGGTCAATGGAGCACCACATCCAACGGGATCTACTACAACGGCGGCAATGTGGGGGTGGGGACGCCGAACCCGCAAAGCCTCCTGCACGTCTATAACAGGAACGATACGTCGGTCGCGACAATCGGCATAGACAATGACGGCAGTGGCACGAATACGGGACAAGCTTTGCAGTTCCGTTACGGTGGGCTTGGAGAGATCGGAGCGTTATACCATCAGTGGGACGGATCCAGGTGGAATCTTCGGCTCAAGGCGTGGAATGGCGGCGCGTCTACCGAACGGCTCACCATCCAAGGCAACACCGGCAACGTTGGGATAGGGACGACCAACCCTACCAGCCGCGTTGAGATTGACGCTGACAACAACTTCTCATCCGGGTCAGATTCTGCACAATTGCAACTAGCGGGGGGACAAATCCCAATAAGCGTCTGGCGCTCGGCTACGACACGACAGCAAATCACGGCGTAATCCAAGCGACGACCAGGTTCGCCACTTGGGATTCACTAGTCATCAATCCTAATGGCGGCAACGTGGGCATCGGCACGGCGAACCCGACCTATCCGCTGACCGTCAACGGGGCCGTTCGCGCCAAAGAGGTCCTGGTCGACACCGGCTGGTCCGACTACGTTTTCGAGCCGGCCTACCGCCTGACACCGTTGTCGCAGGTTGCCTCCTACATTCGGGAGAACCGCCACCTCCCCGAGATACCCTCCGAAGCCGAGGTTCGCGAAAAGGGTATCGGAGTGGGCGAGATGCAGTCCAAGCTGCTGGCGAAGATCGAGGAGCTGACGCTGCACGCGATCCGCCTGGAAGAGCAGAATCAGGCGCTCCAGGAGCGGATCAAGCGGCTTGAAGAGCGTAGATAGCACACCAAGAGGAGCGCCATGTTCCGTATTCTGCTTACGATCCTGAGCGTCACCGGCTTGTCGATCGCCCAGCCCGGCGCCGGCAGTATCCAAGGCACGGTCACCGATGCCGCCACGAAGAAACCAATCCCGCAAGCCATTGTCAGCGCGACGCGCACGACGTTGCCGCCGCTGCGCACGACGGTGCGGTCCGGCGTGGACGGGTCGTTCCTGATCGGCGGCCTGCCCGCTGGCAGTTATACGCTCTGCGCGCAAGCCGTAAGCGGCGCCTATCTCGATCCCTGCCTGTGGAACCTGCCGGTCCCCACCGTGACGCTGGCCGCGGGGCAGGAGTCGACCGGCGCCCTGCTCGCCGTGCCGTCGGGCTCGATCCTCAAGATCCATCTGGAGGATCCGCACAAGCTGCTGAACCAGAAGACCAAGACCGGCTATCTGCCGCACCTTTCCCTGGGGATTCACACGCCGCGGGGGTTCTATCCCGCGCACCTGGCAGCGGCATCGGGCAACGGGGCGGACTATCAGATGACGATCCCTCGCGACACGCCGCTGGTCTTTTCGGTGCAGAGCTTCAGCTTGCAACTGGCCGATGCCAACGACGCGCCGCTGGCCGGCAACCGCAATCAGCAGGCGTTTCAACACGCGTCGGGCAACGCCAACCCGCCGGGTTTCTCCTACAAGATCACGGGGGTGCTTCCGTAGCGCGGGCCGAATGGCACGCGGCAAAAAGGAAAAGCTATGACCTGCGGAGCGACGGGATCGGGATCTTCCATTCGACCGGGA
>CAZSQK010000101.1:0-30517 GCA_964608645.1 uncultured Solibacteraceae bacterium | reverse complement strand
GCGTTCTGGACGACATCTCGGAAAGCGGCCACACGGAAGTCGCCTGGCGGGGAGTATGAAGCGTTTGGGCCGTGACTACTTTCTTTCCTAGCCAGTTGGTTCTACCACCGGCGCCGGCCGTGTGAGCGCGGACCACACAGCGGTTTCTCCTTCCTTGAAACCAGCTTCAGCGCACCGCCGAGTTCACTAGTCGCCACCCGCGTCGCGCGATGCCGCCGAAGAAGGGGGTATTCTCGCTAACGGGGAACGCCCGTCTTCCATCTCACGCTGAACCGGCACGACGTGTTCAAGCTCGTCAACGGAGATCAGGCATTCCTAGCCCAACCCTACACGTCCAGATTCTTCACATCCAGCGCGTTCTCTTCGATGAACTTCCGCCGCGCCTCCACATCCTCGCCCATCAACGTCGAGAAAATTTCCTCGCTCTCAATCGCGTCTTCCAACCGCACCTGCAGCAGCGTCCGCTTCTCCGGATTCATCGTCGTCTCCGCCAGTTGCTCCGCGTTCATCTCCCCCAGCCCTTTGTACCGCTGCACCGACGCGTCCTTCTTCCCCTCGTTCTTCACATAATTCAGCAGGTCCACCCAGTTCGTCTGCGTGTCCCGATGTTCGCCCTTCACCACCACGAACGGCGGCTCGTTGAACCGCGCGATCGTCCGCGACAGCGCACGGTAACGCCGAAACTCCGGCTGTGCCGCCAGTTGCAGTCCGATCGGCCGCTCCGCGTTCGTCGAATCGTGGAACACCACCGCGTACGACGAGTGCTCCTCGTCCCGCCGCATTTGCGGCCGCAGCCCCAGCTTCTCTAGCGCCTCGTACACCGGCTTCAGATTCGCCTCTTCCTGGAACTCCGCCTTATGATCGATCCGGAATTCCACGTTCGCCAGCGCCTCCACCACCCGCGCGTCCCGCAGCCGCCGCTCCACTTTGTGGAACATCTGCTCGTATTCGTCCAGGTTCAGCAGGAACGTGCGCAGCTCCTGCCCCTCCAGCGTCGCCTTCGCCGCCGAGCCGTTGCCCGTCGCGTGAATCTCCAGCTTCAGATTCTCCGTCGCCCGCCGCATGATCTCCTTGGTGAATTCCTTCTCGTCCTTGATGTACTTCTCGCTCTTCCCCTTCTTGATCCGATACAGCGGCGGCTGCGCGATGTACACCCGCTGCCGCAGAATCAGCTCGTTCATGTGCCGGAAAAAGAACGTCAACAGCAGCGTGCGGATGTGCGACCCGTCCACGTCCGCGTCCGTCATGATGATGATCTTCCCGTACCGGATCTTCGTCGCGTCGAAATCGTCCTTGCCGATCCCCGTCCCCAGCGCCGTGATCATGGCCCGGATTTCCTCGTGCCCCAGCATCTTGTCGTAGCGCGCCTTCTCCACGTTGAGGATCTTCCCCTTCAACGGCAGAATCGCCTGGAACCGCCGGTCCCGACCCTGCTTCGCCGTCCCGCCCGCCGATTCGCCCTCCACCAGGAAGAGCTCGCACCGCTCCGGATCCCGCTCCTGGCAGTCCGCCAGCTTGTGCGGCATCCCCCCCGATTCCAGGGCACCCTTGCGCCGCGTCAGGTCCCGCGCCTTGCGCGCCGCTTCCCGCGCCCGCGAAGCCTCGATCGCCTTGCTCACGATCGCCCGGCCCACCTTCGCGTTCTTATCGAAAAACTCCGCCAGTTTCTCGTTCACGAACTGCGTCATCTGTCCCGAGATGTCGCTGTTCAGCTTCCCCTTCGTCTGCCCTTCGAACTGCGGCTGCGGCACCTTCACGCTCACCACCGCCGTCAGACCCTCCCGGATATCGTCGCCGGTCAGGTTCTCCTTCACGTCCTTGAACAGCCCTTCGCGCTGCCCGAAGGAGTTGATCGTCCGCGTCAGCGCCGAATAGAAACCGCGCAGGTGCGTCCCGCCGTCCACCGTGTTGATGTTGTTCGCGAAGCTGAGAATCGTCTCGGAGTACGCGTCGTTGTACTGCAGCGCCACCTCCATGCCCAGCGTCCCGTTCGGCAATTCCCGCTCGCCTTCGAAATAGATCGGCTTCTCGTGCAGCACGGACTTGCCGCGGTTCAAATGCTTGATAAACTCCGCGATTCCGCCGCTGAAGATAAAATCCTGCGACTTCTCCGGATCCACGCGCTCGTCCGTCAGCGTGATCTTGAGGCCCTTGTTCAGGAACGCCAGCTGCCGCAGGCGCGTCGCCAGCGTGTCGTAATTGAAGACCGTCACTTCCATGATGGACGCGTCCGGCTTGAACGTGACGCGCGTCCCCGTCTTCCGCCCCGCTTTGCCCATCTTCGCCAGCGGCGCCTTCGGGACCCCGCACGCGTATTCCTGCTGCCACGTGAAGCCGTCGCACCAGATCTCCAGCTCCAGCCGTTCCGAGAGCGCGTTCACGCAGCTCACGCCCACCCCGTGCAGCCCGCCGGAGACTTTGTAGCTCTTCGAATCGAATTTGCCGCCCGCGTGCAGCTTCGTCATCACCACTTGCGCCGCTGAAACGCCTTCTTCCTCGTGAATTCCCACCGGAATCCCGCGGCCGTTGTCGATAACCGTTACCGAATTATCGTCGTGGATGATGACGTTGACTTCCGTGGCATGGCCCGCCAGCGCCTCATCCACCGAGTTGTCCACCACCTCGTAGACCAGGTGATGCAATCCCATTTCGCCCGTGGACCCGATATACATCGCCGGCCTTAGCCGGACCGCTTCAAGCCCTTCTAGCACCTTGATACTGGTGGCGTCATAGACTCCTGGCGATCCTACATTTACATCGTTTGCCATAAGAAACCCTGTGTCGTTGTCCTACTGTTCGGCGCGGTTCAGATCCTCATCGGCATGACCACGTAACGATACTGGTCCGTCACGTTGTCTCCCGCAGGACGCATCTCGCCCGCGCTCTTCTGGTCCTTCAATTCGAAGGACACATTCGCCTGCGGAATCGCCCGCAGGAAATCCAGCAGGTATTGCGCATTGAACCCGATCTCCAGATCCGGCCCCTGGTACTCGCTGGAGACGCTTTCCTCGCTCTCCCCCATCTCCACCGATGACGAGAAAATGCGCACCTCGCCGTTGGTGAACTGCACGCGAATCGCCCGCGACCGCTCGTCCGCAAACTGCGCCACCCGCTCGATCGCCGAACGAATCTCGTCCTTCTGCAGCTTCGCCGACAACGGATGGTCCTTCGGCAGCACGCGCTCGTAGTCCGGGAAGTTGCCGGTCAGTTTGCGCGCGATCAAAAGCCGGTGTCCCACCTGGAAATACAGATGATTGTCGTCGCCGGCGAAAACCGCCTTCCCGCTGTCGCCGGCATCGTCCGCCAGTTTCACCAGTTCCGCCATCGCCTTCTTCGGCACCAGCGCGCGGAATTGCTGGTCCACCTGCCCGCTCTCGGCGGCCGTCGCCTGCACAAACGCCAGACGGTGGCCGTCGGTCGCCACCATCGTCAGTCCTTCCGGCCGCATCAGCAGGAGCGCCCCGTTCAGCGTGAATCGCGACTCCTCCATCGAGATCGCGAACGAAGTCCGCGCGATCATCGATGTCAGCGTCTTCGTCGGAATCTCCGCCATGGCCTCGGGCATCTGCGGCAGTTCCGGAAAACTCTCGCGCGACATCCCCGCAATCCGCGTTCTCGAACGCCCGGCCGTGATATTCGCCCAGTGATTCTCCAGGAACTTCATGTTGATGTCGCCCTCGGGCAACAACCGCACATAATCCAGCAGTTTCTTCGCTGGAACCGTCCCGGAGCCTTCCTTTTTGACTCTCGCCCCGCAGGAGCAGCGAATCGCCAACTCCAGGTCCGTTGCCGTCAGCGTGACGCGGTCGCCGGACGCCTCCAACAGCACGTTGGACAGGATCGGGATCGTGGTTTTCTTCTCCACCACACCCTGCGACAGACTCAGCTCGCGCACCAGGTCGGACTTGCTGACGGTGAATTCCATAGGGCCTTGGCTCCTATCTCTTCAGGCTGTATAGATGATTACTTAAAAGAACCGTTTTCATCGGGCCTGTGCAAATGTTGAATGCAATCTAAATTATACTAAACTCAAGTACTTTCCGCCATATGAAGTTGCGGAAACAGGCTGTGGAAGATCTGCAAAAACCGCCGCGTGACTTTTTTCACAGATTTTTCCGCTGGGCCCCGTTAAGGGCAATGTGGAAAAGACAATAACCTCATTGCAATGAGTCCATTAGGCTGTGGAGTAGCCTGTTCAATTCCGGATGATCGTGACGCGTCGCCTCGATTTTGTTTATGGAGTGAATCACCGTCGTGTGATGCTTGCCTCCGAACGCCCTTCCGATCTCCGGCAATGACGCATCTGTCAGCTCTTTGACCAGGTACATGGCGACCTGGCGGGGGTAAACCACCTTCTTCGTGTTGCTCTTTTCCTTGAGCTGCGACTGCTTTATTTCGAACCGTTCCGCCACCGCTTTCTGGATCGAGTCGATGCTGATCTTCCGCTCCTGCACATGCACCAGGTGCTTCAAAACCTGCTGCGTCATCTGCAGGTTGATCGGCGCCCCCGTCAGCGACGAGTACGCCATCAGTTTCACCAGCGCCCCTTCCAGTTCCCGCACGTTCGACTTCGTCTTCGAAGCCATGAACGTCCGCACGTCGTCCGGCAGCTTCATCCCCTCGACCTCCGCCTTCTTGTCGAGGATCGCCATCTTGGTTTCCAGATCCGGCGGCTGAATATCCGCCATCAGTCCCCACTCGAACCGCGAACGCAGCCTCTCGAGAAGGCCCGGAATGTCTTTCGGCGGCGAATCGCTGGAAATGACAATCTGCTTCTGATGATCGTGCAACTCGTTGAAAGTGTGGAAAAACTCCTCTTGCGTCCGTTCCTTGTTCCCCAACAGTTGAATATCGTCAATGAGCAGCACGTCCGCCGCCCGGTACCGCTGATGGAACTGCGGCATCCGCTCCGTCCGGATGCAAGCGATCATCTCGTTCATGAACCGCTCGCTCGACGTGTAAACCACCCGCATCGCGCCGAACCGGTCCGTCAATTCCCGCCCGATCGCGTGCATGAGATGGGTCTTCCCCATTCCGACTCCGCCATAGAGAAACAGCGGGTTGTAGCTGCGCGACGGGTTCTCCGCCACCGACTTCGCCGCCGCCGCCGCGAACTGGTTGCACGACCCCACCACGAAACTCCCGAACGTGAACTTCGGATTCAACACGCTCGCCCGCGCCTCCGGTTCCGAAGCGTCCACCGCCGCCAGCGCCTGATTCGTCGTCCCCGTCGGATTCTGCGATTCGAAACTCACGTGCCGCACCGGCAGCTTGAGCTCCCGAATCCCACTGCGGATCAGCCCCGCATACTCCGTTTCCAGCCATGCCCGCGTTTCCCGGTCCGGCGCCGAAACAAACACCGTGTCACCGTCAATTCCCAGGAACGAGGTCCCCCTCAGCCAGTTGTCATAGTTCTCCTGGCTCACATGTTTTTGCAAATATTGGAGAAGTTGATCCCAGAAATTCATCACGTTTTTCCACAGCTATTTCCACAGACCGGCAGGACCGAGGCACGACAAGACGATCTGTAGTCTAGCACACACAAATCCCGCCGCCGCAAGTTTATAAATACCTTTATTTTTATAAACTTACCCAGAACGTTTGACACGGCCCGCGTTTCGGAGGAAAATGGGATTTTCCAATCGGGCGGGAGTAACTCAGCTGGTAGAGTGCGACCTTGCCAAGGTCGATGTCGCGGGTTCGAATCCCGTCTCCCGCTCCATAATGATTGTGTCTCCGATTTATGACTCGGTGCTTCGCTCTCTTTATTTTTGTTGCTACGGTGGCGGTTGGGCAGGAGGCGATTGGTACTGGGGCTCCGGGGTTGCCGGCGGCTTTTGTTGCGGAGATTCAGGGGACGGGGTATCGCGCCGCGGGGTGCGAGATCTGGTTCCGGAAGGCGATTCCGACTACGGGGAAGCCGACGGATCAGACGGTGGCGTTGCCGATTGCGCAGGGGACGCTGCTGGCGATTTTGCGGTTTCCTAAGGACGGGGCGGACCGGCGGGGGCAGACGATCAAGGCGGGGGTTTACACGCTGCGGTATAGCAACTTCCCGACGGACGGGGCACACCAGGGGGTGGCTCCGCAACGGGATTTCGCGCTGGCGACACCGATTGCCAACGACGCGGACCCGAAGGCGATGCCCGATTTCGAGAAGCTTGTCGCGCAAAGCAAGACCAGCGGGACGGCGCACGCCGCGGTGTTTTCCCTGGAGCCGCCAGCGGGCTCGACGTTCCCGGCGGTCACCAAGGAAGGCGAGCACGACGTCGTGTTGAACGTCAAAGTCGGCGATCTGCCGATTGCGATTATTATCGCCGGCAAAGCCGAGTAATCAAGACTATTGCCACTGGCGCGCGTCTAACCGGCCATGTCGGCTTTCCTGCAAGACGTCCGGTACGCCGTCCGCCTGCTCGCCAAGAAACCGGGTTTCACCGCTTCGGCGGTGGCCTGCCTCACCCTGGGAATCGGCGCCACGACGGCAATTTTCAGCGTGGTCAACGCGGTCCTGCTCCGTCCTCTGCCTTATGCGCAATCGCGGCGGCTGGTCCGGGTGTTCACGGAGTTCCCCAATTTTCCCAATGGCGGACTGCGCCACTTCTGGGTTTCGCCGCCCGAATACTTCGACCTGAAGCGCGACACGTCGTCTTTCCAGGCGCTTGACGGCTGGGTGAATCAGGGCGTGAATCTGGCCGGCGCGACCGACCCGGTCCGGGCGACCGCGTCGTATACGACGGCGGGTATGCTTCCGATGCTGGGCGTGAATCCGCTGATGGGCCGGCTGTTGGCGGCGGAAGACGACAGGCCGAAGGTTCCGCTGAACGCGGTGTTGTCGTTTGCCCTGTGGCAACGGGCGTTCGGCGGCGACCGCGGGATTCTGGGGCGCGACATCCGGCTCAACGGAAACCCGTGTCACGTGATTGGCGTGATGCCGCCGGGTTTCGCGTTCCCTCCGGGCGAGCTGGACCCGCCGGAGCTATGGCTGCCGGTGCAGATCGACCCGGCAGCGCCCGGGGGTCGAGGCAGCCACTTCCTTTCCCTGGTCGGAAGGCTGCGCGACGGCGTGACCATCCAGCAGGCGGAAGCGGAGATGCGGCGGTACGAGAAGGTTTCGACCGAGCGGATCGCGCAGCATCCGTTCCACACCCAGAACCATCCGATCGTGCTGGCGGGTTTTCAGGATGAAGTGGTGAAGGGCGTGCGGCGAGCGATGCTGGTGTTGCTGGGGGCGGTGGTGTTCGTGCTGCTGATCGCTTGTGTGAACGTGGCGAACCTGCTGTTGGCGCGGTCCGAGGCGCGGCGGCGCGAGATCGCGATCCGGACGGCGATCGGCGCGAGCCTGCGTTCGCTGTTGCAACAGTTCATCGTGGAAGGGGTGCTGCTGTCGCTGATGGGAGCGGCGGCGGGCGTGCTGGTGGCATTCGGCGGGCTGCGTCTGCTGGTGGCGAGCAACGCGGGGAGCATTCCGCGGGTGGGCGAGATCGACATGGATTGGCAGGTGCTGCTGTTCACGCTGGCGGTGTCGGTGGCGACGGGGGTGGTGTTCGGCCTGGCGCCGATTCTGCACATTCGCCCCGGTTCGTTACACGACACGTTGAAAGCGGCGGCGGGCCGGGCGAGCGCGGCGGCGGGCGCGCAGCGGTTCCGATCGGCGCTGGTGGCGGCGGAGCTGGCGCTGGCGCTGGTGCTGCTGATCGGATCGGGCCTGATGGTGAAGGCGTTCTGGAAGCTGCAGGAGGTCAATGCGGGTTTCGATCCGCAACATGTGCTGACGATGCGGCTTTCCCTGCCGGGGACGGTGTATCGCGACGCGGCGGCGGTGCGGGGCTTCTACAAATCGCTCACCGACCGTATGAACACGCTGCCGGGAGTGGTTTCGGCGGCGGTGGTGAGCGGCCTGCCGCCTGAGCGGCAGATCAACGCCAACGACACGGAGATCGAAGGGTTCGTGCCGAAACCGAATGGGCCGATCCAGAACATCGATTACTACAACTCGGTTTCGGGCCGTTATTTCGAGACGGTGGGCGCGCGGCTGATCGAAGGGCGTTTTCTCAGCGACAACGACGGGCCGGAGGCGCCGCGGGCGCTGGTGGTGAACCAGACGCTGGCGCGCACGTACTGGCCGAACGAATCGGCGATCGGGCACCGGATGCGCACGGGGCCGCCGACGCAGCCGTGGAGCACGATTGTCGGCGTGATTGCCGACATAAAGAACGCGGGGCTGGACCGGGCGACGGGGACGGAGCTGTACCAATCGGCGTGGCAGGCGCCGGCGCGACTGACGTACCTGTTTGTGCGGACGAAGGGGAGCCCGAGCGGGCTGGCGGGGGCGGTGCGGAACGAGATCGGGTCGCTCGACCGGGCGCTGCCGATCGCGGAGCTGCGATCGCTGGAGGAAGTCATGGATAAGGTGCGGTCGCGCCCCAAGTTTCTGACGCTGCTGCTGACGATGTTTTCGGGGCTTTCGCTGGCGCTGGCGGCGCTGGGCATTTACGGAGTGATTTCGTACTCGGTGGCGCAGCGGACGAGCGAGATCGGGATCCGGATGGCGCTGGGGGCGCAGGCGACGGATGTGCTGCGGCTGGTGGGCGGGGCCGGAATCCGGCTGGCGTTGACCGGAGCGGCGGCGGGGGCGATGGGGGCGTTTGCGCTGACGCGGACGATGAGCGGGCTGCTGTTCGGGGTGAGCTCGTTCGACGTGGGGACGTTCGGAGCGATGGCGGGGGTGTTGATCGCGGTCGCTCTGTTGGCGTGCTATATACCGGCGCGGCGGGCGGCGAAGGTGGATCCGCTGATCGCGCTGCGGTACGAGTAAGAGGGTTCGCGGCGGCGCGAGGCCGGCAAAAAGGGGAGGATGGCATGCGGTACGACCCTCACCTACCTGTCAGATAAGGGGTGCGTGTTTCTTGGCCCCAAACCGGCCAGTAGAAAATCAGCTAAGCGACCTATTTTCAGTAGCTTGCATTTTTAAATCAGATACGGCCAACGTGTTGAACGGAGTGGATGCCGGTTGAGCTTCGGGGAACGTGCCAGCTACAAATTTGTCTACATTTTCGGAGTACAGAGTCTCGTTTTCTAGTGGCAGTTTCGGGTCCGCCTCTTCGACATTTTGATGACAGTAGCTTCCCGGTTCACTCGCCAACCATTTCGAGCAAAGTGTAGCTGCACGAACCAGAGCGGCCACTTCGACCTCGCGTGGCTTATTGCGACGGAACCCACGGAAGCTGGATCTCGGTGACAGAGGATAGAGGAAATGTCTTCTGTCCCGCCAGCAAGTCATTGATGTGCAACTGGCCCTCGGAACGGCAACTGTCGATCTCCATGATCTTGCGACGGCCGCTGAGCGGACCGCCCTTGGGTTCGTAATCGTTTTTCTTATAAGCTCGGGCGTGGCGCTCGGGCCCTGCACCTTCGATCCGGACAGCGTGATATGTACTTTCAAACAGAGGATACCCCTTACAGATCGCAAGGTCCTGCAGTTTCTCCTGGAGCTTGCCAGCATAGGTTCGGCGTACCGGAGCGCCGTCAGGACCGGGTTCGATCACCTCAACGATGTGGTGCCGGATCGCCGCCGCCTTGACGAGATCAACGACTCCAATGCGGGAACGTTGAGTACCCGCGAGAGGCCAAGTGGCGGCCGATAGCCGGTCTTTGACATCACGCGCATAGAAATAGCCAAACGATTTCAAGATCCCAGCCGCCAAGGCGACCTGAGGCGCCGCGTAGGAGGTCGCCGGGGCCAATGCGGACGCGTCCTGACCGGCAAGATTCAGCGCTCCAGTGGGTTCGCCCGGAGCATAAAGCGACACGGTGTCATCCCCATAGTTGGAGTAATTGGCCCTCATGAGTTGCCGGGTGGCAGATCCCACCACGATGGTGCGGTTGGCGGTCTGTATGCCCATCTCGACACTTCCCAGTAGCTGTGGGGAAAAGGGCGTCTTGTCCAGGTCGCCGGGAATATCGTTTCCCGATGGAAGTACGAGTATTTGTTCGCCATATGGCAGCGTCGCTTGCATGGCGGTGACGAAGCCGGATGGGTCTGGACTTGTATTCATGAAGGAGAATGTCACGACACCGCTGCGCTGCGCCAAATAAGTGAATGCGGGAGCCATGGCGCCCTCGCCCGGATCGAGCGACCCATTGGGTTCGCATGCGTTGGGCACCATGCGAAAGAAAACGAGCCGGGGGAGTCGCGGCGCGGCCGCGGCATAACGCTGTCGAACGGGAAGGCCGGCGGCCAGCGAGACGGCGATTGAGGCATGGCTTGCAAGTTCGAGCTTCTGGCCCCAGCCCGCGAATGGCGGCTGCGCTGCGCCGCCGCAAAGCGAGACGTCGCCGGTCGCCGCGATATCGTTTAAGCTGCGCTTGACTCCAGCGCCGATGGTATCGTTGACATATCCTGGCCTCTCCTCGTCGCTCTGATCAAACAGGTCGGCCGGGAGAGGAGCGCCGGCCGAATCGGCGAGGCCCAGGTCAGCTACCCCCACCGTGGCTCTTATGGGATCGTGCACATCCTGAAGGATGGCCGCCAGAAGATTCACGTCGTAAGGCCACTGGGCCGGGTCGACCGGAATGGTGTTGGCGGGCGGTATCAATCGCACAGAGGCGACAATGGCAGCGGGCGGCGCTTCGGAGAGCATGTTGTAGACTCGCCGAAAACCACCCGTGGCCGGCAAGTCGAGCACGCCCTCGGGTTCGAACTTCTCCAGTGGGGGCTTTGCCCGGAAAGCAGGTGTATGTTTTCCGCCGGCTCCCTCCAGAACGTAAATCCCGCGGTGGAGAAGGCAGTGATCCTGGTCGGACGCCTTGCAATCCACCGCCTCCCCGATAGCCTGCAGCATCGATTTCCGGTCTTTGATCGAGTCGTCGCGTATGGCCACGGTAGTCCAAAGGGGCACTTCGGGAATACGCACGACGTCACCAATCTGCAACTCCTGCGGCTGCACGAGGTGAGCGGAGCCCGCTCGCACCACCTTGAGTGTGGGACCGTCGGAAGGGGACAATCCATTGCGGACGGCAATTCCCTCCAGTGTACTCGGTTCCCTGACCTTCACCTCCACCCCAGTCTTGATGAGAACACACGGGGTGATCCGAATCTTACCCGGCTCATTCTCGATTACCGTTGGAATGTCGATCTGGCGGCCGGCGCAAAGACTCCGGGCCAGACTGTCGGGTGTTGCTCCCGAAGGCAAAACGATTTCGGTGGGGTTCGCAATGCGCTTCAGGAGAGCGTTTACGCGGCTGGCCCACTTAGGGTTTACGCGGAGCACAAACGTCGTCGGGGGTTCCTTCGGAGCGTCCTGAGCCAGACTGCGGATCGAGCCGATCAGCCAAAACTGCGGGACATAGGCAAGGAACAGGAGGAAGCGGCGCCTCATACTTAGTTCCTGCATTTGGTCACGGTGCCGGCGATGCCGCAGGCGGCCACTTGGTTGGCTTTTAGCCAGCCCTCTGCCCATTTCTGGAAATCCGGCCCTCCCGTGGCGGCGATGAGTGACGATCCATAGGAGGTTCGCGTCGCGTCGCCGTAAAAGACGCGGGAATTGACTCCGACGATCCTGCGGCTGGTGATGCTGCCGGCGTCGGCGCTCAAGCGGAAGGCAGGGCCGCCGCTGTCGCCGGGACAGAGGTTCGCGAGTTGCGGGTCATCGACCGTAAAGAGATTGTTGTTCTCTTTGCCGACGTAATAGGCATCGCCGCGTGAATGCGGAGAAGAATTGGAGGTCTGGTCGATGCGATTGTAGCCGATGCGGTATTGGCCATCGCTCTGTCCTCCGACAATGTCACTGACGCAGCCGTATCCGGTGAGAATAATGGTCTTAGTGAGCAAACCATCCATCGCGGCGCCGTCAACAGTTTCGAACTGAAAACCGGCGGGACCGGAGAGGGGCTTGTCTAGCTTGCACAGGGCGAAATCGGCGGAGGCATCCTGACCATACCTGGGGTGCTGCGTACACGTCGTGTCGTAGTTCTTATTCGAAAAACGAATGCTGACCTTGCCGTTCGAAGGGATGCAATGCGCCGCCGTCAGCATCGCCTGCGGGCCAATCAGGGCGGACGTACATGCCGCCGTGCCGCCCGGAACAGAGAAGGTTGCGTAGAGCGAGGCAGGCCAGTCGATGGATTTAGCAACTGTGCCGTGGCGCAATTGAGGTTCGAGGCCGCTGGGGTTTTGTTGCAGGTCGAGCGTGGCTTTGAATCCTGGATCGCCGGCCGGTGGATGCACCGGGGCTACTTCATGGGTGGAAGTGATGGCGGCCACGGGGGCCGCTGACGGGCTCGCCGGTTCGCGCTTGGAATCCTCGGGAGTAGGCGAGCTGCAGGCAACTAGAGACAGCAGTGCGCAGGCAATGATCAATGACGGCTTCACAGTTTATCCTCTCTTCGGTGTTGGCCCGCTCCTTGCGAGTCGCGGCTCGATCCCCCCAGCTATTGTGACGGCGGATTCTCGAACGCCTGGATACCCATTGTTTTCAGAACGCCCCGGTTCCGGAAGCATCCGCTTGTGTAGAATTTTTTTGAATTCAGATAGAGCGTGTTCTGGTACGCAAGGACTTCGGCCATGGTTAGCGCTGTATCATAAACATTCAGTCCATAGGTCGTCTGCAGTGCGGATTCGAGCTGGTCACAGGAACTCTGAAAACTGAGCGCGGTTGTATCCTGCGTGGCTTTCAGCAGACTTTGGTACGACGGCTCTTTCGAGATCTGCTGAAGAAGCGTTTGCCCGCCGGAAGGACCACCCACCGTCACGCTTAGGACATCCTGCAGTTGATCAAAGTGTGGAACGTGTGTCGAGTCATCGGTCGTCGGATCCACCGGGATTGGGTTTGCGATCGAATTCGTAAACGAAGCTGCGAGTCGCACGGCCGCCAATGGATGACTCGACAGATCGCGGAAGCGATAGGTCAGAACACGGTCTGGCCCCTGTAGCAGGTCTAAATGGTAAGAGTCATTAGAATTGTTGATTTGCGTGAACACGGACTGCGCTACGCTTTGCACCACCGTCTGGCCTGCGGCAAGATAGGCGTTCGCGGCCGGCGAGAGAAGCGACGTAGCGGTCCCCGCACCCGCAATCGCGGTAACGATGCCACTGAAGAGGCTCGCGGTGTTGATGGAGATATTCGTGTTCGCACTATAGGCGTACTGAACGTCAAACGCGCTCGTGACTTGCCAAGGGATCACGCCTTTGCCAATCGTCTGCACCGAGTAGGTCGACTTCTGCTGATCATATGCATAGCTAAATGGCGCGAGTTGAGGATACTTGATGCCGCCCAGGCTCGCCCCGGTAATCGAAATCGTCGCAGCAAACGAGCGCGCGTTCGTGATCTTGAGCGCGTTGAGGATAGCCTGCAGGCGGGTACGATCCTTTGAACTCAGCGTGCTGTCGGTGCAAACCTGTGTCAGTAAGACCAGCCGAGCATACAAGTTCTGAAGGTGCGGCGGTGAGGAGAACTGGTACGCTGCGCGCGAACTGAGCCCGCCAATAGGGGTCTCGCTCGGATCGGGCTTGTCGGCGGATGGACACATGTCCGGGTCCGAGGAGACGACAGTGGCCGCCGCCAAGGTCTGGAGAGTTTTCTCAGCCGGCGTTTTCATGGCTAAGGTTTGCGCCAACGGCGGTCGTACGACACCGCCTTGGTTTTCTTTGCATGCCTCACTCGTACCGGCGAGAAGAATCAAGAGGATGCACGAGCATGGCATCCGCCATGGCCGGGAGCCAACCTTCAAGAGTTTGTGGAGGGTCTTCATATTGATTCCTAAGTTTCGAAGTGGATCAGGTTCCAGCCTTCTTCATGTCCCGAGGAGCGTGATCAGCCCTTCGCTCCAATTGAGTTCGTCTCAGTTCGTCTAGGTTCTCGACATTAGGAGATGCGGCAAACGCATCTATAACAATAAAGCGATTTGTGGGAGCAGAATGGGACAGAGCAGCGGTGGAAATGTGCGGGAAGGTTCTTATGCCCCGAATGGTTTCTGGCGGCAAGTGGTGGCGGCGCACGACAGTTCCTTCTGTGTACCAAGACGTCAGTTGGAGTGCGGTCGTGCCACCACACCGATTTCTTGAGGTCATCTCTCCGCTTTGGGCTGTTGTCAAGACCAACGTTGTCAAAATTTCGCACGGCATGTTGAATAAGTTGAGGGCGGCTTGACTAGCTGTGATTGGTCGGACCTCTTCGAGCTACTGACCGTCGTCGAGCACGTCCGCGAAGACGACAGCATTCCAAACCGCGAACGACATCCCCCCGACTCGCCAATTTCCCCGAGGAGATTCTCACGGCCCGAAACGGTAAGCGCGGCTCCGGTTGTCCGTTGTGCACTCTTCAACAGCGTCGCTAGTAGACACTCTACAGAATCTATAGTAGAATCACTACACAATGACCGACAACCACCAGCGCGCGTAGAACTCCTGCAAGGCACTCTCGATGTTCTAATCCTCCGCCCGCTGCTTGGAGAGCCAAAGCACGGCCACGCCGCGAGCCGATCTTCGCTTTGCGGTGTCTAATGTCCCGAGGGGAACCCGTGATCCAGGACTTTCGATTTGCTCTCCGCATCTTATGGCGTAGCCCGGGACTGACTGGAACCATTACGGCGACCCTTGCCATCGCCATCGGGATGAATACCGCTATTTTCAGCGTGGCCCATACCGCGCTGTTTCGTCCGCTCGCGTGCCCAAACCCAGAGCGGCTCATGTGGATCACCGACCACAGCGATCGCGAAGGCCGCGATATCTTCGCGGGGCGCGGCGCGTATCTCGAGTGGAAGCAGCAAGCGCGGTCGTTCGACGCGATGACCGGCTATGGAAACGACGACCTTGCTCTGGTTGCCGGCGGAGAGGCGACTGAGGAGCGGATCGCCTCGATTGCCGGAGACTTCTGGCGGCTGGCCGGAGCCCGGCAGGCGCACGGGCGGTTGTTCGCCGAAACCGAGCCGGACGTGCTGGTCATCTCGTGGAGTCTCTTCCTGCGGCGGTTCGGCGGGGACCCTGCCGTCATCGGGCGGCCGGTCACGCTCAACGGACACCCGTTCACCGTAGTCGGCGTCCTGTCGAAGGACTTCCGGTTCGCCTTTCCCCAACAGTATAAACAGGGCGAGATCGACGGCTACATCCCAATTCCCGCCGGACTGCTGTCCCTGCCTGATCCAGCGGTCTACACCATATGGGAGCCTGCCGTCCGGCGTCTGGGCCCCGCGCCGTACGCGCTGCACATCGTTGCGAGACTGCGGCCCGACGTCTCTCTGGACGAGGGGCGGGCCGAGATGCAGACCCTATACGCAAACCGAGCGCGCGTCCGGCCGGGAGTTTACCAGAACTCCCGCAGTCTGACCTTCATGCCTCTGCGCGAGAAGATCTCGGGCGGCGCGCGACGCGCACTGTTGCTGCTGCTTGCGGCGGCCGGATTTGTGCTGTTGATCGCGTGCGCCAACATCGCCAATCTGCTGATGACCCGCGCGGCGGGGCGACGACGTGAAATTGCGATCCGGACCGCCTTGGGCGCGGGCAGGGCCCGGCTGCTCCGCCAATCGCTCGCCGAAGGTCTGCTACTGTCTACGGGCGGGACGCTCGGTGTGGCGCTGGCGCGCGTGGCCCTGGAAGGACTGAAGACGGCCGCGCCCTCCGCCGTGCCGCGGCTGGCGGAATCGACAATCGACGCGCCAGTCCTTTGGTTTACCGTCGCCGCGTCGTTGGCGACCGGCATGGCGTTTGGGTTGGCGCCCGCATTCGTCCTTTGGGGCGCGGGGGTGCACGAGGCCCTCAAGGCGGAATCCAGCGCGTCGGGGCGCGACCGAGGCCGATGGCTCGAACTCGTGGCAACCCTCGAATTCGCCCTGGCGATCGTGCTGCTGGCCGGCGCGGGGCTCCTGTTGAAAAGCCTCTGGCGCATGCACGAATCGCCGCCGGGATTCACGCCGGAGAGAATCCTGGTCATGGGGGTCACGCTCTCCGGCCCACAGTACGGCGCGTGGCCAGCGAAGCAGGCGTATACGGAGGAATTGCTCCGGCGGGTGCGGGCCACACGGGGCGTCGAGGCAGCCGGCGTCCACACGGGTTCGATGAATACGACAGTGCGGGTGGAGGGTCGCGAGTTGTTCGCCGCTGTCCGAGGTGTTTCCAGCGGCTATCTGCAAGCAATGGGATCGCCGCTGGTCAGGGGATCGGGGCCGGCCGAGGGCAGCCTGTTCGGCGTCGTGGTCAATGAAGCGTTCGCGCGACAGGCGGGCATCGATGTCGCAGGGCATCACATCGGCGGCTTCATCCTGAACGAGACGATCACGGGCGTGGTGGCGGACTTTAAAGCGAATCAACTGGACGCGGAGCCTACGCCCGAGGTCTACGTCGCCTACGAACGCCTGCCCGTGAACCGCTCGACGCGAGTTGCCGCCCGAGTTGCGGGCTCGGCGACGAGGCTGATGCCGGCGTTGCGCGAGACCGTCCGCCAGGTCGACCCCACGCAACCAGTGTATGACTTCTCG
Organism: uncultured Solibacteraceae bacterium; assembly: GCA_964608645.1. Taxonomy (GTDB): domain Bacteria; phylum Acidobacteriota; class Terriglobia; order Bryobacterales; family Bryobacteraceae; genus CAZSQK01. The sequence continues at coordinate 14,047 of CAZSQK010000101.1, read as the reverse complement.
ACCCTCGAGCAGGCGCTCGCGAGTTCTATCGCGCCGCGCCGGTTCAACCTCTTCCTCCTCGGCACGTTTGCGGCGACCGCGGTGCTTCTGGCAAGCATTGGAATCTACGGCGTAATCGCTTATACGGTGACGCGACGGACGCGCGAGATTGGGGTGCGGATGGCGCTGGGGGCGCGCCGCGGCGAAATTGCATGGATGGTCGCACGGCAAGGGATGCGCATCGCATTGGCCGGCATCTTGCCTGGTTTGGCGGCGGCAGCCGCGCTGACCCGGCTGATGGCCAGCCTCCTTTACGGAGTGGCGCCGAATGACCTATGGACGTTCGCGGCGACGGCGGGTATCCTCGCGGTAACGGCGCTCATTGCCTGTTGCGGTCCGGCGCTGCGGGCAGCGTCGGTGGACCCGATGGTTGCGCTCCGGCACGAGTAATCCGTCTACTTTGGCCGCCAGTATCGATACGCTGCCTGGCTTTCCATCGTGCTTTCCATCGCCTGGAACTCAGATCGGCGGAACTGGTGAATGTGGCATATCCAGCGACGGACTTCCTCTCGAAAACTGCGGCAGCGTGTACTCCAGGCGCTTGGCGACTGATCTCTCCCGCCAATTTATAGGACAATGAGCCGCCAACGGCAACTGTGTCAAGGAGCATTGGACTCGAATACAATACATCAACACTCATGCACATTCATGGCTGGAACCTGTTTTTTCTGGTTGCATTCATCGTCTACGTCACGATTCGCGGTCTCTACGACCGCCAAACGAAAGGCAAGGAGACGGTGATCACACATGTTGACGGGCGGGAGCGGGCTTTGCTCGTGGGCGTGGGCGTGGGTAGTCTTTTGCTTCCGGTCCTATACCTTTTCACGTCCTGGCTGGCGTTTGCCGATTATCGGTTCCCTGGATTTGTTCCCTGGTGCGGAGCAGTGATTCTTGCCGGAGCGCTTTGGCTATTCTGGCGCACACATGCGGACCTGGGCCGGAACTGGTCGATTTCCCTGGAATTGCGCAAGGGACATCAGTTGGTTAGACACGGCGCCTACGCATCTGTTCGGCATCCCATGTATGCCGCAATTCTGCTATGGGACATCGGGCAGGGACTGCTGCTCGAGAACTGGCTCGCCGGATGGTCGGCCCTGGTGACGTTCGCTGCACTGTGCGTTTTACGCATTCCCCGGGAAGAACAGATGATGCGCTCGTATTTCGGTGATGCTTATCGCGATTACATGTGCAAGACAGGGCGCATTATCCCGCATAGGCGCTGAAGCAATCCGCGTGTAACAAGCGCGGCTCCGGTTGTCCGTGCACTCTTCAGCAGCGTCGGCTAGTAGACACCCTACAGAATCCATAGTAGAATCACTACACAATGGCCGACAAACCGCCAGCGCGCGTCGAACTCCTGCAAGGCACTCTCGATGTTCTCATCCTCCGCACGCTGCTTGGAGAGCCAAAGCACGGCCACGCCATCGCGAAACACATTCAGCGCGCCTCCGAAGAACTGCTGCAGGTTGAGACGGGTTCCTTGTACCCGGCGCTGCACCGGCTGGAGGCGAAGGGTTGGGTGGCGGCTTCGTGGGAGCTGTCGGACAAAGGCAAACGCGCCCGCTACTATCGCCTCACGCCGCTCGGGCGCAAACAACTCGTCACCGAACAATCGAAGTGGGAGACGTTCTCGCGGGCCATGGGGTTGATCCTGAGCCCCGCGGACCAGGAGGGCCAATGATCGCGCTCTTTCGCAAGGTGGGCTGGCTGATGCGCCGACGGAGCAAGGAGGAAGAACTCGCGGCCGAACTTCAGTTTCACCTGGAGGAGGAAACCGCCGAGCGCCACGCCGCCGGGATGTCCACGGAGGAAGCGCGCGGGGCAGCGCGGCGAGAGCTGGGAAACCTGGGCCTGGTGCAGGAAGACACTCGCGGCGCGTGGGGCTGGACGCTGCTGGAACAACTCGTTCAGGACCTGCGGTATGGGGCGCGGACGATGCTGCGCAATCCGGCATTCACGGTCCTGGCGTCGCTGTCGCTGGCGCTGGGAATTGGCGCCAACACGGCGATCTACAGCTTCATGGATGCTTTGCTGATGCGGCCGCTGCCCGTGCGGGATCCCGGGTCGCTGGTGCTGCTGAAATGGCACATGACCGCAAAGAAGGGCACGGAAGACACCGTGGTGCATGACGCCAGCGGCTACTTCGATGAGGATCCGAAGACGGGGCTGACGTCGCCGATCTTCCCGTATCCGGCCTTTGAGGCGCTGCGGAAAGCGAGCGGCGGCGCGCTGTCCATTCTGTTCGCATACCATCCGGCGGGAAAGCTCAATGTCGTGGTTGGGCAACAGGCCGAGATCACGGAAGGCGAGTACGTTTCCGGAGATTACTTCCGAGGACTCGGGACGGTTCCCGCGGCAGGCCGATTGGTGGCGGGCGATGACGACCGGGCCGGAGCGCCGCCTGTGGTGGTGCTCAGCTACGGATTTGCGCAGAGGCGGCTGGGGGACGCGGCCAGCGCCGCGGGGCAGACCCTCTCGATCAACAACAAGCCCTTCACGGTGATCGGAGTGGCGCCACGCGGGTTCTTCGGAGTTGACCCTTCCAAGTCGCCAGACTTATATCTTCCGCTTCACGCCGACTTGCTGCTGGATCCGGAAAAGGATCCGACAGCGATGGGGCGTTATCAGGGCGAACACTACTACTGGATGGAGATGATGGGCCGTCTGCGACCCGAAGTCACGCGCGCGCAGGCGGAAGCCGGGCTGTCGTGGGCTTTCGACGCCTGGGTCGCCGCCACGGCAACCACGGACCTGGAACGAAAGACACTCCCACGGTTCCTGTTGGAGGATGGCGGCAGAGGCGTGGATCGCCTACGGCGGTCCTATTCCCAAACGCTGGGTATCCTGCTGGCCATGGTCGGGCTGATTCTGGCGATCGCGTGCGCCAACATTGCGAACTTACTGCTGGCGCGCTCCGAGGCCCGGCGGCGGGAGATGGCCGTGCGGCTGAGCATCGGGGCGGGGCGATGGCGGGTGATCCGGCAATTGCTGACGGAGAGCCTGTTGCTCGCCCTGCTGGGTGGCGGCGCGGGGATTCTGGCGGCCGTTTGGGGCATTCGGTTTCTTACCGATGTGCTCTTTGCCGGAAGCGCGCCGTTCGCGATGCAGCCGGAGTTGAACCCAGGCGTCCTGGCGGCCGCTCTGTTTCTGACGGTGGGGACGGGACTGCTGTTTGGACTCGCTCCCGCGCTCGAGGCGGCGAGGGAGGATCCCATGCCGGTGCTCAAAGAGAGCCGTAGCGGCAGGCCGCGCCCGGCGCGATTTGGACTGGGCCGGATGCTGGTGGTTTCGCAGATGGCGATCTGCCTCTTACTGCTGGTGGGAGCGGGCCTGTTTGTGCGGACGCTTTCGAATTTACATTCGTTGGACGTGGGCTTCGATCGCAATCAAGTGCTGGTCTTTAAAGTAAACGCGCGCCAGGCCGGCCATCGCGATCCGGAGATTTTTTCGTTTTACAGCAATCTCGAAACGCGCCTGGCGGCAATTCCGGGCGTCCGCAGCGCGACCATGGCAGATTCGCCATTGATTGGCAGGGGCGCGTGGGGATGGGCGGTTGTGCCGTTGGGTCAACAGCGGCCGGAGCACGCGCCTACCGGGCGCGGCTCGGGCTTCTCCCGCGCGGCGACCCGTGTGCTGGGTGTGGCTCCAGGATTCTTTCGCTGCATGGGCATTCCGTTGGCGGCCGGCCGCGAATTCAACGAGCGCGACCGCAAGGACACACCGCGAGTGGCGATTGTGAACGAGGCCTGGGTGAAGGTGAATCTCGGCGGCGGAAATCCGGTGGGACAGACGGTCATCAGCTTTGGATTGGACAACGCCAAACCGCAACAGATGGAAATCGTGGGGCTGGCTAGAAACGCGCGGTATGACGACCTGACCGGCGAATTTCCGGCGGTGGTTTACCAGCCGTTCGAACAGACCTCGGAACGGATGGTGGCGGAGTTGACTTACTTTTTGCGCACGGCCGGCAATCCGTTGGGCGCCGCGGGCGCGGTTCGCGAGATCTTGCACCAGGCCGACGCGCGGATCCCGGTGGCGGCACTGAGCACGCAGACGGCAGAGATCGAGCGCGAGATGGTCCCGGAGACGCTGTTCGCGCGCCTCTGCACGGCGTTCGCGATGCTGTCGCTGGCGATCGCATGCGTGGGATTGTACGGAACCACGTCGTACACCGTGGTGCGGCGCACGGGCGAAATCGGAATCCGCATGGCACTGGGGGCGCAGCGCGCAACCGTAGTCTGGATGCTGTTACGAGACGTCCTGATGCTGGCGATCCTCGGGCTGGCGATTGGTGTGCCGGCGGCGCTGAGCGCGTCGAAATTGATTGAGTCTCTGCTGTTCGGAGTCAAACCGGGCGATCCGGGGGCCTTGGCGGCCGCGGTGGCGATCCTCCTCGGCGCTGCCCTCGTAGCCGGCTACCTACCCGCACGAAAAGCGTCCAGGACAGACCCCATGGCTGCGGTCCGTCATGACTGACTCGTAGTCTGCCTAGGCACGCTCCAACGTTCCATTTCGAGTCCAGCATTGAGGCGCAATCGCGTCCACTCCCAGCGGATCGGTTTTTGATTGACAAATAAAATTGTCAATGCTCTAATCATTCAGGGGATGGGCTACGGGGATGTTGGGAGTCGACGTCATTGAGGATCCGGCCGCGGCGATGATCGCGCTCGAACCAGTGCGCAGCCGCTTGCTTGCGGAACTGGCGGAACCGGCTTCCGCCGCCACGCTTGCCGCGAGAATGGGGATCGCACGGCAGAAGATCAACTATCACCTGCGCGCGCTCGAGACCCACCACCTGATCCGCGTGGCGGAAAAGCGGCAGTGGGGCGGGCTCACGGAGCGTCTCATGGTGGCCAGCGCCGCATCGTACATTGTTTCTCCGGGGGCCATGGGGCCGGTGGCCGCCGATCCGGACCGGGGCGCCGACCGGCTTTCCGCCAGTTATCTGCTGGCGCTGGCCGCCCGCATCGTGCGCGAAGTGAAGGCATTGGCGGGGCGGGCCGAAGAGACGGAGAAGCGCTTGCCCACGCTGTCGATCGACACCGTGATTCGCTTCCGGTCCGCCGCCGATCGCGCCGCCTTCAGTCAGGATCTTACGGCAGCGGTGGCATCGCTCGCCGCGCGCTACCACGACGCATCCGCCCCACAAGGCCGTGCGCACCGGTTGGTCGTGGTTGCTCATCCTCTGCCGCACAAGGGCCAAGCCGTCACAGAACGCCAATAAAGGAGCCGTCATGAGCGTACGTAAAGAAGAATCGGGCCGCCGATCCGTACAAGTGGAAACCGAGGTCCCCGGAACCCCGGAGGAAGTCTGGCAGGCCATCGCCACGGGGCCCGGAGTCTCGTCCTGGTTCGTTCCCACCCAGAGCGACGAGCGCGTGGGCGGAACGATCGCATCGCGCTTCGGACCGGGCATGGATTCCGAAGCCACCATCACCGCCTGGGATCCGCCCCACAGGTTCGCCGCGGAGAGCCCGGGTTTCGCTCCGGGTATGCCACCGATGGCCACCGAATGGGTGGTGGAGGCTCGCTCCGGCGGCACTTGCATCGTGCGGGTCGTGCATAGTCTGTTCGCGGCTACCGACGACTGGGACAATCAACTCGAGAGTGTGGAATCGGGGTGGCCGAGTTTCTTCCGCATCCTGCGCCTCTACCTCACCGAATTCCGCGGCCAGCCTTGTTCCATCGTTCAACTGATGGGCCTGGCGCACGATGGAGAGAAGCCGGCGTGGAACGAGTTTCTGGCGTTCCTTGGCCTGACGGATCGTGGGCCCGGACAGGCCTGGAGCACGCCGGCGGGCGTGCCGCGCCTGGCCGGATGCGTCGATCAGATCGGCGGGGGCAAAGAGCCTCATGAACTCCTGCGGCTCCAAGAACCCGCGCCGGGGGTGGCGTTTCTCAACGCCTGCGGCATGGGCGGACAAGTATACGTGAACCTGTGCTTCTACTGGTACGGCGACGGCGCGGCTGCGGCTGTTTCCAGTCAGGAGCCCGCGTGGCAAGCCTGGATGAGTCAGCATTTTCCGATGGGGTAGTTGTGCGGCCGCTCTACTGCGCACGCCCGCAGGGTTCAGTCCTGACGGAGAGCCGTCATGGGATCGACTTTTGCGGCCCTTCGGGCGGGGATTAAGGCGGCGGCCAGCGCTACACCGGTCAGGGTAGCGATCGCGGCGGCGATGGTCAGGGGATCGAACGGCTTCAATCCATAGAGCAATGTGGAAATGAGGCGGGTGGTCCACCACGCGGCGGGCAGGCCGATTAGAATGCCCGCGACGACCGGGCGCATGCTGCGCGCCAGCATCATCCTGACGACAGCGCCAGGCTCGGCGCCGAGTGCGATGCGGATGCCGACCTCGGCGGCGCGCTGGGCCACGGCGTAGGCAAGCAGGCCGTAGAGGCCGACGGCGGCGAGGACGAGGGCGAGGATGCCGAAGAAGCCGGCGAGGCGCGCCATGAGGCGCTCGCGGCGCATGGAGGATTCGACCTGGGCGGTGAACGGGCGGATGCGCAGTTCGGCTCCGGGCGCGAGGCGCGAAAGGGTCCGGGAGAGGCCGGTAGCCATGGCGTTCAGCGAGCCGGCGGCCTTGACCTCGAAGGTTGCGTAGCCGATGCGGTCGGGCGGCTGCTGGAAGAAGGGGACATAGATGCAGGGCCGAGGAGCTTCGCGCAGCGAGTTGGGGTGGGAGTCGCCGGCCACGCCGACGATTTCCATATTCTTCCAGTAGCGGGAATCGGCGGCCGAAATGACCTGGCCGAGCGGGTTGACGCCGGGGAGGAAACGGCGCGCGAATTCCTGATTGACGATGGCGGCGGGCGGGGCGGCGGCATCGTCGCGAAAGGTGAAGTCGCGGCCCGCGCGGAGCGGCATGCTCAAGGCCGAGAAAAAGCCGGGAGAGACGGCGAAGAAGACGATGTCCTCCTCGTGTGGGGACTGCCCTTTGACCTGAACGGCCTGCGACCAGTAGCCGCCGGAGATGGGGGTGAAGTTGGAAAGGGCAGCGGCAGCGACGCCGGGGGTGGCGGTGACGGCGTCCAGGGTGTCGCGGAAGAGGGCGGCGACGCGGGCATCGGCTGCAGGGCCGGCGGGGACGATGCGGCGGCCGTCAAGATCGGCCATCAGGACGCCCTCGTGGCGGAAACCGAGATCGACCGTTTCGAGATTATGGAGCGTGCGGACGAAGAGGCCGGCGCCGATCAAAAGCAGGAAGGAGAGGGCCACCTGGACGGTGACGAGCGAGCCGGCGAGGCGGCCGCGCGGCTGAGCGGCAGAGGATGCCGTGCGCAGAGCGGTGGCGCCGCCCGCGGAGGTAGAACGAAAGGCAGGAGCTGTGCCGAACAGAAGCCCAGTCAGGACGGCGGCCGCCACGGCGAATTCCAGCACGGCGCGATTCAGACCCACATCGAGGCGGATGGTTTGGGAGACTTGCGTGAGAAGGAGCCGGCTGCCGTAGTCGGCCAGGAAGAGGCCGAGGGCGGCGCCGAGAAAGGAAAGCAGCAGGCTCTCGACAAGCAACTGGCGCATGACGCGCGCGCGGCCGGCGCCGATGGCGAGGCGGATGGCGAATTCACGGCGACGCACGGCGGAACGCGCCAGAAGGAGATTCGCGACGTTGGCACAGGCGAGCAGCAGCACCAGGGCGGAGATGGCCATGAGGACGATGAGGGGCTTGGAATACTGGGAACGCAGCGGAGTCCAACCAGCGCCGCCAGCGGAAAGCTCGAGGGTGGAGGCGAGCATGGCCTCGCGGCGTTTTTGCGGCATGCGCGGGTTGACGGAGACCTGCGCCATGGCGGGCCAGATTACTCTTAAGCGGGCGCGGGCCTGCTCGATGGAGAGGCCGTGCGCAGGCCGCGCGAGGATGCGGCTGAACTGGTTGCCGGCCTGGAGCAGGCCCTGACGGTCGGGAGACAAATGGGACAGGAACTGATAGGGCAGGGTGAGGTCGGCGATTTCGCCGACATTGGCGCCGGTGAAGCCGGGCGGTGTCACGCCGACGATGGTTACGGGGAGGCCTTCGACGACCAGGGTAGCGCCGAGGGCGCTGGGGCTGCGCTGAAAGTGGCGGTCCCAGTAGGCGTCGCTGATCACGGCGGCGAGGCCTGAGCCGGGCCGGTCGTCTTCGGGCATGAGGAGGCGGCCGGCGGCGGGGGTGAGCTGGAGCGCCTGGAAGAATCCGCCGCTGACCCAGGCGCCGGGGGTGCGCACGGGCGAGGAGGGGGGTCCGATGGAGAACGAGTTGCCGGCGAAACCGCCCAAGGCTGCGAAGACGTCGTTGCGTTCGGCGAGCGCCTGGATCACGGGGTAGGAGAAGCTGTCGCCCGGTTTGCCGGCGATGGCGATGTTCACCTGCAGGAGCTCGCCGGGATTGGGGACCGGCAACGGGCGGAGCAGCAGCGCGTACAGGAGGCTGAAGATGGCGGTGTTGGCTCCGATACCCAGGGCTAGAGACAGCACAGCCATCGCGGTGAAGGTGCGGTTGGCGGCGAGGACGCGGAGACCGTAACGAATGTCTTGCAGGGTGGTTTCGAGCATGGGGAGACCTTTCTGATCGCGATAGCTCTCGCGGATCTGTTGGAGACCGCCGAAGCCGGCGAGGGCGCGGCGGCGGGCCTCCGCGGCGGCGAGGCCCTGGCGCAGGTAGGATTCGACGGCCATGTCGATGTGGAAGCGGAGTTCGTCGTCGAGTCCGGGGGTGGAACCGCGGCGGAGGACGAAGGCGAACATGCGGAGCGCCAGGCAGCGAAGCCAGTGGATCATGAGGTTGCCTTCAGGATTCGGTCGATCACGGCGGAGATCTGCTCCCAACCGGTCTCTTCGCGGGCCAATTGTCTGCGGCCGGCGCGCGTGAGGGAGTAAAACTTCGCCTTCCGGTTGTTTTCGGAGGCGCCCCATTGGGAGGAGATCCAGCCGTACTGTTCCAGACGCAGCAAGGCGGGGTAGAGGGTGCCCTGGTTCAGACAGAGGAGTTCATCCGAGATCTGGCGGATGCGTTGGGCGATGCCGAAGCCGTGCATCGGGCCCATGGTGTCCAGGGTCTTCAGGACCAGCATGTCGAGCGTGCCCTGGAGAACTTCGGCTCGTGAAGGCGGCATGTTGTTCGTTTAGACGGTCAACAGGAGGCGGAGGTTAGCAAGTTCCGCAGATTTCCTGTAGAGCGTCAACACGAAGGCAGCGGGCGGTTAGAGATGCAGCCGCGGTATCCACCGCGGGACTTCGGCGCAGAACCGCCGGTACTCCTCGCCGAAGGCCGCTTCGAGAGTTGGCTCCTCATAAGCCAATACGAAGAGGTGAAACAGGAACCAGACGAGGGCGCCGTATTCCAGCAGGCTGACATTCCCGAAGAGCAGACCCTGGCCGACGATGGCGCTCACTACGGCGACGTACATCGGATTTCTGACGTAACGGTAAAGGCCGGTCACCACCAAATGGCGAGTGGGAAAGACCGGCGCGGGCGTGCCCAGCCCCTGCAGCGCGAACCGGAGGAACGAATCGAGGAGACCGGCGGCGCCGACGGTGAGCAGAATGCCGCCGGCAAAACGGAAGAGTGGCAAACCCAGGAAGGCGGGCTGGAAGCGCCAATGGGATAGCCACCAAGGCGCCACACCGGCAACGAATCCGGGGGCGACGACCAGGAAAACGGCGGAGGCGAGAATCGCCGACACCCTGCGAGTCACGTGCTCATGTAAGCAGATCGCCGAGCGTTGCGCAATGACGCGCTACAATTCCGGAAAGGATCGCTGCGTGGGGACGACTTCGTACCGGGTTCTGCTGGTTGCTTCGCTGACGCTGATGAGCGGGTGCGAGAAGGGCACTGCTCCGATTCTTCTGTTCAACGGGATGGGAACTTCTCCGAACGATGTGGCGGCGGTGGAGAGCATCCTGAAGAGCAACGGGCTGGATTATTCGACGGCGGGTTCCTGGCGTTTGAACGTCATGGGCGAAGCGGAGCTGCGGGGATATCGTCTGCTGATTGTTCCGGGGGGAAATTTTGTCCAGATCGGCAAGGGGCTGACATGGGGGGCGACGGCGAAGATTCGCAGCGCGGTGCTGGGCGGGGTGAATTACCTCGGAATCTGCGCGGGCGGGTTCTTTGCCGGGGACTCCGGCTATAACGGGTTGAATCTGACCGGCGGGGTGAGGTTTCGTTTCTACGGGGCGGAAGAGAGGGGCATTCGCAAGGCCGCGGTGGCGATCGCGGGCGGCGACGGCGCGACGCTGGAGCAGTATTGGGAGGATGGGCCGGAGTTTACCGGGTGGGGCGCGGTTGCCGGCAGGTATCCGGATGGAACTCCCGCGGTTGTGGAGGGACGGGCCGGGAGCGGGTGGGTGATCCTCTCGGGCGTGCACCCGGAGGCTCCGGCGGGTTGGCGGCGGGGAATGACGTTCGTCACGCCGGTGAGCGACGACCACGCGTATGCGGGGAGGCTGATTCGCGCGGCATTGCAGGGGGCTTCGCTGATGTCACCACACAACGCGGTCCCATGAGCCGGCTTCGCACGCTTCGAGGGCGGCTTCGGCAATCGCTTTTTTCGCGCCCCACTCGAGATCGGCGGTGACGATGTTGGCGGAATTCGCGGGATCGACGAGGCGGACTTCGGGCAATCGCGCCAGGAAGCGGAGGACGCGCTCGAAGCGGTCCGCGAGGGGCGCTGCGGCGCAATCGCGGAGGGCGCGCGCGGCCGCCAACTCGAGGACGAACGAACCGACCGGCGCTCCGTTGCGGCAGCGCCAGAGCTTCAAGAGGCGGACGGTGTCGCGATCGCCGGCGCGGGCGAGTTGGATGTGCGCCTTGAGGCTTGTCTGGCGGGTGGCGGCGCGCTCGCTCGACCACAGGCCGGCATATTCGTAAGTCTCGTCCAAGGCGCAGCCGGGCACGACGTCGATGTGCCATCCCGGCGTGTATTGGAGGCGCAGCGCCACATTGTGGCGGACCACGGCGTGGCCGGCATCGCGCAGGCGGCGCTCGACGGTCTCGTAGAGGGCACGGGGGCCGCCGGGCGAGTGAGGGGGAAAGTAGGCGACGACGTCGAGATCGAAATGGGCGGCGATGACGGTTCGCTTCGCGAAGGAGCCGCCGTAATAAAAGCGCGGCTGGGGCGCGCCCCGGAGAATCGTCTCGATTTCGGCGCGGCGCGCGCGCACGGCGTCCTCGATCGCGGGGTTGAGCTTCTGCCGCTCGAGAAGGTCTTCGAGGTATCCCATCAGCGGTTCAACACCAGGGCCGGCTCGTAGCAGGGGCTGGCTTGGCGGCGATAGTCGTAGACGTGCAGGGGCGGGTTCATGCGCGGGTTGTAACTGCGTCCGAACTGAACGGCACCGGGGGCGGGTCCCGCGTAGAGCAGGTGGACGCGCCGGCAGCCGCGCTCGCGAATTTCGGTGAGGGCCTGTTCGTAAACGCGGGCGAGCTCGGGCAACTGCTCGGGGCGGCGGAGCCATCGCGTGGAGGGGACCGGCACGCGGATATCGATTTCGACGCCGGCGCGCACTCCATCGGCGGGGCGGATGGCGGCGCTCAGGGACACACGGATGACGGCTTCTTCTCCGGCGCCGGCCGTGTCGATGGATAGGGGGCCGGCGGGCGGGGCGGTTTCGTCCCAGCGCCAGGTTCCGCGGTCGCGGTCATATTGGAAGAGGGCGACGCGGGCGCGGTCGCCGAGGACGTAGCCCAACTGGACGGCGAGGGGAGCGCGGCCGAGGGAGAAGACGGCGAAGCGGCGGCGCTCGGGCGGCGTCCGGGTGATCAGGCCTTCGACGGCCCTCCATTCGCGGGCGGCGGTCTCTTCCCAGGCGCCGCGCGGGGCGTCGCCGCGGAGCTCGACGGTGTCTTCGGCGCAGTGGCCGGGCGGGAGGGCGGAGCGGGCTTCGACCTCGTCGATGCGGCGGTCGGGGTCCTGGAGGATGGCGGTCCAAGGGAGGTCGCGGGGCGTGATGGCGGTGGCGGCTTCGACCCATGCCTCGTGCTCGGCCTTCCAGGCGCGGAGGCTTTCGACGGGATGCGCGCCGGGCTGTTTATCGGCGATGGTGTGATGGTTGGCGCAGAGGAGGATGAGGTTGTCGTAGGCGTCGAGGCGGGCGGCGGCGAGGGGGGCGCTGCCGCGAGGGCCCTTCTCTTTTCGCGCCACGATGTGGGCCGCCTGGCCGATGGAGGCGGGCTCGTCGGCGCCGGAGCCGTCCAGCACGAGGCGCCGTTTGCAATCGGGATGCGAGCACATTCCCGCCGCGCGGGCCCACAACTGGACCAGGTCGCACGCGCGAATATTCCGTCCGCTCATGGAAATTAAGAGTTACAACTCCCGTTAACCAGTATAAGTGGATTGCGGCGGGCGCGGGAATGGCGATGCATGGCGGCCCGGTCCGTAGTAGTTTGGTCACATGCGCACTCTCTGTCTGCTGCTGCCGCTGCTTGCGTTCGCACAGGAAAAGCCGGTTGCTTTATATCAGGGAACCGGGATCTGGAAACACCCGATCGCCACCAAAAGCCAGGAAGCGCAGCGCTACTTCGACCAGGGTCTGTCGCTGATGTACGGCTTCAACCGGTACGAATCGATGAGGTCGTTCCGCAAGGCGGCGGAGCTCGACCCAGCGGCGGCGATGCCGCAGTGGGGGATTGCTATGGCGACGGGGCCATACATCAATATGGACGGGGAGCCGACATACGACATGAAAGCGTCGTGCGCGGCGGCGGAGGCGGGACGGAAGCTGGCGACGGCGCCGCGCGAGCGGGCTTACGTCGAGGCGGTGCTGGCGCGGTGCCCGGAATTTGCAAAGCCCGAAGCGTACATCGCGGCGATGCGCGTGGTGGCGCAGCGGTGGCCGGACGATCTCGACGCGCTGACGTTGTACGCGGACAGCCTGATGATTCCGACGCGATGGCACTGGTACGGGGCGGACGGGAAGGCCGCGGCGGGGATGCTGGAGGCGGAGCGGGCGCTGGAGGAGGTGATCCGGCGGTGGCCGAACCATCCGGGGGCGAACCATCTGTACATTCACGCGGTGGAATCGTCGCCGACGCCGGAGCGGGCGGTTCCGAGCGCGCAGCGGCTGATGGGGATCACGCCATCGGAAGGGCACATGGTGCACATGCCGGGGCATATCTGGCTGGTGCTCGGGGAATGGGAGCTGGCGGCGACGGTGAACGAGCGGGCGGCGGAGGTGGACCGGCAGTACTTCGCGGCGACGGGAGTGACGGACGGGTCGTACCCGATGTATTACATGCACAACCTGCACTTCATCGCGTATGCGCGGTGGATGGAGGGGCGGAAGGCGGACGGTCTGGCAGCGGCGGAGACGCTGGCGGCGGCGATGGCGCCGATGGCGGAGGCGATGCCGGAGATGGCGGACGCGTTCGCGCCGATTCCGAAGTTCGGGCTGTGGCGGTTCGGCGAGTGGGACGCGGTGATGAAGCAGCCGAAGCCGAAGGAGTCGATGAAGGTGAGCACGGCGCTGTGGCACTACGGGCGGGCGCTGGCGGGGGCGGCGCGGAACGAGGGGGCGGCGGCGTCGGCCGAGCAGGCGGCATTCGAAGCGGCGCGGAAGCAGGTTCCGGCGGACGCGCAGTGGGGACAGAACAAGCTGGCGGAGGTGCTCGCGATGGCTTCGGAGGTGCTGGCGGCGCGGCTGGGGGACGATCCGGTGGGACGGCTGCGGCGGGCAGTGGCGATGCAGGACGGTTTGGCGTACGACGAGCCTCCGGCGTGGTATTACCCGCTGCGGGAGTCGTTGGGCGCGGCGTTGCTGCGGGCGGGGCAGGCGGGGGAAGCGGAGAAGGTGTTTCGCGACGGGGTGCGGCGGTCGCCGAAGAACGGGCGGATGCTGTTCGGACTGATGGCGGCTCTGACGGCGCAGGGGAAGACGGAGGAAGCTTCGTGGGTGCGGCAGGAGTATGAGGCGGCGTGGGGGAAGGCCGACGTGCGGATCCGGCTGGAGGATATGTAGAGGGGCGGGGATTGCCTCGCAAAGATTTCTGAGTTGCTTTGTCAAGAGGGATTCTTCGAAAGGGTTTGGAAT
>CAZSQK010000100.1:0-30686 GCA_964608645.1 uncultured Solibacteraceae bacterium | reverse complement strand
AGAACAGGACATTTCTACTTTGCAGGGAATAGGACATTTCTATTTTGCGTTGACAATCCCAGAGCGTCCCGGTGTCACAGGGCGTTCCGAACCCCACGACGCGCGTTGCACCGATATTAAGACTTGTATATCCTATGATTATTCATGCGCGCCTTGATTTTAGTTGGGCTTGGGCTTTCCATCGGATGCCGGGCGCAAGCCAGTGTCATTGACATTTTCGCGGCCAATCGCGGATTCGTAGATGCCTGCTCCGCTTGCATACCTTTCTACGGCGATAATGGAGCTGATCCGTCGAACAACTACTTTGCGGGATACCAGTCCTCTCCCCAACCCTTTGGCGGCCCAATTCTATTTCTGGCGCGGAACTGGTTCGACTTCGCGGTCCCTGTCCTTACGAACCAGACCCTCATTTCTGCCAGGTTACTGCTCTATGAGCTGCGGTTTGGACACACTGGGGGCCCGCTTACCTTTTCTGTGTATGGGTTAGCCGGGCGGCCAGCGCTATTTACCGATGTAATCACCAGCGTGCCATTTGGCGTTACAACCACGAACAGCGTCAACAGCGACACCACCATTGAACTCTTACTGAATGGGGCAGCACTGGCGGCGATCGTCGGAGCCCAAGGCGGGCACGTCTTCCTTGGCGGCATTGGGTCGGGCGAGAGCAACTGGCCGAGTTCGACGAGCGCTTATGACTTTGCGGCTAGTCAGTCGACCGATTCAATCCTCGAGCTCACTACGATCGCAAGTGTTCCCGAACCCGTCACATCGCTGCTGCTGGGCGCCGGAATGGTCGTCCTTGCGGAACTTCGGCGTCGGCGCCGCCTGCCGGGGTGACGATTTACGTTTCGAGCTCGAGGCCGGAGTCCTTGAGGGCGCGCCACCCTCCATCGAGGGAGATGGCCTGCGTATAGCCCATTTTCTGCAGATTATCCGCGACCAGCGCCGAACGAAAGCCTCCTCCGCAGTAAAGGATCAGTTTCGCATTCTTGTCGGGAATCTTCGTCTCGACGTCGCGCTCGATAACGCCCTTGCTCATATGGACGGCGCCTTTGACGTGGCCGGCCGCCCATTCGCTTTCCTCACGGGTGTCGATCAGGATATGCGGCTCGCCGCGGCCGCGGAGTTGCTTATAGCCTTCGATATCGGTTTCCTGAACGCGGCTCTTGGCGTCGTTCACGAGGTTGAGGAAACCCGGATTGTGGGCCATCGATCGTCTTACTCCACTCGCTGGATTTTGGCGCCTGCCTGGGCGAGTTTCGCCTCGATTTTCTCATACCCGCGATCGATGTGGTACACGCGGTCGATGACCGTCTCGCCGCGCGCCACCAGCGCCCCCAGCACCAGCGAGGCGCTCGCGCGCAGGTCCGACGCGATCACGCCTGCCCCCGTCAATTCCCGCGGGCCGGCCACGATCGCCTGCTTCCCGTCGAGCCGGATATTCGCGCCCATGCGGGCCAACTCCTGGGCGTGCATGAAACGGTTTTCGAAGATGCGCTCCTCGATCATCGCGATCCCTTCCGCCTGCGTCATGAGGGCCATGTACTGCGCCTGCAGATCGGTGGCGAAGCCGGGGTATTCCTCGGTGCTCATATCGACCGAGCGGAGCGGGCCGCCGCCACGCACCCGCACCGTAGACGCGCCGGGCTGTGTCACCGTCACACCGGCCTGTTGCAGCTTCGACACGAGCGCCCCCAGGTGCTCCGGTTCGCAGCCGGTGACGGTGACGTCGCCACCGGTAATCGCCCCCGCGATGACGAAGGTTCCGGCCTCGATGCGGTCCGGGATGATCGTGTGGGTGGCCCCGCCGAGCCTTTCCACGCCCTGTATCCGGATTACGGACGTGCCGGCGCCCTCGATTTTGGCACCCATGGCAACAAGGAGCTCCGCCAGGTCCGTCACCTCGGGCTCGCGGGCGGCGTTGCGCAGGACGGTCTCGCCCTTCGCCAGCACGGCGGCCATCATGAGGTCTTCGGTGCCGGTGACCGTGATGCGGTCGAACTCCACCGTCGCGCCGCGCAACCCCTCGGGGGCCACGGCTTCGATATAGCCGTGCGTCTGGTGGATCCGCGCGCCGAGTTGTTCGAGTCCGACGATGTGCAGGTTGATGGGCCGCGCGCCGATCGCGCAGCCGCCCGGCAGCGACACCCGCGCGCGGCCGCATCGCGCCACCAGCGGGCCGAGCACCAGGCTCGACGCCCGCATGGTTTTCACCAGCTCGTACGGCGCCTCCGGGCAGACGATGTTCCCGGTCTGCAACCGGACGGTCTCGCCATCGACCTCGACGCTGGCGCCGATATCGACCAGCAGCCGCTGCATGGTCCGGATATCGCGCACCCGGGGAATGCGATGCAGGATGACCGGCTCCTCGCTGAGCAGCGCCGCTGCGAGCGCCGGCAGGGCGGAGTTCTTCGAACCGCTGGTGGGGATCTCCCCGTGCAGGGGCGTTCCCCCGGTAATAACGAATTTATCCATGGAGGGCTCTGGTAATTCTTCCACCAACTGCGGCGAGCCGGTTTTCGGCTTCGCAGCGGTCCACTCCCGTCTTGGCCATGAGTATCGCAGTGCGGACACTGTTCCCCGCCTCCTCCAGCACCTCGCCTGCGCGTTCATAAGAAACGCCCGCGGCCTGAGCCACAATGCGGCGCGCACGGTCGAGCAGCTTGGTATTTTTCGGCTGGACATTGACCATCAGGTTTCCGAACACATATCCAAGCCGCACGAACGCTCCGGTAGACAGCATGTTGAGTACCAGTTTCTGGGCGGTGCCGGACTTCAGCCGGGTGGATCCGGCGACGATCTCCGGACCCACCAGCGGGGCGATTGCGATTTCCACGGCGCGGGAGAGCTCGGAATCCGGAGTGCAACTGATTCCGACCGTCACCGCGCCCAGGCGCCGGGCCTCCGCCACGGCGCCGAGGACATAAGGCGTGCGCCCGCTGGCGGCCAAGCCGACGAGCACGTCGCGGCTCGTGAAGCCGCGCACCAGCAGGTCGCGCACGCCGATGCCGGGGTCGTCTTCGGTCGTCTCGGTGGCACGGCTCAGCGCAGGCTCGCCGCCGGCGATAATGCCCTGCACCATCTCCGGAGGGACGCTGAAGGTCGGCGGGCATTCCGAAGCGTCGAGCACGCCGAGCCGCCCGCTGGTGCCCGCGCCGATATAGAAGAGGCGGCCGCCTGCCTCGATCGCGGCAACGATGGCGTCCACGGCGCGCGCGATCGCGGGAATCTCCCGCGCCACGGCGGAAGCGACCTTTTGATCCTCGGTGTTGATAATGCGCAGCATCTCCTCGGTTGTCACGGAATCGATCCGGGCCGACGCGGGGTTCTGCTGTTCGGTCAGCAGGGAGTCGAGCGAAGCCATTAAACCCTAGTGTCGCATCTCACAATGGCGTTCGATCTGCCCGTTATGAGGCCAGGAGACGAACATGCTGCATTGGTCACTGATTTTTCTCGTGATTGCGATTATCGCCGGGATTTTGGGCTTCGGCGGAGTCGCCGGGGCCGCCGTCGGAGTGGCGAAAATCCTGTTCTTCCTGTTCCTGGTGATTTGGCTGCTGGCCTTCTTCATTGGCCGGCGCGCGGTCTAGCCTCCGGGCAGGTCGCGGCTCCGAATGGGCGCACGCTCCATTCGGAGCCTTGGATGAGGACCCCGCCTCGCTCTGCTCCGTGACATTTGCCATAATTGTATGGGCCAGAGGCCCTACATTTAAGGAGCTCTATGTCCGAGCAGAATCGAAGAGACTTTCTGAAATCCGTCGGCGCCTCCGGTTTGGCGCTCGGCGCCGCGGACACCGCGTTTGCGGCGAAGTCCGCCAGCAAGACATCGGCCCGCGTGATCGGCGCCAACGACCGTATCAATGTCGGCGTCATTGGCTACGGGGGCCGGGGCTCCTACGTCGCCAACCAGTTCGCGCGCTACGCCGAAACCAATAAGGACGCCTGCCGCATCGCCGCCGTCTCCGACGTGTGGGAAAAGCGGAAACGCACGGGCGCCGAGCGTTACAACGTCAAGGGTTTCATCGATTATCGCGAGCTGCTGACACAGCCCGATCTCGACGCTGTCATTGTCGCGACACCCGACCACTGGCACGCGAAGATCGCGATCGACGCCATGGATCACGGCAAGGACGTCTATCTCGAAAAGCCCATGACCCACACCAACGAGGAAGCGCACCAGTTGGTGAACACGGTCAAGGAAACCAAACGCGTCCTGCAGGTCGGCTCGCAAACTACGTCCGCGGACATCTGGTGGAAGGCCAAGAAAGCGATCGCCGACGGCATGATCGGCAAGATGCTCATGAGCCAGGGCTCGTATCATCGCAACTCGTTTGGCGGGGAGTGGAACGACGGCTGGCCAATCGATAAGGAAGCCGGGCCCAACGGCAAGGGCGACAACTACATCAATTGGGACCTGTGGCTCGGATCGCAATTCAAGCTCTCCACCAAGCGCCCCTACGACGCCGACCGTTTCTTCCGTTTCCGCAAATATTGGGACTACTCGGGCGGCATCGCCACCGACCTTTTCTATCACGTCGTGGCGCCGCTCAATGTCTGCTGGGACGAGCCGCAATTCCCGGTGAAAGTCATGGCCACCGGCGGCATTTATGAATTCAAGGACGAGCGGGAAGTTCCCGACACGTTCCACCTGCTGGCCGAGTACGCCAAAGGCCACTCGCTGGTGCTGAGCTCCTCGATGGCCAACAGCCGCCACATCCCGGGTCTGATTCGCGGCCACGAAGGCACCATCGAAATGGTCAGCCATGGCCAGTTCGAGGGCATGGTCCCATTTATCACCGTGACTCCGGAAGTCCGCCAAGGCAAGGCGCTCGGCGGCGACAAATACGCGGAGAAATTCGGACTGAAGCCCATCCAGATCGCGATCGACCAGAAGGATCCGATGCAGATCCATGTCGGGAATTTCCTGGATTGTATGCGCACCCGCGAGAAACCGCATCTCGATGTCGAGACCGGCGCGCGCGCCGTGGTGGTCATCAATCTGGCCGTGGAGTCGTACCGCACGGGCAAGACGATGTACTGGGACGCGCAGCACTGGAAGTCCTCCGACAAGCCAATCAAGGCGTAACGCAACCGGGGCGGGGGGCGCGCATTGGAAATCGTCCGGCAAGCCGGAGGCTTGCGCTACAAGGACTCCAGTTCTGATACAACAGGGAGGATGAAATACCTGTTGCTGTCTTTCGCGCTCCTCTGCCCCGCCCTCCACGCTCAGGATTGGGCCAAGCAAAAGCTGGAAAAATCCACGCGTCATCGCGAATGGGTCAAAGTGCAGCACGACGGCCGGTCCGTCGATGCCTACATCGTCTATCCCGAAGTGTCCGCCAAAGCGCCCGTCGTGCTCGTCATCCACGAGATCTTCGGACTCTCGGACTGGGCGCAGTTGGTCGCCGATGAATTCGCGGCCGCGGGATACATCGCCATCGCCCCGGACCTGCTCTCCGGCAAAGGCCCGAATGGCGGCGGCACCAAGACCATGGACGCCAACATGGTCGGGCAGGCGATTCGCGACCTCCCCGCCGACCAGATCACGGCGGACCTCGACGCCAGCGCCAACTACGCCTTGAAGCAGCCGTCCGCCAACGGCAAGCTGTTCGTCAGCGGCTACTGTTACGGCGGCGGCCAGAGCTTCCGGTTCGCCACCAATCGCGGCGATCTCAAGGCGGCCTTCGTTTTCTATGGCCCGCCGCCCTCCGACGATTCCTTAAAGAGCATCAAGGCGCCCGTTTACGGATTCTACGGCGGCAACGACGCGCGCATCACCGCCACGGTCGAGCCGACGAAAGAGAAGATGAAGGCGGCCGGCAAATCGTATGACGCGGTCGTGTATGAAGGCGCCGGCCACGGCTTTTTCCGCGGCGGTGAAGATCCGACATCCAACGCCGCGACTCACGCCGCCGACGTCAAGGCGCGCGATGCGGCCTGGATCAAAGTGAAAGAAGTTCTGGCTTCGAAATAGGAGACTCCCATGTTGAGATGGTTCGCGTTTCTGACATTAGCCGGCGGTCTGCAGGGCGCAGTGAAACTGCCGGCCCTGATCTCCGATCACATGGTCCTGCAACAGGGCAGGCCGGTCCGCATCTGGGGGACCGCCGACCCTGGCGAGCCCATCCGCGTCGATTTCGAGGGGCAGAGCGTCGCCGCCAAGACGCGCGAAAACGGCAAGTGGGAGGTATGGCTTCAGCCTCTCGCCGCCGCCGGGCCGCTCGAGATGACCATCAACAACCTGACCGTGAAGGACGTGCTGGTCGGCGAAGTGTGGGTCGGATCCGGTCAGTCGAACATGGAATTCGTCTTGGCCAATGCCAACAATCACGACGCCGAAATCGCGGCGGCAAACTACCCTCTGATCCACATCTTCCACGTCAAGCGGGTCGTCGCCGATCAGCCGGCGGAGGACGTCGTGGCCACATGGGAAGTCTGTTCGCCGGCATCGATTCCGCGTTTTTCCGCGGTCGAATACTTCTTCGGCCGCCATCTGCAGCAGGCGCTGCACGTGCCGATGGGACTCATCGAATCGGATTGGGGCGGCACGCCGGCGCAGTCCTGGACCAGCAAGGACGCGCTGCAGGCGGACCCGGCGCTGAAGTTCATCCTGGACGACTGGGACAAGGCCCTGGCAAATTATCCCGCGGCCAAGCAGCGCTACGACCAGCAACTCGAAGCGTGGAACCAGGCTGTGGCCAAGGCGAAAGCCGAGGGCCGCACGCCACCCAACCGCCCCGGCGCGCCGCAGGGACCGGGCCACCCGAACACACCGGCGGGCCTCTACAACGCCATGATCGCGCCCCTGACCCCGTATGCCATTCGCGGAGTCATCTGGTACCAGGGCGAATCCAATGCCAGTGAGGCGCACGCCTATCGCTACCGGCGCCTGTTCGGCGGCATGATCGAAGACTGGCGCAATCATTGGGGACAGGGCGATTTCCCGTTCCTCTTCGTGCAACTCGCGAATTACAAATCCAACCAGTGGTGGCCGGTGCTTCGCGAATCGCAGACCGAGACACTGCGGTTGCGCAATACGGGCATGGCGGTCGCCATCGACGTCGGCGAATCCACCGACATCCACCCCAAGAACAAGCAGGACGTCGGCAAGCGGCTGGCCCTCGCGGCGCTGCACGTCTCCTATGGGAAGTCGCTCGAATACTCCGGCCCCGTCTTTCAACAGGCGGCTCCGGAAGGCGCCGCGATGCGCGTCTACTTCACCCATGCCGACGGCATGCAGGCCAAGGGCGGAGGCGCGGTGACCGGCTTCACGGTGGCGGGCGCGGATGGCAACTTCGTGCCCGCAGAGGCCCGGATCGACGGCGCCACGGTGGTCGTCTCGAGCCCGCAGGTCGCCAATCCGGCCGCGGTGCGGTATGCCTGGGCCGACGATCCCACCTGCAATCTCGTCAACCAGGCGGGCCTACCCGCGGGACCATTCCGCTCCGATCAGCCGCATATGTGAAGACAGCGGCATGGCCTGTTAACCTGGAGCTTCGGGAGACCCAACAGCGCATGCCAGTGATCGCCGGAGTGGATCTGGGCGGAACCGCCATCAACTATACGCTCGTCGATGCGAAGGAGCATTTCCTCATCGAAGGGCTTTGCGAGCATCCCGCTCTTTCGAAGCAGGGCCCGGACATCTGTCTCGGGCAAATCGAAGACGGCCTCAAGATCGCCGTCGAAAGGGCGGGCGCGGCCTTGTCCGACGTCGTCGCCGTCGGGCTGGACACGCCCGGACCCGCGAGCGCCGCGGGCGTCCTCAGCGCGCGTGGTTCGACCAACTTCGTGCATCCCGAGTGGGCCGGTTTCGACATCCGCGCCGGGCTCGCCGCGCGCCTCGGACTCCCGGTGACATACCTGAACGACGGCAACGCCGGCGCGCTTTGGGGCCACTTCAACATCTTCGGCGGCAACAGCAGGGAGACGTCGATTTCCGCCGTCATCGGCACGGGATTGGGCGGCGGAGTGATCGTCGAGGGCAGCGTCGTGAAGGGCAGGGCAGGCTTCGGCGGCGAATGCGGGCACGTCCTGATTCCATACCAGAGCATCGCTGGAATCGAAGGGCTCCGTCCCGAGTGTAACTGCGGCCGGACGGGAGATCTGGAGGCCCTATGCTCCCTCACCGCGATTGAAAAATCGTTGCTGCCGTACTTCCTGGCCCGTTACCCCGAGCACGAGCTCGGCGCGCTCGGCGATTTGCACAAAGCGTCGAAGCTGGTGCGGGGAATGGCCGAGCGCGGGGACCCGCTGGCCCGCGACATCTTTCGCGTCCAGGCTCACGCGCTCGGATTGTTCTTCGACGAAATGGTGAACACCTTCGATCCCGACGCGTTGATCGTGGGTGGCGGCGCGCTTGAAACCGGCAAGGAGTTTCAACAGTGGTTCCTCGACGAGATCCGCCGCGGTATGCCCGGCCAGCGCGTCGAGCAGGCGACCATTCCCATCTATGTCATGCCCAACGGCGACACCGCCGGCGCGCGTGGCGCAGCGATTGAAGCCCTGAAACTGGCGCGGTCCAGCGGCCTGGCATGAGGGAACGCGGCGCCTGAGGGCCGGTCAGACGACCTCGATCGGAACATCGGCGACGGCCTCGACAGGAGGGTCGTCCAGCCCATCCCACCTGGCCCTGGGCACGGCGGTCGCAATTCTGGGTCTCCTAAAAGCGTAATTGCGGTCGGCAGACAGCGGCCGTCGGGCGCAGCGATCATATTAGCAATGACGCGCGGGGCTGATGACTTCCCGGAACATTTCGCCAGCGATTATGGGCCTACGCTCATTCATCGTCCGCATCCGCACGCACGCTCATGCTCCTAAGACACGTTTCCCGGCTCCGACTGGAGTTCGAGCAGCACACGTTCGACCGTCGCGAAGAGTTCCCTGGCATTGATCGGCTTGCTGATATAGCCATCCATCCCGCACGCCAGGCAGCGCTCGAGATCGCCGGCCATCGCATGGGCCGTCATGGCGATGATGGCCAGATGCCCCCCCGAATTCCGCTCCTGGCTGCGGATCGCGGCGGTCGCTTCAAAACCGTCCATCACAGGCATCTGCACATCCATCAGCACACAATCGAACGGTTCTTTGGCGATGCAATCCAGCGCCTCTTTGCCATTCTCCGCGACGATTACCGTGTGGTTTCGCCTCTCGATCAAGCGGGTGGCCAGCAGCCGGTTGACCGGGCTGTCCTCTACCAACAGGAACCGCAGAATTCTGTCCGTCTCCGTCGCGCCGCGCGAAGCCGCCGAAACCGGTTCGATCGCCGGCCGGGAGGGATGGAGCAGACGCCGCAGGGTGTCCAGCAGTTCCGGTTCGCCCACGGGCTTCGTCAGGCGCGGCGGCGCGCCGCCATCCCCGCGCCGCATGCCGGTGGTGAGCATTACCGTTGCGAGACCGCGCAGTCGGGCGTCCGTCGCGATTCGCTCCGCCAGCACGAAACCGTCGATGTCCGGCAGATCCGCGTCCAGAAGAGCCACCGCAAACGGATTTCCATTTTCCACCGCTTGCGTCAGAGCGTCGTAGGCCGCCGCGCCGGAATCGGTCAATACCGGCAGGAATCCCCAATGCGACAGGGTCATGCCGAGAATCTTCCGGCTCGTGGCGCCGCCGCCCGCCACCAACGCGCGCAGCCCGCCGAATTCCACCGGTTCGACCGGAGACGTCCCGGCCACGCCGAACCGCGCCGTGAACTGGAATGTGGAGCCCCGCCCTTCCTCGCTCTCTACCCAGATCCGGCCTCCCATCAATTCCACCAACTGCGACGAGATCGCCAGTCCCAGTCCCGTGCCTCCGAAGCGCCGTGTCAGGGAACTGTCCGCCTGGACGAACGCATGGAACACATGCCCCTGTTTGCCGGCCGCGATTCCGATGCCGGTATCCGTCACGCTGCAGTGTAATTCCACCTCGTCCGCGGTCTCGGACAGCCGCGCCACGCCGATAACCACCTCGCCCTTGTCCGTGAACTTGATGGCGTTGCCGATCAGATTGACGAGGATCTGCCGCAGACGGCCGGCGTCTCCCAGCACCGTGCGCGGAACATCCGGCGCGAAATAGCAGGCCAGTTCCAAGCCCTTCGCCGCGGCCCGCACGCCGAGGCCTTTCAACATCGCCTCGACGCTTCTCCGCGGCTCGAATTCGATCCGCTCGAACTCCAGCTTCCCGGCCTCGATCTTGGAAAAATCCAATATGTCGTTCAACAGCCTCAAGAGCGAATCGGCTGAATTCTTCACCCCTTCGAGGTAGCCGCGCTGCTCGGTGCTCAGCTCGGTTTCAAGCGTCAAATCGGTCAATCCGATCACCGCGTTCATCGGCGTGCGGATTTCGTGGCTCATGTTGGCAACGAATTCGCTCTTGGCTCGATTGGCGTTCTCGGCATCCTCCTTCGCCTTCCGCAACGCCTCTTCGCCGCGCTTGCGGTCGGTAATGTCCGGGCTGATGCCCACGTGGCCCAGGAACTCGCCGCCCGACGAGAAGCGCGGCTCCCCATGCGATTCGATCCACCGCCATTCGCCGTCGGACCGCCGCACGCGCGCCTCGGCGCGAAATGGCGACCGCTCGCTTACCGCCCGAAGAAATTTTCCGGCATAGTCCGGGTAGTCGCCGGGGTGAATCAGGCGCCGGGCCTGCTCGCTATCCGCCTGTTCGAACAGCGTGCCGAAGAACTCCTGGCACATTCGATTGGCGAGCCGCGTGCCGCCATCCACACCGGTGACCCAGATGATCGTGGGACAGCTATCGGCCATGATGCGGAAACGCTCCTCGCTCTCCCGTAACGACTCTTCCGACAGGCGCTGTTCGGTTATGTCCCTGGCTACTCCGAATCGGGTGGATTCGTCGCGATTGAACGTGGTCGTCCATTCGAACACCCGGTACGAACCGTTCTTGCACCGGTAGCGATTCACGAAGTGGTCGGTTCGGTATGTCGCGCTCTGTTTGGCGATCTCCGCCACCGACGCGGCCACATCGTCCGGGTGAATGAACTCCAGAAACGGCGTGTTCAGGCCCTCTTCGATGGTATAGCCCAGAGTGCGTTCCCAGAACGGATTCAGTTTCTTGAAGTGCCCATCCGTGTGGGCGATCACGGCCAGCTCCGGTATGAGATTGAAGAACCGTTCGAAATCCCGCCTGGCTTCGGCCGCTTCCTCCTCCGCGGCCTGCTGGGCCGTGATATCCTGCATGGTCGCCACGAGCCCCTGGATCCCGCCCTCGCCGTCCGCGATGGGAGCGATAGCCAGCCTGGCCCTGAAAGAGTGGCCGGTCTGCTTCCGCACTTCCCAATCCCCATGTGCCGGCTGCCCGTCTTCGGCGACTCGCAGAATGACCTGTCTGAAACGGTCTTTCGCTCCATCGCCGGCGAAGAAGGCGGCGTCCTGACCGATCAGATCGGCCGCCGTGAATCCCGTCAACGCCGTCAGAGCGGCGTTCACGGAAGAAATGACGCCGTCCGGACCGGCAACGAAAACCGCGATTGGCAGGAATTGCAGTGCGGCGATCGTGCGGCCGCTTTCAGGTGAGCGATTGGGCATCTTTCCTGTACGCATCGACGACGAGAAGCAGTCGCTAGAGTAAAGCCTTCCGCAGCGCCTCTTTCATCACATCTTCCGGGGCCCTCTGCCCCGTC
The DNA here is from genome assembly GCA_964608645.1 of uncultured Solibacteraceae bacterium. Taxonomy (GTDB): domain Bacteria; phylum Acidobacteriota; class Terriglobia; order Bryobacterales; family Bryobacteraceae; genus CAZSQK01. The sequence continues at coordinate 19,066 of CAZSQK010000100.1, read as the reverse complement.
CACAACTCGAACCCGATTACGCCCTGATATACCAACATCGAAAGCCCGTCGAGCACCCGCAGCCCGCGCCGGCGCGCGGCCGCAAGCAGGCGCGTCTCCGGTGGATTGACAACCGCGTCGCATACCACCAGCTCCGGGCGCGCCTCGTCGAACTCCACTGCCGGCATTGCCTCCACATCGGGATATAGTCCGATCGATGTCGCATTGACCAGCAGATCCGTATCCGCCGGCACGCGATACGCGCCGCGCCAGGGCTGGTAACGGATCGCCGCCCCGGTCTTGGCGGCGAGATCGGCGGCCATTGCCGAGCCTCGCTCCGCGGAGCGATTCACGACCACCAGCTCGCTCACCCCCGCCAGCGCCAACTCCGTCACGATCGCGCGCGCGGCGCCCCCCGCGCCGAGGACAATGGCCCTCTTTCCCTTGGGCTCGACCCCCGCGTCCTGCCGCACGCCGCGAAGAAAGCCCTTGCCGTCCGTGTTCTCGCCAATCAAGCGGTCCCCGTCTCGCCGGACGGTGTTGACCGCTCCGATGACCGAGGCGTCCGGCGCGATCTCGTCGAGCAGCGGCATGACCGCGACCTTGTGCGGAATCGTCAAATTGATGCCGCGCATCCCGAAGGCGCGCGCCCCGCGGATCGCGCTGGAAAGATTCGCCGGAGCGACCTCGACGGTGAGATACCGCCAGTTGAGCCCCACCGCGCGAAACGCGGCCTCCTGCATGACTCCCGTCGGATTCTCGTCGACCGGCTGCCCGAAGCAGGCGGCGAGTTCGGCCCTGAAATTCGCTGCCATCCGCGCCTCTACGACCTCATCCGCAGCAGCACATACAGGCCCACCAGGGAAAACAACAGGTCCGGCGACCACGCCGCCATCGCCGGCGGCAGCAGCCCCACGTCGCCGATCTTCTCGAACAGCGGCTGCACGCCCCAGTATGCAATCCCGATCACGATGCTCACTCCGATCCCGGTCATCGCGCCGCGATTCCCCACCAGGAAGCCGAATGGCGCCGCGATCATCGCCATAATCAGCGCGAATAACGGATTCGCGAATTTCAGATGATACTGCACCTGGAGCTTGCGCGTGTCCACCAGCCCGCTCTGATCCAGATCGGCGATGTACTTCTGCAGTTGCAGAAAATTCATCTGCCGCTCCTGCACCGCCTCTTTCAGGAAATAGTCGGGCGCCTCGGTCAGTTCCGGGAACGTGGTCGCTTGAAAGTTGTTGCGCGGGCTGATGCGCTCCAGACCGCGGAAATCGCTGCTCCACCCGTTTTCGAGGATCCAGGTCCGCATCGTCCCGCTCCATACCGCGCGCTGCGCCTGGATCTGGCGCTTCAGACGGAATGTCGACGGGTCCAGCTCGAAGATACTGACCTCGACCATCACTTTCCCGCCCGGGTCGAAATACTTGTAGTAGTAAATCCGCGACTCGTACCCCATGATCCAGGTGCGATCCGGATTGAGATAGGTCTGGTTAGGCTTCCCTTTGATCTCGTCGCGGAGCTTGTCCTGCTTGCGGTTCGCGTCCGGCACGTACTGGTAATTGAACCCGAACAGCGCGCCGCTGCACAGCGTGCTGGCGATCAGGATCGGCGTTGCCAGGCGATGCAGGCTCACCCCGCAGGCTTTGAACGCCGTCACCTCGTTCTGCTTGCTCAAGACGCCGAGCGTCACCAGCACCGCCACCAGGATGCTGATCGGCAGGGTCTTATACACAAGCTGCGGCGTCAGGAAGAACAGGTACGTGAACATCGTCATCAACGAGCTGTTGCGGATCATGTCGCCCATCAGCTCGAAGAAGTTGTAAACCTCCGTCATCAGGACGAAGCTCGCGAGCACCACCGCCAGGTAAAACAGGAAATTCGACAGGATGTACGTGTCGACGATCTGCGGCAGCAGAGGGAATCGCAGCCAGCTCAGAACGCGCGAGGGCTGCAGGTCGGTCTTGGGCTTCAACGCCGCGAAAAAGCGGCCGGCGAAATCGCTGAAGCCGCTCATCAGATCGCGATCTCCGGGCCGCTCCATGCGGCTCAGAAACACGATGCCCGCGATGATGAAAGCGCCGTCCGGCAGCCACGCCGCCACCGCGACCGGCAGCTTGCGCTGCTGCGCCACCCCGATCAGCGAGACAGACGCCAGGTAATACCCGAAAAATGCCAGCACGATCGCATTCACGTACCCCGCCGACTTGCCGCCCTTGCGCGTCGAGATGCCGATCGGGATTCCGATGAGCGCCAGCGCCAGGCACGCCACCGGAAACGCAAAGCGTTTGTGCAGTTCGATCTTGACGTTCAGCCAATCGGATCCCCGGTAGCGCAGCAGGGCGCTCGTGGACATCGCGCCCGAGGCGAATTGACGCTGCTGCGGCGGACGCGCGTCGAGCGTCATCGTCTTGTTCGACGCCCATTCGTCGTGCGTCACGCCGTCCTTTCCCATCTCGTGGGTCGAGTAATCGCGCATGTCGAGCTGGATGCGATTGTTCTCGTGGTCGGAGACGGCAATGGCCGAGCGCGCCACCGTGATCATCGGGCCGTCCGCCTTCGCCCCAATCCCCTTCTTGCGCTCTTCGGGCGGCGTCACATCGGCGATGAACACGGTGTTCCACACGGCCGGACTGCCGGGACGCACGTCCCCGACATACAGAATCGTGTTGGGAAAGCCTTCGTCGAAGAGACGCGGCTTGATGTCGGCGGAAAGCTGCGTCTTGTCGAGTTCGCTGAGAATCTGCGTGCTGCGCTGGATCGAGTACGGAGTCAGCTTCAGAAACGCCAGCCCCGCCAGCGACGTGCCAATGGCCGCAAACAGGACCACGGGCGCGATCACGACGCGGCTCGAAACGCCGGCCGCCCGCATCGCGATGACCTCTCCGTCGCTCGCCATGCGGCCCAGCCCGATCAGAATCCCGACCAGCACCCCGAACGGGATCGTGAGCGGCAGAACGGGCGGCAGTGTCAGAGCGAATAATGTCAGAACGGTCTTCGGGCCGGGGTTCGTGGCCACCAGCACCTCGAAGAGCTTGTCCACCTTCTGCAGGAAGATAACGAATGTGGCCAGCAGAGTGCCGAGCAGCGAGCTCGTCAGAATCTCGCGGAAGATGTACCGGCCCAGCAGGCGCGACACGGCAGCTTACTTCACCGCCAGTGTCGGGGCGGAAACCACCGGCAGTTTGGGCAGCTCCTCCTCGATGGGATGCAGCTCCAGATCGTCGATCAGCACCGAGGGCGCGATCACCGCGGCCTCGGCCGTGAATCCGGACGCGCCGATGAGGGCGAAGGGCGCCGTGTTGTCCATGAACTCGAACATCACGCTGTCGTCGCCGGCTGCGAGAATGTCCTTCAGCGAGCGGACATTCAGTCCGCGGAAACGGATGGCCCGCACCAATTCTTCATGCCCGTCGGGAAAGACTTTGTAGGCGAGCAGAGGGAGGCTCACCGGCTTGCCCTGCCCGCCCTGCAACAGGCGGCGCGCTTCGTCGATCGAAGCCGAAGACGGGAAATCCATTTTGCGGACAATGATCCCGTAAGGCTTGCTGCGCGCCTGGCACAGTTCGATGAGCTTCTTCTTCAAATCGGCCACCGGGACGGTCTCCGAGGAGCGCACGAACAGATTGCTGAAAGATGCCGTCGAAGCGCCGTAACTGCCCGGCATCCGCGCGCGGCCGTTGGAGGCGTCATACCCCCGCACCGGCTGCCTCGTCAGCAGGTAGCTCTTCAGCGCGCCCTTTTCGACCACGCGCAGCGGCGCCGGCGCCACCCCCTCGCGATCGACTTCGTAATGCCCGAACAACGGCCGTCCGCGCCACTCGGTCTGCGTCGGATCGTCTACTACGTCGAACGACTCGGGCAACACACGCGCGCCGATCCGCCCTTCCAGCTCGCTCGGCTGGAAGCCGCCGCCGCGACCGCCCTCCGCCACGGGCCGCCGAGTCAACGCCAGGTTCCTCCCGAGCACTTCCGCGAAGATCTGCGCCCCCGCCACTCCTTCGAACAGCACCGGGCCGCTGTAATCCTCGCCCTTGGGCGCCTTGGACAGCGCAATCACGTTCTCCGCCAGGGTCTTCACCGCGCGCGTCGATTCGCGGTCGTCCGGCATGTACATCGGATCCGTGCCATGGAAGGTGACGGAATCCCGCAGCGTCATGCCGTCCGCCGCCTGCGCCACCGCGCGCAGCCGCAGGAACGTGACGCTCTCCGGCTCGCGGACTTCCGTGCCTTCCGAATTGACGAGGGTGAAGCCGCCGGCGCTCGATTCCAACTCCACGCTCGAGTTCTTCACCTCCGGATACTGCGCGAACAACGCGGAGATGGCGCGCACCCGCTTGGCCCAGTCCGCCTCGTCGATCGTCAGCCTGGAGAGCGGCCGCACGTGATTCAAAGCCGGCGCGTGCGCGAAGTCGTTGAGTTTTTCGCTTTGCGTCAGATTGCGCAGCGCCGCCCGCTTGCGCGAAAGGGCCTCCACCGCCGACTTGTAGGCCGAGTCGCTTTGCAGCCAGAAATACCGCCGCAAAACGTCATACCGGTTCTGCAGCGGAAACCGCCCGAGATCGTAGCGCGCTCCAAAGTTGAAGCCGCTGCCCGCGTAGTTCGTATTGTCGAAATTATAGTCGCCCACCCGGATACGCACTTCCGGCTCATTGACCACGTCGTGACGCTGCGAGAGCAGCCCGCCCAGACTCGCCGACACGCTGAAATTCCTGCCGTGATCGATCACGTACTGAACGAAGTAAGGCGGGTCGAGGTTCGGCAGCGACATCTTCCGCGATCGCTCCAGTTCGTCGCGCATCGCCGCCAACTCGGGGTCCCCCGCCGGGGGCGTCGTCGCCTGACTCCACAACATGGCCGCGCCGGCGAAGGCAGCCGCGCCGAGCATCGCGGCCCTCACTTCGCGTCCCTCCGCGCTTCGAGCGAGGTCGGCTCCGGCAGCAGCGGCGGCCGGTCGTTCGACTTCGCCTTCTTCTCGATCTCGATCTCCGAGACCAGAATTGACGGCGAAACGGCCGAGACCGGAACGCTCCCCGATTCCGCGCCGCAGTATCCATTGAACACTTCAGCTTTGTTGCCGGTGGCCAGAATCTTCGAGAAGCTCGCCAGCGGTGTGCCGACGATATCCGCGCCCCGCACCAGTTCGTCCGGCCGGCCATCGGCAAAGACCCGGTACACGATCACCGGGATCACCTTGAAGGCCTGCAGCCCACCGCGGCCGGTTGTCGTGAAGCCTCCGGTAATGTCGCGGAAGTAGAGGCCGTAGGGTTTGTTCTGCCGCTTCGCCTCGTCGACCAGCATCTGCCGCAGGCGGGCCTCCGTAACCGCGTTCGACGATTCCACGATCAGGTTGGACTGCCGCGACACGACCTCCAGCCCGGGCTGCCGCCGCCCGTGCCCGTTGGATCCGTCGAAGCCCTTGATTGGAGAGCGCGACATCAGGAACGTCTTCAGCACGCCCTTCTCGACCGCCGTGACTTTGCGCGCCTTCACTCCCTCATCGTCGTATTCGTACCAACCATTGAGGTCGACGCCGCCGATCTGCCGCCGCGTCGGATCGAACAGCACCGTGAGAAAATCGGGCAGCACCTTCGTGCCGACGCTCTTCGTGAAGGTCTGCCCTTCGCTTTCGTCTTTCTGCCGATGTCCTTCGACCCGATGTCCGAAAATCTCGTGGAAGAATACGCCGGCGGCGCGGCCCGAGAAAATCGCCGGGCCGACGAACGGCTCGGCCTCGGGCGCCTTCAACAGGTTGGTCAGGTCGCCGGCGACGCGGTCCACCGCCGCCAGCAGGGTCTTATCGTCCGGCAACCCGGCGGCGTCGAGCGCTTCGAAAGTCTCAAACGTGTTCAGATCCGTGCCGTCCGAGGCCTTCGCCGAGGCCGAAATCGAGACGCGGGCAAACCCGCGTCCGTGCTGCACGCGCGAACCCTCCGTATTCACCAGGTACCGCGTATCCGTCTGCGCCGAAAATCCCACGTGCGACGTGAGGACGCTCGGGTAATTGCGGAACCGGTCGGAGATCTTCGTGGCGCGCGCGTCGAGCCCCTCGCCGCTGGCGAATGGAGTCGGCGGTTCTTCGAACTTGGATGGCTTTTCGACCGAGAAATCGTCCGAGTCGTCTTCTGCCGCCACCTTCACCTGCGTATTGGTCTTGATCCGGATAAACCGCTCGGCCGCCGCCCGGTAGGCGCGATCCGTTTCCAGCCACAAACGCTGCTTAATGGCATTCGGGCTGTTCTCATAGGTCAGCAACGCCCCGGACGTGAATTGCCCCCGATCCCCGCGGATGCGGCGGTAGTTGTCGAGTTTCGGCGAGCCCACCCGCACCGAAACGTCGAGGGCGCGGCTCTTCCCGCCGTTGTTCGACGTGATCGCGCCGAGAGACGCCGTGACCGACTGGAAGTTGGTCTCGGTCACCTCGTAACTCAGGAAGTACGGCGGCGGGTCGGCCTTTTCCTTGAGGACGGTAAAATTGCGATTCAGCTCCTGAGACATCGAGTCGAGCAGAATCGATTCGACGTGCTGGGGGGGTTGCTGCGCCACGGCCATCGAGGCCGCCAGACACACCAGAGCCAGGCGAGGCAGGACAAAGCGGGTCAAGTACCCAGGATAGCATTGCGCTGGAAAGGCATACACCATGGACAAACGACGCATTGGATCGCTCGAGGCTACAGTGATTGGCCTCGGCTGCAACAATTTCGGCTGGCGCATCGGAGAGCGAGAGAGCGCTGGCGTGGTCCATGCCGCCCTCGATGCCGGCATTAACTTCTTCGATACGGCGGACATCTACGACACGGGTAAGAGCGAGGAGTTCCTTGGCCGCGCGCTCGGTGAGCGCCGCCGGGACGTCATCATCGGCACCAAGTTCGGCATGAAGATGGACGACCGGAGGCGCGGCGGCAAACCCGCCTACGTCAGGCAGGCAGCCGAGGACAGCCTGCGCCGCCTGGGGACGGACTGCATCGACCTTTACCAGTTCCATCAGCCCGACCCGGAGACGCCGGTCGAGGAGACCCTCGGCGCCATGGAGGATCTTCAGCGCGCGGGCAAGGTCCGTGAAATCGGCTGCTCGAACTTCTCCGCCGCGCAACTCCGTCAGGTCGCCGGACGCTTCGCCAGCGTCCAGAATCACTATAGTCTCTTCCATCGCGAGCCGGAGGTGGAGGTCCTCGCCGAGTGTGTGCGGCAGGGCATCGCCTTTATCCCGTACTTTCCCCTGGAAAGCGGTCTGCTGACCGGCAAGTATCGTCCCGGCCAACCCGTGCCCGCCGGCAGCCGCGCCGAGGCCGGATTCGGCCCCAAGGTCTTCTCCGAGAGGAACTTGGAGTGGGTCGGGCAGCTCCGGACCTATGCCGAACGGAGCGGACACTCCGTCCTGGAACTGGCCATGTCCTGGCTTGCTGCGCAGCCCGCCGTCACCTCGATCATCGCCGGCGCCACGACCCCCGAACAGGTGCGCTCGAATGCGGCCTCGATAAGCTGGCGGATGACCGCCGCCGAGATTCGCGAAATCGGCGAGATGCGGCCGTGACTGCCCTACATGATCGCCGGGGCTGACAGCAGCCCTTTCTCCTTGAGCCCACAGATCGCCAGCCCATAGCGGCCGCGGATTCCCGTCTTTTCGAAAATGTGCTTGAGGTGGATCTTGACAGTGCCGGTCTGGATGCCCAACTCGATGCCGATCTCTTTGTTGGTCAGCCCGCGCTCCACCAGTTCCATCACCTGCAGTTCCCGCGTCGTGAGCGGCGCATGGCCGTTCCTGACGAATGCTTCGATATCTGAACCCGCGGACTCTCGCGTCCAGGTGGAACCGGATGCCACCGTCAGGAGACAATCCAGCAGGCATTCGAGCGATGCGGTCTTCCGGACGACTCCCATCGCCCCGGCGTGCAGCAAGCGCAGCGTCTCGGCATCCGACACCATGGTCCCCCAAACGACCACTTTCACGCCGGAGCCGCACCCTTGCAGGCTATGTAATGCTTCCACGACGAGCTGCAGGCCGAATCCCTTGTCCAAGACCAATAACGCCGGCGACAATTCGCGGACGGCCTCGAGGCCCGCACGCAGCGAATTCCCGGCCGCGACGACCCGCAGCTTCCCCGCCGCAGCCAGGCTGCGAAGGCCCTCAATGGCAATCGGTTCGGTGTCGCAAATGGCAACTGTGTTCACATGTGCTCCACTGTGAACCATCGACAGCCGCCTGTCTTTGCAATAGGGGCGTCGGGAGAAGAGTAGGGGGCTTACCGCACGGCTACGGCGCCGAACGAATATTCGGCGAGGTCGACCCAGCAGTCATCGGTCGTATTTTGAACGAAAGCGGCGCGCTCCGCGCGGAACGTCCGGCCGTCACGATACTCCGCCCACCGCCGGCGCGCCAACTCGGTAAGCTCGACCACCCGGTCGTGGGGAACCTCCTGCGCCAGCGTGATGTGCGGATGGTAAGGATGGGCCTCGTCCGATGCCAGCGCCGCGCTGTTCATCGCCGCGTGCAGCTTGTAAAGATCTGCGCCACCGGCGCCGATCTCTATGTAGATCACGTCGGTAACCGGGAATACTTCAATGGAGGTCAGTTCGACATCGAAGGGAGCCGCTCCCTCCGTCAGTGCTTTGGCCTGGTCGGAGGCCTGTTGCCAATCCACCATCAGCGCCCTCGGCGGCAGCACGCTGACGTGGGCGTGGGGATTGTAGTTGGGCACGAGTTCGCGCCGCAGGTCGTCCAGGAACGTCCCTAACGGAGGAGGAATATAAATAACGAGGGCAAAAACGTTGAGGCGCTGGCCCTGGACGGCGCGGCAAGGCACCCCATTCGATACGAAACCCATTCCTTCTATGGTACCCGTTTTGCGGCTTTTTGTACGGCGGCCCCTATCGCACGTGGTGTTACGCTGAGGAAGTGTCGAGTTCGACCGTGACTAATCCGCTCCTTTCCGTCCAATTCCGCGTCCCCTTCGACCGGATTCGGGCCGCCGATGTTGAGCCCGCGGTCTCCGAGTTGCTCGCAGGCGCCCGTTCACGCCTGGACACGCTGGCGTCCGCTCCCGGTGAGCGCACGTTTGAAAACACCATGCGCTCGCTCGATCTCCTGACCGAGCCTCTGGACTATGCGATGGGCGTCGTGCGGCATCTCGAATCGGTGGCGACGTATCCCGAACTGCGCGCCGCGTTCAACGCGGTCCAACCCGACGTCAGCGCTTTCTACACCGGAATTCCGCTCCACCAGGGTCTCTGGATGGGCATCAAGAGATACGCCGGCACAGTCGAGGGCGCCTCGCTCACAGGCGAACGGCGGCGCTACCTCCGCAAGACCATGGACGCGTTCCGCCGTCACGGCGCCGACCTGGATCCGGCCGGCAAGAAGCGCCTCGAAGAAATCGATGTCGAGCTGACCCAGCTCACCACCAAATTTTCGGAAAACGTCCTCGATTCGACCAATGCCTTCGAGCTCCTGATTACCAATCCGGACGACCTGGCGGGCCTGCCTCCAACCGCGCTGGACTCCGCGCGTCAAAGCGCCGAGCGTAAGGGCAAGGAAGGCTGGCGCTTCACTCTCCAGGCGCCCGACTACATCGCGGTGATGACGTATCTCGCCAACCCCGGAATCCGGCGCCAGCTGTATGAGGCGTACGCGGTGCGCGCCACCGAGACCGGGCGCGATAATCGTCCGCTGCTGGACCGCATTCTGGAGCTGCGCCGCGCCAAAGCCAATCTGCTCGGCTTCCGCGACTTCGCCGATCTGGTGCTGGAAGACCGCATGGCCCACACCGGAGAACGCGCCCTGGCGTTCCTCGAGGAGCTGAAAGACAAGACGGAGCGCCGCTTCCGCGAGGAGAATCGCGAGTTGCTCGATTTCCGCCGCTCCCTCGAAGGCCCGGCCGCCCCCGAGATCGCCGCGTGGGACGTGTCCTACTACGCCGAGAAACAGCGCGCCGCCCTCTACGCGTTCGACGAAGAAGCGCTGCGGCCGTATTTCTCGCTCGACAACGTGGTCGCTGGTCTCTTCGACCTGGTGAACCGGCTGTACGGGATTCACGTCGTCCGGGAAGAGGGCGTGCCCGTTTGGGACGAGCAGGTGCGCTATTACAACATGCACGACGAGAACGGCGCCTCGCTCGGCGGCTTCTACGCGGACTGGTACCCGCGCGAGAATAAGCGCGGCGGCGCCTGGATGGACGCCCTGATCACCGGCGGACCCGCGCCCGGCGAGTTCCAGCCGCATCTCGGTCTGATCTGCGGCAACCTGACGCCGCCGGTCGCCGGCCGGCCGGCGCTATTGACGCATCGCGAGGTGGAGACGATCTTCCACGAGTTCGGCCATCTCCTGCATCACATGCTGAGCCGCGTCGAGATCCGCTCCATGGCCGGCACCAATGTCGCCTGGGACTTCGTCGAACTGCCTTCGCAGATCATGGAGAATTGGTGCTGGGAGCGCCCCGCCCTCGATCTCTTCGCCCGCCATTGGCAGAGCGGAGAACCCGTCCCCGAGGAGCTTTTCGAGAAAATGAAGCGCGCCCGCACCTTCCGCGCCGCCAATACCCAGATGCGGCAGCTCGGCTTCGGCTTCATCGATCTCCTGTTACATGTCAGCTATTCCAGGGAACGCGATGGCGACGTGGTCGAGTACACCCGCAAGCTGTTGCAGGAGTTCAGCCCAGCCCCGCTGCCGCCGCAGCACGCCATGATCGCGGCCTTTACGCACTTATTCGGCAGCCCCGTCGGCTACGGCGCGGGATACTACTCGTACAAGTGGGCCGAGGTGCTCGACGCCGACGCCTTTACCCGATTCCGCGAAGAAGGAATCTTCAGCCGCGAGGTGGGCGCCGCCTTCCGCGAATTCATCCTCTCGAAAGGTGACAGCGAAGACCCCGCCGAGCTCTACCGCCGGTTCATGGGACGGGAACCCGACCCCAACGCCCTTCTGACCCGTTCCGGTCTGGCGTAACCCGCCTTCCAGCGCTACTGTTCGGTCCGCTTCTGCCGCTCATACGCGGTCTTCAAGTACTTCGACGCCTCGTCCTGCGCGCCCTGCGTGTCGTCCTTGGTGCGGATCGCCTGGTTGTATTCGTTGACGGCGCGGTCCCGCTGCCCCGTGATGTCGAAGATCTTGCCGAGGTTGATGTGCGCCCACACCACGGTCCACTTCGGCTCCTCGTCCCCGTTCAGCGCCTCGCGGAAATCATTCGCGGCCTGCTGGAACATGTTCTGCAGGAACTCGACTTCCCCGATCCGGTAATAGGCCAGCGAACTGTTGCGCGTCGTCTCGAGCGCCCTGCGGTACTCCTTCAATGCGTCCGCGAACTCGCTCAGTTCCGCGAACTGCTCGCCCTTTCGGATGGCCACCGCCACGCGAATGTCGTTGCTGTACCGTAGCACTTTGTTGTTCGGGTCGATCACGATCTTTTTTGGTTTCCCGAACGTGTCCACCGAAAACTCCGAGGCCGTCCCCACCACTTCGATCCGTTTCTCCTCCGGATTGCCTTCCGTTTCGATCCGCAAATCCACCGGCATGCGGAACGTGTCCAGATCCTGCGAGATCTTGCCCATCACGCGGAAGCCCTTCTGCGTCCGGTAAATCGTATACTCCAGCCGGAACTCCGGAGCGCCGCTCGATTCCGCCCACTGAATGAAGAAATAACCCAAATCCTGCCCGGAGACCTTCTCCGCGACGGCCTTGAAATCGTCCGTGCTCACCGATTTCCAGACATTCTGTTGGGCGAAGGTCTTCAGAATCTGGAAGAACTTCTCGTCGCCGACAATGAACCGCAGCATATTGAGCGTCGCCGCTCCCTTGCTCCCCGTGAGGGCCCACAGTTCCGGCGAAAAATCCTCCAGCCGTGAAGCTTGCAGCATCGGCACATTGTCCATCGTCAGCGACGCGACCATCTCGCTGCGCAGCGCCGTGTCCAGCGCGCCCGCGCCGGCCGCGTGCTCCACCCACAAAAGCTCGGAATACGTCGCGAGCCCGTTCTCCAGCCACAGATGATTCCGGGTGGTGGGCGAAAGCATCTCCTCCCACCATTGACGGGCCACCTGATTGGTCAACATCCGCCCATTCGGCTGCCGCCCGATCGCCTTGGGGGCCAGGAAGATCATGCCGGGAGCCGCGTACCCGTTGGGCGCGCCGTTCTCCGTTTCGACCACCGTCAGATTGGCGTACGGCGGAATGCCGTACATCCCCGTGAAGTACGACATGATCTTGCCGACTTCCTGCCCGATCGGCTCTGCCATGTCGGCCTCGGGTCCGCGGAAGAATACCGACGTCGTGACACCCTCCGCCGCCACCTTTTTGCCTTGGTCCTTCACCACCGCGATATTGCCGGGAAAGGACGGCTTATCCATGCGGATGTTGTAGAGCTTCTTGTCTCCCGTCGCCTGCTGCGTGTCGAGCCCGCTTCCCAGGACCGAGTAGCCGGCCGGCACCGTCACCCGCATCTCGGCGGCGAACCGATCGGTCGTGTACGCGTTCACCGGGAACCAGCGGGAGGGATACATGAGGTACGCAAAATCGGGGTGGATCGCGGCGAACTTCACGCCATAGACCGGCGAATCTTCGTTTCCCGTCAGTTTGCCGTCGTAATAGAACGTGACGGTCACCGGCTGCCCCTTGGGCAGCGCCTGGTCGAACGTCAGCCGCACCGAGAAATCCTGCTGTGTCCGGGCCGCCGGGATCTGCCTGCCCTTATCGTCGACCACCTTCGACACGTTGAGCCCGTTATTCAGCTCGAACGACGCCGAGGTCACGCCGTCGTCCACCGGCACGAATCGCACCGTTGTCTTCGCCGCGATGGTCTGCGTGTTGGGCGATATCTCCGCGTCGATCGTGTACTGTTCCACGTCGATCCGCGAGGTCGCGTGGCGATCCTGCGCCGGCGCGAACTGCGCCGCAAATAACAGCAGGCCAGCCGCCAGCGGGGCGGTCCGGCCAATCCGGCTTTCACAAAACATGAGCAACTTGTCCTTCCAAGATTTCCATCACGATCGAGGCGGCCAGCGGCACGGGCTCATGCCCCGCCAGCCTTTGCGCCACCTCGGCCAATCCCGACTTCATTTCCGCCCGCGCCTGCCGGTCCATCAGCAGCCGGCGCGCCTCGCACGCAATCGCCTCGCCGGTCATCGCGCCTTGCATTAACTCCGGGACTACCCGCCGTCCGGCGATCAAATTCACCATGGAGTAAAACGGAACCCGAACCAAAAGCTTGCCGGCGACCCAACTGGGGAGGGTCACCTTGTAGAAGGTCACCATCGGCGTCCCCAGCAGCGCCGCCTCCACCGTCACCGTCCCGCTTGCGGCCAGTGCCACATCCGCGTGCGCCATGGCGTCCCAACTCTCGCCTTCGATCACCCGGATCGGGGCGCCGCCGATCCGCTCGCGGAAAAACGCCACTCCCGCGATCGCCGAGGCCGGCAAAACCACATTCACGGCCTGTTCCCGGTAGAGCCGCTCCACGGCGTCCAACAGCGCCGGAAGATGCCTCGACGCCTCGCCCCGCCGGCTCCCCGGGAGCACTGCTACTAATGGACGCCCCGCGGCCAGCCTGTGTTTCCTAAAAAACTCGTCTCTGGAGAGGGTTGGACGAACCCGTCCGGCCAGCGGGTGCCCGATGTACGTGGCGTTAACTCCTTCCCTCCGAAAGAATTCCTCTTCAAAGGGAAAGATGCAGAGCAGCCGCTTCAGGACGCGACGCATCGTCTTGACCCGACCCTTACGCCACGCCCAAGCTTGCGGCGCAACCAGATACACTACCGGCACGTGCAACTGGTGTAGCCGCCGCGCCACCCGCAGGTGAAAATCCGGCGAATCGGTGAGAATTGCAACATCCGGCCGCCGCTCCTGTGCCGCAGCCACCAGCTTCCGATATTCGCCGAAAATCCGCGGAATGTCCTTTACGACCTCCAACAGCCCAACCACGGCGAGGCTCGCCGCATCCACCACCGTCTCTACGCCGGCCGCCCGCAGACGCGGTCCCGTGCAACCGAAAAACCTCGCGTCGGGCAACTGCCGCCGCAACTCCTCGACGAGGAGCGAAGCGTACAGATCGCCCGAAGACTCTCCCGCCGAGACCAGGATATTTCGGGGCATTCCCCTCAAGTTTAGCCCGACGCCTTGATACAATCGTAGCCACCGGGATGTCAACAGACGCAGGCCGTTCCAGACTGACCGTAGAAGAGCTGGCTGGGCGCTTCCGCGGGGAAATGATTCCGCTCACGAGCAAATTCTCCTACTTCTCCACGCTCCCCATGGCCGAAGAGGACCTGCGTCAGTATCTGAACGACCCGATTGCCGCCATTTCGCCCGCCATCACCGGCGCGCTTCCCTGCATGGGCATTTTTCTCGCCCCCTATCTCGAGAAAGGCAACGGCAAGGAAGGGGATTGTGTGAGCTTCGAACGCCCCGCTGAGACACGCCAAATCGCGTTCTCCAGCCGCACGCTGGGCGATATGACGGTGCTCGCGCTCAGCATCAAGGATCTCGAAGTCGCCGACTACCATTACCAGTTCTATAACGCCCTGGCGGGGGTGGTTGCGAATCAATGGACCGACGAGACCCAGGAGCGCTTCTATCGCACCATCCGGGAGGAGTTGAGCGCCGAAATCCACGGTGAGGTGGATGAGAAGAGCTGGCACCTGAAGCAGGCTCTTCTGCGCCGCCAGACCAACGTCCGCAAGGAGACCAAGTTGTTCCGGGAATACGCCCGGCAGGCGTTCGAGGACACTCTGACTCTTTACCTGCATGGCACCTGCTGCGACATCGACGTGGAAACCGGTCCCCGCCAGATGCCCAGCCGCTACCTTCGCCGCCGCATCGAACTCCTGATCGCGCTGTTTCCGCCGCCGGAGGGCTATGCCGTGCTTCCCGAACAACTGAAGTCCCGCTAGGCGTGTTCGTTCGGGGCGGTATGATATTCTAAGCGAAATCATGCACAGACCCCTGGCGGTGGTGTGCCGACAATTGGCGGGTATTCTGGCGGTGGCCGGCTGGCTGGCGGCGATTCCCCGGCCCCTTGTGGCTGCCGATCCTCCGCCGATCCGCGTCGAAGTGCTGGCCGGCAACGACTCCGTCAACAGCCTCACGACTCCCAATGTCATCGTGCCGAAGGTCCGGGTGCGCGACGCCGCGGGCAACCCGATTATGGGTGTCAAGACGCATTTCGAGTTGCCCGACGCCATCCACGGATATTTTTCGGGCCGCGTCACGGGCATCGATCGTGAGACGGACGGCCGCGGCGAGGCCACCGCGCCGGGTTATGTCCCCTCCAAGGCCGGCGCCTTCACCATTAAGGTCACCGCCACCCTACAGGGGCAGACAGCCGTGGCGCAGATCCGCCAGCGCAATGGCAACCAGCCTTACGCCGTTTTCCAGCAGTCGCGGGGCGGCCGAAAATGGATCTGGATTGCAGCCGGGGCGGCGACCGGAGGTGTGCTGGCCGCTGTCTTCCGGCCGAAGTCGACTCCGACCGCCACCGTATCCCTCGGAGCTCCAACCGTTGGCGGGCGATGACAGCGGACGGTCCGTGGTGAGCCGCGTGTCGATCTTCGCGCGCGTGGGATTGCTCCTCCTGTTGGGCGGAGCGGAACTGCTGGCACAGCCCTTCCAGATCCGCATTCAACGCGACGGCAACGTCGTGCAGGTAAACAGCGGCGCCACGGTGGAATTGCCCGCGTCCGCGGTCGGCGCCACCGCCGCCATCGACGTGACGCTCGTTTACACCGGCGCCTTGCGCGCCGCCATTATCAAAACGGAACTGTTCGGACGCCCCGAGTTCGTGCTCGCTCAGACCGCCGCGCCGACGCTGAGTCCCGCGGGCGCCTACACATTTTCGATTCGCTACACGGCCGCGTCCCCATCCCTGGCGCAAGCCCTTCTTTCGATCACGTACCAGGAGGAGGGCGGTGCGGCGGCGAATCTGACCCTGAATCTCTCGGGCACCGCGCCGCAATTGAACGTCAGCTACCTTTCCCCCGCCGACAACGCCTACCGGCCCTTGACCAATGGGGCGAAGGTGACCCTTCCGCCAGCGGCGATCGGGTCGTCGACGCAGGCCACCGTCGCGCTCACCAACGCCGGTAGCGGCACGGGAGCCATCACGGGGATTCGCGTCACCGGCGCCGGCTGGACGCTGATCGACGCGCCGGTTCTTCCCGCGAATCCGCAGCCGGGGCAGACCATTTCCTTCGGCATCCGCGCGACCCCGTCCGACGCGAGCCCGCTGACTGCCACCGTGCAGATTGCCGGTCCGGGCGGACCGTTCTCGTTCGACGTCACCGTCACCGGTTACTTCAATCGCCTTACCTACGGCCTGGTTACAGATCTCGGCGGTGTCGCCCCGCTGCTTCCCGGCAGTCCGATTTCCTTTCCACCGACCTTGACCGGCGGACGCGCCTTCGTCTTTCTCCGCGTGTCCAATCAAACGCCCGGTCCGATCGTAGTGAGCAATGCCTCTCTCGACTCCACCAGCGAGTTCTCGCTGTCGGGCGCCCCTCAGCTTCCGTGGACAATTGCCAGCGGCGGCAGTCAGGATCTCGTCCTCACCTTCGCCCCCACGCTCGCGCAAACCTCCGCGACGACGTTGCGTATCGGTTCCGACACGTTTCCCGTAAGCGGCTCCGGATTGGGCTCCAGCCTCTCTTTCCGCTATTCCACATCTCAGGGTGACGCCGCCCTCGACGTCAATGGAACGGTCGCGCTGCCCTCCGCCCGCATCGGCGAAACCAGCGCAACCGAAGTCGTCATTCGCAACCAGGGGACGCAGAAAGTGACGATCGGACGAATCAGCGTGACCGACAGCCAGTCCGCGTTCCGGCTCGGCAACCTGCCAGCGCTCCCGTTGGATCTGGGGCCGCAACAGGAAGCGCGCATCGGTATTCAGTTCGCGCCGTCGTCCACCGGAACGCTGACGGGAAGTCTGGCCATCGACAACAATCTGTTCACGCTGCGGGCCCTGGCGACGCCCCCCTCGGGCACGCCGTCGTTCCACATCCAGGCGCCGGCCAATTCCGGCGGAGCGCTGGCGCAGATCGCCATCTCGGCCGGCTTGGACGCGCCCTATCCCGTTGATCTGACCGGCAGCCTCTCGATCTCCTTCGATTCCGGCAGTTTCGCCGCCGACCCCGCCGTCCAGTTCTCGACCGGCGGCCGCACCGTCGGCTTCCGCATCCCCGCCGGCTCCCTCAAAGCGATCTTCGATAATGGGACGACTCAGGTGCGGCTGCAGACCGGCAGCGTCGCCGGCGATCTCCAGATTACGTCCGCCCTCCAGACCTCGGCGAAATTCGACGTCACGCCGCCCGGCGGCGCCCCCCTGCATTTCCAGGTTCCGGACGCGGCCCCGGTGTTGTTCGGGGTGGAGGTCATCAAGAGCACCGCCGGTTTGTATACCATCCAGGTGTTGGGCATGACTACCAACCGCTCGCTGAAAACCGCCCACGTGCAATTCACCCCGGGCGGCAAGCTGGCGTTAGCGCAAAACGACTTCACGTTGGATATTCAGGCGGCCGCCGCCTCGTGGTTCCGCAGCACGACCTCGATCGATTTCGGCGGGCTGTTCAGTCTCTCGATTCCGCTCCAGGTGACCGTCCCGAATGCCGATCCGCTGAATCCGCCCACTCTGGCGGACGTGATCCACAGCATTACCATCGGGGTGTCGAACGCAGTGGGGTCCTCGAACGCGGTCAGTCTGACCGTGCAATAACACTATCCGAACAGCGATTGGATCTGCCCGGCGCGGAAGCGGTACCAGAACTCCCGCGTGTTGATCAGCGCGCGCTCGCGAGCCGCCGTGGCAAGACGGACGACCAGCGGACGGTCCTCGTGACAGCGGCGAATCGCAAACGCCAGCGACTCGATGTCGTCGATCGGCGCGAGCAAGCCGTCTACCCCATCCCGCACCGTGTCGGCGCTGGCCTCCGTGCGGAACGCGATCACTGGCGCCCCCCCGGCCATTGCGTCGAAGAAAGCCCGGCCGAAATCCGTGGTGCGATGCGGCATCAGGAACAGATGGCCCGCCGCGATCGCCTCATAGATGTCGCGGCCCGGCGGAAGCGCGCCGGGGAACTCCACTCGATCCGCCACACTCAGGCGCGCGGCCAGCGCTTGCAACGCGACAGTTGACGGGCCTTCTCCATATAACCGCGCCGTGACCGCGATTCCCTGATCGCGCAATATGGCGATGGCCCGAATCAGAAAATCGAGACCCTTCAGCGGCTTGTGGCGGCACGCTGCGACCAGCAGTAACGGCTTACCCGCCGCGATCTCCGCGCATTTCTTCGAGAAGTCTCCGCTGGAAATCACGTCCTCGCGCTCGTGTCCGGGTTGCCGGATGGCGACGCCGTTCGCCGCCGCGAGCCGGAAGCGAGAGACCGCCGCCGGCGTGTGCAGAAAGGTCAGGCTCGCCGTGGCGGCGCTGCGCCGGACCCGCGAATCGAGAGCCGCGAGCGCGCGGGCGCGCCGCCACCGGTCGAACCGGCTGCCGCCCGTCCGCACCCATTCCCAATCGAGCATGTCGTGGAAATCCTCGGCGATGACGAAAAGCGTCTTCTTGCCCTGATGCGCGGCCGCGTCGTGCGCCGCCGACAGCCCCACGTACGGCGGAAAGAAATTCGAGGTGTGCACCAGGTCCGCGGACCTCACTTCGTCGCGCAGCACCGAGCGGACCTTGGGCCACTTCCACAGGTCGCGGCGCCCGCCGATCGGCGGGAAGCCGCGGAAGGTGATGCTGCCTGCCGCAGGCAGGCTCGCCGCGGCCGGCCCCCAGGTGGCCAGAGCCGCTCCCGCCGGCAATTCGGGCGCGGCCACGCGAATCGGCCCCACCGACGACACCAGGCCCTCGAGGTCCCGCGCCCAGAGCGCATCCAACACGACTTTGTCCCCGGACCGCGCGAAGGGCACATGCGTGACCAGCAGGTAGCGCATCAGTTTTTTCGCTCCCCGATTACCCGGCGATACAAGGCCAGGGCCGAATCGATCTTGGCGTCCCATCCGTAGCGCGCTTCGGCGCGCGCGCGCCCCGCTGCGCCGCGCCGCCGCCAGGCGTCCGGATCTGCCGCCACGCCGGTACAGAGCAGGCCCAGCGATCCCGGGCCGGTA
>CAZSQK010000099.1:0-30911 GCA_964608645.1 uncultured Solibacteraceae bacterium | reverse complement strand
CTCCGGCTCGACCGGCGGCCGCAACGCCGCCTCCCGCGGCGCCCGCCCCGGCCGCTACGGGTGGACAGCCGAGGACCCGGATCGAGCCGCTGAGCACGATGCGGCAGAAGATCGCCGAACACATGGTGCTCTCCAAGCGCACGTCGCCGCATGTCACGACAGTGCACCGCGTCGACATGACGAAAGTGGCGAAGATGCGGGAGCGCCATAAGGCGACCTTCCAGTCGAATTATGGGTTCTCGCTGACGTACCTGCCTTTCATTACGCGCGCGGCTGTGGTCGCGCTGCGGCAGTTCCCGCTGCTGAACGCTTCACTCGACGGGAACAATATCGTCTATCACAACGACGTCAATATCGGCATCGCGGTGGCGCTCGAAGGCGGACTGATCGTGCCCGTGATTCGCAATGCCGACGAGAAGAACGTGCTCGGGCTGCAACGGTCGATCGTCGATCTGGCGACGCGGGCTCGCGGCAGACAGTTGAAGCCCGACGAAGTGGTCGGAGGCACCTTCTCGATCACGAACTATGGCAGCAACGGGGCGCTCTTCGGGACGCCGGTGATCAATCAGCCGCAGGTGGCGATCCTCGGCGTGGGAACGGTGGACAAGACTCCGGTGGTGGTGGACGACGCGATCGCGATCCGCTCGATTTGCCATCTCTCGCTGGCATTCGACCACCGGCTGATCGACGGGGCGCTGGCGGACCAATTCATGACGAAGGTGAAGGAGATCCTGCAGGGCTGGTCGGAAGAAGCGCTATAGCACCGGGAAGCATGCCAGCGAGGACGCTGGCATGCTCCGGGCTTATTTACCGCCGGGCCAGTTGTTCACGAGGTTGGCGGCGTTGATCGAGCCGAGGCCGGTGGCGAAGTTCCAGCCGGGGGCCGCGGCGAATGCCGGGGCGTAGGCGTCGAGCGATCTCGATAGCGCGCCGTTCATTACCGCGCCGCGCCGGCCGCCGCTGGTCGAGAGGGCCGTGGCGCCGAAACAATCGGCCACGCCGCCGCAGTTCACCGCGATGTCTCCCTGGGTGATGTTATGGAAGACGCAGGCGCTCGCCGCCTGATCGCCCGCCGACGAATCGCACGTCGCCATCGCCGCCAGTTTGTAATAAGCGTAATTGGGATTGCCCTGCCTTGCGCCGGTCCGCTGGTTCACAAGAGCCTGCACGCCGGCCAGAATCGGCGCGGAAAACGACGTGCCGCCCGCTCCCACCCAACCGCTGGGATCGCCCGTGCACGGCGCGCCGCCGTTGTGCGTGTTGGAGTGGCAATAGACGTAGTAGTGACCCCACACTCCGGCGCCGGCAAACAGAGAAATATCCGGCAGGTCGCGGACCCCATCGCTCGGAATCCCGTCGACGCCGCTCTGCCAGTCGGGCTTGGCATATCCCTGGCAGGTTCCGCTCACGGCGCCGCTCGAATCCGCGGTTCCGGTGGCGCATCCGCTGGGGCCGCCACTCCCGGCCGCCACGACAAGCAGTCCGTTCTGCCGGGCGATTGAACTGCTGCACAGCCCGTTGGCGCCGTAGGAGGAACTGAATCCCAGCGATAAGGCGAGCAGGCCGCTGCCGCACGAGTCGTTCCAGGGGATTTCCGGAATGTAGCTGAGGGCAGAGGCGAAGGTGTCCGAGTTGTTCCGATCCCAGTAGGTCGAAGCCGTCTGCGCGTAGCTGTCGCCGAAATCGGAGCCGCCGACCGCGACGTTGTACGGTGTCGACGCAAAGCCGCTCACCGCGATGCCGTGCGTGGCGCCGCTGCCTCCCGCGTCGCAACCCGCGGCCCCTTCGTCGCCGGCCGAAACGAAAATGGAGATTCCCTCGGCGACCGCCTGCTGGTACGCCGCGCGGATGGCCGCATTCGCCGATGCGCCGTTCGCCGGCTCGCACTCGCCGTAACTGAGGCTGATGATCGAAGGCGGGTTGGAGTTGTTGATGAGGTTTTCGAGCGCGATGAACGCGCCGAACGTGGTTCGCGTATTGCCGCACGACGCCACCATGATGGTGGCATCGGGCGCCGCCGCCGAAGCCCACTCGGCGTCGAGAGTCGCCTCGCCGTCGTCGCCGCTGCGAATGCCGGGCGCGACACAATTCGCGCCGATGCCGGGGGCCGACGGATGCGCCGTCACAAGCGACCCCGAGGCGTATTTCGTGAGGCCAAACGTGGAGCGGAAGGTGTCCCAATCCGCGGTGTCGTACAGGTCGCTGTCCTCGATCACGGCAACGGTCTGTCCCTGACCGGTGATCCCGGCGGCGAACAGTGGATTCAGGTTATAGATGGCCGCCAGATCGCCCGGCGTCACGGCCTGATAGGTGGTCGAGCGGGTGGTAAACGTGTAATTCGGATGCCGGCGGCGCATGGCGCGCGGTCTAAAATCGTGCATCGAGACAATCCCGCCGACGGCCGGCGCGAGCGCCGCGGGGATCTGTGGATCGCTCATGTTGGCGATGTGCCGCTCTCCGCCCACGTTCAGGTTATGGATCTCGGTGTGAAACGAGCGGGCGACCTGCGCAGCGGCGCCGGAAAAGTCAACAACCATCTGGCTCGGGTAGACGCCATGGACGGTGAAACCTTCGGAAGCCAGCCAACCGGTGACGGCGTCGATATCGGACTGCGCCGGGCCATAAGATCGCGAATTCCGCGGGCGTGAGCCAGCGCCGGAAGTTCGGCGACGCCGGGTCGTGCAATTCCGCGATTCGCTTCTGGAGAGCCTGTTCCTGCTCGGGAGCGCGCTTTAGTTGCAACAGCATGTGCTCCATCGGCAGGCTGTCCGGCGCCAAGCCGGCGTCGTTCGCGGCATTCGCCTCGGGTCGCGTATTGCCGGCGAGCCGGTGTTGTTTGGCCCGGTCGACGTGCTCCGTGATCATGGCGCGCTTACCGCCCGCCGGCGACTGCGCGACCATCGCCAAGGGAAGCGCCAATAGGGCCAGTCCGAGACGGGGAAACGGCGAATGTATGAGGGCCGAAAAACTGCTCATGGCTAAGTGAGATGACCAAAGGACCGCCGACGTTCCAACTTCGACTCAATTTTTACGTTCTTAGCGATCCTGCTCCATAGAATAACCGGTTTGCTAAGAACGTAAAACTTTGGCCTCGGGGGCAACCTGTTCGGAAACGCGCGCTGTCTCACTTGGGGTATGGACGACATCGATCTGATGCTGCGCGTGAAAGCCGGCGACAGTCTCAGTTTCGCCGCCTTGATGGACCGCCACCGATGGCCGGTAGAACGGTTCCTCTACCACAAGGTGCGCAACCGCGCGCTGGCCGAGGAACTGGCTCAGGAAGTGTTTCTGCGGGTCTACCGCGCCCGGATGAGCTATGAGCCGAGCGCGCGCTTCAAGTCATGGCTCTTCCAAATCGCGGCTCATCTGGGCTCGAATTCGCGGCGGGACCGGCGCAACGAGCGCCTGCACGACTCGCTGGACTACCGCCGTCCCTCGACGCCGGCAATGCAGATCCGCGATCGCCGCCCCTCCATCGAGGAATCGCTGCTGGCAGAGGTGGGATTTGGCGAGGTGCGCCGCGCCATCGCGTCGCTGCCCGGTAAGCAGCGAGCCGCCGTGCTGATGCACAAGTACGCGGGCATGGAGTACGCGGCCATCGCGCGCGAGTTCGGATGCTCGGAATCGGCGGTGAAGTCGCTGATGTTTCGGGCGCACGAGACGCTGCGGACCATGCTGGCCCACGTCGCGGCCGCCTAGAGACGGTTTCGGGTTGACAACCCGCCCCGCAAAACTGTTACAACTGGCAACCGGGGACCTTGAAGACCACCAATCACAGCCGGTACGTGGTGAAAAGCATCGTGCACGCGTCGCGTGTCCTCGAGGCGTTTCAGGCGCCGGGGGATGTGCTGCGCCTGCGCGACGTAGTCACGCGCACCGGCTACAACAAGGGGATGTGCTTCCGTCTGCTGTACACCCTGCATCAGTGCGGATTCCTCGACAAGGTGGGCGAGAACCACTACCGGCTGGCCACCGAGGTGCGGCGCAGACGTCTGTACCGGATCGGGTATGCCGCTCAGGGCCAGGACACATCGTTCGACCGCGAGGTCCGCGCCAGCCTTACCCGGGCCGCCGAACGCGAGGAGATCGAACTGCTGGTGGTGGACAACCGCTATCAGCCCAAGATCGCCCTCCGCAGCGCCGATTATCTGATCAAGGAGCAGGTCGATCTGGTCATCGAATTCCAGACCGACGAATTGGTGGCATCCGCCATCGCGTCCAAGTATCTGGAAGCGGGGATACCGTTCATCGCCATCGACATCCCCCACCCCGGCGCCACGTATTTCGGCGCCAATAACTACCAGGCCGGGCGCATGGCCGGAACCCATCTCGGCCGTTGGGCCAAGCGGCACTGGGGCGGCGACGTCGACGAAGTGGTGCTGGTGGAGATTCAGCGCGCCGGGGCGCTGCCCAAGGCGCGCATGCGCGGAGTCCTGGCAGGCATCACGGAAGTGCTGCGGCCGCCGGAGCCGTTTCGGACGGTTTCGATCGACGGCGACGGACAGTGGTCCGAGACCCTCGAACGAGTGCGCAAGCACTTGCGGCAGACGAAGGCGAAGCGGGTGCTGGTGGGCGCGGCGAACGATTCGAGCGCGTTGGGCGCGCTACGGGCGTTTCAAGAGGCCGGCCGCGCCGGAGAGTGCGCCGTCGCCGGACAAAACGCCGAGCCGGAGGCGCGCGCCGAGTTGCGGACACCGCAGACGCGGCTGATCGCTTCGGTGGCGTACTTCCCGGAGAAATACGGGGACGGCCTGATCCGGCTGGCGTTGGATATCCTGGCGCGCAAGGTCGTGCCGCCCGCGGTGTTCATGAATCACCAGGTGATCACGCCGGAAAACGTCGATCATTTTTACCCGAACGATATGCTGACGTAGGCGCGGCGGCCGCTACTCCAGATAAAAAACTTCCTGCATCGTGGCGAAACGCTCGCCGGGCGCGAGATCGGGGACGGGCTCGAACAGGCGGGCCATGAATTGCTGCCAGCGCTGATTCACAGGGTCGCGATCCAGTTTCTCCCACGCTTTGTCGAAATCTTCGACGCGCAGGACGAGCACGAGATCCTGTCCGCGGCGGAAAATCGAGTAATCCGAGATTCCGACGGCTTTCAGGCTCGCCAGCATCTCCGGCCAGACCCGCTGGTGCTCGCGATCGTACTCCTCGATGGCATCCGCCTTGATCCGCAGCCTGAAGGCGTGTCTAGGCATAACTCGAGACGATCGACCGGTTCTTCTCGCCGCGCTCCGCCGTGATCCGTTCCAGGTACCCGCTTTGGCGGAAGGCGTCCATCGGATCCTCCGCCAAGCCGCGCCCCTTCGCCCACGCTCGTATGGCGGGCCGCACATCGGTGGAGAAGGCGTCTTTGAGGCAGGACTCCGCGTCCACCAGGTCGCAACGCTGCTGCAGTCGATCGAGGCGCTCGTGATCCACCAGCGACGCCTTCGCATAGAGTTCCATCGCCGTGCTCACAGTCTGGATCATCGCCTCGATCTTTCCCTTGAGGTTGTGACTCTGGTCGATCATGTACGCGACGTCCGCGCGCCGCCCGGTCTCCCATTCGAAATGCAGAATCTCGTGGAAAATGCGGAAGACCTGGTACGGGTCGATCGAGCCCATGGTCAAGTCATCGTCGGCGTAGCGGCGGTCGTTGAAATGGAAGCCGCCGAGCATGTCGAGATCGAGCAGCCAAGCCACGATTTGCTCGATATTCTGCCCCTGGTAGTGGTGCCCCGTGTCCACCAGAACCTTGGCCCGCGGCCCGGCCGACTGCGCCAGCAGGAGCGCCATGCCCCAGTCGGCGATATCCGTGTGATAAAACGCCGGCTCAAAGGGCTTGTACTCCACCAGCATCCGCTGGGACCCGGAGAGACGCTCATGCGTGGCTTTGAGCCCCTCCTCGAACCAGCGCCGCCGATGCCGCATGTTCTGCGTGCCGGGATAGTTCGAGCCGTCGGCGAACCACAACGAAAGATCGCGGCTGCCGAGGCGCTGCGCGATCCCGACGCTGTCCAGAATATGGCTGAGCGCCGCGCGCCGCGCCTCGGGGTCGGGATTGCCAAGCGAGCCGTATTTATAAATCTGGTCTTGAAACGTGTTCGGATTGATGGACCCGGCGCGAAGGCCATGTTGCGCCGCCAACTGCTGCACTTCGTCGGTGTCGCGGGCGCCATGCGGAAGATCCCAAAGGACGTGCAATGCAATCGTCGGGCAAACGCCTGTCCAGCGATGCACAGCGCCCGCGTCGGCGAATTTCTCGGCGGTCGTGGTGGCGGCCGCCGGCTGGAGGAATTTGCCGAACCGCGTCCCGGTATTCGCGAAACCCCACGACGGAAGTTCGATATGAAACACGTCCAACGACGCCGCGACGCGCTCCGCCTGTGTATCGGTCATCATTTCAAATATCCCACTATGGACGGATCGGCGACAGCCTTCAATCCTTCGACGACCGTGTCGGCGTTCAGTTCCGCGCCGGCGCGGCTGGTATGCGTGTGCTCGTCGCCGAACAGCGGCTCGACCTTCTCCGGGCCGAGCGCGTCGTACTTGAGCGCGATCATCTCATTCAGGTCGATGAATGGCGCTTTTTCCGAAGCCGCAACGTCCTCCGCCCACTTCTGATAGGTGGTCGAGTTGCGCACGATGTGGCCGTCCTTCCAGGTCTTTCGCGGAACCAGAGAGCAGACGATCGGGTTGGCGCCTTTGGCGCGGGCATCGGCGATAAAGCGGCGGAGATACCACCCGTACGTGTGGACCGCCTCGTGCTGTTTCGTGATCGGATTGTCGATTTCGCGAGTCTCGTCGCCTCCGCCGGGCAATGTGCCGCGCGCGCGAGCGGTGTCGTCGAGGGGGCCGCTGTCGTTGTGGCCGAACTGCATGATCACGGTGTCGCCCGGCTTGAGCATGCCGAGAACGCGCGCCCAATGTCCCTGCGTCAGATACGTCCGGCTGCTGAGCCCACCGACGGCGCGGTTAACGACGTTCACCTTGGCGGCGTCGAACCGCTCGACGAGCGGTTCGCCCCAACCCCACTGTCCGTTGGCGCCGTCGCCGTGGCCGTTGCGCACCGTCGAGTCGCCGATCAGGAAGAGCGTCGGCAGTCTGGGGTCGCGCGGTTCGGTGAGACCCAGACGCGCAGTGTCGAACGGCGGCGGATACGGCGGCACGGCCTGGCCTTTCGCGGAGAGCCATGCGGTCAGGGGCGAATCCTTCAGTCCCCGAATCGCGGCGACCACCAGGGAGGCGTTGAGGCCGGCGCCCTCCGGGCTGGTGTGGGTGTGATCCTCGGGAAAGAGCGGCTTCACCTGCGCCATGCCGAGATCTTCGTAACGATCGGCGATCGCGTCCGTCACGTCGAGGAATGGAGCGGCGGCGTCACGCGCGATTTCGGCGGACCATTGCGCGTAGCGTCCCGGCCCCCGTTCGACCGCGATGCCGCTCCAGATGTTGCGAACCGTGGGAGAGAGCACAATCGGCGTGGCGCCCTTGGTGCGGGTCTCTTCGATATAGCGCCGCATGTACCAGCCGAACGTGTACACCGTTTCCTGCTTGCCGTTCGGCAGGGTGAACTCTTTCGATTCTTCGCCGAGGCCAGGAAGCGAACCGCGCGCGCGGTCCTTGTCGGGCGAACCGGGGTCGTTGTGGCCGAATTGGATCAGCACGAAATCGCCGGGCTGTAGCTCGTCGCGGACCTTATCCCACAGCCCTTCGGTGCGAAACGTGCGGCTGCTCCGACCGGCCCGCGCCCGGTTCAGAACGGTGGCTTTCGCGTCATCGAAATACGCCGCGAAGGGATCGGCCCACCCCCGGTGCGACACGTTGTTCGCCGTCGAATCGCCGATGACGATCACGCGCGGCAACGCCATTCCCTGCCCCGCCGCGAATAGAAACGGAATCAGCCACTTCATTGCCCGTACGGCCTCCCCGCCGCGCCCGCCGGCTCGGCCGGCACATCGATTTTCTCATCCGGATGCGCGGGATCGAACGCCGGCAGATCGAGCAGCATCTTCGCCAGCGGCAGTCCGCTCGCCCGGATCCCTTCGACCACGCATTTCGCCAGTTCGTAGCTGCCGAAATCGGAATGGTGCGTGGTGTCGTTGCCCGCGAACAGTTTGCGCGCGTCGCGCTGCCCGACGGCCTCATACAGTGTCTTACTCATCGCGTTCAGATCGATGAGAGGGACAGTCTGCTCGCGCGCCACGCGACGGACGGCCTCCGGATAATCGCCCAGGCTGTTGGCGATCTTGCCGTCCGCGTCGAACGTCATGCGATGCATCGGCGTGATCAGCACCGGCGCCGCTCCGTGTTGCCGCGCCTCGGCCACGAAGCGCTCCAGGTCCGCCTTGTATGTCGTGAAAGCGCCGACCCCTTCGCCGCGCTCCTTCTGGTCATTGTGCCCCATCTGGATGAACAGGTAATCGCCCGGCTGGATCACGCTCATTACTTTCGCCAGCCGCTTCTCCCCGATAAAGGATCGCAACGACTCGCCCGACTCGCCATGATTCGCGACGGCGATCACGGGCTGGAAAAAGCGTGTCAGCATCTGCCCCCAACTGTTGTAGGGCTCGCCCGGCTGGTCGGTGGACGTGGAGTCGCCCGCGATATACAAGGTCGGCACGCCGGCCGCTTTCTCGATATCGACATTCACCACCGGCCCGAAGAATGCGAGCGTGATCCGATCGTCCCACGCGCGGGCTTCGGATTCGCGCTCCCGCGGCTTCAGCCGCACCTCGCCGCCGCCGGCAATCTGCGGACGCCGCACGTTGACGAGAAAGCTTCGCGTCTCGTATTGGCCGGCCGCGGTGTGGATGTTCTCGAGCATGAGGCGGCGCAACTCGGCTTTCACGGTGGTGGTCGCGTCGCTGTCGGGATCGCCCACGGTGACGGTGACGCGGTAATTCCCCTCATCGGGAACCTGAACCGACA
The DNA here is from genome assembly GCA_964608645.1 of uncultured Solibacteraceae bacterium. Classification (GTDB taxonomy): domain Bacteria; phylum Acidobacteriota; class Terriglobia; order Bryobacterales; family Bryobacteraceae; genus CAZSQK01. The sequence continues at coordinate 21,995 of CAZSQK010000099.1, read as the reverse complement.
GATACCGCGGCCCCGCATGGAGCAGCGATGTCGCGCACAGAATCGCAATCGCCGACGGGCGGAGGGTCATTCTATTACGCTATGCCAGTCGGACAGAGCCTCGCAAGGCCGCTCCTCCGGGACCATTCCGTTTCGCGCCTTAAAACAGAAGGCTACTGCTGCAGGTACAATCTGAGGTCCAGATTGCCGCAGCCGGTTTTGCATTCCGAAACGGCTGCCGAATGCCGCCACCCGCCCGCTCCGTGCGGTGTAGAATCAGCCAATGACTCGCCGCCAGACCCTCGCGCTCCTCGCCGCGTCGCTTGCGCGCGCCGCGAACAAACTGCCCGCCAACAAGAACGTCAAATGGGGGCTCGGCACCAACCTGTGGAACTACTTCCCACGGGTTCCCTTCACCGATATTCTGGACGTCATGCGCGACACGGGCTTCATCGGCGCGCGCATCACCCAGTTCCCGCAGATTCTGAAGACGTACGACATCACCGCGGCGCAGATGCAGAAGGAAGCGGAGAAACGCGGCTGCCAGATTGTCACCATTTCCTTTAACGGCGACGCCCACGATCCGGCCAAACGCGCAGAAGTGGTCGACAGTGCCAAGCGCGCGATGACCTTCCTCAAGGAACTCGGCGCGAATCACCTGGTGATTTTTTCGCCGAACCGGCGCTTCGCCGCGGCCCCGAAAGCCTTTGAAACCATGTGCGGGACGTTCAACGCCATCGGCGCGGCGGCGCGCGAAATGGGCTTTTACGCCGGGCTCCACAACCACATGGGTCAGATCGTGCAAAACCCCGACGAAGTCGATCGGTGCATGGCGATGACCGACCCGAAGCTATTCTACTTCTCGCCAGACACCGCGCATCTCCACCTCGCCGGCTGTGACGTCGTCAAGACTCTGGAGAAGCACAAGGCTCGTTTGATGCTGGCCGATTACAAAGACGCCAACCGCCTTCCCAACACGCCCCCTGACGGCTTCGACCGCAACAGCATCTTCGATCTGGGAGGCGGCGAGGTCGATTTTCCCGGCGCCCATCGCGTGCTGAAATCGATCGGGTTCAAAGGGTGGCTGATCGTCGACAACGACATCGCGCGCGAGGGCCCGCGGGCCAGCTATGAGGCTTGCGGCAAATATGTCGTCAACACCCTAGAGCCCATTTATGCTTGAGATTACTCGCCGCGCGCTGCTTGGCGGCGTGGCCCTGAGTCCGTTCATGCCGCCCGACTATCGCATCATCGACCCCCACGTCCACGTGTGGAAGCACGACCCTGCATTCCCATTCGCCGAAGGCGCGCGTGTCCCGGAGCGCGACGCCGCGCCCGAAACGCTGTTGGCGTTAATGAAGGCGAATGGCGTCGCCAAGACCGTCATCATCCAGGTGATTCACTACCGGTACGACAATCGCTATCTCGCCAGCGTCCTCAAACGGTATCCGGGGACGTTCCAGGGCGTCTGCCGGGTCGATCCTCTCGACTCCGCCGCGCCCGATCATCTTTCGCGGCTCACTGCCGAAGGATTTCGCGGGGTTCGTCTGAGTCCGGCCGGCAACGCCGGTGGCGACTGGTTTCACGGCCCCCTGATGCCGCCGCTCTGGAAACGCTGCCACGAGTTGAAAGTGCCGATGACGGTCCTCGCGCCGGTCACCCGCATGCCCGAAGTCGGGGCGTTGCTCGAGAAGACTCCCGACCTCACCACCGTCATCGACCACATGGCCGATTGCCCGGTGGATCAGCCGAGGGAACTGGAAAAGCTGATCGCGCTCAAACGGTACCCGAACCTGTTCGTGAAGATCTCGCACGCCTGGTCGCTTTCCAAACAGCCGTACCCGTGGAACGACTCCCAGCAGCACGTGAAGCGGCTCTACGACGCCTTCGGCCCGCAACGGCTCATGTGGGCCACCGACTGGCCCATCATCGAGAATTCGAATGCGACGTACGCCCAGGCGCTCACCCTGGTTCGCGACGAGATGAAATTCCTCAACGCGGACGATAAACAGTGGATCCTGAGCAAAACCATCGAGCGCGTCTGGCCGTTTACTTCGTAAAGATCGTGACGTCGACGTTCATGCCGGGGCGCAGGACGACACCCGGAGGCAGACTGTCGAAGACAATCTTCACCGGAATCCGCTGCACCACCTTGACGAAATTGCCGGTGGCATTTTCCGGCGGCAGCAGACTCATGCGGCCACCCGTCGCTCCGGAAATGGAACCGACACGGCCCGGGATCTTCCGTCCGTACATGTCCACTGTGACTTCCGCCCGCTGCCCCGGACGGACGTTCTGGAGTTGCGTCTCCTTGAAGTTCGCCGTCACCCAAACGTCGCGCAAGGGCACGATGGTCATCAGCGGCTGACCGGGCTGCACGATCTGGCCCGGCTCGGCGTTCCGGTTCGTGATCTCACCGTCGATCGGGGCGGTGATGGCCGTATAGCTCAGGTTCAGCTCGGCGGCGGCGAGATTGGCGCGCGCCTGCTGGATCGCGGCCGTGGCGGATTGCGCTTGCGCGGCGCTGACATTGATCTGTTGTTCATTGGCCCTCGATTCCTGCAAGCCGGCGCGCGCCTCGGCCACGCGCGCCAGGGCCGATTGCGTCGCGGCCTGGGCGTTCTGCGCGCTCTGCCGCGCGCCGTTCAATTGCTCCTGCGCCTCGCGAAGCTGCGCCGCGGTCACTTGCGACGCGGCAACGTACGCGTCGAACTGCTGTTGCGCAATCTCCTGCTTGGCCATGAGGGGACGCATGCGCTCGAGGTCGGCCTGGGCCTTGCGGTGATTCGCTTCGGCCTGGGCGACATTGGCCTGCGCCGCGGCAATTCCGGACGTCTGCGCCTGCTGCGCCGCCATGCGCGACCTCTGATATTCGGCTTGCGCCGCGGCCACCTGCGCCGACGCGCCGGAAGCGCCGCTCGTCGTGGTCGCGCGGGTCAGAGGGACGCCGGCCTGAGCGGCATGCGCCTGCGCTTCGGCGACGATCAACGCCGCCTTCGCCTGGTCGACACGGGCCTGGTAATCCCGCGGATCGAGGCGGACCAGCACCTGCCCGGCGTGCACCGAATCGTTGAGCTCGACCAGCACCTGCTGCACGCTGCCCGCAATCTTGGCCGAGATGGGCGCGATGTGGCCGTCCACCTGGGCGTCGTCCGTCGACTCCCGATTGCGGTTGTGCAGCCAGAAGTAGAGAATCGCCAGAGTCAACAGAATCAGCGCTGGAATGGCGAAGCGCAGCATCCGTCGGCGCGGCGCCGGGGACTGCGGCGGTGTTTCCGGCTCCTGGGGCCGGTCTACGCGTTCGAATTCGTGGCCTGCTTCACGGGTCCGAGCCATACCTGGCGGGCCGCACCCGGATTGCCACCGTAACTTTTCTCCGGTTCGCGGCGAATATAGCCATAGACGGGCCGGCATGTTCACCGAATTTCCTTCAGCTCGCGTGCCGCGGCGGGTCTTCCTCATTACCCCTTTTGCGTTCGCGGGGCTTTACGCGCTCACGAGGTGGAAAGAGCGCCATTTGCCGGACGCCCGGATCAATGGCAACGGAGGACGCGTCAGGATCGTCGTATTCTCCGATAATGGAAGGACAAGGGAGGCTGTCTTCGTGAACAAGATCGAAAAGACCGACGCAGAGTGGCAACGCGAACTATCGCCGGAAGAATTCGCCGTCGCGCGCAAAAAGGGCACGGAACGCGCCTTCACCGGCCGGTACTGGAACAACCATGACGCCGGCATGTATCGTTGCGTGTGTTGCGGAACCGAGCTGTTCCGGTCCGACGAGAAATTCGATTCCGGCACCGGATGGCCCAGCTTCTGGGCCCCCGCGGCGGAGGAGAACGTCGCCACGGAAACGGACGACAGCTTCTTCATGCGCCGCACCGAAGTCCTCTGCGGCAAATGCGACGCGCACCTCGGACACCTGTTCCCGGACGGCCCCCAGCCGACGGGAATGCGATACTGCATCAACTCCGCCGCGTTGCGTTTCGAGCCGAAGAAATAGCCGCCGCCATCCACCCGGCGAAGGCGGCAATCGGAACCACCGCGAGGTGCCACACGACGATATGCGGCATGCGGAAGTTGGGGCAGTGCAGTTCCAACACGGTAAGTCCCGCCAGACCTGCCAGGACGCCCATCGCTACACCTGCGGCCCCACCGTCCACGGCATAACCCCGCCGCAGAACCAGCCAAACCGCCGCCGCGGCCGGCAGCGCCCACAGCAGTCCCGCTTTCAGACAACCGGCTCCCTGATGCACGAACGAATCGGTCCGCATGTCTTGAAAGAGGATGACGAACAGCGTGCCCAGCAGGACGCATGAGACACCCGCCAGCGACACCGGGTGAAGCCAACGCCGGCTGCCAGGCGTCATCGCGCTCACACTGGCCGCGGCGCTGAGCAGAGCCAAGGCGGCCAGCTGGGGAAAGATCGTCGCAATGGCGTTCGCGCCGAGCTTCTGGAACCCGAAAAAGCCGAGAATCGCCGCGCCGGCCACAGAAATGCCGGCAAACAAGACGAAGAGGACCGCGATCCGTGTCCCAGCGGACGGCAGAGGGCGCACGGGGCGGAGATCCGCGAGCAACGACACGCCGATGCGCTCCAGCAGCGCGCGATCGGGCGGTTGCGGCGTCATAAGATCCCCCGCAGCTTCTCATACGCGCGGTGCGCCTTCTGTTTCACCGAACCCACGCTCGACGAGGTCGCGCGCGCGACTTCCTCGAGCGACATGTCCGCCACCTTCAGCATGAGAATCACCTCGCGCTGGCTCTCCGGCAGCTCGCGCAAAAGCGAGTCCAGATCCGGCCCGCGCGATTCCGGCGCGGACGGGGCAGGTGGATCGGGCAGTGTATCCACCTGCCGCTCGCGATCCTCGACACGGCGCGTCTTGCGGTAGTGATCGACGCGCGTGTGCCGCGCAATCGCGTAGATCCAGGGCAGCAGAGGCTCGCCCGGCCGATACGTGTGCCGCACCTCGTGGATGCGGAGCCACGTCTCCTGCAGCAAATCGTCGGCGAAGCGCCGGCTGACGAACTGGCTGCCGAAGAAGCGGTGGAGTTGCGGGCTGAGCGCCTCGATCAGCGAGGTCACGGCCGCGGGCTCGCCCTGTTGATAGCGGACCATCAGCTCTGCGAGCTCCTCGTTTCGGCGCATGGGAGAGTTTCGGCTCTCCCCATTATGGCCGGGATCGTCATGGCAGCAACGCCGAGGCCGCGCCGGTCACCGCGCCTCCGCTATCGGCGAGGAACACGACGACGCGCGCCGCGCCCAAAAGCGCCGGCAGGCGGAGCGCCTTCTCCAGACCCTCGGATTTGCTCACGGCGCCCACTTTCGAGAGACTGCGCACCACGGCCACGTGCGCGAGCGTGCGACCGGCGTTTTCGCCGCGGATCACGTTCGCCTGCGCCGATTCCTCGGCAATCGCGGCCCAGACGTCGGCCCGCCCTTTGGCGATCGCGCCAATCGAGACCGTTACCACCGCGCTTCCGTTCTCACGCTTGACGCCGGCGATCCGCACCGGATATTTGACCCGGGCCGCGGCGCGCACGACGGCATCCTGAACCGCCGCCGCGTCGCTGCCCAGAATCTGCTCGCGTCCATCCACGACCAGTTGCGGCGTATACACCTCCCGCCCTAGAACCCTCGAGTAGTTCTCCTGCCGTTGCGTGAATTGCGCCGAGGAAAACGGGTCGCGCCAACCCAACTGATTCCAATAGTCGACGTGCTCGCTGAGGACCAGAATCTGCGCTCCGGCGACGGGCTGGAGACGGTCGAGCTTCTGCAGGAGCTGGTCGGCGGGAGGACAGCTCGAACAACCCTCGGAGGTGAAGAGCTCGGCGAGCACCGGCACGCGCTGCGCGTGCGCGAGGGAAGCGAAGAGGATTACGAGCGCGACTCTCATACCTGATATACACTTCGTTCCGCCGGGCATCAAAGTTACGGCCGGCCGTCGTAAATTAGAGGCATGAGGAAATTCCGGGCGCTCGTCCTGGCGGTCCTGCCGGCAATCTGCGGCGCGGCGCCCAAACCCGCGGACTGGGTGCCGGTCCGATGGCCCTGGTCCGACGCACGGTCGCTGGACCTGCTGCGGGAATCGCCGGTCAACTGCCTCCTTCTCCGCGACTTCCCGGCGGATCTCGTCGCGGCGGCGGCCAATCGCGGTTTGGCGACCCTCGCTGTCCTGAAGCCCGCTGGCGATCCAGTGGCGGAGGCTCGCAAGGCGATTGCGGCCAAGGTCGACGGAGTCGTGCTCGACGGCGATTTCACGGACGCCGCCATTGCCGGCGTCCGCGATGCGGCGAAGGGCGCGATCGTCATCGAACTGACTTCGCGCAGCCGCCTCAAGCTCGGCTCGCCGGCGCCGGTTCTCGGCACTTACCAGGGGGTCTGGCCGGGCATCTCCCTGCAGGACGATGGCGCCAAGAAGGCCGGGCCGACCGGATCCACCTGGATCGACACCAACACCGGTTTCATCCGCGCCGTGCGGGCGTGGGGCAACACGGTCCTCTGGCTGGGCAACGAGCCTCCGCCGCGGACCGTCGTAACCGGCGCGCGCTACCTGCAGGTGATCGCCGACGCGGCCATGTCGGGGGCCCGCTGGGTGTTGGCGTTCGACGCGGATTACGCCGCCCGTCTCGGCCGGCGCGAGGCCGACGCGATGAGCGACTGGCGCCGCATCGGCGATGTCATTCGCTACTTCGAGCTCCATCCCGAATGGCGCGAGATGCGCGAGTTCGGCAAGCTCGCGGTGGTGCAGGATCCATCGAAAGGCGGCCTGCTCTCCGGCGGCATCCTGGACATGATCGCCGTGAAACACACGCCCGTGCGCCCGATCGCGGGGCAACAGCTCACCGCCGAGGCGCTGAAGGGCGCCACCATGGCCGTCAATGTCGATCCGGAAGCGCTGACGGCGGAGCAGAAAGAGGTGTTGCGCGGCTTCGCGCGCGCCGGCAACACCACGCTCAGCGGACCTCCGGGCTGGAAGGACCAGGGCCGCGGCGACAAGATTACGCTGGAGAAGGATGAACTCGAGCGTCTCAACGACATCTGGCGCGATGTGAACAATATGATCGGCCGGCGCAACCTCGGCGTGCGGCTCTTCAACGTGTCGTCGATGCTTTCGAATGTGGTGGAGTCGGCCGATGGGAAGACCGTGGTGCTCCATCTGGTCAATTACGCGGATTATCCCGTCGAAAACGTGACGGTCCACTTCCTCGGCGATTTCCGCGGCGCCACCCTCTTGACGCCGGACGGGACCGCGAAGAAACTGGACATTTACGCCGCCGATGAGGCGCAGGGCGTGGACATCGACAAAGTCGCGGTCTGCGCTACGATCAAGCTGGAGAAATAAGCATGACCCGCAGAGAATGGATCGCGATGATCAGCTCGGCGCCGCTGCTGCACGCAGCGGAGACGGCAGCGCCGGCGGCGCCCGTGTCGATCGCCAGATGCGCCTCGTACGACGAGGATCTTACGGCGGGCCTGAACGCCATGTTCGACCAGTTAGGCGGGATCGAAAAGCTGGTGCGCAATAAGACGGTCACGGTAAAGGTCAATATGACCGGCAGCCCGGGGCAGCGGGTGCAGGGCAAGGCGCCCGCGATCACACACTATACGCACCCGAAACTGCTCGGGGCCGCCGCGCACCTGATGGGCCGCGCCGGAGCGAAGCGCATCCGCTTTGTGGAGAGTTCCTGGGCGACGGCGGGCCCTCTCGAAGACACCATGCTCGATTCCGGCTGGAACGTCCGCAGCCTGCAATCGGCGGCGCCGCAGGTGGAGTTCGAAAACACCAACGCGCTCGGCAAGGGCAGGAAATACTCGCGGCTGAAAGTGCCCGGCGATCCCTACATGTACCCCGCGTACGACCTCAACCATGCTTACGAGGACGCCGACGTTTACGTCAGCATGGCGAAGTTGAAAAACCACGACACTTGCGGCATTACGCTATCGTGCAAGAACGTCTTCGGCACGATTCCGGCGTCGATCTACGGAGACGACGCGGGCGTGGACGAGCCCAACGAAAGCCCCACCAGCGGACGGCTCAAAGTTGGCCATAACGGCGTGCGGCAACCGTCGAAATCGGCGCCGCAGGAGCTTCGTTTCGGGGCCAATCACGACGCGGGCTATCGCGTGCCGCACATCGTGGCGGATCTGGTGGCGGCGCGGCCGATCCACCTCGCGATTATCGACGGCGTGGAAACCATCGCGGGAGGCGAAGGTCCGTGGATTCGCGGCGTGAAGATCGTGAAGCCGGGTGTCTTGCTGGCGGGTCTGAACCCTGTATGCACGGATGCGGTCGCCGCCGCCGTCATGGGCTATAACCCGCGCGCGACGCGCGGCACGGCGCCTTTCCAAAAGTGCGACAACATCTTGCAATTGGCGGAAGCGCACGGGGTGGGAACGACGGATCTGAGGAGGATCGACGTCCGCGGTCTGTCGATCGAACAGGCGATGTATCGGTTCGAAGCGTGAGTCGGGGCGGCTTATAACCGTGCATAATGGATCGGATGACCCATGCCACCGGAACCTTCGAAGTGAAGCTCGCGCCGCAAACCGACGACTCTCCCATCGCACGCATGACCATCGACAAGCAGTTTCACGGCGATCTCGAAGCGTCGAGTAGAGGGCAGATGTTGAGCGCCATGGGCGAGGTGAAGGGATCGGCGGGGTACGTCGCCATGGAGCGAGTGACCGGGACGCTGGGCGGACGCGCCGGGAGTTTCGTCCTCCAGCACACCGGCACGATGAACCGCGGCGAGCCACAATTGGCCGTCACGGTCGTGCCGGACTCAGGCACACGCGAACTGGCGGGCCTCGAAGGGAAAATGTCGATCCGGATCGCGGACGGGAAGCACTCCTACGAGTTCGAGTACACACTTCCTGACCGCCATTGAGACTCCTGTGGCCGAAATGCACCACCGACGGTGCTTTCCGGCCAAGAAGCCGGTCGGCGTACTGCCTTATTTTTCAGCGACTTGGGATTGGCGAGCAAGATGCAGAGGGACGTCCCGAGGCAGCTCACTATGACCCGTTCTTTTCTCCTACTTCTGGCCGCATCCGGCCTCGTTTTCGCACAGGACCAGCCCTCGCCGGGAGGCTGGCGCAGGGTAGGTGACCGCCCGCCCACGGCCGGGGCGGATCGCTCGGTCCCCCCGAACCAGGACCCCGAACCCGTGGACCGCAGCGACGCCTACGGACAACCCATGCAACAGCCGCAGCAACCGGTGCGGCAGCCGGCGGCCCGGCCCGCATACGGTCTGCCCGCCGAAGTGACGCTCCGGCCCGGGACCTATATGACGATCCGGCTGGCGCAATCTCTCTCGTCCGATCACAATCAGCCCGGTGACACGTTCGTCGCCAGCCTGGCGCAACCGGTCGTGGTCGACGGCATCGTGGTGGCGCAACACAATCAGATGGTATATGGCCGCGTCGCCGAAGCCGAGAAATCGCATTCCGGCCGGCCGTCGCGGCTCGGCCTGGAACTGACCAGCCTTACCCTGGCGGACGGCACGCAGATCCCGATCCGGTCGCAGCTTGTGACACGGCAAGGCGGCTCCACACCGGCCGGTCAGCAGGTCGGCACGGTGGCCGCGACCACCGGCGTGGGCGCGATGGTCGGCGCCACAGCGGATTGGGGCCGGGGAGCGGCCATTGGCGCCGGCGTCGGCGCGGTCGCCGGAATCGCCGGCGTGCTGCTGACGCGGAATCATCCTACGGTGGTCTATCCCGAGACGGCCTTGACGTTCGCCGTGGCAGCGCCGGCGACGATCTCGATCGCGCGCGCTCCGCAGGCCTTCCGCTATGTCGGATCGGAGGATTACAACCGGGCAGCGCCCCTCAACACCGAGTTGCATAGACGGCCGGCGCCCGCACCGTACTACGCCCCCTATCCGTATTACTCTCCGTACCCGTATTATGGATACCCCTACTATGGCGGCTTTTCGATCGCGATCGGCCGCGGCTGGGGTTGGGGCCGCGGATACTACGGCCGTTGGAGATAACCTCCGCGCCGGGGCGGTCCGTCTTAGCGGCGGCTTTGCGCGAGAATCTTCTTCGAGCCTGGGTGCACGACGACGAGCTGGCCGCGAGCCGCCATTCGGTGAACACGTCGACCACGCGGTAGCGAAACGACGTCATTCGACTTCGGCGATCACTTCGATCTCCACGCAGCTTCCCAGCGGGATCTGCGCCACACCGAAGGCGCTGCGCGCGTGCAGGCCGCTGTCCCCGAAGATCGCGGCGAACAACTCCGACGCGCCATTCGCCACCAGGTGCTCCTCCGTGAACGATGGCGCGCTGTTGACCAGCACCAGCAGTTTGACGATCCGCCGGATGCGGTTCAAATCTCCGATCGACGCATGCAGCGTGCCAAGCAGGTCAATCGCGATTCCGCGGGCCGCCGCCTTGCCTTCTTCCGTCGTGAGACCCTCGCCCAGTTTGCCGGCCCATGGCTTGCCATCGCGTTTGGCGATATGGCCGGAGGTGAAAACGAGGTTTCCTGTGCGAACGCAAGGCACGTAAGCCGCCGCGGGCGAAGCCATCGGGGGCAGAGAGATCTTCAGAGCGTCGAGTTTTTCGTATACGGACATGGTGAAGCCGTAGTATACGATGCGCGGCGCGCGCGCCGCGCGTGCTATGCTGCCGCTATGCCGGCAGGCAAACTCTGTCTCACGATTGGCGCGGCAATGTCCGCGCCAATTACCCCAAGCTCGACCGGCAAAGGAAGGTGAAGTTCTTCGGCAACGACACCAACATCGACGGGGTCCTTCTGCGCCTCCTGGTGCACAATCACGAGCACATGGGCCAATCGATCGCCAATGCGCGCTCGATCGGCGTGGTCCCATCCTGGTCGGCCGGACAATAGGCGCGATGCGCGAGGCCCTCGAAACGCTGCTCGGCTACCTTGCCGTGCGCGACGAAGTGCGCGATGCCGACCTCATCGTCGCCTTGGGCAGCAACTCCTTCGGGGCCGTCGCCGAACATGCCGCGGATCTCTATCGAAAAGGGCGCGCGCCCCGCATTCTCTTCTCAGGCGGACGCGGCAGACTGTCCCCGGCCGTGCCCGAGACGGAAGCTGGCCTGATGCGCGCCCGGGCCATCGAGTCAGGCGTGCCGGACCGCGACATCCTGGTCGAGGAGGAATCGACGAACACCCTGGAGAATATCCGGCTTACCACGGACCTGTTGCGACAGGCAGGCCTCTGGCCGAGCCGCGTAATTCTGGTCACTCAACCCGCGCTGCAACGAAGAGCCTGGGCCACCGCTGTCCGCCAACGGCCCGACATCGAATGGATCAATTCTCCCGCGCCCGTGGACCTCTCCCAGCCCCGCCTGATCGCCTTGGTCCTCGGCGAAATCGAGCGGCTGCCTCGTTACGCAGAGGCCGGTCATCTCGAACCGCAATCCATCCCGGCCGATGTGGAGCGCGCCTGCCGCGAATTACGTTCGCTCGGACGTTGAAGCCCCAAGTCGCGAAGCTCGATGGCCGCTCTCGGCGTCAATGACGCTCAAGCCCAGGAATCGAATTCGTGCTCGTAGGCGATGCCCTGCCGGTCGAGCCAGGCCCTCACCTCGAAATAGCTGGTGAACCGCCGGGCCAGCCGTTCGGGCAGCGATGCGATGTCGCCTGGGCCGCCGCTCTCATCGGGTAACAACTCCATCAGGCGGTGCTGCGCGCCTCCGTCGAGGGACAAGAGAAAGGCGATGTCGTGACCGAACGTCGTTTCCGCTTCGGCGCCGTGGTCGTAGAACTCGACCACCAGCGCGGTCTCTCTCCAATAGGCCCACGATGTCGAGCCTGACGGGCCGCCCGGGAACCGAATCCGGTCTGGCATTGTGTCCTTCAAAAGTCCGGCACATTGAGATGCCGGAACTGCATCTGCCGTCCGGTCCGCGATTCACACAGGTCCAGCATGCGCCGCACCGCCGCCCGCGGCTCCATCCTGTCGCTCATGCGCAACAGCGCGAAGCCGTAGCTGTCGGCGAAGACGATGCTGCGAGCGGTGTTGCCGGGGAACGGAAGCTTCTCCCTGATGTCGAAAGCCGGCCGCCGCGTCGATGTTGTCTCCCGCCGCTCCACGCTTCGGATCTGTTCCCAGGCCACTTCCCGCCATCCGAGCGCCGAAGTCTCGCGCAGCCCTTTTTCTCCGGCGGTGATCCGCAGCGTCGTATTGTGCAGCGCCAGTCCCCACGTTCCCAACACGAACACCAGGCCGATGAGCAGCGGCGTCAGTCTCTGGAACGGCGACCCCGCCGGCGCGAATGCGCCGGATGCGAACGCCGCCAACCCCAGCAGCGACCAGAATAGCGGCGCCCGCCCTTCCGACTTTGGCGCACGCGTCACGATCTCTCCCGCCTCCGCTGCCGGAGGGCGTGAAAGCCGCCAGCGAGCGCTCGGGGCTCTGTCCGGCGCCACCGGGGCGCGCCCCAGAGTCAGCGTGGCCGCGAGCGCCAGGCAGCCCAACCCGCACAGCAGAGCGGCGGTTGCCGGCCACAGCCACATCTGGAGGATTCCGCCAATACGCGCACGGCCTGGGTCCGCCGGGTCCAGATACACGGTCACGACGCCGGTCGAGGAAAGCCCAAACATGTGCTCCACCTGGGCGGCCACGCGCCGCGTGTCGGGCTCGGTCCCGACTTCCACCTCCAGCGCATCATGGGGCGCGGCGCCTCGCAGAATGCCTTCCGTCCGCTGCCAGCCGTGCAGCGCCGCCCTGTTTGCGTTGACCGCCTCCCGGGTGAACCAACCGCTCACCAATACGGCCGCCGCCGCGATCACGACGAGGGCCAGCCGGACTTCGGTGTACATGCGGACCGTATAGTAGCATCCATCCCGGGCGGGTGTTTTCGATTCACTCCGCGCCGGCGAGAGGCAAGACGATCGTGATCACCAAACCGGGGTTGGCATTGCGGCATTCAATGGTCCCGTGGCACGCTTCGACGCAGGCGCGCGCAATCGACATGCCGAGACCGGCGCCACCAGTCTTACGATCGCGCGAAGCATCGATGCGGTAGAACGGCGTGAAGATCCTGCCGAGGGCGGCATTGGGAATGCCGGGCCCGCGGTCGGACACCGTCAGCACCGCGGAGCCGTCCCGCGACTGGGCCTCCACCAGGATCGGACCGGCTTCGCCCGCGTAGCGGATGGCGTTGCGCACCAGGTTGGAGATCCCGCGAAACAGGCCGCCCTCGGCCCCCATGACGTACAGTTTCGGATCCACTGCGAGCGCAAGGGCGGCTACGCGGCGATCGAGAGCCTGGACGGCAAGACGCTGTATTAGGGATTCCGCAAACAGATGGTGACCGGGACCGTTCGCACCGCTGCTTCCGGTGTCTGGCAGGTTCCGGTCCAGGGCGGCGAAGAAACCCAATTGACCCGCGCCGGCATTCACACATGGGGCGATTTCGATGTCACCGCCGACGGCATCTATTATCTGGCGCGGACGTTCGGCGAAAACCAGTTGGACTTCTATAGCTTCGCGACAGGCCAGACGCGCAATATCGCGATGCTGCCGCATAAAACGTCGTTCGGCATCTCGGTGTCGCCGCTGGACGGGTCGATCCTGGACAGCCAGGTGGACTACGAATCGAGCGAGATCGTGGTGGCGGAGAACTTCCGCTGATCGTTTCGCGATCGAGCGCGGCTTTCGGCAATTCTGTTAAGCTCGAACTGATGCACCGGCGAATGGGTTTCGTGTGGGCCCTCGCGGGGAGCGCGTGCCTCGCCTTCCTGCTGGCATTGACGTGCCAGCCCGGTTTTGCAGCGGCCGCGCCCACGGGCATGTCGGCGCCGCCCGCCCCGCTGGCGGCGATCGACTCGGCGCGGGCTGTCCAAATTCTGCCTTCGCAGTTCGACTGGCAGTCACCCGGTCTCCGTCCATCCGGTTATGCATTCGCGCTCGCGGCTTTTCGGGCGGCGCGCGATTCCCGGCAGGACGCGGCGCCGGTTGCGCCACACTACGGGCCACTCCACCGGCGGCCTCCGCCGAGTCTCTCCTAAACAGGTTGCTGAAAAAGGCTGGCGTTCCCTCACGGTCGCGGCTCTCCGCATCCTGCTAAACAATCCGCGCTTTGAATTCCGGTCCGGGCGTGCTCGGACTGAAACGAGAACGTTTTCTTTTGGAGAGGCTTCATATGGAACTGTTTCGAGATACGCGCTTTGATTTTCTCGGCAGGAAATGGTGGTTCATCCTGCCGTCGTTGATTCTGACTCTCGCCGGGCTGGTCAGTCTGGTGCGAGAGGGCGGCCCGCGCTTCGGTATCGATTTTCTGGGCGGCGCAGTCATGGAGGTGCGCTGGGACGGGCCGCCGCCAGTGGAGCGGATTCGGGCGGCGGTGTCGTCGCGGCTGAAGGGAGTGTCGGTAGTGGCGGCGCATGACGCGACGGGATACAACGAAGTCCTCGTGTCCGCGGAGGCGCCTGCGCAGGCGGACCTCACGGCGCTGCGTCAGAGCATCGAGGAGGCATTGTCCACGGCGGGATCGGGGTATTCGATCCGGGGTTTCGAGGCCATCGGACCTCAGATCGGAGCGGACATGCGCCGTCAGGCCGTGCTGGCGATCGGCGACGCTTCGGGCGGCATGCTTCTGTACCTTGCCTGGCGATTCCGCACCGCCTACGGCGTGGCTGCGGTGGCAGCCATGGCGCACGACGCGTTCATCACGATCGGACTGCTGTCGCTGCTCCACCAGGAAATCTCGCTCACGGTGGTGGCCGCGCTGCTGACCCTCGTCGGCTATTCGATGAATGACACCATCGTGGTGTTCGACCGCATCCGGGAAAACCGCCGAGCCGGCGGGCGTGAGGCGCTGACCGGTGTGGTGAACCGCAGCATCAATCAGACGCTCAGCCGCACGGTCCTGACCTCCGGATTGACCCTGCTGACGGCGTTGTCGCTGCTGCTCTTCGGCGGTCCGGTCCTGCATGGATTTTCGCTGGTCCTGGTGATCGGGATCATCGTGGGGACATGCTCGTCGATCTTTATCGCGAGTCCAATCCTGCTTGCGTGGGAGGACACCGGCGGCCGGTTGACGGAGCGGCGTGCGGCGCTTTCCGAAGGAGGTGTGCGGTGACGGGGACGCTCAACCGCCGAATCCTGCTGATCCTGGCGATTGTGCTGGCGAGCGTTTTCGCGATCGGGCGCGCGCCTGTGCGCCTGGGGCTGGATCTGCGCGGCGGCGCCAGTCTGGTCTTGCGCGTCAAAACGGACGATATCCCCGCCGGGCAGCGCGGCGAGGTCGTCGCGCAAACGCGCGAGATCCTGGAGCGGCGCATCAATGCGTACGGTCTTTCCGAAGCGACGGTGCAGCCATACGGGAGCCGCGGCAACGAACTGCTCGTGCAACTCCCGGACGTCAGCGATGTCTCCCGCATCAAGAGCCTTTTGCAGAGCCGGGCGGTTCTCGAGTGGTGCTCCGTCGAGGGCGGCCCATATGGAAGCGTGGGGGATGCGATGGCGAGTCATGGCGGCGTCCTGCCGTTCAACCGGCGATTGCTCCCGACGCGTCCGGCGCCGGACGGGCAGCGCCAGTGGTTCCTGCTCGACCGGCAGCCCGTGGTTCGCGGCACGGACCTGCGCACAGCGCGAGCGGCCGGCGGCATGGAACAACCGGCCACCGCGTTCACGCTGAGCCAGGAGGCGGCGCGGCGTTTCGAACAATACACGCAGGCGCACATCGGGCGGCGGTCCGCGATCGTGATCGATGAGGAGATTCTCAGCGCGCCGGTGATTGAAGACGTGATTCGCGATACGGGCCAGATTCGCGGGGCGCGCTCGCTGCAGGAGGCCGAAGATCTGGCGGTGAACCTCCGTTCGGGCGCGCTGCCGGCGGCAATCGAAGTGGGGCAGGAGAAAATCGTCGAGGCTTCACTCGGCGCGGATTCCATCCGCCATGGGCTGCAGGCAGGCGCTGTGGGCGTGGCTACGGTGGTGGCGGCGATGCTGGTGTACTACCGGTGGGCCGGCGCCAACGCAACCCTCGCATTATTGTTGAACGGCGTGTTGCTGATCGCGGCGCTGGCGTGTTTCGGCGCAGTCCTGACGCTGCCGGGGATCGCCGGGGTGGTGCTGACGATCGGTATGGCGGTCGACAGCAACGTCCTGATCTTCGAGCGAATCCGGGAGGAATTGCGCGCGGGCAAGGGGCCCGCGGCGGCTCTGGCCGCGGGTTTCTCGAAGGCGTTCGCCACGCTGGTGGATACGCATGTCACCACGGTGGTTTCGTGCGCCTTTCTGTTCTTCTTCGGGACTCCGGCGGTGCGGGGCTTCGCGGCGACGCTGGTGATCGGGCTGATTACGAACCTGTTCACCTCGGTCTTCGTGTCGCGGGTGGCGTTCGACTGGGAGATCTCGCGGCGCAAGGGCGGCGCAAAATTGAGCATCGGGTTAGCTCAATAGGCTGCCGATTTCAGCGATCTCGCGCTGGATCTCATTGGCCTGCCGGCGGCGGCGGACGACACCGAACGCCATCCAGACGGCCAGGAGCACGACGAGCGGGGCCACGTTGCGCAGCCGATCCAGCGCGGGAAAGGCCTTTCCCCCGAAGAGCGCGAGACATGTCGCGCAAGCGAGAACCAGCGGGCCGTGCCAAAGCCATTCATTTCTGAGATGATCGCGGCGGCGTTCGAGCTCCCTGCGGTAGTGTTCGACACCAGGGGCGGCAAGGGCGTCGCCGGGGACTGCGCGCCGGCGCCATATGCGGTCGCGAAACCAATACAGGGAAATCAGTACCCAGGCGAGGACGCCGACGAATCCCAGGGGTGGAAAGGTCTCGCCGGCGGTATTGAAACGCATGGCGATCACAGCGGCAAAGAAGACGGCCGCGCCGAGGCTCATGAGGATCTCGGAGCGGGTGCTGGAGTAGAGTTGCCGCGTGCGGCGAGGGACAAACGACTCCGGATTGACGGGAGGCTCTTCTTCGGGTTGCTGTCTCCAGACAGCGCCGGGGTCATTGGGAAGCGACTGTTCAGGCATAATGTTGTTCCTCCAAAAAACGGCGGGCCAGGATGTTTTTGATGCGGTGAATCTTCATGGCTACGTTGCCGGCCGAGAGGCCCGTGATGTCGGCGATGGAGGCAATGTCCATCTCCTCCAGGTGCGAGAGCATGATTTGCCGGTCCAACGGTTTGAGGGCATGGATGAGCTGGGAGAGTTGCCGAAGCGCGCGGCTGCGATCGACGTCGGGCACGGCGTCGACAACGGGGAGGGTCCGCTCGAGCTCCTCCAGGCTGGAAAATCGGGCATTTCTGCGGCGTTCGCGGTTGACGTACGACACGGCGGTGTTGTGGGCGACGCGAAACGTCCAGGTCTTGAGGGAGCAGCGTTCGTCGAAGACTGCGAGGCTTCTCCACAGTTGAAAGTGGATGTCCTGACGCAGGTCGTGGCGTTTTTCGGGATCGGCTTCGTATCCCGCGGCGAGGCGGTCCAGGGCGCGGCCGAAGGAGCGGGCGGCGAGCTGATAGAGCTCGTCCCGCTTTGATTCCGCTACCGCGCTCGGGCTGATGTCCCCCACAATGTCAATAGTCGATGCACTCGCGAATTTATAACACGGCGCGGCGCGGGGGAATGACACGGCGGCAATTCGCCGCGGGCGGGGCGCTCCCGGCAATCGCGGCATTCGCGGGGCCGGCGCCTCTGATTGTGCCCATTCACCGGGTGCTGGACAGCCGCGCGAAGATCACGCCGGAGCAACTCGGCCGCTTTAACTCGACCCTGTGGGCGGAGACGGCGCGGGATTTCCGCCGGTGCGGCATCGAATTTCAGACCACCGCCGTGACGGGCGAGATCCGGCGGTCGGCGGGGGACCGGCCGATCTTCGTCGGGGTCGAGAAGGGGGTCATCAACCTGGTGTTGACCGATCATATTCCGTTGAGCTGGGACCATGGCCGGGGACTGGTGGGCGTGACGACGATTTACGACGGCTATCACCTGTGCGTGATCGCGCTCAACTCCGCGCACGGGCATCAAGTGCCGTTTTTTTCGGTCAACACGTGCGAGCACGAAATCCTGCACGCGTTGATGCAGGACATTTTCGTTACCCGCCCGACGTGGCAGCAGAGCGCCGGGCGAGAGTTCCGCATCGATTGGTATGCAAGCTGTCTGCGGCTGTTTCACCAGGGCCCGGCGATCCGCAAATCGGCGGAGGAGTACCTGCGGAGACTCAGGACGGGGAGCTAAATGCCGGCGGCGCGCAAGACGTCGGGGACCTCGTTGGGGTGAACGACCTGGAGCACTGGGAAGCCCGCGGCGCGGGCGGCCGCCATGCCGGCCTGCGAGTCTTCGAGCACGACGGCGCGGGTGACGCCGAGACGGCTGGCGGCGAGCAGATAAGGCTCGGGGTCCGGCTTTTGTCTTTTGACATCGCCTCCGCCGACGACCGTCTCGAAATAACCACGAAGGCCGGCGCGGACCATGATTGGTTCGATTTCCTGGCACGAGCTCGAACTGACCACGGCCATGCGGTAGGCGCCGCGAAGACGGTCGAGAGTGGCCGGGAGGGTGGCGGGAAACGGCGGAGCTTCGATCATCTTGGAGCGGAAGAGCGCTTTCTTTTTGGGATACTCGGCCCAGAGCTCGGTCCAATCGCGATCGCCGGCCATCATGCGGAGCATCTCGCGGTCATCGATGCCGATGCAGTGGTCGCGGTAGAACTCCCAATCGAGCGAGACGCCGAGGGGGAGCAGGACTTCGCGCCAGCAGGACCAGTGGACGGGTTCGCTGTCGATGAGGACACCGTCGAAGTCGAAGAAGATGGCTTCGAATGCGGGCATGGGCGGGGAATTTCCAGCGTAACATGCGGGGCGGGTGTGGTAAGACTGAAAGTGAGACCATGCCAACTCCTGAAGAAATGCAAGCAGAACTCGATCGGCTGCGGGCCGAGAACGAGGCGTTGAAGAGGCCGGCGGCGCGCGGCCAGATGTCGTTGAAGGTCAGCGAAAAGGGCGCGTTGTCCGTATATGGATTGGGGCGGTTCCCGGTGACGCTCTATCGGGAGCAGTGGGAGAAGCTGCTCGGACTGGCGGACGACATTCGGACGTTCATCCAGGCGCATGACAGCGAATTGAAGAAGAAGGAGTAGGCGGCCTTTGGCGATGGAAGAGAACTTCGATCGCGCGGGAGTTCGGGGATTTCTGCATCGGCCGGAGCAGGAGAGCGGGGACGCGATCGTGCTCACACACGGGGCAGGTTCGGACTGCGCGTCTCCCCTGCTGGCGCGCCTGGCGCGGGCGTTCGCGGAGAATGGGCATCTCGTGCTGCGGTACGATTTGCCGTTTCGGGTGGCGGGCCGGGGCGGGCCGCCGCCTCCTTCGGGGCAGGCAAAGGACCGGGAGGGCGTCCGGGCCGCAATCGAGGCCATCCGCCCGATGGCCGGCGGCCGGGTGATTGCGGGCGGGCACTCCTACGGCGGCCGGCAGACGGCGATGTTCGCGGCGGAGCATCCGGGGGCGGCCGATGGTTTGCTGCTCCTCTCCTATCCTCTACATCCGCCGAAGAGACCGGAACAGATGCGCACGTCATACTTTCCGGAGCTGCGCACGCCGGCGCTTTTTGTCCACGGCACGCGCGATTCCTTCGGATCGGTCGATGAACTGCGCGTGGCGATCGCGGCGATTCCGGCGCGGACGGACGTGCTGGCGGTGGAGGGCGCGGCGCACGATCTGAAGCGGGCGCCGGACCTGGCGGCGGACATCCTGACGCGGCTCTACGCAGCCGTCTGCTATTCTGGAAAATAATCTCCCCAAGGGAATCCTATGCGCGACTACCGCTATACGACTCCTCACGGGATCGAGGTCACGCGCACTGTCTCCAAAGGAAACTTTCGAAGGGGACTGGCGCATCTGTTGCGCGACCTCGATCGGCGCCGTGGGATCTACCTCTCCTCGGGATATGAATATCCCGGGCGGTATTCGCGTTGGGATATCGCGTCGACCTGCCCGCCGCTGGAAATCATCTCGTACGACCGGCGGGTGGAGTTCCGCCCGCTGAACGCGCGGGGGCAGAAGGTCGTCGAGATTCTGCGGCCCGTGCTGGCCGGCCATCCACATTGGGAGGAGTTCGGCGAGGAAGCGGGAATGCTGGCGGGGCGGCTGAAGCCGCTGCCGGCGCTGTTTCCGGAAGAAGAGCGCAGCAAGCAGCCGTCGGTGTTTTCGATTCTGCGGCTGTTGATCGAGGAATTTCGCGGGGAGGAGAATTCGCGGCTGGGGCTGGTCGGGGCATTTGGGTACGACCTGTTGTTCCAATTCGAGCCGATCGAGAAGAAACTGCCGCGCAGCGGCCACAAGGATCTGCACCTGTACCTGTGCGACGACATCTGGTTCATGGATCGCAAGAAGGAGCAGGTCGAACGCTTCCGCTACGACTTCACGCGCGGGGACATCACGACCGTGGGCATGCTGCGGGATGGCGCGGCGATCGCGCCGCCGGTGAAGCGCGAAGCGGGGCCGATCGGGTCCGACCACACGCCTGAAGAATACATGGCCAACGTCGAGACCGTGCGCGAGGGCATGCGGCGGGGCGACTACTACGAGGTGGTGCTCCGGCAGACGTTCAGCACGCCGTATTCGGGCAAAGCTTCCGCTCTGTTCGAGCGCGTGCAGCGCGCCAGCCCGAGCCCCTACGAGTTCCTGCTGCAGTTCGGCGAAGAACAACTGGTGGGAGCATCGCCGGAGATGTTCGTGCGCATCGAAGGGCAGCGGGTGGAGACCTGTCCGATTTCCGGGACCGCGCAGCGCACCGGCGATCCGATGCGGGACGCGGAAAATATCAAGGAGCTGCTCAAGTCGGCGAAGGAAGAGTCGGAGCTGACGATGTGCACGGACGTGGACCGCAACGACAAGTCGCGGGTTTGCGAGCCGGGCACGGTGAAGGTGATCGGGCGGCGGCTGATCGAATCGTACGCCGGCGTGTTCCATACGGTGGACCATGTCGAAGGATTTCTGAAGGAAGGCTTCGACGCGCTGGACGCGTTCCTCAGCCACATGTGGGCGGTGACGGTGATCGGGGCGCCGAAGAAGGCGGCGGCGCAGACGGTCGAGCGGCTCGAGAAGAACGCGCGCGGATGGTATGGCGGCGCAATCGGGATGATCACGCTGAACGGCGACATCAATACGGGCATCCTGATCCGCACCACGTATTTGCGGGACGGCGTGGCGTCGTACCCGGTGGGCGCGACGCTGCTGTACGACTCCGTACCCGCGATGGAAGAGCGGGAGACGAGGCTGAAGGCCACGGGTTTCTTCCGCACGCTCGGAGCCGCGGCCGCCGTGGCGCCCGCGGCGGCGGTGGAGCGCGAGGGGCCGGGCGCGGGGGCGAAGCTGCTGCTGGTGGACAACGACGACTGCTTCATCCACACGCTGGCGAACTACGCGCGGCAGACCGGCGCGGAGGTGGTCACGTATCGCGCGGGTTTTCCGGCGGAGTTGATCGCGCAGGTTGCGCCGTCGCTGATTTTGATCTCGCCCGGGCCCGGGCGGCCGCACGATTTCGGAGTGCCGGACGTCGTCAAGACCGCGGTGCGGCTGGGCGTGCCAGTTTTTGGCGTGTGTCTCGGATTGCAGGGAATCGTGGAGGCCTTCGGCGGAGAGCTCGGCGTGCTCGATTATCCGATGCACGGGAAGCCGTCGACGGTGCGGCATCGCGGCGTCGGCGTGTTCGAAGGGCTGCCAAGCGAGTTCCAAGTGGGCCGGTACCACTCGCTGTTTGCGCGGCGCCCGACGTTTCCCGCGTGTCTCGAAGTGACGGCGGAGACCGAAGACGGCGTCATTATGGGCGTGCGGCATCGCGAACTGCCAATCGAGGCTGTGCAGTTCCACCCGGAGTCGATTCTCACGGCGGAATGCGACCACGGCCTGACGCTGATGCAGAACGCGGTGCGGATCGGGAGAACGGCAAAGGTGTGAATCAGGGGCGCGGCGCCCGAAGGGCAAAACCGTTTTAAAAAACGGTTTTTGACGCGTAAGTCATTTATTTCCGTTAAAAAACCGTTGCGCCGCACACGCGTGTCCGGTTATAACTCGATTAGA
>CAZSQK010000098.1:0-31585 GCA_964608645.1 uncultured Solibacteraceae bacterium | reverse complement strand
AGAACATTTCAGGCGTAACCTGTTCCCAGCGCGTTTTTCCGCATCCTGCTAGCGATGACGAGCGCGCCAGACACGGGTTTCTTATTTCGGGCGTCCGTCACCGTGCCCTGAATCGCACCGCTACTACTCTGTGAGTAAAGCGGCGCCACCCCAAGAATCGCAATCAGTAAAACAGTTCTCATACCGAAATCCCAAATCTCTGCAACCGACTGTCGCAGCGCACTGCATCCGAGCTTCTTCTGCTCATCGGACTTCGTGGTGGACGCAAGCGGATTGGCCGTGAGAGGATTGGTTGATTCCGGAGCCGCGCAGCCTCTCCAGCCTTCCAAAAGAGGGAGTGAAACAGCAGCGGTGCGACATCGTGGCACGATTTTGGACATGCGTTATTCCACCTCCTGAAATCTCGCACTTCGCGGGACACTTCGCGGTGCCATGCCGTGCCGCACGATACCATTGCGGCATAATTACGTACGCCGCGCCGCAGCTAACACTTTACTGACTCGCGGCTCGAACCGAAACCGCTTGGCTTAGTATTAACCTATACGAACCGAATTGCAAGCTCAAGATTGTTTGTGATTCTGTCGAGGCAAGAACAACAGACAGAAGTACCGCCATCGGCTATTTAGGAATCTCGTAGGCGGCCACCGACTTACGGCGGAGGTGGGGGGCTACCGCAGCGGCCGCCTTTTCCGTGTCGAAGGGTTGGCCCAGAAATTCGGCGAGCCGTGCGGCGGTGGCGGCGGGGTCCGATAGCGCCGCGGCGTAGTCGACCGGGATCACGGCGATCTCGGGACGGCTCCGCAGCCATTGCTGCACCCGCACCAGATGGCCGCTGTAGGCGCGCCGCAGCGCCGCATCGGTGAGGCTGCCCCCCTCGCGCTTCAGCCGGTCCAGCATGACGCGCTGCGAGGCGATCACTTCGTCGAGATGGCGCAGCATGAAAACGATGCGGTAGTCCTCGCCCGCGGGCAGATGCGGAAGCAGCGTCGCCACGACCTTGACGGCCTTGCCGCGCGCCTGCGGAATCCAGGACGCGTCCCGGTGCAACCGCGTCGCCTGCTCGTGCTCGAGATAGCCGCGCGGGTTGTCTTCGTCGGCTTCGCGTTTGTCGTCGGTGTACGGCTCGATGCCGGCGGCGCGCAGCATCTGCATCATCATCGACGTGCCGCTGCGCGGGAGTCCGGCGACGATGGTGACGGCGCGGGAACGATCGGCCGGCGGCGCGGTCCAACGCTCGAACGTGACCGGGACGGCCGGTTCTCCCGCTGGCGCTTCGACGGCGGCATTTTTCCGGCTGCGCGCCTCTTTCTGCAGAACCTCGGCGCGCGCCAGGACGAGACTCGCTTCACTCAGACGAGCCGGATCCTTGCGCAGCAGCGCCGCCAACTGCCGGTGCGCCATCAACAGGCCGGGCATCTGTGCGATGGCGATGCGGAATTCCTGCTCGGCCCGCTCCCGGTCGCCTGATTTGGCGAGCGCGATGCCGAGTGTGCAATGCACGGCCGGTTGGACGTACACCAGGGCGAGGGAATCGATGGCCCAGGAGGCAGCCTTGTCATACCGTTTCGCGGCGAGGTGGATGCGCGCCTCCAGGGCGATGGCCTGCCAGTTTTCCGGATCCGCGCGTGCGACGCGCCGAAGATAGTGCAAGGCGCGCTCCTCGTCATTCACCAGGACAAAAGCCTCGGCGAGAAACAGGTCCAACCCGTGGCGCGGGCCGGCGGCAGCCGCCAGTTGATCGACCAGTGGCCGCACGGCGAGTTTGCGTTTGGCGGTCCCTGCCCTGGCAAGCGCCAGGCGTGTGCGCATCAGAAGCCGGTCGACGACATACCCGCTCGCCTTTTCCGCCAGTTGCCGGCTCAGGTAATTCTCCCGGCGATTCTCCCTGGCTTTCTCTCCCTTGGGCTGCTCCAAACGTTTCTGCAGTTCCGCCTGCGCGCGCGGGGCAAACTCCGCGGCGCGGCGATCGAATTGATCGAGCAGGCGCGCGACCCCCGCATGATCGCCGGTGGACATGCGGCAGGCGAAGAGCTGTTGATAATAGCGGACGTCTTCCGGGTCTGCGGCGAGGAGTTCTTCCAGAATCCTGGCGGCCGGCGTGGGTTGGCCCCCGCCGAGCCAGGCGCGCGCGAGGTTGTACCGGCACTCGGCGACGCAGCTCTCGACTGTCTTCCCGGCGTTGGCGCCCGGCGGCGCCACATAGCCCAGCGCGACGAGTTGCTTCAGCGATTCGGCGGACGCGACACCGTCGTATTGGCGGGACGGCGGGTGCCGGCCGTCGTCTCCCGGGACGTCCTCCCAACTGGGGATCGGCTCGGGCGCCTGTTGGCAGGCGAAGGCGTTGAGCAACACCTTGCCATCCATGTCCCTGGCCGCCGGCAGTCCGAAGAGGTGCAGGACTGTCGGCGCGATATCCAGGACGCTGGCGGCATACACACGCTGCCCCGCGCGCACGCCGGGTCCGGCGAGGACAAAGACGCCGAAATCCCGATGCTCGTGGGCGGGGCCGGCGGGCTCGGCGGGAATGTGGTCGGGAAGCAGGTCGTCGGAGTGGAAGCCGTGATCGCTGAGCACCATCGCCGCGCAACCGGGGCCGGCAAGCTCCAGGAGCCGCCCCAGCATGAGGTCGTGATAGCGATAAGCGTTGGCGACAACGCCGGTGAAAATGGCGGGGTCGGTTTCGTCCTTGCGGCGCGGTTTGCCGGCATGGTAGCTCATGAACCGGTGGGAGAAGTGATCGATGCCGGCGAAGTAGACGGCGGCGAGGTCCCACGGTTCGGTCTCCATGAGCTCGGTGGCCGCGGCATGGATGCTCATGGTCTCGGCGATTATCGACGCCAGGTCATGCAGACTGCGGTCCTTCTCTTGATCGACCTGCGGCGCGCCGGGAGCGAACATACGGAGGATGTCGCCGGTGATCTCGGCGCCGTGAACGCGGAGTTCGGCGAGACGCTTGGCCAGTTTACGCGGCCAGACCGTGCCGGACGGCATGGCGGCGTCCTTCTTCTGGCCGCGCTTGGGTGGAAAGTGGTCCGAGACCATGGCGCCGCGGATCGGCTCCGCCGGATGGGAAGGCCACCAGCCCACCACGATCGAGCGTTTGCCGTGCTGGTTCAGAATGTTCCAAAACGCCTTGGTTTTCCGGCCGAGGTTGCTGATGGGCCGGACGCTCAAACCGTCCTCGGTAGGCTCGGAGAAACCATGAATGCCGTGCTTGTAGGGGCGTTTGCCGGTGGCGATCGACGTCCAGACCATCGGGCTGAGCGGAGGCACAATCGTGGCGAGGTTGCCGTGCACTCCGTCCCGCATCAGCGAGGCCAGATTCGGCATTTCGCCCTTGTCCAGCAGCGGCCGGATGATCTTCCAGTCGGCTGCGTCCCACCCCACCAGCAGAAGTCGCGGCATTTAACTCCGGCGCGCGGCGCGCCAGCGTCGAACTCCTTTGGCGCCGAGCGCCAGAGCGGCGAGACCGGTCAGAGCGAAACTGGAAGGCTCCGGCACTTCCCCCGCGGGCAGAAACGCGCCGCTTTCGTTATACGCCGCGCGGATGATGTCGACATTCGGCCCGTGGGGGTGGTAGGCCATTTGCAATTCCATCCAGCCATAACAGACGCCGCCGCCGCAACCCGAGTCGGCAAAACTGAAGAGGGCGAATCTCCTCGTGGGATCGAGGGTGGCGGGGAAATTGCTGTAACTGGGCGTCGTGGTGAAGGGGCTCGAACTGTACCCGATCGAGCGCTCGATCACCGGGAAGTAACCCGCTCCCGTAGAGCCACCCCCCCAAACGGCCCCGGCCGCGACCATTTGGATGAACCTCTGTGGAATGCCGCCGATCGAGTGCTGCTCCAACTGGAATTTGAATAACTGCGAAACATAATGGGATGTCGGCGTCACGGTATTGGTGCCCGGCACGAGGCGGCCCTGTCCTACGCCAAAGCCGGAGACGAAAAGGCGGGCGCGGGGAGGTGTCGGCGCCGTGCCCGTGCCGGCGGGGACAAAAGCGTATCGAGTGCGGAAGAAAACGTAGGGAGTGCGAGCCAGGTTCGTAGCGTTCAGAGCACGGGTCGCCGAGGAGAGGTAGCCGCTGCAACCGCAGTCGAAGCCCACCTTCATCGAAAGCTGGGTGACGATGATGCTGGCTTCCGCGGGGGTGGCCGTAAGCGCCACCGCGCCCGCCCCCAGAGCAGTCATCGACGCCAGCTTTGCGGCGCTTTTCCGGTTCAATTTCACTAGTTCCCTCCGCTGAATTTTCGCCCCGCAGCTTTTTCGTGAGTGTACCAGTACGGCTAAGCCCCGTCAACGCCGAAACCGGGTTTTCGGACTAATATGAGAGGACCATGAGAAGCGTATTCCTCTTCCTCGGGTTGATTGGAGCGATGGCAGGACAAGACTTTGACCTTGTCATCGCCAACGGCCGCGTGATGGATCCCGCCACCAACCTGGACGCGGTGCGGCATGTTGGGGTTCGCGCCGGGAAGATCGCTGCCGTGTCGGCTTCGCCCCTCCGCGGAAGGACGACGATCGATGCCCAGTCCCTGGTGGTCGCTCCGGGTTTCATCGACCTGCATTCTCATGGCCAGACGCCGGAGAACTACCGGTTCAAAGCGCGGGACGGGGTGACGACCGCCCTGGAGATGGAGGTCGGCGTCTCGCCGGTGTCGGGTTGGTATCGGGAGCGGGAGGGGAAGGCGCTGATCAACTTCGGCGCCACCTCGGGAGAACTGCCGGCGCGCATGGCGGTGCTGCACGACACCGGCAAGCTGCTGCCGCGCGACCGCGCGGTGGAACGGGCGACGACGGAGGAGGAACGGCGGCAGATCCGCGCCTTGATCGGCCGCGGGCTGGACGAAGGCGCGTTGGGGATTGGAATGGGCGTCGCGTACGAGCCGCTGGCGTCGCGCGACGAGGTGTTCCAGGTCTTCCGGTTGGCCGCGGAGCGGAAGGCGACGATCTTCATCCACATGCGAAACGGCGGTCCGGTGGAGCCCGGAGTCGTCGATGCGCTGCAGGAGACGATTGCGGACGCGGCAGCGGCGGGAGCGTCCGTGCATGTGGTCCACATCACGAGCATGGGGTTGCGCGAAACGCCCCTGTGCCTGGCCATGATCGCCGGGGCGCGAGACCGGCGGCTCGACATCACCACGGAAGCGTACCCGTACACCGCGGGGATGACGGACATCGCGTCGGCGATCTTCTCGGAGGGCTGGCAGGGACGGCAGGGCGGCACGGGCTTCGGAGACCTGCAGTGGGCGGCGACCGGGGAACGGCTGACGGCGGAATCGTTCGCGCGGTACCGCAAGCAGGGCGGGATGGTGGCGGTGCATTCCATCCCGGAGGCAATGGTGAAGGTGGCGATGGCGAGTCCGCTGGTGATGATCGCCAGCGACGGAATTCTGGACGAGGGCAAGGGGCATCCGCGCGCGGCGGGGACGTACGCGAGGGTGCTGGGACGGTACGTGCGCGAGGAGAAGGTGCTGTCCCTGATGGACGCGCTGCGGAAAATGACGGTCATGCCCGCCGACCGCCTGGGGATCCGAACGAAGGGGCGAATTGCGGTGGGCGCCGACGCGGACCTGACCGTGTTCGACGCGGGACGGGTGATCGACAAGGCGACGTTCGAGAAGCCGGCGCAGTATTCGGAGGGCATCGTACATGTGCTGGTGGGCGGAGTGGCGGTTGTGCGGGGCGGGGAATTGGTGGGCGGCGTCGCCCCGGGACGCGGGGTGCGGCGGTGACGATCAGTGCAGCGGCACTGCGCCGCGGACCGAGTCGAGAAGCTTCGCGGGGTCGTAGCCCACGCCGTCCTTGAAGACGTATTTCAGTTTGCGGATATCGTCGATGCGGACGGCGGGATTGCCGGCGACCACCAGGAGGTCGGCCTGTTTGCCGGCTTCGATCGTGCCGATCCGGTCCTGTTCTCCGAGGAATGTGGCGCCGTTCGAGGTGGCGATGCGAATGGCCTCCACAGGAGTGAAGCCGCCTTCCACCAACAGCTCGATATTTCGTTGATCCGCGAAGCCGGCGAGGGCGCCGCCGTTGCCCGTGGGATCGGCCCCGGCGATCAGGAGGCCTCCGGCTTTGACGAAAGCGCGTTCGAATTCGAGCTCCTTTTGCAGCAGGGCGACAAACGAGCCCGGCTTGGAACGCGCCCGCGCGCCGAGATAGGACGAGGCGCCCTCCGGCGTGAGGGCGTCGAGCAGACGCTGTTCCAACGGGGGGCGGCCGCCGTCGAAGGCTTCGAAGACGGCCAGCGTCGAGGTGATCGCGACGCGGCGCCGCACGAGCTCGGCGATCATCTCCCGCACGGGCGCGCCGCCGATATCGAGCGCCGCGAGCTCCGCGCGCGTGGTGGCTTGCGGCGGGCAGACGTCGGGCTGTTTGCCGGGGTGGAACTCGGTGTCGACGAGCAGGCCGTGCTCCAGGTTGTCGATGCCGATGCCGGCCGCCTCGCGGAAGCCGATGGAGCACAGATGACCCGTGACCTTGATGCCGCGCTTGTGGGCGGCGTCGACGGCGGCCTGCAACTCGGCGCGCGTGATGTTCATGTACGCTTTGAACGAGGTCACGCCTTCGTCCGCCCAGTAATTCACGGTGCGCGTGGCGTCGTCCGGGCCGGTGAGCTCGCGCATTTGCGCGGCGAAGGAGCCGCGTCCTTCGAGGTAGGGGCCGGTGATCCAGAACTTGGGCCCCGGCATCTGGCCGGCGTCGATCAGGCGCTTGATATTGAGGTCGGTATACGGTTCGAGGCTGCCGGCGGTGCGCGCCGTGGTGACGCCGCTGGCGAGATAGAGACGAGGAAAGCTGAAGGCCTGCTCATTGTAGATCGGGATGCCGCCGCCCGAAGGGTAGAAGAGGTGCTCGTGCATGCCGACGATGCCGGGCATGACCGTGTGGCCGGTGAGGTCGAGGATTCGCGCGCCGGCGGGAGGGGTCTGGGACGCGGACCCGACGCCGCGGATTTTGCCGTCGACGATCGTAACCGTCTGATCGTCGGCCGGCGGGCGGCCGGAGCCGTCGATGACACGGACGTGCGTGAGGAGAATCGTGCGCGCGTCCTCGACGACAAAGGGCTTCACGCCCGGGGCGAAGCGGCCCTGCGCGAGAGCGGCGCCGGCAAGGAGAATCGAGAACAGGGCCTTTTCCATCAGGGTCTATTATAGGGCCGCTCCTTTGCGGAAAAGGCCGCGATTCCAGGACGGCAACGCGGGCGGGCCGATCTACGAATAGAAGTTGCGGTCCCAGGCGTGGCGCTCGAGAATGGCGAGCGTTTCGGCGGACAAAGGTCCCTGGTCCGACAGCGCGGTGTTCGATTCGGCGTGGCGGACGGTGCGCATGCCCGGAATCACGGTCGAAACGGCGGGATGCGAGATGCAGAAGCGCAGCGCGGTGGCGGCGAGGTTGGCGTCCGGGCCGAGATCCCGGCGCAGCGCCGCGACGTGCTCGACCACCTGCTGCTTGCGGTCGCCTTTGAAGTAGAACTCGCGGAAATCGCCGGGTGGGAATTTCGTGTCCGGTGTGATGTTGCCGGTGAGCGCGCCCTCATCGAGCGGAACCCGCGCGAGCACGCCGATGTTCTCGGCCTGGCACAGCGGGAAGAGATTGCGCTCGGGAGTCCGGTCGAAGATGTTGTAGATCACCTGCACCGTGTCGATGAGGCCGGTGCGGATGATCTCGAGCGCGGTGTCGGGTTGGTGATCGTTGATCGAGATGCCGACCGCCTGGACTTTGCCGGATTGTTTGAGGTCGCGGAAGGCGCGGCGCCAATCGCCGGCGCCGATCCACTCGGGGTTCCAGACGTGGAGCTGGAGCAGGTCGATCGAGTCGAGCTTCAGGTTGGCCAGGCTCTCGTGTGCGCAGGCCATGATGTACTCGTACGGAAACACGTCGGCGATCGGCGTGCCGGGTTGCGCCGGCCAGATGCGATTCTTCGGTGGGACCTTGGTGGCTACATAGATCTTCTGCTTGGTGTCGCGCACGACCTGCCCGACCAGCCTCTCGCTATGTCCATCGCCATAGGCAAGCGCCGTGTCGATGAGGTTGAGGCCGAGCTCGATGGCGCGGCGCAGGGCGCGGAGCGATTCGTCGTCGGTCCCGCCCAGCCACTGGTTGCCGCCGATGCCCCAGGCGCCATAGCCGATTTCGCTGACTTCGAATTTGGTTCTGCCGAGCTTGCGGTATCTCATGTTCTGATTCGCGATCGCGCGCTACTGGACGTAAATGGTAACGCCATTGGGACTGGAGGATGTGCCCACTCGCAGCACCACCGGAGCCTGCGCGGCGCCGAGCCCGTCGGGGACGAACACGTTCACCTGCAGGACGCCGGCGACCTGATTGGGCGCCGCGCCCGCATATTGGATGGTGGCGTTCTTGCCGCCGATCGTCACGCTGACCGGCAGCACCGGGACGGGAAACGGCACGGTCGCGGGGGCGCCGTCCTGGCCCGCCGGGGTCGTCTGCCCGGCGCCGGTGCCGTACAGGGTGACGAATGCGCCGGCCTTGGCCGGATGCGCGGCGTCGTTGAGCGTCCCATCCTGATTGACGGCCACGGCCGGACCGGAGCCGCTGCCATTTAGCGTAAACAACCCCGGCGCACTGGCGGCGACGCTCACCGTGAGCGCGGCCGAGACCTGGCCCTGGTAGGTCGCGACCACGTCGGCCTTGGGGCCGGTGAGGTTGTACGGCGCAACCACGCCGACTTGGCCGGCCGAGGTGTACAGCACCGGCGCGGGTGAGCCGTTGAAGAAGACGCGCGTGCCTGCCAGCGCGGTATCGACCAGCCCGGCGCCATTGAGTTGGAACGGGACGAGCTGGGCCGGTCCCATGCCGGCGCCATAAAGGACCACCACTTCGCCGGGCGCGATCACGCCGGGCTGATTGGTGGCGCCGCTGGTGACGGCGGAGATGCTCAGTCCATTGGCGGCCGGCTGCAGCAGACGGACCGCGTTATTGCCGGAATCGGCGACATAGATATTGCCGTTGGTGTCGATCGCCACGCCTGCGGGGCTGTTGAGCTGGGCGGCCGAGGCGAGGCCGCCATCTCCGGAGTAGCCCGGCTGGCCGCTGCCCGCAAGGGTGGTGATGAAGCCGGAGGCGAAGACCTTGCGGACGCGCGTGCCGTCGCTGAAATAGACGTTGCCCGAGGCGTCGGCGGCGAGGCTGATCACGGAGCCGATCTGGGCATTCACGGCCGGTCCGAGGTCGCCCGAGTAACCGGGGAGGCCGTTGCCGGCGATGGTGGCGATGACGCCCCCGGTGTCGACCCTGCGAATGCGATAGTTGCCGCTGTCGGCAATATAGAGATTGCCGGCCGCGTCGAGCGCCACGGCGCGCGGCGAATTGAGCAAGGCGCTGGTGGCCGCTTTGCCGTCGCCCGAACTGCCCGCGTTGCCGGTCCCGGCGACGGTGGTGACGGCGCCGCCGGCGCTGATGCGGCGGACCATGTTGCGGCTGAGATCGGCGACGTAAACGTTGCCGGCGGCGTCCGCGGCGACGCCGGTCGGCGTATAGAACTGGTCGCTGCCGGCTAGATTGGAGCCGGTTCCCGCGGCGGTGACTTTGCGGATGCGGCTGTTTTGGGTGTCGGCGATATAGACGTTGCCGGCCGGGTCGGCTGCCACTGCTTGCGGGTGGTCGAGCTGCGGATCGCTATTGCCGGCCTGGCCGTTGCCGGCGACATTGCTGATCACGCCGTTCTTCGCGACTTTGCGAACGACATTGTTATAGGCGTCGGCGACATAAACCGCGCCCGAAGCGTCCACCGCCACGCCGAGGGGCGTGTTCAACTGCGCCGCGAGGGCTGGACCATTATCGCCGGAGTAGCTCAGGATGCCGTTGCCGGCCACGGTGCTGACGCTGCCGGAGGCCACCTTGCGGATGCGCATGTTGAGCGCGTCGGCGACGAAGAGGTTGCCCGATCCGTCGATGGCGAGCCCGGTCGGGAAGTAGAACTGCGCTTTTGCGGCGTCGCCATCGGCGAAGCCGGCCGTGCCGGCGCCTGCGACCGTGGTGATGACCGCCTTGGTGTCGACCTTGCGGATGCGGCCGTCGCCGTTGGTCAGGATGTAGAGGTTGCCGGAGCTGTCGAGCGCAAGAGCCATGGGCGCGGTGAGCGCGGCTTTGTCGGCGGGGCCGTTATCGCCCGAAAATCCGGAAGCGGCGCTGCCGGCGTACGTGCTGATCGTAGCGCCGTCGGGTGTAACCTTGCGGACTACCTGGTTGGCGGTGTCGGCGATATAGACGTTGCCGGAGCTGTCGACCGCCACGTCGGAGGGCTTATTGAATTCGGAGTCGATCGCCGTTCCGCCCTGTTTGTCGAAGTACCCGGGAAAGCTGTCGCCGGCGAACGTATTGATGATGCCGTCGGTAGTGACCTTGCGGACGCTATTGTCGCCGGTGTCGGCGATGAAGATATTCCCCGACTTATCGGCGGCGACGCCCATCGGCAGGTGCAGGAACGCCTCGGTGGCGGGGCCGCCGTCATTGTAAGTGCGGGGGCCGCCGCCGAAGCTGGTCTGGCCGTTGCCGGCGAAGGTCTTGATGAGGCCGTCTTTACTGACGATGCGGACCCGGTTGTTCTGCGAGTCGGCGATATAGAGATTGCCGGCGGCGTCGAGCGCGAGGCCCTGCGGGGCGTTCAACTGGGCCCGCACCGCCGGACCGCCATCGCCGGAGAAGCCGGCGCGCGAGTTCCCCGCCACCAAAGTCAGCGTGCCGTTGGAGGCGAGCCGGAAGACGGAGTTCGACGCGCTGAAATAGACATTGCCGGCGCTGTCGGCCGTGACGCGCCCGGGCAGTCCGATGGCCGCGCTCGAGGCGCTGACCGGAGTCGCGGGGGGAGCGCCGCCGGCGAGGGTGGAGATCGTATATTGCTGGGCGAAGGCGAGCGCGCCGGTCGCGAGCAGCAGAAGCGTATTCCGCATGTGCATTGTCTTTGAAAACCTCATGATGCCACCAGGGCAGTCAGAACTTCCAGCGCCTGGGCGCATTGGGCGCGGTCGACGTCGTAATGGGTGACAGCGCGCAACTGCCGCTCGTTGATGGCGTTCATGAGAACGCCTCGCTGGCGCAGGCGGGCGCTGAGCTCGGCCGGCGCGATGCCCGTGCCACTGACGTCGCATACCGCGATGTTGGTCTGGACCCTGGCGGGGTCGATTTGAATTCCGGGAAGGCGTGCGAGCCCTTCGGCGAGGAACTTCGCATTGCAGTGATCGTCGAAGAGGCGGCGTGGCGTCTGTTCGAGCGCGACCAGACCGGCCGCGGCGAGCACGCCGACCTGCCGCATGCCGCCGCCGAGACGTTTCCGATAGAGCCGGCCCTTCGCCATCAGCGCCGCCGGCCCGGCGAGGATCGATCCGGCCGGAGCGCCCAGGCCCTTCGAAAGGCAGAACATCACCGTGTCGGCGCGCTCCGCGATCTCGGCTACGGGCATGCCGAGCGCGGCCGCGGCGTTGAAGATGCGGGCGCCGTCCATGTGGACCTTGAGCCCGCGCTCGTGCGCGCCGTCGCAGATTTCCCGCACGGTTGCCATGGGGTAGACGGTCCCGCCGTGCATGTTGTGGGTGTTCTCGATGGTGACCAGTCCGGTGGGCGCCGAGTAGGGGTTGACGGGCCGGATCTGGCGGCGCACCTCGTCCCACGAAAGAATGCCGTCCTGTGTCTGAATGGCGCGGATGACGCAGCCGGAGAACCAGGCGACCATGGAGAGCTCGTAATCGAGGACGTGGGCGCGGGAATCGGCGATGACTTCCTGGCCGTGCTCGGTGAGGAGCTTGATGGCGATGGTGTTGCCCATGGTGCCGGTGGGGACGAAGAGCGCGGCTTCCTTGCCCGCGATCTCCGCGGCGCGGCGTTCCAGGTGGTTGACGGTGGGATCCTCCCCGTAGACGTCGTCGCCGACCTCCGCGTCCATCATGGCGCGGCGCATCTCGGGCGTGGGCTTGGTGACGGTGTCGCTGCGCAGGTCGATCATGCGGTCACGAACTCCTGGAAGACTTCGTTGGAGAGGAGAACGCCGCGGCCGGTGAGCCGGATGGCGCCGTCGCGGGATTCGAGGAGGCCGTAGTCGAGGAAACGGTGGATCGCCGGCCCGTGGGCCTGCCATTCGTCCGGAGTGAGACGGATGCCGGTGGAGAGGCGCAGGCCGAGGAAGAGTCGCTCGTCGCCGCTCGCGCTTACGGCTTCCGCCGGCGCGTGCGCCACATAGTCCGCAACGCCTTCGGGATTGGACCGGCGGACGACCCGGCCGAAGGGGTGGGGGTCGGGGCCGACCCGGACGTCGGGGGAGAGGGTCCAGTACTGCAGGTGGTGGCGGGACTCGGAGCCCGGCCGGGCGAAGTTCGCGATTTCGTGGCGCGGGATGCCGAGGCGCGCCAGCCGCTCGACGGCGATTTCGTAGAACGCGGCGGTCTGGTCCTCGGCCGGAGTGTCCGCGGCGCCATAGCGGACTCCGCCGAGGAGCATCTCTTTGCCGAGCCGGCTGTCCTCGTCGATTTCGAGCATGTAGACCGAGACGTGGTCCGGCGCGAGGCGCTCGATCCAATCGAGGGATTCCCGCCACGTCGTTTCCGTTTGGGCGGAAAGGCCGGCGATCAGGTCGATGTTGATGGCGCCCACTCCGGCATCACGTAGCACGCGGATTTCCTCCGCGACGAGAGCGGCGGAGTGCTTGCGGCCGGCGCGGCGGATTTCGGCGTCGACGAAAGACTGCACGCCGAGGCTGACGCGGCCGATGCCGGCCTCGACCCAGGCGCGGGCGCGGTCCGGGGTGATCGTGCCGGGCGCCGCTTCGATGGTAGCCTCGATCCAGGGCCGTCCGGGAATCAACGCGAGGAGCGCGCCGAGCGCGTCCGGCGGCATGCTGCTGGGGGTGCCGCCCCCGAGATATACGGTCTCGGGCTGCCAGGACCACGTGTGGGCGGAGATCTCCTGTCGCAGCGCGTCGAGATAACGCGCCTCCAGATCGCGCGGAAAGACGCCCGAGGCAAAATTGCAGTACGTACACTTCTGCGCGCAGAAGGGATAGGAAAGATAGACTCCTGGCACGTATCTTTCATTGTAGCTGTGAGGACGGGCGTCGCGCCTCTGTTGCTTTGCGGGCACAGTGTGGCGGCGGAGGGGCTCCCGGACTGCCGCCTCGGGCCCACTTCCGAACCTCCCACAACGCGGCGCTTCGAAGCTCGGGACACTGGCAGGGGGGCGGAACCCGTCGAAATCCCACTCAGGTGGACGAGCCTCCGATGGAGTATAGTAGGGCCACCGACCGCCTGGGCGAGAGTAAAACCGGATCTAGCGGGTTGCTGAAAAAGGGTGCGAATGGACCGCTCCCTCACGGTCGCGGCTCTGTAAGCAAGCGGTTTTCGGCCTCTTTCAGCAGACTGCTAGCGGGCTTCGGGGAGCTGAGAAATGAAAACGAATCTGCCTGTTGTGTCTTCCGGCCGTTGCCTGGCAGCGGTCTGCATCTTGATTCTCGCCGGTGCGCCGGCCTACTCGCAATCCAGCACCGGCAGCGTCCGCGGCGCCGTGCGCGACCAGAGCCAGGCGGTGGTTCCGAATGCCGTTGTCACTTTGACCAACACCGCGACCAACGTGGCTTCGAAGAGCACGACCAACGAGATCGGCTTCTATGTGTTTCCGGTGGTGACTCCGGGCCGGTACGGCCTTTCGGTCGAAGTGCCGGGCATGCAGAAGTACGAGGCGCTGCTGACGGTGCAGGTTCAGCAGTCCACCACGGCCGACGCCGTGATGCGACTAGCGTCGGAGACGGTGACGGTCTCCGTGCAGGACATAACGCCCGTGACGGTGACGGACAAGATGTCGCTCGGTCACGTGCTCGACCGCCGGGGCATCGAGCAATTGCCGATCAACGGCCGGAACATTACGAATCTGTTGGTGACGGTTCCCGGTCTGGACACTGCGCAGATCCGATCGTACGGCGTACGACAGGGCGCTCACGATACGATTCTGGACGGCGCCGCGCTATCCGACCCGGTGGACGGGGAGGGATTGAACATCCGGCCGCCCGGCCTGGACACGATCCAGGAATTCCTGGTCGAAAACAACGCGCCTTCGGCGAAGTTCAGCCGTCCGACGAGCATTATTCTGACTACCAAGAGCGGCACCAATCAACTGCACGGGACGCTGTTTGAGACACTGCGGAACAACGCCTTCGGGAAAGCGCGCGCCAAGACCGACCTGGGTGTGCTGCCCACACTGATCCGCAATGAGTATGGCGGGACGGTGGGCGGTCCGGTCTGGATTCCCAAGGTCTACAACGGGAAGAACCGGACATTTTGGTTTTTCTCCTACGAAGGGTTCAGCAACCGCGCGCCGGCGTCGGCGTCGGGCGCGGTTCCGACGCTCGAACAGCGCAGGGGCGATTTCAGCCAGACGCGGGACTCGCAGGGCCGGCTGCAAGTGATCTACGATCCGAACACGACGAACTCTACTACGTGGGCGCGCACTCCGTTCCCGGGCAACGTCATTCCGAGCGACCGGCAGAGCCCGCTTTCGAAATACATCTTCGCGAATATTCCGCTGCCGACCTACACGGACCGCAATCCCCTGCTGCTATCCAATTGGTTCGGGCCGGGGAAGAGCAACACGAATCAGGAGACGATCACCGCCCGCTTCGATCACAGCTTTTCCGACCGGGACAAGTTCTACGCCCGCTACACGCAGGGCAACCAGAACCGAAGCGCATACAGCAGCGGAACCATTCCGCTGCTGGACGGAGTCGCCAACTACACGGTGAGGCCGGAGACCAATCATAGCCTGGCGCTGAACTGGGTGAAGACGCTCTCGCCGACCCTGGTCAATGAGCTGTTAGTAAGCGGCTCGCGCGAATACGCCGATATTCTATCCGGCGATCCCTCGGTGGTCTATGACGATGCGCTCGGCACGCCCAATCCGCTGCACGTCACCGGATTCCCGGTAATCGGCGGTTTTGGCATCGGGGCCACGAATTACTTTCAGCCAGCTAACAGGCGGACCCGTTTTCTCACTTATTACATCCTGGAAGACAACGCCACTAAAGTAAAAGGCAAGCACGAGATCCAGTTTGGGGCGCACATCCGTCTGGACCTATGGAATATCCTGCCGCAGCAGACGCAAGCGGCGGGCAACCTGCAATTCAGCACGCTCGCCACGGCCCTGTGGGACGGCGCATCGCGGACCTCCCCTGCCGCCACACCGTTCACCGGTTTCAACATGGCCAACATGTTCTTGGGCATCGCGAATTACTCCAACAACCTGCGCAAGGGCACCTGGTATACGCGCCGCCACGAGAACGCCCTGTATATTCAGGACAACTATAAGCTGACGCCGCGTCTGAACCTGCGCCTCGGGCTCCGCTGGGAGTTCAGCCCGTTCATGCGGGACAAGCACGACGTGGCGGTCAGCTACGACCCCAAACAGCGCGCTTACGTGCTGGGCCAGCCGCTGCCAACGCTTTACACTCTGGGCGCGACTCTGCCGTCGCTGATCAATTCGCTGACTACTCTTACGGGCGCCAAGTTCGAAACTTATGACCAGGCGGGTATGCCGCAGTCGCTGGTGCACGGCAATTGGAAGGACTTTGGTCCGAGCCTGGGGCTCTCCTACCGCGCCCTGGACGGGCGCAAGTCGTTCGTGATTCGCGCGGGATTTGCAACGAAGTTCTATCCGGAAGCCCTCTACAACTGGAATGACACGATGACCGGAAATACTCCGTTCAGCGCCACTTACCAGGCCAGCACCACGGATCCCGCGCAAACGCCGGATGGGATCGGCAACTACGCGATGCGCTCGGCGCCCACCATCATCGCCGGGAAGAACAGCCAGAACGCGGTCTCGTTGGACACGGCCAGAGGGCTCACCGCGACGTCCGGCACGATCACGTACTTCAATCCGGACCAACCTACGTCGCGGGTCCATAGTTGGAATTTCATGCTCGAAAAGGAAATGCTGCCACAGACCGTGGTGCGAGTGGGGTACGTGGGCATTCACGGAACCCACGACGACGAAACCTATCCTGTCGCACAGACGACTCCAACCTATATCTGGTACGCGACCAAGGGGGTCCCGCTGCCCACGGGGGGCAACGCCGGAGTGTTGCAGAAGCCTTACGATCTCAATGCCGACGGCTCGATCGCGTCCAGCGTGTTCGGCACGGTGCAGGAGCTGCGCAAGACCGGGTATTCCTGGACCAATGGAATCCAGGTTGAAGTAGAGCATCGCTACAACAAGGGATTCCAGTATCAGTTCCAATACAACATGCTCAACGCCATGCGCCTGGGCAGCGGCGGCGGCGGCACCGATGACATCGTGAACGACATCAACCAGTTTCTGCCGGGCTCCGTGCCGGCCGACGTGAACCAACGCCACAGGCTTCTGGACTACCAGCGCGAGAGCAGCACACCCAAACACCGCATACGCTGGAACTTTATCGTGGATCTGCCGGTCGGAAAGGGTAAGTGGATCGCCGGCGGGGCGCACGGCTTGGTGAATAAGATCATCGGCGGGTGGCAGGTGTCATCCATCGGCTCCTTGCGGACTAACTATTTCTCGCTGTCCAGCAGCATGTTTTCCACCGGGCAGCCATTCGAACAGTATGGCTACCAGTACCCGATTCAGAATTGCACCGCGACCTCCCCGGCGCCTGGGGCCCCCACGGTTTGTCAGCAGGGTTACTTGTGGTTCAACGGATATATTCCGGCGAATCAAATCAACAGCCACACTTCCGATGGGCGGCCCAATGGAATCATGGGCGTCCCCGCCAATTACAAGCCGGCTTTCGCCCCGCTGATTCCGTATGGCACGACGGCGCTTCCGGCCAATGCGCCGGCGAATACCGATATCAGCCAATTCTGGGACACGAATACAGTCTGGATTCCACTCAAGGATGGCACGGTGCAGCGCACCAGTTACGCGCCCGGCTTGAATCCGTATCAGAACCAGTATATGCGCGGCGTTTTCACCTGGGGTCTGGATGCGGGCCTGATCAAGAATTTCCCGATCTCGGAGAGAGTCAATCTCCGCCTCAACGTGGACGCCTTCAATGTGCTGAACCATCCCGGGACGCCGAATAGCATCAGCGGAACCAGCGGAATCTTGAACACCTTCGGCGCCGCCAATGGCGGGCGTGAGGTCGAGTTCACGCTGCGTCTGGCCTGGTAACGGAGCCGCAACCGTGCCGGAGCGCTTGCCGTTGCCGAGCCGTGTGTTCTGTCACACTGAACGCATATGAGGAATCGACGAGAATTTCTCGCCCTGGCGGCCATGGGCGGCGTCTTGCGCCTGGAGGGGCTGGCCCAGCAGGGCGCTCCCGCGAACATCTATCGCGACTATTCCC
Source organism: uncultured Solibacteraceae bacterium (assembly GCA_964608645.1). Lineage (GTDB taxonomy): Bacteria > Acidobacteriota > Terriglobia > Bryobacterales > Bryobacteraceae > CAZSQK01. The sequence goes on along the minus strand of CAZSQK010000098.1, from coordinate 14,259 downwards.
GTTGTCTTCCGTACTACCTTCGCGACCTGGCGGAGCGGGCCTATCAGTCTCGCAACCGCGCGATTTCCAAACTGACGACAGCGGCTGCCATTCGGGAACGGCAGCAGTGGGTCGCCGAAACATTCTGGACTCTCACGGGAGGGAAGCCGGAGCATACTCCGCTGAACGCGCGCACCGTAGGCTCGCTGGAACGTCCCGGCTATCGCCTGGAGAAGGTGGTTTACGAGAGCCAGCCGAACTTCCATATATCCGGGAATCTCTACATTCCCACCTCCGGCCGCCCGCCGTTTCCGGGAGTCCTGTTTCAGATGGGACACACGGTGGACGGAAAAGCCGGCGACACGTATCAGATCTGCTGTCAGGCCCTCGCCCGGCTGGGCTATCTGGTGCTGGGCTTCGACCCCATGGGGCAGGGCGAGCGCACCTATTACCCCGGCAGCCGGCCGTCCCACAGCCGGCTCGGCGCGGATGAGGAGCACACCTTTCCCGGCCGCCAGATGTTGCTCAAAGGCATCACCAGCACCCGTCTGCAGACGTGGGACTCCGTGCGCAGCCTGGATTATCTGGCGTCCCATCCGTTGGTGGATCCCAAACGGCTGGCCTCGACGGGACAATCGGGCGGCGGCACCACCACGATGCTGCTGGCGGCGGTCGACGACCGGCTGGCGGCGGCGGCCGTGTCTTGCGGCATCACCGAGAACGTCGCGTGCGCCAATTTCAATCCGCCCGGTTCAACCGACGATGGTGAACAGAACCTGATCGCTTCCGGTCCCGCGGGGTTCGACCGATGGGACCTGCTGTATCCGATGGCGCCCAAGCCTCTGCTGATCCTGGTCTCCCAGCGCGACTTCTTCGGCACCTACTCGCCCAATTACCTTACCAGCGGAACCGAAGAGTATCAGAAGCTGCGCCGCGTCTACCAGACGCTGGGCCACTCCGGCAACATCGCCTGGTTTGGAACGCCGCTTCCCCACGGCCTCAGTTACGACCTGCGCTGCCAGATTTACAACTGGTTTGCGCGCTGGCTGAAGGGCGAGTCGCAACCGGTTGCCGGGGAGCCGGACACCAAGCTGGAGCCGGAGGAGGCGCTATTCGTCTCGGAGAGCGGCAGCATGGTCAAGTCGTTTCACGGGGAAACGCCGTTCACGCTCAACCGGAAGAGAAGCCTCTCGAAGACTCCGGCCGACCTGGCGCACCTCCTTGGCATGGAGCGCCGGGGCGCGGCTGCGAGCGTAGCCACGGTGGGACGCGCGTCCTACCACGAGACCACCGTCGAGGCCGTAGAGTTTCCCACTGCGCCGAAGGTGTGGGCGCCGGCGTGGCTGCACCAGCCGAAGGCTGGCGACCCGTCGAAGCCGTTGGTGATCGTGCTGGAGCCCGGTGGCCGCGGCGCCTGGCAGGAGGCGGGACTCTATAATCGTCTGGCTGTGGAAGGGTGCGTAGCCTGCGCTCCGGACCTGCGCGGTATCGGCGACATGACCCCGGAGTTCGGCCGCGGCGCCGCGCGCCACGCCAGACCGCACAACAGCGAAGAGGATTATGCGTGGTCCGCGCTGATCTTCGGCAAACCGCTGGTGGGGCAGCGCGTCACCGATATTCTGGCTGTCGTGGCCGGTCTGCGCTCGCGTCCCGAGTTCGCGCGGCGCCGCGTGATTCTCGCCGCGCGGGGAATCCTGACCGTGCCGGCGCAGTTCGCCGCCGCTCTGGAACCCGCGATCGACAGCCTCTATCTGTGCGACGGGCTCATTTCCTTCCGCTCCATCGTCGAAACGGAAGTGTACAAATACCCGTTCGGCAATTTCGTGATGAACCTGCTGGCCCACACGGACCTGCCGGAGTTGACCGCCTCGCTCGCTCCGCGGCGGGTGACGGTGGCGGGAGCGATTGACGGAGCCGGCAACCGTTTGGCATCCGAAGCGGTGCGGGCCGCGTTTGGCGCGGCGTCGAACGTTCGGGTCCTGCCGGAGTCCGCATGGAGCCCCGCCAACATCATTTCTGCATAGGCGTGCTGCGGGCGCTTGCCGGAGGCGCTCCACCCCACCGCGGCGCCTGCGACAGCCTTTTTGTGTAATCTAGATCCGTGCGCGTGATTTTCCTCCTGTTGGTCCTGAGCGCGTTGGTCCAGCCTCAGGTCGCCAATGAGTATCCGGCCGTGCGGCGGGATGCGGCCGACGCCCTCGCGAAATCCCAATACGATCGCGCGGTGACGCTCTATCAGGCGGCAGCGGACCTGGCGGAGAGCATGCACAACCCGGCCGACACAGCGATGTGCTACGGGGATATCGGACGGGTGTATTACGTGCAGGGGAAGATGATTCCGGCTCTGGAAGCTTTCCGCAAAGGGCTGGAAAAGCTGAAGCCCGTCCGCGACGCCCGCGTCGAGGCAGTCCTCTGGCAACGAATCTCGTTGGCATACCGCTGGAAGGGGGATCTCGATGAGGCATTGGCAGCCGGGCAAACGTCGCTGGCGCTCTTCCGGGAACTCAACGACCCGCGCGTGATCCCCGGCCAACTGATGAACAACGGACTGATCGTCAAGGCGCAAGGCGATCTGCGGGCCGGAGTGGCGATTTTTCGCGAGGTCTACGATCTGGCCGAAGGACTCAAGGACAACGCGCTGATGCGCTCCGCGCTGCGGAATCTTGCGGTGTCGTACTGGGACCAGGGAGACAGCGAGATCGCGCTCTCGTTTCTCGATCGCATCATGGCCATCAAAGAACCGCCGGAAACCGCGGGCGCGATCGCCACGACGGAGAACATCCGGGGGTTGGCCCTGTATTCTCTGAAGCGGTTCGAGGAGTCGCGGAGGGCTTTGGAGCACGGGCTGGAACAGGCTCGAAAAGCGCACGATGTCAAACTCGAGGTCGTCCTGTTGAGCGCACGGTCGAGCACCCTCCGGGCGCTCAACGACCTGAAAGGTTCGGTGGCGGACCTGTTACGGATCGAGGAAATCGCCCGGCCGGGAAACCTGGATCGGGTGCGCGTTTCCACGCTGGGGAATCTGGCCGAGCGCTATGTGGAGTTGAACGAGCCGGAGCGGGCTCTGCGCTATGCGGAGGAGGGTGTGGCTCTGGCGCGCGCGACCAACAGCTCCAGGCTCTTTTGGACGTTGTACGGCGCGGGCCGCGCGTACACGGCGCTGGGGCGGATCGGGGAGGCGAAGGCGGCCTTTGAGGAGTCGATTGCCTATCTGGAGAAGTGGAACGCCCAGACCATCGGCGGCGATGCAGAGGGCACGCGCTTCTTCGAAATGCGCGGCAGCTCCTACTATAGACTCCTGGATCTTCGGCTGAATGAGGGAGACGTGGAAGCCGCGCTGCAGCTTTCCGAGAGGACGAAGGCAAGAAAGATGGGCCAGGTGCTCGAGGCCGGGCGCGCGACCATCACCCAGGCCATGACTGCGGGGGAGAAGAGTCGCGAGCAAGAGCTGACGCGCGAGGCCAGCCGGCTCAACCAGGAGCTGGCGAACCAGGCCAAGCCCGATGCGAAGCTCCAGGCGAAGTTCGAGGCGGCATCGAGAGCGCTCGACGGATTCCGCGCGGAGTTGTACAGTGCCCATCCGGAACTGCAGGTGCACCGCGGCGAGGCGCCGCCGGTGAGTTTGGCCGGCCTTCAGGCCTTGCTTCCGGACCGACGCACGCTGCTGGTGGAGTTTGCGGCGCTGGACAAAACCATCGCGATTTTCACCGTGGAGCGCGGCGCCAACGGCGAGCCGAAGCTCGGGCTGCAGCGCGTAAAGGCGGATCAGGATGAACTCGCCAGGCGTGTGGCGGCATACCGGGATTCTCTGGCGGCGCGGGATTTCGGATATCGGACGGAGGCGCGGAACCTGTATCGGATGCTGTTGGCACCCATTGCCGCGCAATTGGTGGGAAAGGCCAATGTGGTGATCGTGCCGGACGGCCCTTTGTGGAATCTGCCGTTTCACTCGTTGGTGGACCCGGAAGGGCATCACGCGATCGAGCGGTTTGCCATCGCGTACGCGCCATCTCTCACGGTGCTGCACGAAGAGTTGCGGCCGCGGCCGCGGAACGGAAACTTGTTGGTTGTCGGATCGCCGCGTGGAGATCTCCCGAATGCCGCGGCGGAGGCCCGTGAGTTGGGCCGTTTGTACGGCGCCGGCTCGACCGTTTTGATCGGGGCGGAGGCGACCGCAGCTCGCTGGCGCGAAATGGCGCCGCGAAGCGGAATTCTTCACCTGGCGACGCACGGGGTCTTGAATAACTCCAATCCCCTGTTCTCGTACCTCGAACTGGGGGCGGGCGGAGTCATCGAAGCGCGGTCGCTGCTGGACATGGACCTGAAGGCGTCGCTTGCTGTGTTGTCGGCGTGCGAGACGGGCCGTGGGGAGCTGCTGGATGGCGAGGGCGTCGTCGGTCTGGCGTGGGCCATGATGGTCGCGGGAGTGCCAAGTGTCGTAGTGAGCCAGTGGAAGGTGGATTCGGCCAGCACGACCGAATTGATGCTGGCTTTTCATCGGGAACTGAGATCCGGGCCAGTCAAGTCAAAAGCTGCGGCGCTGCGCAGCGCGGCGCTTGGGTTGATGAATCGGCCGGAGTACCGCCATCCCTTCTATTGGGCCGCGTTTCATTTGTTGGGGAACGGTCAATAGACGGACCGCATAGCGACTGTGGGCTAATGACGGAGTTGATTCCCAACCGATCGACGCGTCAGAATGGCTCGACAGGAGAGAAGCCATGTTCGTGATTCGTAACACATTCATCGCAAAGCCCGGCTGCGCCGGCAAGCTCGCTGCACAGTTGAAGGAAGCAGTGGCTGCCTTTGAAATGCCAGGGGGGCGGGTCATGACCGACCTCACCGGCGACTTCAACCGCGTAGTCATGGAGCACACCGCCGAAAGCATGGCGGAATTCGAGAAAAGAATGCAGGAAACCATGGGCAGCCCCATGTACCGTGAACGGCTGGCCGGTTACACCGAACTTTGGCTCACCGGAAGCCGGGAGATCCTGCGCGTGGTCTGAGCACGTCCGGGCGTTCAGTTGATCGGCTGTATATAGGCGGCCAAGTCCGGTTTCGTGTCCCGGAGAATCTCGACAATGGCTCTCCGGTCAGCGAAACTGAGCCGTTTGTGCTTGTCTCCCATCGCGCTGCCGGACAGGACCTCCCAAAGCCGGGCATAGATGGCAGCCTTCGCGGAGATGGGAAGCGCGTCGAAGGCTTCCGAGTAGATCATGTAGCTGCAGGGATACCGGAGCAGGCGACGCTGCAAATCGAGTTCGCGGAGCGAACGGCCCTTCCGATCGAGCGGGCCTTGGGCTGCAAAAACCGTGGCATATGGGGATGACCGCCGGGCCACGGCGGATTGGATAGGAGCGCGCAGGGGGGCTTCATCAAGGAAGAGGGCGTAGTCCACGAACTCCTCCGCGCTCTCGCGCAGAATCCTGGCGGTGTCGACATGCTGTCCGTGCGCCGCGTCATAGAGCGCCGCCCTCGCTTCCCAGCCGACTCGAGTGATGAGGTTCGTCATGTGCATCTGGTGATCGAAGACCATCAGCGCCCCGACGTCGCTGTAGGGTGACAGGTAATGGCTCGTGTCGAATCTCGTTTCGAGCGAGCCCACTTGAAGAGTCCTCGGCGTAACCATGGCTGCGGGATGCGCTTCGTCGACGGCCAGGGCATTGCCCAGATGACGGACTGCCGGCGTGGCGCCCGTGACGTAGTAACCGCCCCAGCGGTTCTCCATGGGGCTGCGGTGGTCGATGACGAATCCACCCATGATCAGACGCGGCCGGCCATCGGGCGCCGTGAACATGCTTCTCACCATCATGCCGGGGACGCCCAGACTCGCGTCCGAAACATGGCATCGGACACAATCGTCATGACGCTGAAACATCGGCCGGGCAGTCTGTTCCTGAGCAAGCGTGTAGAAGATCGCACCGCGCTGCGGGTCGTGAGAAGCCAGTTCGATGAAGCCGCCATACATCCAGGCCACGGAAACGGAGTCGTTGAAAAAGATCGTTCGGGGATTGCCCGGGTGAATCCGGTCGGCCTGCTGGCTGGTCTTGGAGAAGACTGCGATTTGCGACTCAACCGGCACGTTCAGGGCCCGCAGCACCGAGCGGAGACAGCCCTGCGGGCCTTCGAACGCAAGCTGTGCCAATCCCTGCCGGAGCCTGTCATTCAGCAGTCCAACGGGATCGCTCACAGGCTGCGACCGGTAGAGAATGGCGGGATGCTCTAGCGGCGGCCCCAACCGGTCGTTCAGCTCAGCCAAACACATGGTTGCGGCAGCGAGTCCGGCGCAGAGCAGCGCACGGCCACGCCATCCCCGGAATTTGCGGCTCGACCGCCCCATAAGGTCCGCCCCAGTATTATACCGGGGCGCTTCCGCAACAAGCGGTTTTCGGCCTCTCTCGGCATCGGGCTAGAGCCGCCCGAGAGACTTTTGCGCGAGGCGGCTCCATTGGGCCACGAGCGGGCGCCGGTAGCGCGGGGCGGTTCGGGCGGATTCGATGGCACGGGCATAGGCCTCGCGGGCCTCGGCGGCCCGGCCGGCGCGTTCGAGCGCCTGACCCCAATAGTACAGGCCCTCGGGGTCGTATTCCCGCCGATCGGTGTAAAGGGCCAGCTCGCGTTCGGCCTCGGCGATGCGCCCGAGAGCGAGATACGTGGCGCCGAGCTCGCGGTGGACCTCGCTCGAGCTGTGCTTCTCATTCTGGCGGAGCGCGGTCTGCAGGCTCGCCAGGGCGTCATCGAGGCGGCCCTGCTGGCGGGCGATGCGGCCGAGCTGGTAATGCGCGTCGGTCTCGGTGGGGTCGATGGCGATGGCGGCCTGGAAACGGCGAATCGCTTCGGTGTACTGCCGCCGCTGCTGATGGATCAGGCCGAGCTGATACTGCGCCTCCCCGTCGTGCGGGTTGATGGCGGAGGCCTCCAGCATGCGCCGGTAGCTCTGTCCGCTGCGCAACCCGTCGCCGAGGCGCGAGAATTCACCGCGCAGATAGTAGATCGCATAGAAGAGGAAGAACGGGGAGGCGAGGAGGTGGAAGACCATCGACAGCGGACCCCACAGGAGGGCGGCGGCGGCGAGCGGGGCCCAGGAGAGGGCGACGATGGCCGCCGAGGCGCCATTGCCCGCGCCGAAAACCGTGCGCACGGCGAAGAACATCAGAGCCGCGAAATACAGGTACGACAGGCCCGCGACGATTTCGAGGACCGGGAGCGGCGCTGTCCATTCGGCGATCAGGATCGGGATCTGCGCGGCGGCCCATGCCAGGGCGGTGCACGTGAGCAGGGGAGAATAATCGCGCTGGAAGACGGTCGTAAAGACGCCCAGACCGACAATCAGGTTGCTGAGAAGGATCACGCCGGGGACATAGACGACGGCGAGGACCAGGAGGGGCGTGTAGAAGCTGAGTGCGACCGGCAGCGGGCCGGCTTTGAGCGCGACCGCGACGGCAACCGCGGAGAGACTGGCGAAAAGCAGGCTCCCGCGGTCGAGGATGTCGCCCATGGCGGCCGCGGGCTGCATCCAGAGACGGAGCAGGAGCTTGAGATGGTCGATCAAAAGAGGAGGATAGCAGGTTCGGGAAGTCCCGTCCTTCAGCGGGCGGGTGTGGCGAAAATCCCCGATTTGGACCGCCGGGTTAACCGCAAATCGTAGAAAAGTTCCAAATTGTGGAATGCCGCATAATCAGATATTCTTGTCTTAAATACACCGTGGCGAATCTCCATGGGGTTGCGCCACAGCGTTTTGGCCGCGTTTGCGGCAAATCGGGTTTCGCCTGATTCCTGACATCTCGGGGAAGGAGTGTGTTTCATGAGTATGAGGAAATCTCTGGTCTTTATTCCGGTGGTGGCGGCGCTGATGGCGCCGCTGTTTGCGCAGAAATCCGGCTCGGGTCAGAAACCGCGATTGTCGTTTCTGGACCAGAACGCGATCGGTTACATTCGACCCGGCATCGCCGCCAAGATCGTGTCGGCCGCCATCGCGCAGGATGGGACGATCACGGCGCGCGTCAAAATCACCGACCCCAAGGGCGTGGCTCTGGATATGGACGGGATCAACACGGCGGGGGCGGTAAACCTCCGCTTCATCGCGGCGTACATCCCCGCCGGGCAGAAGCAGTATTTCGCCTACACCACGACGATCCTCAAGGCGACGCTGAACAACAATCCCTCGCAGGTGCAGGCCGCCACGGACAGCGGCGGGACGTTTGCGAAGAACGCCGAGGGCGACTACACCTATACGTTCAAGACCAAGGCGCCGTCAGGGTTCGACAAAGGCGCGACCCACGCGATCGGCGTTTCGGCGCAGCGCAACCTCAGCGAGTTCATGAAGTACGACGAGTGGAGCGAGACCGCCAACGACGTATATAACTTCGTGCCCGACGGGTCGGCTGTGAAGGTGACGCGGCAGGTGGTGGGCACGCAGGCGTGCAATCAGTGCCACGACCCGCTGTTCGGCCACGGGGGATCGCGGTTGACGGTGGAGATGTGCATTCTGTGCCACACGCCGCAGACCGTCAATCCGGATACAGGGTTGACGCAGGACATGCCGGTCCTGATTCATAAAATTCATATGGGCAAGAACCTGCCGAGCGTGCAGGCGGGAACGCCGTACCGCATCTGGCATCGCGGGGCATGGTCGGATTTCTCCGACGTGGGCTTCCCCTCCGGTGTGGACGAGTTGAAGACCTGCAGTGTGTGCCATCAGAACGCGCCGCAGGCGTTGAGCCACCAGACCAATCCGTCGCGTGCCGCCTGCGGGGCGTGCCACGACAACGTAAACTTCGCGACGGGGGAGAATCACGTGAACCTGCCGCAGGTTTCGGACAGAGACTGCACGCAGTGCCATGTGGCGGCGAGCGGCAAGGAATTCGACGCCTCGATCACGGGAGCGCACGTCGTGCCGACGAAGTCCAAACAATTGCCCGGAGTGGTCTTTTCGATCGTGCGGGTGGACAACGCCAAACCGGGGCAGAAGCCTTCGGTGGTGTTCACGGTGAAAAACTCGGCCGGCGACCTGGTCGATATTTCGAAGATCACGCGCCTGAGCCTCGTGATGGCGGGGCCAACCACGGACTATAACGGCTATGTGACGGAAGACGCGACCAAGGCGGCGATTAGCGGCGGCCAGTACGTCTACACGTTCAACGCGGCCCTGCCGGCGGCGGCGGCCGGCACGTATGCGGTCGGGATCGAGGGCTACAACAATGTGACGATCAATCCCGGCACGGTCCTCTCGGCCACGGTTCGCGATCTCGGCTTCAATAAGGTGTTCTATTTCGCCGTCGGGAATGCGAAGCCTACGCCGCGCCGGCAGGTGGTGAGCCAGGAGAAGTGCAACGGCTGCCACAACACTCTGATGCTGCACGGTGGGAACCGGCAGAACGTGGAATATTGCGTGCTCTGCCATAATCCGGGCGTCACGGATGTGTCGCAGCGGAAGACCGGCGACACGCCGGAATCGATCAATCTGAAGACGCTGATTCACAAGATCCATACCGGCAAGGAATTAACGTCGGACTTCACGGTGATGGGTCATAATCAGAGCGTCAATAACTATAACGAGGTCGGGTATGTGGGCGACCGGCGCGATTGCGAGCAGTGCCACCTCCCCGGCACTTACAACCTGCCGCTGCCGGACGGTGTGATCGCGCAAGCAGCGCCGCGCGATTTCATGAACCCCATGCCGCCGGCCAGCGCGGCATGCCTATCCTGCCATACCACGCAGGATGCCGCCGCCCACGCGGCCGTGATGATCTCGCCGAAACTGGGCGAGTCCTGCGCGGCGTGCCACGGGCCGAACTCGGAGGCGTCCGTGACTAAGGTGCACGCGCGCTAACTCCACAACGGGATGAACCCCGAGCAGTCGCGGCCCCGCGTCGAAGTCTGGCGCGGGGCCGCGACTTTTTTGCCCATTGCGAGCCGCGGGACCGATAGACGCCACGCGGCTGCGCGGGGGTGATGTTCCATGAAGCAGCGTGCGCGGGAACGAGACCGCCGGTGGACCGGTAGCCAGTTTAAAATAGTGGCAGGGCAGTGCGGCGCCGGTCGGACGGCTACAATGCTGGTAGCATTTCAGTTGCTAATCCCCATTCTGTTGTTCTTTTTGGCCCCTTCACTCTTTGGGCAGGTTGTTTTCAGCCGCCGCGTCTACAAAGAGCAGGGGGCAAGTTACCAGCAGATCTGGACTTGGAATCCAGCGAACGGCGCCTTGAAAGCCCTGACTCACTCGCCACGCAACCATTACCTTCCGGCCTGCAAGGGCGGCAACGTTACCTTTGTCTCACCTGAGAAGTGGGCGAACAATTCAAAACTGTGGAGCTTTGATCCTGCGAGCGGTGAAGAGCAGATGGTCGGTCCGGCGCCCGAGCCGCCGAACGACCCCGAAGCGTTGCCGAAGAATGGGTGCGCGCGGTCGGCCAAAGCCGGGGCCCTCGAGGCGTGCGCTACGGAAGAAGACTTATCTCTATCGCGAGCGGGAAAGCCGATCGGCCGCTTTCACATCCAGGTCGATGAATGCGCCGACGAGCGCGGGGGGACGCACGGGCCGTGCGAGCCCCCGATTCTTTCTCTCGAATGGTCCCCTGACGGCAAATGGCTGCTGGTGGGGGAGTTGGGTCTTGAGACCAACAGCTCTGCTCCGCAATTCGACTACTACGTGGTCGACTCCGCCTCGATGAAACTTCAAAAGGCCGCCAGCGCAGTGCAAAACAGCATGATTTGGCTGCCCGGCCGCGAAGAACTGCTCTACACCACGCCGAAGGCCATGGCGTTGCTGCCGGGCGCTCGCAGAGCACGTCATGTCTGGGTCCAGCAACTGATGCTGTTCAACCCCGCAACCGGAACGAATCAGGCAATTACATCAGGTGTTACAAATAACATGGATGTGGCCTTGTGCCGCCAGTGACCGCCTCGCCGCCCCTATACCGGCCGCTTCGCGCTCAATCGTGGCGTAGCGCAACCGACGGCTGAACCTTCGCAGCCCTCCGCGACGGAATCCAACTCGCAATGGCGCCAGTCAGGAGTAACAGTATTACGACGCCGATGTGCGGCGCGGGGGCCCAAGGATCGACACCGGCCGGAATCAAGTCGACCAAAGGTCGAATGGCGAGGAGTGACAACGGCACACCGGCGATCGCGCCGAACAAGAGTACGGCCATTCCATCCCGTATGGCGGTCCAGGCGATGCTGGATCGAGAAGCGCCTAAAGCGGCGCGAATCCCAAACTCGCGCGTTCGGCGCCCTACGGCATAAGAAACAGACGCGTATAACCCAACCAGAGCGAGGGTCACGCCGAGAACGCTGAACGAGCCCACAAATCCAGTCGCCACGCGTAAAGGAAATAGCGCCCCGGCGGCTGCTTCGGCGAGCGGCCGGATATCGACCGCGGCCGTTCGATCCACTTCGCCCAGCGCGCTTCGTAGGGGTCCAATCCAATTACCAGGAGTGCCGGACACACGAACGAGCATTTGCGCGTTGAAATCCGGCCGGAACAACGCCGGAATTTCGGCTTCTCCGAGAGTACGCATCTTGGAGTCGGCTGCAACGCCGACAACCTCCAGGCGATCTTCGCGCACCTCCCCCGTGACCAGATACTGCCCGATCGGATCGCGGTCGCCGAAGAACTCTCGCGCCAGCGTTCGATTCACAATCACAGGGATTGGTTTTCGATCGCGATCGGCGATCTCGAAATCGCGTCCGCGCAGAATCTGGATGCCAAGTGTACTGAAGTAGTTCTCACCGGCTCCGATCGCGTAAACGTGACGCACGGCGGACAGCGACTCGCCCTCCCGGCGCAGGCGCGCATCCGGGATCTCTCCCATAAGAGGCAGTATGCCCGTCGACGTCACGGCCACGACACCGGGGACCGCTTCGGCACGGTGCACCACCTGTTGACGAAACTCCCAGGATCGGTCGCCGGCATGTCGTCCCGGCAGCGGGTGTACGGCAGCGATCAGTGTGTGCGTCACGTCGAAGCCCGGACCGCTCTCCACCAGATGCAAGAGACTTCGCGTAAATAGGCTTCCGAGCGTGAGCAGCACGATCGAGAGCGCTACCTGTAATGTCACGAATCCACTGCGGAGATCCAAACCGCGGACCGAAAATGCCGGCTCACCTTGCTTCATCGCAAGGTGGACATCCGCATCGGCGCCTCGCCAGGCGGGAAGCACAGACGACAACAGGAGCGCCGTCAATGCCATCAGGGCGCCGTACAGCAAGAGTCCGCTGTCATTCGCGAAGTGGAATTCGAAGGGCAGGCCATACGCCGTGGGCCACCGGATATATCTGAGCCTGTCCCGCAGAAAAGCATCGAACACAAGAGCGAGGAGGGCTCCGCACGTGACGAGCAGAACCCCCTCAGCGACGAGTGGCCGCAGTAGTTGAAGACGATTCGCGCCGAGCGCTTTCCGAATACCCAATTCTCGCCGTCGATGGAGTGCGCGGGCGATCAGGAGCCCTGCGACATTAGAGCAGGCAATCAGCATCAACATGCCGGCCACGGCAAACAACAGGATGAAGAACAGGAAGAATCGGCGCTCGTCGCCGCCCTTGGATGCGTTGGCGGCCAGTCCGCTGAGCGGCCGCAATTCGACGTTTCGGTGCGACGGATCCTCTCCTTTGAACCTCTCGACCGCGGCAGCGAACGCCTGACGCGTTTGCTCACGGGAAAGTCCGTAACGCTGCCGTCCGAAAAGCCCGTAGAGACGGTCGCGCGGATTGGCATTTCCCGGATCGGACAGGTAGACCTCGGGAGAAACCCCGTGACCGTAAATGCTGCGATAATCCCGCGGAAGGACACCAAGGACGGTGTAGAGTCTCCCGTTCAACTGGATTGGCCGTCCCAGCGTGTCTGAGTCGCCGTGTAGACGCCGATACCAGAAACCATAGCTAAGAACGGCGAATTCTCGGCCCTCATCCGCCTGGGAATACAGCCGCCCGCGGGACGCTCCGACGCCGAGCACGTCGAAGAAGTTCACGCTGGTGGTGAAGGTCCAGACGATTTCATTGCCGCCGCCCGCGTGCCAGATTCGGTCCCCCAACCCGCGATAGAAGGCGAGGTCTTCGAATGGACCGGCTAGTCGCAAGTCCCGATACAGAGCATATGAGACGTCCACGCCTTCCACGCGCGCCAGTCGCTCCGGACGGCGAGCGCTTAGGTCGTCAAGAATCATTTCACGAACAACGCTGAAGACCGTCACGCTAGTTCCAATCCCTAACGCTAAAGACAGGATCGCGACGGACACCAGCGCCGGAGATCTTCGTAGACCTCGCACCGCATGGCTGAAATCGCTCATAAAGACATGCTGCCATTCTAGGACGAGATTCGGAATGGAACCGTGTAGGTCTTTCTAAGCCCAACCCTACAAAGCTCCCGTCAGTCCGCGGCGGAGGCACAGCCCGCGCGTCGGCGCGTGCGGATTCCCACTATGGCAGAGCAGATGGTCTGATATCATTCCGTCATGGTGCTCAGAGTCTGTCTCTCTTGTTTAGCGGTGCTGTCGTTCCTCCGCGCGGGCGACGAATTGGTCAAACCCGAGAAGATCAGGTTGGAGACATGGGTCCGCGAGGATCTGTTCGCCGGTTGGATCGCCAACGACACCAAGACGTTCGATCGCGGTGTGCAGAAGGTCGAGCGGTATTTGAGCGAGCATCCCGATGATCGGGGGGCGCTTGCGTTTAAGTATTTCATAATGTCTTATGACATGCTGAGGGCGCGCGCCAAGGCGGACGACGCCTCGTACGCGAAGCTCCTCGCCGCCGCGAACGACTTGCGCGCGCGCATTTTCGCGGGCGATCTTCGGGACGCCGGCCCATACATCGTCGTGGGAAGTTCCCTCGTCAGAACGGCGGTTGTAGCCCCGGCAAGCGATCGCAAATGGATGTTCCAAGAGGGTCGCGATCTCCTGGCGAAAGTTCCGGAGCTTCAGGGCCAGGCGTTCGAAAAGCTTCCCCCTCACCTGCGGGGAGAACTCTGGGCGGAATTGGCCTTTGCGTCCGACCGGCTGGGTGACGCTGCCGAGCGCGATCGAATACTCGACACGATGGTGACGAAACTCGCCGGCACTCCCTACGAAACGCGAGCGCGCTCCTGGCAGAAGCCGGGAAATCTTGCAAAGGAAACGGACTACGCGTGCATCTCGTGCCACGAGCCGGGACGCCTGGAGCCCACGCTGGCACGCCTGAATGCGAAGGGGGCGAAGTAAGCCAGGAACTGCGGTAGTCGCACGGCGCCGTAGCCGGTTGCAGCTCTGTTCTCTGACGGGCAGTGTCTGAACGTTGCGTTGACGG
>CAZSQK010000097.1:0-32167 GCA_964608645.1 uncultured Solibacteraceae bacterium | reverse complement strand
CACTCAAGGCCACACCGGCACCTTCAATTGCTCCCTCACGGTTGCGCCGCCCCCGGTCACTGCGACCTGCGCCGTCATCACCGGCGCCGTCCAGGGCGTCGCCATCACCCCAGTCCAGATGACCGCCAGCGGCGGCGTGGGTACCCTCACCTTCTCCGCGACCGGTCTCGCCGGCACCGGCCTGAGCATCTCCACCAGCGGCCTCGTCTCCGGCACCCCGACCACCAGCGGCACGATTAACTACACCGTTACGGTCACCGACACTCAGGGCCATACCGGCACCTTCAATTGCTCCCTCACAGTTGCGCCGCCCCCGATCACCGCGACCTGCGCCGTCATCACTGCAGTCGTGGGGAGTCCCATCCTACCGGTCACGATGACGGCCACCGGCGGCGCCGGCGGCCCCTATACGTTCTCGGCTACCGGTCTTCCCACTGGGCTCACGATGTCTTCGACGGGCACGATTTCGGGTATCCCGGCGGTTTCCGGCACGTTCGCCTACACGGTCACGGTCAGCGACAAGAACGGCAGCAAGGGCACGGTGAATTGCTCGGTCACCGTGGTTAGTTCGCCCAACGTCTGCGGCTTGACGTGGGGTTACTGGAAGAACCATGTCAGCGTCTGGCCGGCGCAGAGCCTGATTCTCGGCTCGCAGACCTATAGCCAGGCCGAATTGCTGACCATTCTCGGCCTGCCGGTCTCTGGCGACGCGAGCCTCAACCTGGCGCATCAACTGATCGCCGCCAAGCTCAACGTCCTCAACGGCACCAACCAGTTGACGGATAACGGGGCGATCAACAATTCCGACGCTCTCCTGAGCACGTTCACCGGCAAGCTTCCCTACAACGTCGCTCCGACGTCGACCGTCGGCACGCAGATGGTCGCCTACGCCGGACAACTCGACACCTTCAACAGCGACGGCGCCGGCCAACCCGGTTGCAAGAACGGTCCCGCCGCGCTGACGCTGGCCTGCGCCGCCGGGACGGGGCAAGTTGGAACGCCCTATAGCTCCTCGGTGGTCGCCGCTGGCGGTATCGCTCCGTACATCTACTCGATTGCGAGCGGCGCGCTTCCCGCGGGCCTGACTCTCGATCCGAACACCGGCTCTATCACCGGCACGCCGACGACCGCCGGCACGTTCAACTTCAGCGTGATGGCAGCGGACTCCAGCAGCATGACGCCCGGCAGCACGATCGGCACGATCACTTCGAACTGCACCATCGTCATCGCTCCCCCGCCGGCAGTCACCGCCACTTGCGTGACGATTAACGCCACCGTGGGTGTCGCGATCACTCCGGTGGCGATGACAGCCTCGGGCGGTCTCGGCGGACCCTACACCTTCTCCGCAACGGGCCTGCCTGCGGGTTTGACCATGTCCTCCACTGGCACGATCTCCGGCACACCGACTGCTAGCGGGACGTTCGCTTACACCGTTACGATCACGGACTCCAAGGGCAACATCGGCACGGTGAATTGCTCCGTCACGGTGACCGTTCCCCCCGTTACGGCTACTTGCGTAACGATTACCGCCGTACAAGGGACCGCCATCACATCGGTCACCATGACCGGATCCGGCGGCGCCGGCGGACCGTACACCTTCTCCGCGACCGGTCTCCCGGCCGGCCTCACAATGTCCTCCACCGGCACGATCTCCGGCACGCCGACGGTCAGCGGAACCTTCAGCTACACCGTTACGGTCAAAGACAAGAACAACAATGCCGGGACGGTCAACTGCTCCGTCACGGTGACCGTGCCGCCGCCCCCGCCGCTGACAGTGCAGTGCGCAACCTCCGCCGGCCAGGTCGGCACGGCGTATAGCTCCTCCCTCGTGGCGAGCGGTGGAACCGGCACATACGCTTTCTCCATCACCGCGGGAGCGTTGCCGCCGGGCTTGGCCTTGAACGCGACCAGCGGCGCAATCACAGGCACTCCCACCACGGCCGGCACGTTCAGCTTCACGGCGACCGTCACCTCCGGCGGTGTCTCTACGTCGGTGAGTTGCAGCATCACGATCGCGTCCGGCAATGCCTGTGGTCTGACCTGGGGCTATTGGAAGAATCATGTGAGCCTCTGGCCTATCACGTCGATGGCGTTGGGAAGCCAAACTTACAGCCAGGCCGAACTTCAGGCGATTCTTGCGAAATCGGTCGCCGGCGATCAGAGCATTGAGCTGGCCCACCAGTTGATCGCGGCCAAGTTCAACGTCCTGAATGGGACCAACATCGCAACGGCGAACGGCGCGATTACGACCGCGGACAGCTTGCTGACACAGGCGCAGACCTCCACCACTCCCAAGCTGCCGTACAAACTCTCGTCTTCGTCGACACTGGGCGCCCAGATGGTCACCACCGCCAGCGCGCTCAACACCTTTAATTCCGACGGCAAAGCCCAGCCCGGCTGCATCATGCTGACCGGCGGTTGCGGCGGATCGATCGGCAACTTCATCTGGGTAGATGCGAACTTCAACGGCATCCAGGATCTCGGCGAGATCGGCCTGGCGGGTGTGACAGTCCAACTCCGCGACGCCAACAACACCCTGCTCAAGACGACGACCACCGACGCCAACGGCCAGTATGACTTCACAGGGCTCTGCGCCGGAACGTACATCATACAGGTCGTAGCGCCTGCCGGCTATGCGCCGACGATCGTGGGCGCCGCCACTGCCGGGGGAGACAGGGACAGCAATGCCACACCGACGACGGTGGTCCTGACAACCAGCAACAGCACGAACATGGATACCGACTTCGGTTTCTATCCCAGCAGTTGCTCCGGAACGATCGGGAGCTTTGTATGGAGAGACTTGAATGGTAACGGAGTGCAGGACGCTGGCGAGCCCGGCATCCCGGGTGTTCTGATCAGCCTGTCGTATGGAACTCTTGGCGTAGTGCAAACGGCGATGACGGATGCCAATGGGGCGTACCTGTTGAGCGGCGCTTGCGCCGGAACGTATACTGTTTCCGCCACCACCCCGCCGGGTTACACACCAAGCCCGGTCGGAGCGGGCACCGACCGCACCAAGGACAGCAATCCGAATCCGAGCACGGTGACGCTCTCGACCAGCACCAGCTCGGATCTTACGATCGACTTCGGATTCAAATCGATAAACAGCAACGCCACCGTGTTCACCACATATACGCAAGGTGGATGGGGGGTAGCGCCAAAAGGCAACAACCCGGGAACGGTGCTGTATGCAAACTTCGGAAAGGTCTATAACACCGGCAGTGAGAGCATTGGCGGCACGCTAAAGCTCACCTTCTCCAGTCCCGCGGCGGTCCAGGGGTTCCTGCCGCAGGGCGGCACGCCGGGAGTGCTGGCGATGAGTGCCAGCAATCCCACGACGTCCGCGGCAGGCGTTTTCGCCGGGCAGGTCATGGCCCTGAATCTGTCGGTAGACTTTTCTAATGCCGGCGTCACCAAGCCCGGGCTGGCTAATTTGAAATGCCTCACGGGTAAGCTCACCGGCCAAACGGTCAACCAGGTGTTGAATCTGGCCAATTCGGTTCTTGGTGGCGGAGCCCTTCCCACAGGCGTCTCCGTCTCGGACCTGAATAGCATCCTTGATTCGATCAACAATAACTTCGACGGCGGCACGGTAAATAAGGGCTACCTGCAGTAACGATCCGAGGTCGGGCGGGTGAGCTGTTCATCCGCCCGAAGCGGTCGGTCAACCTTCAAGACCAATCTATCGGTTCGGTCGCCCCCAGACCTGGATATGGAGACGGTAATCGTCCGGCGCAGGTGAAGCAGCCAGAGACCCGCTCGAAATGCGCCACTGGCAAACTGGCCGGTCAGACCGGTTCAATAAGACCAATCTATCGGTTCGGCCGTCCCCAGACCTGGATATTAATGAAACGGGGCGCCGGATCGGCCAACCCGACCGGGACGCCCTTCTCATTCAGCAAATGGAGACGGTAATCGTCCGGCGCCGGTGAAGCGGCCAGAGACCAGCGGGTGTCGGCGTGACAGGATTCGTTCCCGCGAGGCGTCACCCGCACCGTAAACAGCACGTCCGTCCCGCCCGGTACCGACCATCGCGCCTCGCGCACATCGATCCGCCAGACGCCGTCTTCCTGCGTGAGCGTCGCGCTCGGAATCTGCGAAGCGCTCGATCCCGCCTTCAACGGGATCGTGGCAATCGGGACCAGCGCATGACAATCGCACACCGGCTGCCCTGGAACCGGCGGGTTATCGAGCGCTCCCAGGATCGTGATCTTCTCGATCGAATCCCCCAGTTCCTTTCCGCAGGCGGCTCCCGTCGCCGGCATAGCCCACACGCGCAGCGCATCCATCATCCAGACCTCGCCAGTGGAGCCGATTCGGAACGCTTCGGCGAAAGCGCCCTTGCCCGGGCGCTCGATCCGTTGGGGATGCGGCTTGCCGGTGAGCGGACGATCGAACACCAGCGATTGAGCGGATCCCGGGACGGCCGCTAACAATGCGGCCAGTAATTCTTTCATCACAAGAGCATGTTATCTCGGCGGCGCGCGAGAATGGGAGTGCGGATGCCGGAAATTCCACGCACTGCCTATTCACGTTTGCTCGCGGAACGACGCGCCGGCGTCGCGGAACTGGAGCGCCGCCATCGCCTGTTCGGCTATGCGCAACTCGCCGCGGTAGCGGCCGGCGGAGCGGTCGTATGGGCCTCTCTGGCGAGCGGCAGCTTCTCCGTCGCCTGGGCTGGCGTCCCGATCGCCGTCTTCATCGCATTGCTGGTCGCCCACGACCGCACGGTAGAGACTCTGGCCCGGCGGCGGAGGGCAGTCGCATTCTTCGAGCGCGCATTAGGAAGGCTCGATGGCGATTGGGCCGGCCGCGGCCAGACCGGCGACCGCTATCTCGATCCGGCGCACCCGTATGCTCAGGATCTCGACCTCTTCGGCAAAGGCTCGGTCTTCGAGCTCCTCTGCGCCGCCCGCACTCACGCCGGTGAGGACACGCTGGCGCGCTGGCTGCTCACTCCGTCCGATCCGGCCACGCTCCACCAGCGGAATCGGGCGGTCGACGAGCTGCGCCCCCGGCTCGATCTGCGCGAGGACCTCGCGGTGCTGGCTGAAGAGGCCCGCACCGGAATCGAGGCGGCGGCCCTGGCAAGCTGGGGCGAGTCGCCGGCCCTTCTCGACCGGACCGCGCGCGTCTGGATCCGCGTGTTCACCGCCATCGGGATCGTCGCTCTGCTCTCCACGCTCCTCTGCGGGGTCGATTGGTTGGGCGCGGTGAAGGTCCCGCTGCGCGTGGGAATCGCGGCGCGGTACGCGTTCCTGCTCGGCCTTCTGGCCAATGGCATCTTCCTGCAGCGGCGCGGCAAGGCGATTGACGCCGTAGTGGCCGCGGTGGACCAGGCGGCGCATCAACTGGGACTCATCGCCGGGGTGCTTGGGCGGCTCGAACGGGAGCAGTTCCAGTGTCCGCTGCTGGCGGACCTGCGCCGTTCGCTGGATGTCGAAGGCGCGCCGCCATCCACCAGGCTGGCTCGCCTGAAGCATCTCTCCGAGCGCCTCGATTCGCGCGAGAACCTGTTCGTCCGCATGCTGGAGCTGTTTATCCTATGGACCCCACGGCATGCCGCCGAGGTCGAAGAGTGGCGGCGGCACTCGGGACCGGCCGTCCGGCGGTGGCTCGAAGCGGTAGGCCAAACCGAGGCTCTGGTCTCGCTGGCCAGCCATGCGTACGAGCATCCGTCGGACACCTTCGCCGAGTTCGCCGAGGGCCCCCCGTGCCTGGAGGCGGACTCCATCGGGCATCCGCTGATCCCCGAGGACCACGTCGTGCGCAACGACATCCGGCTCGGGGGCGGTCTGCAGGTGCTCATCGTCAGCGGCTCCAACATGTCGGGAAAGAGCACTATGCTGCGCACGCTGGGGACAAACGTCGCCATGGCGCAAGCCGGAGCGCCAGTACGCGCAGGGCGCCTGCGGCTCTCTCCCCTCGCCGCCGGCGCCTCAATCCGCCTGAACGATTCCCTGCAGGGAGGAGTCTCGCGTTTCTACGCCGAGATTCTCCGTCTGCGCCAGATTCTCGACCTGACCGCCGGCCCCACGCCCGTCCTCTTCCTGATCGATGAGTTCCTCCACGGCACGAATTCGCACGACCGCCTGATCGGCGCACAAGCGCTCGTGCGAAGCCTGGTGACGCGCGGCGCGATCGGTCTGGTGACCACGCACGACCTCGCTTTGGCGGACATCGTGGAGACGCTCGGCGACCGCGCCGCCAACGTTCACTTCGAGGACCATATCGAGGACGGCCAGATTCGCTTCGATTACCGGATGCGCCCGGGCGTGGTGCGGAAGAGCAATGCGATCGAGCTGATGCGGTCGGTGGGGCTCGAGATTTGACGGCCGGCGAGATCCAGGAATTGGCCCGCCAGTGCGGCTTCGAGCTGGCCGGAGTGGCCCGCGCCGAGCCCGCCGTCGATCGCGACCTCTACCACGACTGGGTAGCCGCCGGCTATGCCGGCAAAATGGGATATCTGACCGACCGCCGCGCCGCCGTCCGCGACGATCCGCGCAATCTCCTGCCGTCGGCGCGCTCCGTAATCTGCGTCGGCAAGCTCTATCACACCCCGTGGCCGCACACGTCCGGCTCCGCCGTGGACGGCCGCGGCTGGATCTCCCGCTATGCCTGGGGCGCGGACTATCACGACGTGATCCGCCGCGGCCTGGAGCGTCTCGATGCCCTGCTCCGCGAACGCGCCGGCGGGCCATTGGAATCGAAGATTTGCGTGGACACCGCGCCGCTCCTGGAGCGCTCGTATGCCCGTTTGGCCGGGCTCGGGTGGATCGGCAAGAACACGATGTTGATCCATCAGCAGATGGGGTCGTGGTTCTTTCTGGGCGAGCTGCTGGTGTCGCTGGACATCGACCCCGCTGCGCCGCCCCCCGACCGGTGCGGGACATGCACACGCTGCATCGACGCCTGCCCGACCGATGCGATCGTCCCCAGCGGACTGGATGCGACGCGCTGCATCTCCTACTTCACGATCGAGCTGCGCGGCGCGATCCCGGAGGAGCATCGCGATGGCATCGGCGCGCACCTCTTCGGCTGCGACATCTGCCAGGACGTTTGTCCCTGGAATCGCCGGGCCCCGGCAACCGCCGATCCCGCGTTCGCCCCGCGCGAATTCGCTCCGCCCCTCGAACGCATGGCCGGGCTGACCGAAACGGAGTTTCGCGCGACCTTTCGCGGGACACCCGTAACACGCGCGCGATACTCGGGCTTCCTGCGCAATGTCGCCATCGCGATGGGCAACAGCGGCTCGCAGCGATTCCGCGAGGCGCTCGAGAAACTGGCCGCTACGGCGGACGAAGTGGTGGCGGAGGCGGCGCGTTGGGCGTTGGGGCGCATCGAATCGTGAGAATCCTTTGGTTGGCGCTGGCGGCAACGACGGCTCTCGCCCAGGAAAACCCGGTCGAGCTCGGCTACGAGCATTTTTACAATCTCGAGTACCCGGAAGCGATCGCGCGCTTCGAACAGGCCATTGCGGGGCATCCGGACGACCCCGAGTTGCACAACCATCTCGCGCAGGCCCTCGTGTTCCAGGAGATGTACCGGGACGGCGCCCTCGAAAGCGAACTCGTCTCTGGGACCAACGCGTTCCTCCGCCGGCCCAAGTTGAACCCCTCGCCGGAGATGGAGCGGCGATTCCTGGGCGAGATCGCAAAAGCCATGGACCTCTCGCAGACCCGCTTGCGCGCCAATCCGAAAGACACCGCCGCCATGTACGCCCTCGGCATCGCCTATGGACTCCGCTGTTCCTACTATTGGGTTGTGAAGAAGGCCTGGCGCGACTCCCTGAGGGACGCGACCGCGGGACGCCGGCTGCACAATCGCATCTCGGAGCTCGAACCCTCCAATGTCGACGCCCGCCTGGTGCAGGGCGTTCACGACTACACCGTCGGCAGCCTGCCCTGGGGCTGGCGCATGCTCGGGTTTCTGGTCGGCATCCACGGCGATAAGGAAAAAGGCATTCGCACCGTCCAGGACGTCGCCCAACACGGCATATCGAACCGTGTCGACGCGCAGGTCTTCCTGTGCGCGATGTATCGCCGCGAGAATCAGACGGCCCGCGCCGTGCCGCTGGTCCAGGACCTCATCCACCGCTTTCCACGAAATTACATCCTGCGGCTCGAGCTCTCGCAAATGTACAGTATGGCCGGCGACAAGGCGCATGCGCTCGAAGCGGTGCGCGAAGCCGCCCGCCTGAAGTCGGGCCATGCCCCCGGCTACGACCGCGCGCCGTGGCACAAGATCTGGTATCAGGAAGGCACGATCCAGTTCTGGTACAACGATCTCGACGCAGCGCTCGAGAATCTGAAAAAAGTCGCCGCCGAGGGCGACGAGCTCGACCCCAATACCGGCGTCACCGCCTGGCTGCGCATCGGCCAGATCTACGATCTGAAGGGCCGGCGCGCCGAGGCGGCGCAAGCCTACCAGCGGGCGATCGCGTACGCTCCTCTGGCGGAAGCTGCGCAGGAATCGCGGCGATATCTGGCGGCGCCGTATCGCCGCTAGAAGCCCGCGGAGATAATAGAGACAATGCCAACTCGCTTAACCGTAGTGATCCTCGCCGCCGGCCTCGGCACCCGTATGAAGTCCCGCAAAGCCAAGGTGTTGCACCGGGCCGGCGGCCAGACGCTGGTGGAGCACGTCGTCGACACCGCGCTCGCCCTGACCACCCCGGACCGTGTCTTCGTCGTGGTCGGACATCAGGCCGGCGACGTCCGCAACGCCATCCGCACGCCCGGCATCGGCTTCATCGAGCAGAAGGAACAAAGAGGCACGGGACACGCCGTCCTTTCCGGCCGCGACGTCCTCTCCGGCCTCGACGGCTTTCTCATGATCCTCTACGGCGATTGCCCCTTGCTCCGCGTCGAGACCCTGCAGCGCCTCATCGACGCCGCAACCGGCGGCGGCGCGGCGGGTGTGCTCCTCACCGCGATGATGGAGGATCCCACCGGCTACGGCCGCGTGATCCGCGGCGCTCACGGGCGCGTCTCCCAAATCGTGGAGCAAAAAGCGGCAACCCCCGAGCAACTCGCCGTCCGCGAAGCCAACATGGGCATCTATTGCTACCGCGCCGATCTCTTCTGGCAGCACGTCGGCGAGATCGGGACCGGCAACCCCGCCAACGAATACTATCTCACCGACATGGTCGAGATCCTGAATCGAGCCGGTCACTACGTCGAGGCCATGCAGCTCGATGACGAGCGCCAAGCCCTGGGCATCAACACCCGCATCGAGTTAGCCGCGGTCGACCGGCTCTTCCGCGAGCGCAAGCTGCGCGAGCTCATGCTCGCGGGCGTCACGATCGAAAAGCCCGAGACAGTCACCATCGACGCCGCGGTCACTATCGGCATCGACACCATCGTCGAGCCGTTCGCGCAGATCCGCGGACGCACCGTCATCGGCGAGAATTGCCGCGTCGGAAGCTGCGCCATCGTTGAAGACTCCGAAATCGCCGACGAAGTCGAGATCGGGCCTTTCACCCTCATCGCCACCTCGCAGATCGGCCGCGCGGCGCACGTCGGCCCGTTTGCCCGCCTCCGCATGCAGAATGAGGTGGAGGAAGGCGCCCACATCGGCAACTTCGTCGAGTTGAAGAAGACCCGTCTCGGCGCGGGCGCCAAGGCGAGCCACCTCGCATACCTGGGCGACTCCCAAATCGGCGCCGGCGTGAACATCGGCGCCGGGACCATCACTTGCAATTACGACGGATTTCACAAGCACCCCACCCGGATCGGCGCCGGGGCCTTCATCGGCAGCAATTCGACTCTCGTGGCCCCCGTCGAAATCGGCGAGGGAGCCTACGTCGGCGCCGGGTCGGTCATCACCAGCCCCGTGCCCCCGGACTCCCTCGGCTTGGGCCGCGCGCATCAGGTCGTCAAAGAAGACTGGGCCAGGAAGCGCCGCTCGCAAAAGAAATAGCGGCGCCGGGCGCGCGATATCATGAGCTTTATGAAATTCGCGACGCTGCTTCTCTACGCCGCCCTGCTGTCGGCCCAACCGAAGCCCGCGATCACCCCCGCCGACTTCGGCAAGTGGGAATCGCTGGGCCCGTCCGCGCTCTCGCCCGATGGCAAGTGGCTGGCGCACGTGGTTACGCGCGGCAATGGCACGTCCGAGCTGCGCATCGCAGGCGCCGGGAGTCCCAAGATCGCCGCCTTCGGCAAGGAAGCCGCCTTCTCCGCCGATTCGCGCTGGGTCGCGTATGCCATCGGCATGTCCGACGCCGACGAGGAGAAGCTCAAGAAGGCCCGCAAGCCCGTGCAGAACAAACTCGGCATTATGGACCTCGGCAGCGGAGCCACATCCTCCGTCGACGACGTCGCCTCCTTCGCCTTCTCCGACGAAGGCTCCTGGCTCGCGTTCCGCCGCTATCCCCCGGCCCGCCCGGCCACCGCCCCGCCGCCCGACCCACAGGCCGATCCCACCGGCGCGACCCTCACCGTCCGCAATCTGCAAACCGGCATCGACACCACCTTCGGCAACGTCACCAGCTTTGCCTGGCGCGAGAAGGGCACGCATCTCGCCATGACGATCGGCGTCGAGGGGCGCGCTGGAAACGCCCTGCAGGTGTACGACCCCGCGCGCGGCGAGTTGAAGGTGCTCGATTCTGGGCCCGCCGTCTTCACCGCTCTGGGATGGCGCAAGGAATCGGGAGATCTCGCCGCGCTGCGGTCGAGGAAGGACGCCGCATTCGAGGGCGAGTCCTATTCCGTTCTCGCCTGGAAGGACCTCGGCGAGAAGCGCGTCGGCGACATTGCCCCGCCCCGCCGCATCGTCGGCTCGCGTCCGCCCCGCTGGTCGGAAGACGGCAGCATCGTCTACGTCGGCGTCGCTGCGTGGGACCGCAAGATCGACGCCAAAAAGACCGGCGACGAGCCATCCAACGTCGAGGTCTGGCATCCCAAAGACTTCGACGTGATCTCTGCGCAGAAGCTGCAGCTCGCCCGCGACCGCGATCGCAATGTCGCGGCGGCCTGGCACGTCGCGCAGGGGAAGGTCGTGCCCCTCGGCGCCAACGTGCGCGAGAATATCCAACTGCCGCGCACCGGCGCCCGCGCCGTAGCCATCGACGAGACTCCGTACGATTCCGAAGCCATGTTCGGCCGGCGTTACCTCGATCTGTATAAGATCGACCTCGCCAGCGGCGAGCGCGGTAAGCTCGCCACGCGCATTCCGCCGCCAGTGTGGCCCAGTCCCGGCGGCCGCTACGTCCTGCATTTCAAAGATGGCGAGTTCCTGATTTACGACCTCGAAACCGGCGCCCAGCGCAACGTCAGCCGCGCCGCCGGCGCGTCCTTCATCGACAAGGAAGACGACCACCTGCTGCCCAACAAACCTCCCTACGGCGTCGCCGGATGGACCAAAAACGACGCCAGCGTCATCGTCTACGACGAGTGCGACCTCTGGGAGCTCTTCCCCGACGCCGCCAAACCGCGCAAACTCACCAACGGCGCCGCCGAGCACGTCCGCCACCGCTATATCGATCCCGAAGCGGGCCCCGGCGGAGGACGCGGCGGGCGCGGCGGCGCCCGCGAGCAGGAGCCCATCGACCTCTCGAAGCCCCTCTATCTGAGCGTCACTGGAATCTGGGATAAGCGCAGCGGCTATGCCCGGCTCGCCGATGGCAAGGTCGATCGCGCCGTGTGGCTCGACCGCGCCACCCGCGGTCTCACCAAAGCCAAGAAAGCGGACGTGTATTCGTACACCGCCGAGGCGTTCGACGTCTCGCCAAACGTGTTCGCCGCCGCGCCCGACCTCAAAATCCCCCGGCAGCTCACCGACACCAACCCCTTCGCCAACCAGTACGCCTGGGGCCATAGCGAATTGATCGAATATAAGAGCCCCAAGGGCGACCGCCTGCAAGGCGCGCTGTTTTACCCCGCCAATTACGAAAAGGGCAAACAATACCCTCTCATCGTGCACATATACGAGCGCGAAAGCGATTTCCTGCATCGATACTTCCCCGTGTCCGAACGCGCGCCCTACTCCGAAGCCGTATGGACCGCGAATGGCTACTTCGTGCTCATGCCCGATATCGTCTTTCGCCCGCGCGACCCCGGGCTCTCCGTTCTCGAATGCGTCACCGCCGCGACGAAGAAGACAATCGACACCGGCATGATCGATCCCAAGCGCGTCGGTCTCGTCGGCCACTCCTGGGGCGGCTTCGGAACCGCGTTCGTAATGACCCAGACGGACCTGTTCGCCGCGGGTGTTGCCGGCGGTCCCCTCACGAACCTCGTCTCGAGCTATGGCGAGATCTACTGGAACACAGGACAGCCCGAGACCGGCCACGCGGAAGTCGGGCAGGAGCGCCTCGACGTGCCGTTATGGGAGGACCCGCAGGCCTACCTGCGCAACTCCGCCGTCTTCCACGTCAACAGGATGAAAGGCGCCCTTCTTCTGGCTGTCGGCGACAAGGACGGGGCGTCGGATTGGCATCAGGATATCGAGATGTACAACCTCGCCCGCCGCGCCGGCAAACAGTGCGTCATGCTCGTCTATCCCGGCGAGAACCATTCCCTGGCCGTCAAAGCCAATCAGATCGATTATCACGACCGCATCCTGGAATGGTTCGGCCATTACCTCAAGGGCGGCAGAGCGCCGGAATGGATCGAAAAAGGCGTCACCGCGCTCGATCGCGAGAAAGAGCTGAAACGAACCGGGAAAGACGACGCCACCAGGAACTGATCGCCCACAAATCGGCGACAACTTATGGAGTTATCATATGTCGTCCATGTGGATTATTTCGTGGTGCCTGGTAGTGGTCGGCTGGTTCGCCTGGCTTTACCCGTTCATCTTCCGCGCTCCGCACCGGCAACTGCGGGAGTCGATCACGGTCGGTGGCCCGACCCGAGTGGGACTGCTGCTCGAAGGACTCGCCATTTTCCTAGCCTTCGTCTTCCATATGCCCGAGGAGACGCCGCCGGGCCTCGCCCGCGGGCTGGTCGCCGTGGCGCTCGCCATCGCGTCCACCGTCATGGGGTGGCAATCGGTGACGCACCTGGGACGCCAGTTCCGCGTGCAGGCGGGCCTTTATCATGATCACCAGCTGGTGCGCTCCGGCCCCTATGCCATAGTCCGGCATCCGATTTACGCATCCCTCCTCGGGATGCTGCTTTGCACCGTCCTGTTGCTGACGCAGTTGCAGTGGGCGCCCCTCCTCCTGGTATTCTTCATCGCCGGCACGGAAGTCCGCGTTCGCGCCGAGGACGCCCTGCTGGAGTCCCGCTTCGGCGATGATTTCCGCGCCTATCGCAACGCCGTTCCGGCGTACATTCCATTCGTGCGATAGTGATGCGATATGCGTCTTCCGGTAATAGGTCTCACCCTCTGCGCGATCGCCCGCTGCTCCATGGCGGCGGACACGCCCGATCTCACCGGCTCTTACCGCGCCACCGCCGATAAGCTGATCGACGCGGCGCTCGCCGACACCGAAGGCTACAACCGGCTGGCATACCTTTGTTACCGCATCGGCGCCCGGCTGAGCGGATCTCCAGGTCTCGAAAAGGCCGTCGCCTGGTCCGCCGAGCAGATGAAGGCCGCCGGTCTCAGCAATGTCCGCGTGATCCCGGTCAAGGTGCCGCATTGGGTGCGCGGCGCGGAGTCCGCGCGCATGCTCTCGCCGGTCGACAGACCCCTGCACATGCTCGGACTCGGGATGAGTATCGGGACCCCGCCCGGGGGCATCACCGCCGACGTGGTCGCGGTCTCGTCCTTCGACGATCTCGCCAGGCTCGGCCGCGACAAAATCCAGGGCAAGATCGTCGTCTACAACGAGGAGTATCGCGGATACGGCGCGTCGCGCGTCTACCGGTCTTCGGGACCCTCGCGCGCCGCGGCATTGGGCGCCGTCGCGGCCCTCGTGCGCTCGGCCACCCCACTGGCGATGCAGATTCCCCACACCGGAGAGATGGCGTACGATGTGGCGCAACCGAAAATCCCGGCCGCCGCGATCTCCCCCGAGGATGCCATGATGCTCGCCCGCCTGTTCGCGGACGGCGTCCCCGTGAAGGTCCACCTCGAGATGGCCGCCCGCCAGGAACCGGACGCCGATTCGGGCGACGTCATCGGCGAGATCGCCGGCCGCGAGCATCCCGAAGAGGTCGTGGTCATCGGCGGCCACCTCGACTCCTGGGACGTCGGGCAGGGCGCGCAGGACGATGGCGCCTCGATCATGGCCTGCCTCCAGGCCCTCTCCCTGATGAAGAAGCTCGGCCTCCAGCCGCGCAGGACGATCCGCGTCGCCTTCTGGGTCAACGAAGAAAACGGCGGCCGCGGCGGCGCCGCCTACCGCGAGTGGATCGGGGACAAGATCAAGGACCAGGTGGCCGCCATCGAGATGGATGGCGGCGCCGAGACCCCGCGCGGCTATGGCGCGGGCGTCGACGCCAAATCCATGGAAATGCTGCAACAGATCGGCAAGCTGCTGGAACGCGTCGGCGCCAGCGAGATCACTCCGGGTGGCGGCGGATCGGATATCGGCCCGCTGCTGCGCGATGGCGTCCCCGGCCTCTCCGAACGCACCACCGGCGCTCATTACTTCGATTGGCACCACACCGAGGCCGACACGCTCGACAAGGTCAACCCCGAGGACTTCCGCAAGAACATGGCCTCGCTCGCCGTGATGGGTTTCGTGCTGGCGGATATGCCCGGCCGCCTCGTAGCCGGCGCCGGCGGCGGCCGCCGCGGCCAGTAGTTCGGGTATACTCTCGCTGATGCGCCGCAGACAGTTCCTCACGTTGTCGGCCAGCGTCGTGGGTGGCACGCTGATCTATACGCTGGACCGCGAGCCCGTCCGCGTGCGCGCCCAGTCTGACCGGAAGCTCCGCGTTCCCCTGCGATTCTTTCAGGAACGCGAAGCGCTGATCGTCGCCGCCGCCGCCGCCCGCATCTTCCCCAGCGACGAGAGCGGCCCCGGAGCGCCTGAAGCCGGCGTCGTGATCTACATCGACCGCCAACTCGCCGGACCCTACGGCCGGGACCGCTATCGCTATACCCATCCCCCTTTCGAGCCAGGCACGCCCGAGCACGGCTATCAGGGCAAGGCCACGCCCCGCGAAGCCTATCGCGAAGGTCTGGCCGGCCTCGCCGGTTTCGACGCCCTCCCGCCCGCCGCCCAGGATGACAGGCTGCGCGAGATCGAATCGACCTATTTCTTCCGCCTTCTGCGGCAACACACCATCGAGGGAATGTTCTCCGACCCGATGCACGGCGGCAATGCGGACCTCATCGGCTGGCAGCTCATCGGCTTCCCCGGCCCCCAGATGAGTTGGGCGGGCCACATCGACCGCCATTACGGCGAAGCCTTCCGCCCCAAGCCGGCGGGCCTCGCCGAAGTGGTCGGCCACCCCGTCAAACCGTGGGAGGACTCGCCGTGAAGACGCTCCCCCGTGTCGATGTCGCCATCGCCGGCGGCGGCTGGGCCGGGCTCCTCCTCGCCAAAGAGCTGGGCGCGCGCACATCGTCATCCGTCGTCGTCCTGGAACGCGGCGGACCGCGCAGGACCGCCGACTACTTCGACGGCATGGATGAGCTCGACTATGCTATCCGCAACCGCATGATGCAGGACGCCTCCCGCGAGACCGCGACCTTCCGGCACACGCCGCAGGATAGAGCTCTGCCTGTTCGCCAGTTCGCGTCGTTCCTGCCGGGCTCGGGCGTCGGCGGCTCGGGCGAGCATTGGAACGGCATCACGCCGCGATTTCTGCCGGAATCCTTCCAGTTGCACACCCGCATCGTCGACCGGTACGGCGCCGCCCGCCTCCCCGCCAACCACTCCATCCAGGACTGGGGGATCACCTACGATGAACTCGAGCCTTACTACACGCGCGCCGAACAGCTCCTGGGCATTTCCGGCCCGTCCGAGCCGAACCCCTTCGAAGGACCACGCTCCCAGGGCTATCCCACGCCGCCGATGAAGATGGCCTACTTCCCCTCCCTCTTCGGAGACGCCGCGCGCGCCGCCGGCTACCATCCTCATCCCGCGCCCTCCGCCAACCTGAGCCAGACGTACCGCAATCCCGACGGCGTCGTCCGCCCGCCCTGCCAGTACTGCGGCTTCTGCGAACGCTTCGGCTGCATGGTCGGCGCCAAGGCGCAGCCGACCAATACGCTCCTGCCGGTGATCGCGCGCCAGAAATCGGTGTCGATCCGGACCGGCGCCACCGTCCGCCGCGTGCGCCACAAAGGCGGACACGCCACCGGCCTCGTCTATGTCGATGCCAACGGCGCGGAGTATTTTCAGCCCGCCGACCTGGTTGTGCTGTCGTCGTGGACGCTCAACAATACGCGCCTGCTGCTCCTCTCGGGTATCGGAACGCCCTACGACCCCACCACCGGCAAGGGCCAGGTCGGGCGCAACCTCACCCACCAGACGAACTCGCGCGGCCTCGTCTTCTTCTTCGACAAGCCGCTCAACAAGTTCATGGGCGCCGGCGCCAACGGCATGGCCATTCGCGACTTCGACGGCGACAATTTCGACCACGGTCCGCTCGATTTCATCGGCGGAGCCTACATCGTCGCGCTGGCCTTCGGGTACCGTCCCATCGCTACGTTTGGCGTCACCCCGCCGGCGGTGAAGCAGAACTGGGGCTCCGAGTGGAAGAAGGCCGCTCTCCACGCCTACGACCGGACGGCGAGCCTCACCATTTCCGGAGAACATCCCGCCTACGCGTCTAACTATCTCGATCTCGACCCGGTCTACCGCGACGCTTTCGGCGATCCCCTGATCCGCATGACGATCGACTGGACCGGCAACGATCGCAACCTGGTCTCCTTCATGAGCGCGAAAATGGCCGAACTGGGCCGCGCCATGGGCGCCCGCGAAGTCGCCAGCGGTGGGCCGCCCCGCCGCTACGACGTCACCACGTACCGCAGTTCGCACCTGCAGGGTGGCACGATCATGGGCGCGTCACCCCACAACTCGGTGCTCAATCCGTGGCTCCAGCACTGGCAGGCGCCGAATCTGTTCGTCCTCGGCGCGTCCGCCTTCCCGCAAAACCCCAGCGGCAATCCGACCCTGACCGTCCTGGCACAGACGCTGCGCACCGCCGATGCGATCGTAGGCCGGTATATGAAGCACCCGGCCCTCTTGGCGTGACTCCGCGCCGCGCTAAACTCTACCAATGCGCGACCTGCTTCTGCGAGCGTCCGTGCTGCTCGGCGCAGCCGCCGTTCTGCTCTATCTGGTGGCCGCCGTGGTCGCGTGCGGTATCGTCTTCCGGCCCCCGGCCCCTCCCATGCCCGCGCAGCCGATCATGTGCCTGACCCGCATTTACACGCAGCGGCAGCAGACCGCCGGGCGGATCCAGTATCTTCCGCCGCCGGCCGGAACCACGGCCGCCGAGGCGTGCCGGCAAGTCACCGAGTCGGTCAAACCGGCACCCACATTCTGCCTGGAGTCCGTGCATGCTCCGTAGGGGTCTGCAGGTCCACCGATGGTTGATCGCGCTGTGGATTTGTTTCCTCGCGCGTGGGGCCTTCTATGCCGCTGCATTCCCGTTATGGGAGGGTTTCGACGAGTGGGCGCATTTTGCCGTGATCCAGCGGATTGCGTTGCGCGGAGAGCGTCTGGTGGACCGGAGCAGCCCGATTTCGCGGCAGATCCACGAATCGCTCGAGCTTGCGCCGGTCCCATGGGAACTCCGGTACTTGCCCCTCCCGTCGATGACCCACGACGCGTACTGGCGGCTGCCGGCTGAGGAAAGAAGCCGCCGCGAAGCGCAATTCCGCGGCATGCCTTCCGGCTGGGCCCGCGAAGACGCCGCGGGCAGCCTCACGGCATACGAGGCTCTGCAACCGCCGTTGTACTATTGGATCGCGGCCCCCGTCGCGCGCGCGATGAGCGGGGCGGATCTCGGAACGCAGGTGCTGTGCCTGCGCTGGCTCGGCGTCGCGATCGCATCCATCGTCATTCCCCTTGCCTTCCTGGCGGCGCGTTCGGTCTTTCGAAGCGATTCTCTGGCTCTCGGTTGCGCTGCCGTCATCGCGGCGATGCCCGAGTTTGCGATCGATGTCGCGCGCGCCGGCAACGAGTGCGTTGCGGTCGTCCTGTTCACGCTGCTCACCTGGCTCGTCGTGGAATCGGTGCGCGGCGAGCTCCATTATTCCCGCGCCCTGTTCATTGGCGTGATTTTGGGCCTCGGCTTGCTGTCGAAAGCGTATTTCCTCACGGCGGTGCCCTCCGCTGTTCTCCTGCCGCTCTTTCCCTTCCCGCGCGATCGAAAGTCGACATATCGCGTCTTCTCCAAAATGGCCGTCATCGCGTCTTCCAGCCTGGCCATTGCAGCGTGGTGGTATATCCGGAACATACGGACCACGGGAACCGTGTCCGGGCTGAGCGAGGCCGTGCTCCTGCGCGGGGAGAGCCCGGCGAGCATGCTTCACCGCGCCGCCGCCATTCACTGGTTCAAGGCGATCGACGCCATCCTGTTCTCCCATCTGTGGTTCGGCGGATGGAGTTCGCTGACTGTCCGCAGTTGGATGTACCACCTCTTCTATCTGCTGATCCTGCTGTCCGCGATCGGCCTGTTTCGGCAGGTCCGCCGCCCCGAAATCATGGCATTGATTGCTTTGTATCTGTCCTTCTGGATCGGTCAACTCTACAACGTGCTGCTATTGTTCCTCACCAAGGGTCTCGCCGTGTCCATGGGCTGGTACCTATACGCCGTGGCCGCCGCGGAGGTGGCGCTTGCGATTGCCGGCCTGCGCGCGATATCCCCGCCGGCGCTGCGGCGGCGGATTCCATCGCTGGGTGTCCTCCTCTTCGTTCTGCTCGATCTCTATACGATTCACGCGGTTGCGATCCCCTACTACACCGGCGTGATCGCCCATCGCAACAACGGAGCCTTGGCCGCGCTTCATCTCCCCGACATCGCGCGTATCGGAATCCCGGCGATCCTGAACCGCCTGTCCGCCTACAAGACCGGCGTGCTGAATGAGCCGGTCCTGGCCGTCCTGTGGGCCGCGTACTTCGTGGCGACGGTCGCCCTGATCCCAATCGGTCTTCGCTGTTGTATGGAGAAGGGCGAGAGCGGTTGACGATCTCACGCGATTCGCAGCCCTGGAGTCCGGGTTCGACCTCGTGATAAGGCGCCAGAACCGTAAGGTGATGGGGTGGGCAACGCCGCCGCCGGACACGATCATCCGGCGGTGGCGCGTGATTTCGGGGATTCTATGCCATCGGAGGCTCGAAGTACATCTGCGCGAGCTCCGGCTTTTCGCGGATTGCCTTCCGCCAGTAGGAGCGCGCCTCTTCCTCCTGACCCATCGCCATCAGCGCATGGCCGAGGTTGAGCAGCGCTTCGGCGAATTGCGGATCCTCGGTCAGCGCCTGCTGGTAGAACATCACGGCGTCGCTCGCCTCGCCGCGCTTCTGGCAGATCAGGCCGGCATTGTAATAAAGCTCGGGACTCTTCTCGCCGAGATCGATCAATTGACGGTGCAGCCGGTACGCCTCTTCGTAGTCCTGTTGTTCGAGCGCCAGAGCCGCCAGACCGCGCACGGCGTCGGATGAATCAGGCCGCATGACCAGGGCCTCGTTGAAACTGCGCCGCGCCGCGTCGGGATTGCCCGACCGCGCGTAAGCGATGCCGGCGTTCAGGTGCGCTTCCGGCCAGTCCTGCCGCTTCGCCAGGCACGCCTGGAACGCCTCGGCGCTGGGGCCGTAATCCCCGCGCATCAGCCGCAGATAGCCGAGCCGGAACGTCGCGTCGCTCCACTCGGGCGCGCTTTCCGGCACTTTCGAATACAGCTTTTCCGCCCAGTTGCGCTCGCCCTGCTGTTCCAGCACCAGCGCGAGATTCCAAAGCACATCCGCCTGGTTGGGGTCGATCTCGAGCGCCTTCTCGTAGCAGCTCCGCGCGGCGGGAAGATCGCTCAACTCCTGGTGGGCGACGCCCAGATTCAGGTACACCTGTGCGCAATCGGAGCGCAGCGTGGTCGCCTGCTGGTAAGCCTGCGCCGCTTTCAGATGGTTCCCCATCTTGTGATACGCCACACCCAGGTTGAACCAGCTTTCGAAGCGGTCGGGCGAGATCTCCGCCAGATTGCGGCAGTGCCGCGCGGCCGAAAGGTAGTCGCCGTCGGCAAACGCCAGCGTCGCTAGGGCTTCCATCGCGACCGGCGATTCCGGCTGCAGCTCCGCCAGCATCTCCGCATAGCGGCGCACCGATTCCGCGTCTTTCCGCTCCAGGAACATGGCGACGAGGTTCGACAGCGCCTCCTCGCACCGCGGATTCCGCGAAAGCACCTTGCGGTAATACTCCACCGCCTCCGCATGCCGCCCGGTGTGCTGCAACACCACCGCTTTGCCGAAGAGGGCCTGCTCGTGGTCGGGGAACTGTTGCAGGTATTTCTCGATGGGCGTCATCCCATCCGCGGCGCGGCCGTTATGAATCAGCGAAATTCCCAGCCCGAGCAGCGCGTCCGAGCGCGTCGGGTCGATTTCGGCGGCCCGGCGGAACGAGTCCACCGCCGATTGCCAGTTCTTGACGTGTCCCTGGCAGACTCCGAGATTGAACCAGGCGGTGCGATGCTTCGGATCGATCTCGATGAGCTGCGCATACGTCCCGCTGGCGCCTTCGAAATCCCGCATCTCGTACTGGATGTGGCCCAACGCGGAGAACAGACCGGGCTCCTTCTCCCCTTCCTCGATCGCCTTGCCAAGCAGGTGCGCGGCGCTCTCCAGCTTTCCTTCCAAATGCAGCGATACGGCCTTGGAAAGCGTGCGGCTCACGCGCTTCTGCTGTTTGAGCTCCGTAATGGGCGTGACGCCGGGCGGCATCGCCTGGGGCCCGCCGTGCTCCATCGTGCTCAGGAAATCCATGCTTCGTTCCTCCGATACTTTCCACTTCTTGCCCTGTTCGGGCTATTCATTTCATCCAGACCGGCCCCGCCAAGCGCCAGGGCGCGATCCGGCGTCCACGGATGAACCGGCTCGGGCTTGTCGCGCGGAATCTCCGGACCCCACAACTCGGCCGTCTGCTGCCGGGACGAGGTCCCGTCGCCTGAAAGGTAGGCGCAGAAGCGGCCCAGCCAATCCTGGTTACGCGAAAGCTTCATCCAGTACAGCCGCGCCTTCTCTCCGGCATCGCTGAAGAACCCGACGCCGCCCTGCGCGAGGGTGTCGTCCGTCCACGATTCCACCGGCTCGCCCTCGATGGACGTGGTGAAGTGATTCCCGCGGACGTCCACGGCGACATGATACGGCTGGTTGTTGTGCACCATCACACTCAGCGGCGTCTGCACTTTGTGGCCTTGCTTTCCATCGGTCACGCCGTAGTGCACCATCGCGATAATCGGCCGCAGCCCGGGCTCGATGACCGTGAATTTCATGGCGTAGTAGTTCTTCTTGTCCTGCGCGCGCACCACCCACCCCATGCTCTTGTCTTCGATCTGCCCGTAGAACTCCATGTGGTAGTCGGTGTAGGTGATGGATGGCTGGAACAGCGCCATTGTCCCGGTAGACACATAACCTTGAGGATGCCGCTGCCAACCCGGCGCCAGCGACTTCGCTTCCGCGCCCCAGGCCGACATGCCGGTCTTGAATGTGTCGGTGATCTCGGTGGCGGCGCGATTGGCGATTGCCCGCTTCAGCTTGCCTACCGGTCCGTTGCCGAAGTTTCCTAGCGTCGGATCCGACCCGTGCGCCTCCGCCACGGTGACGGCGCGCTCGGAACTGGCCACCTGCGCCCGCAAAGCCTCGGTATGTTGCGAGAGATTGGCGATCTTGCTGCCTGTCCACAGCGCCAGCCCGACCATCACGGCGGCGGCGATCTTGCCGGTCGCGGACAGGTGGAGACGCTTGTTGCCTTCGGCCGGCCGTTTGGCAAAAATCTCTTCGAACGGCAGCACCTTCCGCGAAGGCTTCTGGTAGAGCAGTTCTTCGAAACGCCCGAGCGCTGCCGCGATCGCAAACGGCGGGGGTGTAATGCCAATGCTCGTGGTCAGCGGCTGCGGGTCCTTGATCGGCGCGCTGGTGATCCGCTGGCAATAATATTCCAGCGGGAAGATCCCGGGATGAGGGATGGCCGGCGCCGGACGTTCCGGCTGGCTGGCGGCCGGCGTTTGGATGCGCGACATCGGATCGAGCATCGCCGGCTGCGGACGCGCCGCTCCTGGCGCGGCGATCCGTGCCGCCGGCGCCGCGACGACCGGCATCGGGAACTCCGCCCGCAACTCCGCATGGAAGTCCTGTACGAGTAATGCCGGCGCGGCCGGCCGTGGAACCACGGCCAAACTCTTCTGCCGCGGCCTGGATTCGACCGCCGTTGGCCCGGGCGCGGACACGGGAGCGGCGAGACCCTCGGAAGCGTCTTCCACCGGCTGGAACCGGGCCACCGTCGGCAGGCGCAAGGCGGGACGCATGTCGAGCGCCGAAATCGCCGGCCGGCCGCTCGCCGGCATGCGCTCCACCGGCATGGCTGCCGGACCGGAGACCGCCTGGGCTTGCGGCAGCACCTGCGCGGTAATGCAGCGGATCGCCGGAAACGACACCGGCAAGGCGGGAGACAAGGCCACCGCGGCGAACGCGGCCACCGAGGGCATCGATTCCACCGGGGCAGGTTGCAGTCCGGGACGCAGACCAGCCGGTTCGGGGGCTTGTATCGCGGCGCCGGCTCGGCTGCCGACATCGTCGACTGTGTGCAGCCCGAACCGGAGGAGCGCCGGTCCGCGGCGAACCGCGGCCGGCCGGCTATCGAGCACGGGCGCCACGGAAATGGCCACCGGCTCCGCCTGCTGCGGTTGCGCCAGCATCGAAATGCTGCGCACAAACGTGCGCTTATCCCGCAGCTTGCCGATATCCGGACCGCGCGGTGGGATTGACGCAGCCATGGCGTCCGCATAAGCGAAATCGATCAGCCGTTCGGCCGCCTGGGCGACTGGAACCGTCATCCAGCGGTCGCAAGCAGGGGGCGCAGCCGGCGCGGGCGTTTCGCGGACATCGGTGATGCCGCCCATGGCAGCCAGTTCAAACCGCGGCATCCGCATCTGCGGACCCACCGGGAGCGTGATGACCACCGCATGTCCGGGAAGCGGGACGCTGCCCGGAGCGCTCGCCGACGGGCGGAAGCTGCCGCCCAGAGCGGGCGCGACGCTCACCGGCCACGCTTTGCCCACACGAGGCTCCGCGTGCGCGTGATGCAGAGATTCGCTTGCCGGGTGGCGTTTCGTATTTCCGGCTTGAATCGGAAACGTGATCAGGAAAGAGGCGATGCCCGCCGGCGCCGCT
Organism: uncultured Solibacteraceae bacterium; assembly: GCA_964608645.1. Classification (GTDB taxonomy): domain Bacteria; phylum Acidobacteriota; class Terriglobia; order Bryobacterales; family Bryobacteraceae; genus CAZSQK01. The sequence goes on along the minus strand of CAZSQK010000097.1, from coordinate 8,934 downwards.
TCCGGCGCCCCGATTTGGCCCAAGGCTTTCCCGAGGCGGTCGCCATAGTTCTTGCGATGGACGGCGCTGCAGAATTCGCTGTCCCGAAGGACACGAAACGGTCCGATTTCTTTACCGCAATATAGACAGCCCACGCGCCCGGATCCCTTGACGTTCTGGTACTACCAGGGAATTATACCGTCAGGAATCCAACAAAATTACGGTTTCATTTTTGAACGTTTCCCATATATTTGGGTAACTAACTAAGGTTAATTGCGGCAATTCTTTTGCATGTGGCGCCCCCCCGGCCTGCCCCGGTACACTGGGGCCGTGAGAGGATCGATCGTCTTCTTCGGTCTGCTTCTGTCCGCTGCGGCGCAGCGGCGGCCGTTCACGGCCGGCGATATGCGGGCGTGGCATGCGGCCAGCGACCCGCGCATCCGCGCCGACGGAAAATGGGTCGTTTACGTCGAAGCCGATGGCGAACGGTCCAACCTGTGGCTCGCCTCCACCGATGGCAAGGAGCGGCGCAGGTTCACCGAGGGCGTATGGCGCGACTCGTCGCCGCGCTGGTCGCCGGATGGCGAGAAAATCGCCTGGATCTCCGACCGCGGCGGACGGCCGCACATCCGCGTGCGCCCGTGGAACTCCGCCGCCGAGATCGAAGCCGGCGCCGCGCCGCAGAACCTCGCATGGTCGCAGGAGGGACAGTCCATCGCGTTCACGTCGCCCGTGGCACCGGTGGGCACCGCGTCCTGGGCGCCCCCGGAGATCCTCACCCGCCTGCGGCAACCCGATCCGGTGAACCAGATCTTCGTCGTGCCCTCCTCCGGCGGCCCGGCGCGGCAAGTGTCGCACGCCGCGTCCGGTTGCTCCGGCGAGCCCTCGTGGCAGCTCGACGGCAAATCGCTGGTGGCGGCCTGCGATGGCGCCATCGTGTCTCTGCGGCTCGCCGATGGCGTCGCCCGGGCGCTGACCGCCGACCCCGGCCGCTACGAGTCGCCGCTGCTCTCCCCGGACGGCAATCGCATCGCGTACCTCTTCACCGAGCGCAAACCGCAGAGCTATACCGTTCGCAAGTTGTGGGTCATGAACGCCGACGGCTCCCGCGAACGCGCCTTGAGCGGGTCCCTCGACCGCGACGCAGCCGAACCGCAATGGAGCTCCGAATCGCGAACCGTCTATTTCATCGCCGATGACCGTGGCACGACCCACGTCTATGCCGCTCGCAATGAGGGCACCATCCGTCAGGTCACCAGCAAGCCGGAGCGGCTCCAGGGATTCTCGCTCGCCGACAACGGCCGCGCCGTCAGTGTGCGCTCGAGCGCCACCGAAGGCGGCGACGTCGTCACCTTCACAGTCGATTCGGTCTCGCAGCCCGTCACCCTGGCCGCCCCCAATGACCAACTGCTGGCGGATCGCCACATCGGCCCGGTCGAGGAGATCGGGTACGACTCGGCCGGCCATTCCATTCAGGCGTGGCTGGTGAAACCCCCGGCGTTCGAAGCCTCGAAAAAGTACCCGCTCCTGGTAGACGTAGCCGACGACCCGCGCGCCATGTACGGCGTCGAGTTTGCCTTGCGCGCGCAGATCCTGGCGGCCGCCGGATTCGTGGTTCTGCGCGCCAATCCCCGCGGCGCGCCCGGTTACGGCGAACAGTTCGGCCATCTGCTGCGCACCCGCTATCCCGGCGACGATCTCGACGACCTGCTGCGCGGCGCCGACGCAGCCATCGCCAAGGGCTATATCGACCCGGACCGCATCAGCATCGCCGGAGGGCTAGTCGCCGCATGGGCGATCGGTCACACGCCCCGATTCCACCGCGCCGTGGCAAGGCGGCCAATCGTCGATTGGGCTCTCCATATCGACCGCGCCGCGCCCGCCATGGGCGCCCTGCCCTGGGACGATCCCGACCAGTATGTCAAGCACTCGCCAATCTACTTCGCTTACAACTTCCGCACCCCGACCCTGATTCTGGCCGGCGAACCGGACCCGGGATCCGACCAGTTGTACGACGCGCTGCGGGCACGCAAGGTGGAGACGGCTCTGGCGCGGCTCGGGGATAATCCCGTTCTGGAATTGCAAGCCGCCCTCGCCTGGCTCGCGAAATAACCGCTTCCCGCCGGCGGAAGACCAACCTCGATTTTGGCGCGGCAGAATAAACCCAACGGGCGCCGCGGCGCGTTCGTCCAATCGCGGGGGGACGACGGGATGGAGACGATTCTGCAGGACCTGCGCTACGCGGCGCGATCTCTGCGCCGGCAGCCGGGTCTCACGGCGATCGCGGTTTTTACGCTGGCGGTCGGGATCGGCGCCAACACGGCGATCTATAGCGTAGTCGACGCCACGTTGTTGCGCAGGCTGCCCTTCCGTGAACCGGGCCGCCTCATGCGGGTGTCGCTGGCCTCGCCGGCGGCACTGCAGCCGTCGATGCGCGACGACATGATCTGGTCATACCCGAAATACGAGTTTTTCCGCGCCCGCCAGCAGTCGTTCGAGGAATCCGCCGTGTACCGGGCCTTCAGCTTCAATCTCACCGGCACGGACGAGCCGGAGCAACTGCGCGGCGAGCAGGTCGGCGCCGCCTATTTTCCGGTGCTGGGAGTCGAGCCGCAAGTGGGACGGACCTTCCGCCCCGAAGAGGACGCGGCGCCCGGGTGCGACCTCGTCGCCGTGCTGAGCCATGGGCTGTGGGAGCGGCGGTTCGGGGCCGATCCGGGAATCGCCGGAAAGACCATCGGACTCGACCGCCGCGCCTATACGATCGTCGGGGTAGCTCCTGCGGGCTTTCAAGGGCTCACCGGCCCCACTGATGTCTGGATTCCGGCGCACGCTGCTGCCGGAACCGATATCACGGAAGGCCAGTCGCACTCGTGGGAGTGCGTCGCCCGCTTGAGAGCCGGAATCGACCCAGGGCGCGCGCGCTCGGAGGTAGAGGCGCTGGGCCCGCGCATCTCGGAGGCCTTTCCGCCGCGTAGCGGTCCTGCCTGGGGCGCGAAGGCGCGCACGCTGGCGGAGGCGCGCATCGACCCGGCAATCCGCCAATCGGTTCTGGTGCTCTACGCAGCCGTCACGTTCGTATTGATGATTGCGTGCGTCAACGTCGCCAACCTCCTGCTGGCGCGCGGCACTTCGCGGCAGCGCGAAATCGCGGTTCGCCAGGCCGTCGGCGCGAACCGCCTGCGGCTCGTGCGCCAACTGCTGACCGAGAGCGTGTTGCTTTCCTCGCTCGGCGCAGCTGCGAGCCTGTTGCTCGCCGGGTGGGGCGTCCACACGCTCTCCGCGATCAACCCGGTCGCCGGCAGTCCCTTCGGACGGCGCGTTTCCGGCCTCACGGTGATCGGCCTCCGTTCCATCCGGCTGGATTCGAGCGCCCTGCTCTTCACGATCGGCATCGCGCTCCTGACGGGAATCCTTTTCGGTCTGGCGCCCGCGCTCCAGGCATCGCGCGGCGACGTCTGGGGAGCGTTGAAGAGCGCGCGCGGCCGCGACGGCTTTGGCGGAAGGAACGGGCTCGTCGTCATCGAAGTGGCGCTCGCCACCGTCCTTCTGATCGGCGCTGGCCTGATGATCAAGAGCTTCGGGCGACTCCTGGCGACGCGCAGCGGGGTCGATCCCGAAAACGTGCTGACGGTGCGCGTGAGTATGCCCGGGACCATGTCCGACGCGGCGGCGGCGGTGTCGTTCTACAGCCAGTTGGAGGCTCGCGCGGCCGCCCTGCCCGGCGTGGCCGCGGCCGGAAGTTCCAACTGCTACGCGCTGGCCGGCGGCTGCAACGGCACAATCATCACCTTTCCCGGCCGCCCCCCAGTCCCACGCGGTAGCGAGCCGCCCACCGGCGTGCATTTCGTATCGCCCGGCTACTTCCGCACGATGAAGATACCCCTGCTCCGGGGCCGCTGGTTCACCGGCGCCGACGGGCGCGACACCCCCAAGGTGATCGTCATCAGCCAGCTCGCCGCGCAGCGCTTCTGGCCTGGTGAAGACCCGATCGGCAAACGCGCGGCGATCGGGCAGGGCGGCTTTGCCGATGGCGCCGAGGTGATCGGCATTGTCGGCGATGTGCGCTATGGGCAATTGGACGAGTCGCCCAAGCCGGACGTTTACATCTCGCATCTCCAATCGCCCCGCTTCAGCATGATGCTGTTCGTCCGCACCGCCGGAAACCCCGCGTTGCTCTCCGGCGCGATCCAACGTGAAGTCCGCGCGCTGCATCGCGACCTGCCGGCCTATGACATCAAGACGATGGCGGAACGGGTCCACGACTCGACCGCGCGGGCGCGCTTCAGCGCGACGCTCCTCGCCGTCTTCGCAGCCATTGCGCTGATCCTGGCGGCGGTCGGAATCTACGGCGTGATGTCGTGCCTGGTGACGCAGCGCACCCACGAGATCGGCATCCGGATCGCGCTGGGCGCCGCCTCCCGCGACGTGCTCGCGCTGGTCGTCGGACGCGGCGCGCTGCTGGCGGCCGCCGGCGTCGCTTTAGGCGTGGGCGCGGCCCTGGCCGCAACCAAAATGCTGACGGCGCTCCTCTACGAAGTCAAATCGCATGATCTCGAAACCTACGCGACGATCGCCGCGGTCCTCGTCGCGGTTGCCCTGCTAGCCAGCTATATCCCCGCCCGCAGGGCTAGCGCCGTCGACCCGTCGCTGGCCTTGCGCGCCTGATGCGAGCTACCATGAAGCCTGGACGTCCCCTATGCGACTCGGTATTGCTCTCCTCTTCGTCCTCACCCTCGAAGGCGCCGATATTCCGCAGGGCAGCCATTGCCTCCTGCGCATGGTCAATTCCATCAGCACCCGTACCGCCGGCGAGGGCGACTATGTCTACATGAAGACCGCCACCCCGATCGTCGCCAACGGTCAGGTGGTCGTGCCCGTGGACAGCTACGTCCAGGGCGTGGTCTCCCATTCCAAACGAAGCGGACGGGTGCAGGGCCGCGCCGAGCTCTCCATTCGCATCGAAACCCTTACCTTGCCCTCCGGCAAAGTGATCAAGATTACGCCGCATCTCAGTTCCGTGGATTCCGATGGCACGGAGCAGAAGGTCGATAAGGAAGGCGGCGTGCAGCAGGGCGGCACGAAGGGCGCCGACGCCGCCAGGATCGCGACCACGGCCGGGACCGGAGCCGCCATCGGCGCCATTGTCGACCGCAGCGTTCGCGGAGCCGGCATCGGCGCAGGCGCGGGAGGAGCGGTCGGCATCGCCACCGTGCTGCTCTCCCGCGGGCGCGAAGTCGAACTCCGCCAGGGCGCCACGGTAGACGTCACCTTCGAACGCGCCATCCCGGTCGATTGACATTCGTCAACATGGCGAAGCACCCGCGCCGGAATGGGCGAAGTAGTTCTGCTCCTCCCTATGGCTCCCTCATAACAGAGTATCGGAAATGATTGTCTGGAACGACCCGGGAGCCGGAACGGATCACCTCGCCACCGCCGGCGCCTTGTGCCCTTTGGAGGCGTCGTCTACGATCAGCACCCAGTCACTGCCGAACCCCTCGGAAGGCGCTACGAACGCGTGCGACCCGTGATTCTCGAATTCGCCCGCATCCGTCGAGTCCCCGCTCCGCGGGTTGTACCACCGGCAAATGACGCGATCGCCGGAGATCTTCCCCAGGTTGAGGGTAAATGGCCGGCCCTGCGCATCGTAAACAAAGGCGTACCCGTCGCCGCGCGTGGCCGAGATGTGATCCGCTCCCTGCAGCGCATCGGCCACGAGCGACTGATCCGGCACGCGCGAGAGCGCGGGACGCGATTCAATCAGGCCTCGGACGAAACGCATTTCATTGGCGCCGGGGCGGTGAATGGCCTCATACCAGTACATGAGCGGGCCGTTGACCGGCTTGCGGCCGGGGGCATACATCTGCCAGACGGCGTGGTTTCCGTACGTATGGCCGCATGCGCCCGAGAAGACCTCCCAGTACGCACGCTGCCGCACGTGCGCGTCCAGACTGTAGCCGTTGTCCTTGGAGCGAAACGCCAGCGGATGGTCTTCGTATAACGGCTCGGCATCGATTACCGGCTTAGGCGGCGTCAGGGCATAATCCCTGGCAATGCGCGCCCAGGACTGAACCGTCTCGGCCAGGCCATGGCCGGTCTGCTGCATGTTGATGTCGAGCCACGCGTCGTTGTGGAACCAGGTGGAAGAGGTAGCCGCACCGCGCGGATGGAACCCCATCAGCACGGCGTCATAATCCTCTCTCCCGGCGGCTCCAATCGCGATGCCCCGCGCCATGGCGCGCCAGATGTCCTCCACGCCTTCGGGACTGCGATCGCCTCCCAGGATCCAGATCACGCCCTTCCTCCCGTAGCGCTTTCCCAAGAACTCGCCGTACGACTGCGCGGAAGCGGCCGTGAAGATGGACTCGTCTTTACGCGGATTCTTCACCACCCAACTGCCCCAGGTGGGCAGGAGTCCCACGTAAATCCCATTACGATTGGCCTCGTCGACGATGTAATCGACATGGTCCCAGTAGTCGTAAGCGGCGGCGTCCGAGGGATTCGATCCGGGCGTGATCGCCGGCCGCGTGGGGTCCTTCCCGATGAGGGGGAGCTTGCCGTAAGGGTTCGGATCGACCAGCCCGTCGAGTTCCGCCAACGCCACGGTTTGCACGACGGTGTAGCCCTGCGAGGCGCGGATCTTGAGATACTCCGCGGCCTCCTTGCGGTTCAGTCGATGCAGCAATTCCCAGGCGGTGTCCGCCAGGTAGAAGAACGGCTTGCCGTCCTCCTGCAGCACGAAATGATGGCCGGCGCCGACCTTCAGCTTCGGCAGCGGCTTCACCCGTTGCGCCGGCGCCAGCACGGCGCACAGACACAAGCCAAACGCGAACTTCCACTTCATCTCGTGATCCTACCGCGTGGCCGCGCTGCGCGGAGCCGATAACGGATAAACTGGTCTCTCTATGATCACGGGACTGCTGCTGCATTCGGTGAGCTATGCCGGAACGTGGGGGCAACCCACCCTCCCTCTGGACGCGTTCCTCGATCACGCCGCCGGCCTGGGCTTTGACGGTGTCATGCTCATGGCGAAGCGGCCCCACCTCTCGGTGCTCGATTACGACGATGACGCCTGCCTGCGGTTGCGCGAACGCATCGAGCGGCTTGGCTTGCGCAAGGTGGTCCTGGCCGGCTATACCAATTTCACGGCCGGCTTCGCCCATCCCGATATCCCGCAGACCGAGTATCAGATCGCCCATGTTGCCCGGCTTGCGCGGATGGCGGGCCTGGTCGGTGGCGGCCTCGTCCGCGTGTTCACGGGCTATGAGTGCCCGGCCGTTCCTTTCGACAAGCAATGGCAGTGCGTCGCCGGCGCCCTGCGGGAGGCCGCGGAGCGTGCCAGGGAGCATGGGGTCACGATCGGCATTCAGAATCACCACGACCTGGCGGTGGACACGGCGAGTCTGCGGGACCTGATCGCCGATATCGACCATCCCAACTGCGCTCCCATGTTGGACGCATGGGCGCCGGCTCTCCACGGCGAGGACCCCGGCGATGCGGCGCGGATGCTCGGACCGATCTCCGTCCATACCACCGTTGCGAATTACCAAAAGCGCGAACGATACCGGTATGCGCCGGCGCAAGTCAATTACGAGCGCCAGACGCCCCGCGTGCAGGCGGTCCCGATGGACGAAGGCTTCATCGACTATGCCGCCTTCTTCCAGGCATTGGACGACGCCGGTTTTCGCGGCTCCGTGGCGTATGAAATGTGTTCGCCGCTGCGAGGCGGCGCGACTCTTGCGAATCTCGACCGCCACGCCGCGGCCTTCCTCAACTTCATGCACGCCACGGCCGGCGTTCCGCGGAGGTGACGATGGTGCGCCGAAGACAGTTCCTCCATTCCGCGCTCGGCGCCTCCGCCGTTCCCTTATTCGCACAGAACCGCCGGAAGCCGCTCGACGAATCGGATCCGGGCAATACGAAACTGTGCCACCGCCTCAACGCCCGGGGCCTCAGCGACGACGATTTGGCCTTCCTGCAGCAGATCGGGCTGCCGTGGGTGCGGCTGGAGTTTGGCGAAGGGGAGGTCACGCTCGCCACCCTGCGCGCCGCCAAGGAGCGTTTCGCGCGCTTCGGGATGCGGATCTATTCGGGCGTCCACTATTCCTATCGGTCGACCAGGGTGCAGTTGGGCCAGCCCGGCCGCGACCAGGACATCGAGACCTACGCGCAGTTCCTCCGCGACCTCGGCAAACTCGAAATCCCGGTTGCCTCGTACGACTTCCATCCGGGCAACACCTACACCACCAACATGGTGCAGCGCCGCGGCTACACGGCGCGCGAGTTCGATTTGAACGATTTCCGCACCAAGGTGGAGAAGCGCCAGTTCGACCGCGAGTACTCGGCCGACGACATCTGGGCCAACTACACCTACTTCATGAAGGCCGTCCTGCCGGTGGCGCGGGAAGCCGGCGTGAAATTGGCGCTTCATCCGGACGACCCGCCGATAGCCACGATGAACGGGGTCGCCAAACTCTTCACGCATTACGACGGTTACCGCCGCGCCGAGCAGATCGCGGGCGGCAGCCCGCATTGGGGGCTGACGTTCTGCGTCGGCACCTGGTCGGAGGGCGGCGCGCAGATGGGCAAGGATGTCTTCGAAATGATCCGCGATTTCGGAGGCCGCGGCAAGATCTTCGAAGTCCACTTCCGCAATGTGACGGGACCTCTACCGCACTTCGTCGAAACGTTTCCCGACGATGGATACATGGACATGTATCAAGTGATGAAGGCGCTGCGCCAAGTCGGCTTCAGCGGAGCGGCCGAGCCCGACCACGTTCCCCGTCTCGCCGGCGATAGCGGCCTGCTCCGCGCGGGCACGGCGTACTGCATCGCGTACATGCGCGCCTTGCTGCGCCGGGCGAATGAAGAGGTGGGTTAGTCGCTTAATGCGAAAAGGCAAAACCGTTGCGCCGCACACTAGTGTCCGGTTGAGCTGCGACTCAGAGTCCGCAA
>CAZSQK010000096.1:0-32334 GCA_964608645.1 uncultured Solibacteraceae bacterium | reverse complement strand
GCCTGCGCCGCCCGCATACGCGCCGCCGCCGCCGCCGCCGCCGCCCGGCCCGCCGGCGCCGCCGGGACTCGAATTACCCGTGGCCCCCGTGCCCGCGCCGGATTGCACGCCGCCGCCGCCGCCGCCCGAGGCCGGCCAAATCCCGCCCCACGAGCCGCCGTCGAACGCCATACCGCCGCCGCCGCCGCCCACCGTGCCGGAGTTCCCGTTGCCGCCGATCGCCGTGCTATTGACGAAGGCCACGTTCGTCACGGTGACGTTCGCCGTCGCCTGATTCACGAAAAGTCCCGCGCCCGCTCCGAGACCGCCGCCGCCGCCGCCCGGCGCTCCGCCGTTGCCGCCTTTGGCGGTCGCGTTCTGAATCTGCAAATTGCGCAGCGCCACGGCCCCCGTGTCCACGAAGAACACACGAAAGGCGTTGGCGCCGTCGATAATCACCCGGCCCGGCGTTGCGCCGTCAATCGTCAAATCGTGATTGATTGCCGGTAGCGGACCGCTGAGCATAATAATGCACGGTGAGCCGCAATTAAACAGGATCGAGTCGCCCGCGACGGAGCGTCGAATCGCGTCGCGCAGATCCCCCGCCGCCCCCGCGCCGGTTCCGGCTGCTCCGCCCGAGACGGTGTCTGTATTTAATGTTACTGTCAAGGTCGCTGCCACTGCCATCTGGGCAAAGGCAAGCGATATTACTGTCGTTAAGCGCCTAGCGCCGATCATACTAATCTTCCTCCGAAGAGCCTTATCGAACACATTCCGCTCAGCATCCTACCACTTACGATCTGAAGAATCCTGTCTGCTCCAGGACGTGCGGAAGCATGTGGTTCTAGTAACTGTACTTCCGTAAACGGACCCCCGCGCCGAATGTAAGCCGCCTGACGATCACGCGTGTTTTGCGGGAAATCTCTCGGATTTCTGGCTAGTGCGAACGCGCACGATCTACCGGAGACTGTGACCGTTAGGACGAAATAGACGGGCCTCTGGCACAGAGATAGATTTGGCGCAGTAAGGATGCGCTCAATTTGGCGGGGTTCGGCGATAAAGGATACAATGCCCGCCCGGCCATGTCCCCGTCGCATCGCCCCCGGCCTCGTGCGATAAGATGGCCGGAATGCTCGACCGATGCGCTCTCGTTCTGCTCCTGCCCCTGCTCGTCCACGCTCAGGCCGGCCCCGCCGTCGACCGTTCCACCCTCCCCAACGGCCTCGACCTCCTCCTCCATGTGGACAGCAAGGCCCCCATCGTGCGCCTCAACATCCGCATCCGCGTCGGATCCAGGCATGAAAAGCCCGGCCAGTTCGGCATCGCCCACCTCACCGAGCACCTCTTCTATCAGAACCGCGACGGCGTCCCGTTCTCGACGGGTCTCGAGCGCCTCGGTTCCACCAGCAGCTGCGGCGATCTCAACGAAGACTTCACCGAATTCTGCGAAACCGTTCCCGCCTCCCGCCTGGAACGCCTCCTCTGGATGGAGTCCAACCGTTTCACCGGGTTCCTTTCCGGCAACCTTACCCAAAAGAACCTCGACATCCAGCGCGATGTCGTCATGAACGAGCGCCGGCTGAAGGTCGAAAACCAGGCCTACAGCCGCGTCCATCCGGTCCTTTACCAGGCCTTCCCGCCCGGCTACCCCAACAACCATGAAGTGGTGGGCGAGTACGCCGATCTCCGCTCCATCACTCTCGACGATATCCGCGCCTTCTTCGCCGAACGCTACACCGCCGACCAGATGTCGATCGCCATTGTTGGCGATTTCGACCCCGCGGAAACCAGGCAATGGGTGGCCAGGTATTTCGGCGCCCTCCCGCCGTCCGACGTCCTTGCCCTCCCGCCCCGCTCCGCGCCGCCGCTCACGGCGCCGAAATTCATCCAGCTTGCCGAACGCGTGCGCGATGAGCGCGTCTACTTCGCTTGGGTCGGCCCGCCCGCCGGGACCCGCGATTCCGCCGCCTTAGAATTTGCCGCCTTCCTGCTCTCCGACGACTACAGCCCTCGTCATCTTTACAAGGCCCTGGGCGAAGGCCTCTCTCAAGGCGTATCGATCGGCAACGATCAATTCCAGGACGCCTCGTTGTTCTATCCGTATGTCACGGTCGCCAGCGGCGCATCGATCTCCGCCATCGAAGAGAAGATCGTCGCCGAACTCGTCCGCCTCGCCCGCGATGGCCCCACTGCCTCCGAAATGGCCCGCGCCCGCGATCATCTGGAGGCCGGCCGCCTGGACGATCTCGAAAGCATCGCGGCCTTGTCCTACACGATCCAGCAGGTCCACCAGTTTTATGGCGGGATCGGCCATTGGCGCGATTGGGCAGGCCATTATAGCGCCGTTACCGCCGATGACGTGCGCGCCGCCGTCAACCGCTGGCTCGTCGCGCCCAGTCACCTCACCGTCGACGTTGCTCCCGTCACCGCCGTCCACTCCGCCGCCGCCGGGCCAGACCGCACGACGCCGCCCCCCTTGCAGCCCGAAAAGCCTTACCGGCCGCCCGCCATCCAGACCGCCAGGCTCCCCAACGGCCTCCAGCTCTTCCTCCTCGAGCGTCACGATCTGCCCAAGGTGTCTGTCCGCCTCCAGTTCCGCGCCGGCGCCGTTCAAAGTCCTTCCGATAAGCCTGCCGTCATGCTGCTCGCCGCCGCTACCGCCGGCAAGGGCAACAAGACCCTCGAGGGCGTCGATATCGAACAGGCCCTCTCCGACCTCGGAACCAGCCTCTCCGGCGACGCCGATTTCAACGCCCAGGGCTTCGGGCTCGGCGTTCTCCGTAAGAATCTCGATGCCGCCTTCCGCATCGCGGCTGAAACCTTCCTCCATCCCGTCTATCCCGAATGGGCAATCGACACCCGCAAGAAGGACTGGCTTCGCGAAATCGAAAGCCCCGAAGCCAATCTCGATAACTTCGCCCGCGAGCTCTTCGCCGCCGCGTTCGGCCCCGCCCACCCTCTCGGCCGCGGTCTCGGCGCCGTCGACTCCATCCGCGCCCTCACCGCCGCCGACGCCCGCGCCTTCCACGACCGGTATTGGAAGCCGGACGTCGCCGCCCTCGTCTTCGCCGGCGATATTACGCTCGAGGATGCCATCGCCCTCGCCACGCAGACCTTCGGCGGCTGGACCGGCGCCGCCCCTCCCGCCGCGCCGATGCCCCCGCCTGCTCCCAACCACGGCCGCATCGTCTTCGTCGATCGCAAGGGCGTTACCCAGACCTTGGTCGTTCAGGTCCTACCCGGCATCCCGCGCGATCATGCCGACTATCCCGCCCTATTCCTCGCCGACCGCATCTACGGCGGCATTTCCTCCAGCCGCATTTGGGAGAACATCCGCCAGCAGCACGGCATCGCCTACTACGCCCGCTCCGAGCTGAGCACCCTGCCGGGCGCGGGCCTCTGGACCGTGCTCAGCCCCGTCCAGCAGGACTCCACTGCCCTTGCCATGCGGGAGTTCGACCGGGAGCTCGCCGCTTTCGGCCGCGCCAAGCCCATCACCCAGGAGGAACTGGACCAGGCCCGCATCGGCGTCATCCGCTCCCTTCCCGAGCAGTTTGAAACCGTCGGTTCAGCGGCGGGCACGATTGCGTGGAATTGGTCCCAGGGTCTTCCCATCTCGGACCTCCAGGCGTTTCCTGCCCGCCTCGCCGCCGTGACGGTCGGCGAAGTCAATGCCGCCGCCCGCAAATATGCCCGTCCCGGCGAAGCCTTCTTCCTCCTGGTCGGCGATCGCGAAAAAATCGAGCCACAGCTCCGCGATTTTCGTTGATCGATCTCTGGCGACAGGCGCGGGGGCGGGCTGTTACGCTGGGAGGCGTGGCAGGCTCGAGCGATACGGCGGCGGTCTCCTGGCGGGAGGAGCTGCGCAAGCTCCCGAACCAGATCACCTGCGCGCGATTCGTGCTGACGGCGGCGCTGTATTGGGTGGCGCGGTGCAGGTCGCAGACGTGGTTTCTGGGGCTGTACGTCGCGGCCTTTCTGTCGGATGTGCTCGACGGGTTTCTGGCGCGGCGGTGGCACATGGAGTCGTACTTCGGGATGCGGCTCGACTCGTACGCGGACTATTTCTTCATGGCTTCCTCGCTGTGGTGGGCGTGGGTGTTCTGTCCGCGGATGTTCGTCGAGCATCGGTGGCTCTGGACAGGCATGGCGGGGATGTTGGCGGTCCCGCAGGGGCTGGCGCTGGTCCGGCTCGGCCGCAATGCCGGGTTCCACCTTTACAGCACGAAAGCCGCGGGTTGGGTGGCGTTTGCGTTGTTCGTCCAGGTGGTGGTGGTTGGGTATGGCACGACGTTGTTGTACATGCTCGCAGCCGCCGTGGCCGTCAAGAGCGCCGAGGAGACGGCGATTTGTTTGCTGGTGGCGGATCCGTATGGCGATCCGAGGCCGTCGCTGCTGCACTACCGGAACCCCTAAGTGGCGAGCGAGCGGCGCAACGCGAGAAAGCCGGCCGGCAGCAGGATGAGGGTCAGGAGAGCCGTCCAGGCGAGGGCGGGCGCCAGGTCGGCCGCCGGGGCTCCGCGCAGGATGATGTCGCGGCTCAGTTGCACGAACCAGGTGGTCGGCAGGACGCGGCTGATCTCGTTGAACGGGAAGTGGAGGAACTCGCGGGGGAAGACGAAGCCCGAGAGCAGGATCGACGGCGTCAGAATCAGGTTGCCCATCTGAATCGCGTGCGAGTGATTGCGCGCGGCCGCCGCGATCAATAGGCCGAGGCCCAGCGGAAGGATCACCAGCAACGGCACGATCGAGGCCAGCAGCCAGATGCTGCCGGCGATCGGGATCGCGAAGAGGTAGCGCATGAGCAGCGTCAGCGCCACGCACTCCACAAGGCCGATCGTAACCACGGCGGCGGCTTTGCCCAGGATGATCGCGTCCCGCCCGATCGGGGTGACCAGCAATTGCTCCAGAGTGCCCCGCTCGCGCTCGGAGGCGATCGACAGCGCCATCAGCAGCGCCACGATGGTCTGCACCAGAATCGCGATGAGGCCGGGGATGAGATACGCCGCGGTGCGCCCTCCGGTGTTCGCGAGCACGTGGGACTCGATGCGCACGCCGGGCTCGAAGCCGGCCGCGAGCGGGGATTGCGCCTGTGCCGCGGCTGCCTCGAGACCGAGCCCGTCGAAAGCGGCCAGGAGGAAATTCGCCGTGGCGCCGTCGGCCCCATCCACCCAGACGCGCAGGGTTGGCTGCCGGAGGTACAGGAGCCGCGTGCTGTAATCGGCCGGAATCTCGATGGCGGCGCGGATCGCGCCATTCCGCAGGCCGGCCCGGACCTCCCCTTCCGTGCGGTAAGAGGTCTGCACGGCGAAGAGCGGAGACTGTTCGATCCGGCGCGCCAGGAGGCGTCCGCCGGCGTGCGTATCGCGATTCAGCACAGCCGCCGGGACGTGGTGGATTCGCGTCTCCAGGGCATACCCGTACATGAGGAGCTGCAGGACGGGCAGGCCGAGCGTCAGCGACAGCGTCAGGCGGTCGTGCAGCATGTGACGGAATTCCTTGCCCGCGACGGCCAGGACCCGCCGGATCATGCGAACACCGTCCCGGCGAGTTTGCCGTCTTCGATGCGGGCGACGCGTGTACAGCGCGCGCCCTCATCCGTGAAGTGAGTGGCCAGGACCACCGCGGCGCCGCAGCCTGCGCACTCGGCCAGGACCTCCCATAACGCGGCGCGCGCGGCCGGGTCGAGGCCGGCAGTGGCTTCGTCGAGCAGCAGCAGCGCCGGGTCGTGAGTCAGGGCGGCGGCGAGCGACAATCGCTGCTTCCAGCCGTGCGAGAGTTCGCCGGACCGCTCGCGGCGAAAGGGCGCGAGTCCGACGCGATCGAGGACCCTCTCGACATCCGAGCGCACTCCCCTGGGACCCGGACGATAGCATTGGGCGAAGAAGAAGAGGTTTTCCTCCACGGTCAAATCGGGATAGAGACTGAACTTCTGGGCGACATAGCCGGTCGCGCCGCGAATCGTTACCCTGCCCTCGCCCGGCCGGAGCGCGCCGGCGACAATCCGGAGGAGGGTCGACTTCCCGGACCCGTTGCTGCCGAAGAGTCCGAAGATCTCGCCAGGCAGCACTTCGAGGTCGAGATCGCGCAGCACCGTCTTCGCGCCG
Source organism: uncultured Solibacteraceae bacterium (assembly GCA_964608645.1). Taxonomy (GTDB): domain Bacteria; phylum Acidobacteriota; class Terriglobia; order Bryobacterales; family Bryobacteraceae; genus CAZSQK01. Next base: position 26,248 of record CAZSQK010000096.1, on the reverse strand, counting down.
TAGCTCTTGGACAGCGACTCCACCGTGAGGACGGGCGCCATCAGGGCAGCTCCAACCGCACCGGCGCCCCGGGCGCGAGCGGCGCGGCCAAAGAGAAGCGCGCCCGAACCACCGTCTCTTCGGCCGCGGCGCGATTCTCGCGGAGAGCGCTGGGGATCGCACGTGTCGACACACGTTCGACCCGCGCAACCACCGGCGCGCGGCCGGCGGCCACCGCCCGCAAGGCAGTGCCGGGCCGCAGTCCGGCAGCGCTCGGCAGCGTGAACTCGCAGGCGTACTCGCCGGGAATGACCACCGTCGCGGCCGGCGCGCCGGGCACGATGCGGTCCCCCGGGTGGAGGTCCAGCAGGTCGACAATGCCGTCGGCGGGCGCGCGAACCTCGCGTTCCGCGATGGCGCGGTCGAGCTCGCGCAGCAGATCTTCGAGGGTCGCGGTGGTGTTCGAGAGATCCGCCGTGGATTTCGCGAGCGAGCGGCCGATCCGCTGGCGCGCCTCGGTTCGCGCCGCCGCCGCTCGCGCCAGAGCCGCTCGCTGTTCCGCCGGCGCCTGCTCGAACGCCGAGAGCGCTCGGGTGTATTCCTCCTCGGCGGCGAGGACGTCGGGATGGGCGTCGACAGCCAGTGCGATCGCCGGGCGCGGAATCGTGGATAGTCCTTTCGCCGATTCGAGAGCGGCCGCGACCTCCGCGCGCCGGCCGAGGAGCGCCGCGGCCTCGAAGCGCACCAGCGGCTGCTCCTTGCGCACACGATCTCCCGCGCGAGCCAGCACCTCGGACACGGTTCCGCCGGCCTTCGCGAACGCGATCTGGGTTGCCGGCTCCACTGCCGCCATGACGCCGCGGGTGAAGGCGCCGCCGGGCCAGCGGACCAGCGACGCTACTCCCCCCGCCGCCGCCGCGGCGGCGAGGGCCCCAATTGCGAACCGCGCCTGCAGCCGGGGCGTCATGGGCGCGGGTTGGTCACGCTGATCGACGGCGCGTTGCTGGTGGCCGTGCCGATCTTCACCGAGAGCGAATACGTTCCGGGCGGCGTGTCGCGCGGAATCTGAATGTTGGCCTGAGCCAGCGCGATGTTGAGCGGCGTCATGCCGAGGAACGCGATCGGGATCGGCGTGGTCCCGAGGGTCGCGGAGTACGGCAGCGTGGGAATCGACAGCGGGCTGCCGGACGCGGCCCCGCCCGTCGGCACGGGGTTATCCAACGGCCCCTGACCGGTGAGGTAGAGGATGATGTAGTCGCCCGCGGGAACCGGGTTGTCGGCGGTATTGAGCGAGACCGTTCCGTTGGGCGCGATGTTCTGCGCCACCGCGCGATTGTCGCCGAAGATGAAGACGCCGGGCGCGCTCGTCTGGACTGTGGCGGCGAATGCGGCCGAGGCTGCGCCGTTCTGCTCCACCACGATCTGCGTATTGCCGGCCGGCGTTTCGTACGGTAGCTGCGCGTTGATCTGCGTGCCGGAAGGCGAGAGCGGAATGATCGCCAGCAACGGCATGGCGCGGCCGGCGGCGAGGACGCGGAAGCCGCCCAGGCTCGTGGGCAGCGTGCCGCTGGCCTGCGTCAGCGCGCTGGCGGTGACGTCCAGGTAGACCGAGATCCACGAGCCGGGAGAGATCGTGTTCAGGTAGCTGGCCCCGTTCACGACGGCCTTGACCACCGGCCCGGCGGGAGCGGGGACGTTGATCGTCAGCGCCGCGGTGGCCGCCGGAATACCGGCGACGGTCGCGCTGACGGAACCCGTGCCGGCGATCGCGCCGAGCGTCACGGTGGTGGACGCGCGTCCCTGCGCGTTGGTCGTCGCCGTCGCCGGATTGACGGTCGCGTTGGTGGCGGAGAAAGCCACGGAAACGCCGGCCACCGGGGCGCCGCTTCCATCCAGCACCTCGACCGTGAAGGGAGTGGTCAGCGCAGTGGATACAAGGCCCGTCCCGCTGAAGCCCGCAACCACGTTCACCTTCGACGGAGAGGGCGCAACCACGCCGCCGAAATCGAACTTCGCAACGAAGCCGTCGCCGCGCGGGAATTGCTGCCCGGTCCCGCCGAACGCCGCCTGCGCCCCGGTCGAAGCTCCGGCAAGCGACGTGGAGAGCGTGTTGCCGGCGACATAGGCATTGCCGGCGGCGTCCACCGCGATCGCCATGCCGAGGTCGTCGCGGCTGCCGCCGTAGTAGCTGGAGTAGGTGATGGCTCCGGCCGGTGATAGCTTGGTCAGAAAGGCGTCGCCGGTGTTACGGACGCGCTCCGAATCGAACCCGAACATCGGATACGGGGCGAGACCCTGCCCTCCGAATCCGGCGTTGGTCTTCTGCAGAGCGTCGGAAGACGTCGGGAAGTCCGTGGAGAGCGTGAAGCCGGTGACGAGCGCGTTGCCGCCGCCATCGAGCGCGATCCCGAGCGCGGTTTCGTCGCCGCGTCCGCCCAGGTAGGTGGAGTAGAGGAGCGCGGTTCCAGCCGGGTTCACCTTGGCGACGAACGCGTCGCCGCCGTACGCTTCGCCAATTGTGCCGACCGCGCCGGTGCCGCCGAAGCTCGACCGGGCGGCGCCCGCCGTGACGGGGAAATCCGCTGAGAGAGTGCCGCCGGCCACATGCGCGGCGCCCGCGCTATCCACCGCGATGGCCATGCCGGCGTCCATCCGGGCGCCGCCCAGGAACGTGCTGTACACCAGCGCGCCCTGCGGGCTCAGCTTGGAGACAAACGCGTCGCCGGGGACGATGTTGGCCCCGTTGATGTTCTGCGTGACGCCTTTGAATGTGCCCTGCGGCGCGCCCGGCGTCACCGGGAAGTTGCTCGAAAGCGTGATGCCCGTGACGTAAATGTTGTTCTGCGCGTCCACCGCGACCGCGCTGATACCGTCGCGGCCCTGCCCGCCGAAGAAGGTCGAGTAGCTGAAGGCAGTGCCCGTGCTGTTCAGGATGGTGATGAAGCCATCCCCCGCGATGCTCGGACCGAAGTTGGGCGCGACGTTGTTGGCGCCGCGGTATTGGCCGTACAGCGCGTTCGTGGTGGTGGGAAAGTCGGACGACGTAGTGGCGCCCACGACGATCGCGTTGCCGTTTCCGTCCACCGCGACGCCGGTGGCGAAGTCGTTCAGCGCTCCGCCCAGATACGTGGAGTATAGAAGCTGGCCGCCCGCGGGGTTGAGCTTCAGCACGAAGCCGTCACCCGGATCGTAAAATCCGTTGTCGTCGGTGAACCCTTTATACGTGCGCTGCGGCGCGCCGGAGGTGGTCGGGAAATTGGAGGACTGCGTGTTGCCCGCGACGTACGCGTTGCCCGCCGCGTCGATGGCGATGGAGCTCGCGAAGTCGTCGCCCGAGCCGCCGACATAGGTGGCATAGATGAGCGACGTGCCGGCCGGGTTCAGCTTGGCGACAAAGGCGTCGCCGAACTGCGCCTGGAGCAGGGGCGAATTTGTCCCGCCATAGTTGGTCTGGGCCGCGCCCTTTGTGGGGAAGTTCGCGGACGAGGTGAACCCGGTCATGTAGATGTTGCCGGCGGCGTCCACCTTGAGGCTGGTGACGGCGTCGTTGACATTGCCGCCGATGTAACTGGCATAGCTCAGCACCGGGTCGATCACCAGCGGCAGGGCCCGGTCGTAGGCGCCCAGGCGCAGACCGATCTCGCCGCGCGCTTGCGCCACGTACCGGCAATCGACGCCTACCCTCTGTCCCCCGATCGTCTGATAGGCGACGGGGCGATGCTGGCGAAGTTCGCCCACCGCGAGATCGCCGTCCGGCCGGACAGCCGGCCTGTACGAGCCGTCGAAGCGGAGACGGATGCGAGACGGGTCGGCGCCGGCGGCGAGACGGAAATCATATTCGAGTTGGCGCCCGTTTCCGTAATACAGAACGTCGATGCCCGGGTACACCGCCTGATACTCGACCTTCGCGAAGGTGGCGACGCCCGTCCGCCACTTCGCCGGGTCCGACCCGATGAAGTAGGCGACCGTGCCGGGCAGGCGGTCCAACTCCGCGGCCGATGCTTTGGGGTTCGAGCCGGCAAAGCGCATCTGGATGAGCGCGCTCTTGCGAGGGTCCTTGCCGAGTCGAATGGACGTCCCATCGGCGCGGACCGCCACGCTCAGGCCGGCGCCGCGAGCCAGGTATTCGGCGCCTCCGGGACCGCGTTCGAAAGCGAGCGGCAAGCCCGCAAGGTTGACCGCGGCGAACGCGCTGGGCACGAGAAGGCAGAAGAGGATAAGGGTACGAGGTTGCATATCTGTGGGTTCGTCGCTAAGAATATCACATGCTCCGGGAATATCCCCTACAGTCCTTGCCGTACTGGTGAATCGCCCGTTCACAAACGTACGGCGCGCGGACGGGCAGACCGCGGTAGATGTCGCTCCCCAATAATGGCAGGGCGTCGGTCAGTTTTCCGTCGGCTTTTCCTCGATGTGATCGATCACCAGAACCGGCATAGCTCGCTTCTGCGGCTGTAGCTTGAGCCCAAGTTGCTTATCCAGCGCCGCGAAGATGGAAATGCGAGGCCCCTCTTCCTCTTTTTTCTCCTTCGCCATGCCTTTCTTTCCATCGTCCGGAGGAGGCGCCGGATGAAAACGCAAGGTGAAATCCCAGGCCCCCTGGATCCCGGTCCCGTCCACCACCTGGTGCCGGATGTATGATCTTGCGATCTCTTGCAAACTGTTCGCGAATTGTTCCATCGTGGCGTTCCGGCAGACCACAACGCGCGGCGGCGGACCCTCGCCCGGTTCTTTCGGCGGCTGGGGCGGGGCCATGCGACAACCCGGGCGAGTCGACGGATCGGCCGGCTTAAGCTTCGGCTTGTTTGCCACTAGCGTATACACTTCGACCTGCCGGTCTTCGTAATGCGCTCTCATCTTGAAGCGCTCAATCAACAATGCGCGTAACATCGTTTGTAGGTCATCGGCAAAGATCTGGGTGGGACTCGCCATCGTGTTAGCCGGAGCTTTCGCGAGGATGTCATAGCGGGCGTCCATCCACTTCGGGGCTCCGGCGATTTCGGCGTGAGGATCTGGATCGAGATCCCAAGCCAGCCTCACCAGGTCCCGGAGCGGGATGCCGCGCCATGTCAAGCGGCCGCCGGGATGATATTGGCGTGCGGGTGGTGGCGTGGGAGGATCGTCAGAGAGGTTCGGCCGGACGGATGCTACTTCAAATTCGGCCGCCTCGGAAGCGCGCGAGGACGGCGCCCCTCCCGCCGAATCTTCACGCGGCTTTCGATTCACACCGTCGACTACCAACACCGGCAGCGGGGCAGTGTGCGCCTCCAACCGGATGCCGAGCTGGCTGTCCATGGCATCGAAGATGGAAATGCCGCCGCGCCCGCCCATGAGCGGCCCTCTGGGTGTCCACCTGAAATCGAAATCCCAGGCGCCTTCGAGGCGGGTAGTATTGATCACTGGGTACTGCACGTATTCCGCGGAGAGTTCGCGAAGCAGACCGGCGAACGTCTCCATGGTGACGCTGCGGCACGATGCGACGAGGAACGGCGGCGCGCCGGGAGCCGCTTTGGGCGCCGGTTCGGAGTGGCATCCCGGGTTGCCGCCATCGCCTGCCGGCTTCAATTTCAACGGCCCCCTGCCGCGCGACAACACAAACGCCGGCATCGGCTTCTTGTCTTCGTGGACGAACAGCTGAAACCGATCGGAGAGCAGATTGCGAAGCATGAGCCTGGCCGTTTCCTGGGAAGTCCCAGTCGCGGCTTTTGCTGAAATATCGAATCGGTCCCAATCCATCCAAGGCGGACCTCCGAAGATCGTGTCAGGATCGACGGCGTAGGCCGTCTTGATGAGGTCCAGCATCGTCGCCTGACGCAATTCGTACCGTCCCGCCCGAACAGACCGCCTTGCATAGTGGCATTCCAGAGAAGGGAGCTCGGGCGAATGTCCGCAGTCGCGAACCCGGCTGCTGCTGTACGGCCTTGAGACAAGCCTGGATTTGGCAGCATCCCGATTAGAATGGCGCATGCCAACGGTCGCACTGGAAGCCATTGTAGTCTCTCGCGGAGGCATTCACATCGACTTGGGCGACGTCCGGCGCCCAACGTGGCACAAGACGCCCGCCAATGTCACCTAGCCAATCGACTACAGTTCCGGCCTGACGATATGACTCTATCGGGAGTGACCCGGCGCGAAAAGCTTGAGGGGAGGCACGCGTCTGAATGCCGGGTCACTCCCGATGGAGTCATATCGTTTGCGCGATTAGGGGGAACCCCACCGCCAAAGCAACCACCGCAAAAGCCCAGATCTCCGGTCTCGTCATAAAGTCACTCTCCCGCAGAAAGTGAACATCGCGGAGCGGGCTGCACATTTGAAAATGAACGCGCCGTCCGCGACGGGTGGTAGAGTCTTTGAGGTATCCCCCAGGGCGGTAGATTGGAGGAGTTGCGAGTCATGAAGGCGGCTGTCTATAGCCGATATGGACCACCGGAAGTTGTCCAGATTCAGGAGGTGGAGAAGCCCGCGCTCGGGCTCACCGACATTCTCATTCGCGTTCATGCGACAACGCTTTGCCCAGCTGACTGGCGCTATCGGAAAGCTGATCCAGCTCTCTCAAGGCTCTTCAGCGGACTCTTGCGGCCCACGAAAATTCGAATCCTTGGGATGGAGTTCGCCGGAACAGTCGAGACAGTGGGAGAGTCGGTGACCAAATTCCGCCCCGGCGATCCAGTATTCGGATCAACAGGTTTCTTCACAATGGGCGCTCACGCTGAATACGTCCGCGTCAGTGAGAACGGCCTGGTAGCGGTCAAGCCAACGAACATGGAGTTTGAGGAAGCCGCCGCGGTCCTCTACGGCGGTGTGTCAGCGGTGCATTTTTTGAAACAAACGAAGATCAAGCCTGGCCAGAACGTGCTCATCTATGGCGCCTCCGGGAGTGTGGGTGTCTTTGCTGTTCAACTGGCCAAGCATTTCGGCGCGCGTGTCACGGGCGTCTGCAGCACGAAGAACCTGGAATTAGTTACGTCCCTCGGTGCAGACGCGGTCATCGACTACACCAAGGACGACTTCTCGAAGACCGGCCGTGTCTATGACGTCGTCTTCGACACGGTTGGCAAGAGCGGCTATTTGCGCAGCCTGGGATCTCTCAAGCGTGGCGGTTTCTATGTTCGGGTGGGAGGATCTGGCGCGCTCTCGTCCATTCTTGTATCGATCCTTGCGGGGGCGTGTATGTCCCTCACGGGAGCTGCGAGGTTTGTTGGAGGAGTAGCGGCAGGCGGCCGGGAGGCTCAGCTGTTCCTCAAGGACCTCATTGAAGCCGGAAAGCTGCGGACCGTGATTGATAGGCGCTATTGTCTGGAGCAGATCGCTGAGGCTCACCGATATGTCGAGGCCGGGCACAAGAGAGGAAACGTGGTCATCGTTGTTTAGAGGCCAGAACACGTATTCATTCGATCCTCTCGACAAGTCGCCAGGTGGCTACTCTGCGCCGTCATCAGCGAATCGATCGTCCCTACGCCGGCAGGGGAGGGCTGTCCTTCCGGCCCGCTTCAGCGGCGGAGCGAGACGCTCGAGTAGGACTTTTGGCAGCGTAGCTTGGACTGGAGGAGCCGAGACGCGGGGCAGACCCTGGACAGGGCTGCCCCATTCGTTCTACTGGAAAAGCAGAGGCGCAAACTCGTGCAGGCAACGGCGCCAGGTCAGAAACTCGTGAGCGGTGCGAGGGGATTCGTAGAAGACGGCCTTAATGCCGGCTTTCTGCAGTTCGTCCGCGGCGGCTTTGCTGGGGCCGCTATTCTCCAGTTGTCCGTTGCCGAAGAACACCACCTTGACCTGCTTCTTGAAAACAGCAGGGTCCTTGATTTCCGCCAGCGGGATGTTGCCACCGCTGAACAGGCCGATGTAGGCGAACTTGTCCAGGTTGGCCATGGCGGTGTTGTGGGTCTGCATGCCGCCCATGGATAGCCCCGCCATCGCACGGTTCGCGGCGCCGGGAAGGGCTTTGTAGGTCCCCTCGATCATCGGGATGAGGTCGGTGAGCATCATTTCGCTGAACGCCGACGTGCTCAGCATTCCTCGTCCCGGGCCGCCGGGGCCTCGGCCGCCGGCTCCGCCGGGGGCGCCGGGGCCACGTCCGGGCGCTCCACCTCCTCTTGCGGCGGGCGGAGGGGCCGGGTGATCGCTCGGATCGGGGACCAAACCCCGGCCCGCGAAGATCCTGGCGCTGTCGCCGGGCTTTACCGCGTTCAGGTTGTCCATCACGATGATCATCGGCTTGGCTTTCTTCTCCGCGATGAGGTTGTCCATGATGTAATCGACGCGGCCCTGATTGAACCAGCCGGTCTCGTCTTCTCCCCAGCCGTGCAGCAGGTAGAACGTCGGAAACTTGTTCTTGGCGGCGTCATATCCCGGCGGCGTGTAGACGAAACAGCGGCGCCATTTGCCCGTGACCTTCGAGAAATACCACTGCTCGCTGACGCGGCCGCGCGGAACTTCCTTGGGCTGGTAGAAATCCTGGTCCGGCGCGGGAATCTCGATTCCGGAGTTCCACCATCCGGATCCGAAGTAAGTGCGCGTGGCCGGGTCGGCCGTCGTCGCGCCGTCGATGTTCACGCCGTAATAATGAAAACCTTCAACCAGCGGTTGCGCCGTCGTCCCGCTCCAGATGTCGTCCGGCCCCTTGGTGAGGTTCGTATTCCCGACGCGCACCGCCTGCGCATTCGCGGCGATCACGCGATACATGACTCTGTTGTCCGGGAAGATGCACGGGTACTTGGCTTCCGGGACGTTCAGCGGGTTGGGCTTGCAGTCGGCCGGGGCCTGTCCCCAGCACAACCCGGCAGCGCCGAGCGCGAACAAAACCAGGCTTGATCTCATGAGTTCTTCTCCCGAGCGATGCGCAACGCCCGCCCGCGATGGAACTGTAGGGCGAGCCGATTTCGCATCTCAATCTCGGAGTATCTGTAACACGCGGCTCGACTCGGTGTCAAGCGATCTCGAAAGCGCATACAGAGTCTTCGACTACTGAAAACCAAGTGGACCCGAGTCGAAAGTGCAGCCCGCCTGAAGACGCTTTCAAACTAAAGAGGCGGGAACGGGCGGGACGCATTTTCGACCTGCTGCCGCCGGCGAACCTATCGGCCGCCGAGAGTCTTCAGGTCCTTGAGCACGCTCAACATGCCCGGCACCAGGGTAATCACGAACAGCACGGGCAAAATGAACACCACGATCGGGAACAGCATCTTGATGCCGGCCTTTCCGATCGCCGCTTCCGCGCGCAGCCGCCGCCGTGTGCGCAACGCTTCGGCGTATACCTTCAGCGCCTGCGCCAGGCTCGTGCCGAATTTCTCGCTCTGCACGATCATCGCCGACAGACTCTTGATGTCCTCGATCCCCGTGCGCTTCACGAATTGGTTGAATGCCGTCGTGCGCTCCTGTCCGGCGCGCACCTGCATCACAACCGTCGCGAACTCGCCGGCCAATTCCGGGTAGATGTACTCCATCTCCTCGCTCACCCGCATCATCGCCTGGTCGAGCGCCAGCCCCGTGCCCAGCACGATGCCGAGCAGGTCCACCGTGTCCGGCAGCGCTTCCTGCAGCCGCCGCCGGTATCGCTTCACCATCCGCTGCAGCACCATCTTCGGCAGCATGAAACCCAGAATCAGGGCCGCCACCACACCGCCCAGCAGCGAACTGTCCAGTTGGTCGCGTTTCACCCAGAACAGCGCCGTCAGCAGGATCAGCGCGAATAAGATCGTCCCGATCGTGTACACCGTGAGCGCATACTTCTTGCGCACGCCCGCGCGATGCAGCAGTCGCTCCGAGCCGCGCATCCAGTCCTCGCCGCCCGGAACTACCGCCACAAGCGAGAGGATCCGGTCCAGTCCCGTGCCGCCGATCTTGCGCCGCGCCGTCCGCTGCGCGGCTACCAGCGCCTGCGATTGCAGTTCTTCCAGCCGGTCGCCGAGTGGATCCTCCTGCGTGCGGAAGATCTCCACGCCCGACCACATCAGCAGGCTGAGCGTCGCCCCCGCGAACACGAAGAAGAATAGGTTCGTCAGCATGCCGTCCTCATACGCGGATATTGGCAATCTTGCGGATCACCAGAATTCCCACGATCTCCGAGATGATCGCGTAGGTGAAAAACTTGCTGCCGGTCTCGTCGGTCCAAAGCAGCCGGATGTATTCGGGCTTCAGGATATAAAAGCCGATGCCCACCACCAGCGGCAGCGCGCAAAGCAGGCCCGCCGAAAAACGCTGCTGTGCCGTGTGCGCCTTCATTTTCGCGGCCATGTTCAGCCGCTCGCGCACCAGTGTCGCCAGGTTCTCCAGCACCGCCACCATGTTCGCGCCCGTCTGCCTCTGCAAAATCAGGCTGGTGATGAAGAACTTCAGGTCGATCAGGGGAACCCGCTTGCCGAGGCTATGCAGCGCCGGCTCCACCTGCGACCCCAGCGCCAGTTCCTCCATCATTTTCTTGAACTCCATCCGCACCGGATCGGCCGTCTCCGTCGCGATGGTCTCCAGCCCGCTGTGGATGTTGTGCCCCGCGCGCATGGTTCGCGTGAAGAGGTCGATCGCATCCGGCAGTTGCTCTTCGAACTTGGACAATCGCCGCTTGCGAATGCGCATGATGTACACAATCGGACCGGCGCCCAACACGACGGCCACGAGGACGCGCACCAGAATCAGGTTTCCGGACGTGAATCCCATCGCCAGGAATCCCAACACCGCCAGCACCACGCTCAGTCCGAAAACGTCCGCCGCGCGATATTTCAGGTTGGCCTGCTCGATGATCTCCTGCAGGCGCCGCAGCACTCCGACCCACGTGACCAGGTCCCCCAGAAACGCAAAGTTGCCGCGATGTTCCCGCCGCAGCAGTTCCGGCGCCGACCGCGTCCGGCTCCGCGCATGCGCCCGCAGCTCCCGCAGCCGCCCGCCGAGCACCTGCTCCGCTTCCTGCTGCGGCACGGTCCAGACGTAATACCCCGCCGCGAACAGCGCCACCGAAAATATAAGGAACGCCACTACCGCGAACATGTTCCCCGGTCCGTCATTTCTCCCTCACTTCGTGCTCTTCCTGGAAGACCGAGTTCGATAGATGAATTCCATACGACTTCAGCCGGTCCAGGCACAGCGGCCGCGCTCCGGTCGCCCGGAAACGCCCCAGCACCTTGCCGCGCGGGCTGATTCCGCTGCGCTCGAATTCGAAAATATCCTGCATCTCCACCTGGTCGTTCTCGACGCCCACCACCTCCGCTACCCCGGTCACCTTCCGCGTGCCGTCGCTCATGCGCGTGCAATGCACGACGATATGGATCGCGCTCGCCAGTTGCTGCCGGATCACCTTGTCCGGCACGTGCTGGCTGGCCATCATGACCATCGTCTCCAGCCGCGAGAACGCGTCGCGAGGCCCATTGGCGTGCACAGTCGTCATCGACCCGTCATGGCCCGTGTTCATCGCCTGCAGCATGTCGAGCGCCTCGGCCCCGCGCGATTCCCCCACGATAATCCGGTCCGGCCGCATACGCAGTGTGTTGATCACCAGGTCGCGCGGCGTCACCGCGCCCGCGCCTTCGATGTTCGCCGGCCGCGTCTCCAGCCGCACGACGTGGTTCTGCTGGAGCTGTAATTCCGCCGTGTCCTCGATCGTCACGATCCGCTCTTCTTCCGGGATGAACCGCGACAGCGTATTCAGAATCGTCGTCTTCCCCGACCCCGAGCCGCCCGAGATCACCACGTTCAGCCGCGCCTCCACGCACCCGCTCATGAAGTCGAGCATCCCGGTCGTGAACGTCTCGTTCTTCAGCAGGTCCTCCGTCGAAAGGACCTTTTTCCCGTACCGCCGGATCGACATCACCGGCCCGATCAGCGACAGCGGCGGAATCACCGCGCACACGCGCGATCCGTCCATCAGGCGCGCGTCCACGATCGGCGACGAATCGTCGATGCGCCGCCCCACCGCCGACACGATCCGCTCGATGATCATCCGCACGTGCGCATGGTCTTTGAACCGGATATTCGTCTCGACCAGCCGCCCCGCGCGCTCGATATACACGTTGTCGTACCCGTTCACCATGATGTCGCTGATGCTCGGGTCCTTCAGCAGTTGTTCCAGCGGCCCCAGACCGAATACTTCGTCGAGAATCTCCTCGATGACCTTCTCGCGCTCCGCCAGCGTCATGGGGAGCGATTCGTCCAGGATGAGTTTCTCCACGACGGCGCCGATCTGGCCCCGCACACTGTCCTTGTTGAGGTCTTTGAGTTGATCGACGGTCAGCGAGTTCAGCAGCTTGTGATGCACCTGGCTCTTGATCTCGAACCAGCGATCCGCCCCCGACCCCGGCCGCACCAATGGACGGCTACTCAATGCCCCCTCCCCTTACCGTGCAGCAAGCTTCCAGCTTGCCATGCCCGCATCCCTGCCGGCATTCTTCCGCCTGTCTTCCAACCCTCATGCCGTTTTCGCCGCGACCGTTCCCTCCGCCGTCGCGGCCCCTTTCTTCGCCCCGGTCGCCTTATCCACGAACCCCCGGAAAATCCGGTCCAGGTCGCCCGCCTGTTCGCGATTCGCCACGAACGGCCGCGCCTTGTTGATCGATGCAGTCACCGCCGGTGAAGGCGGGATCCCGTAAAACACCTGCTGGTTGAGCGTCTGCTGGATCTGCTCCAGGCTCGCCATATTCGCCGCCGTCTTCTTACTGTAGCGGTTTACCACGACCTTAATCTGTTCCTGATTGAAACCCATCCGCATCAGAAACGTGACGTAGCGCTGTGCGTTCCGGATCGACGGGAATTCCTGGTCCACCACCAGAAACACCGCCGCCGAGACCTGCGCCGCCGCCAGCACGGTCTCGTTCGACACCGCCCGCCCTCCGTCAATCACGATCGAGTCGTACTTCTCCACCAGGAACGTCGCGAACTCGCGGAACATGTGATCGCTGAACGGCGTCGTGTGCTCCAGCGCGTCCGGCGGTCCCACCACGAAGAATCCCAGCGGATCCCGCGTCACGAAGCCTTCGAACAACGGCTGGTCCATCTTCTCCAGGTTCTCCGCGACCTCCAGCAGCGTGTACTGCGGCGTCGCGCCCAACTGCATCGCCACATCGTTGCCGATCCAGTCCAGATCGATCAGCACCGACGCCTGCTTCCGCTGCGCCAGCACCGCCGTGAAGTTGACCGCCAGTGTGGTCGTGCCCACTCCGCCCTTGGTCCCGATAAAAGTGTAGATCTTGCCCAGTTTGCTCTCGCCCGCGGTGTGCCGCCGCGGCGCGCGCTCCAGTCGCGCGATCGCGTCGCGAAACTCCGTCCGCTTGATCGGCTGCAGCAGGAACTCGTTGGCTCCGGCGCGCATGCAGGCGATCACGGTTTCGCCGTCCGCGTGAAAATTCGACACGATCACGAACACGTCCGGCGCCGCCTGTTTGACCTTCTCCACCGCCTTGATCGCGCCTTCGGGATCGCCCGAAATGTCCACGATCAGCCCCGCGTGCGGATTCCGCTCCAGGTCCTGCAGCACCCGGATGTACAGGTTCGCCGCCACCTCCTGGTATTCCCCCACAACCTTGGAGTTGGGAATATTGAGCAGTTGGTCGCGGACCATCTCGCGAAAATGTTCGTCGCTCGAAGCGACCATTAGAGCTGTATTAGACACTGGAACTCCCTGAGTTAATTGGCATTGACGCACTCTCCCGTGGCGTCGAGGCCGGCCGATTCCATCGGCAGATTCGTAGTGAACGGCGGCATCGCAATGCCCGGCAGCTTCAGAAAAGCCGCCAGCCGCCCGAACGTGTAATTGTTGACGCTGACGCTCACGCTGTCCGGCACGCAATCGCCGCAGTCCGTATTGGCAAATGGCTGCCCGGTCGAATCGAGAAAAGTCACCTGCACCGTGGCGGCGCCCCCGGTCTGGAACTGCGCCTGGTCGATCACCGGCGGCACATGGGTCTGCATGTAAGTGATGACGTTGCTCCCGTCGCCGTTAAAGCAGTGTGTGGCCGCGAAACGCGCTCCGTCCCGCGTGAATTCCGTCATCCCGTGCCAGATCCAAAGCGCCTGCGCCACGAAGAAAGTCATAAAGGTGAGAGGCAGAATCACGCCCGCGTACAGCAAGGCGAACTCCGTGAGCGCCTGCCCTCGCCGCACACGTCTCCGTTCCCTGGGAGCCCGCCTCATGACACGCCTCCGAACGGCGCCAGCGCGTACGGCTGCAACGTGACCGGAATCGGATTGATAAACGGGATCTTCACCTGCACCGTGTGAGCCCGCCTCATGACACGCCTCCGAACGGCACCAGCGCGTATGGCTGCAGCGTGACCGGGATCGGATTGATAAACGGGATCTTCACCTGCACCGTGTACCCGTTCGGCACCGTCACCAGCAGATAGCCGGGCTGCGGGTTGAGATCCGGACAACTTGTGCACGCAGTCAGCACGCCGTTCGAATCGGCGCATTCCGCCGACACATCGAGCGTTGTGACCTCCGCGATGATCGGCGTCCCGGTCGTGTCGTTCAGCGCGAAATTGATGGCCGCCTGCGCCGCCGTGTCGTTCGCGATGTCGCAGTAGTTCACGCCCTGCTGCACCGAAAGCTGCCGTCCCGCCGCCCACACGATCTTCTTCAAGGTGTAGTACTGATACGTCACCTTCCCGACCTGCACCATGCCGACAATCAGCAGGAGCAGAATCGGGATCAGCATCGCCGTTTCCAGCACCATGTTGCCGCGCCGCCGTCTCATTGGTGCAGCACCACCTTCCCGGGTCCCGAGCCTCCCGGCGATGGCAGGTACGTCCGGCACGACGGCGCATAGCGTTGGTCGAACCAGCCCTGCGACACCGGCGCCACCGTTCCCAGGTACAGCGCCGCGAAGCGGCCGTTCGGGTCCGTCGGGTCGAAGGAGCCATCGGCAGCCGGCTCCAACAGGAATTGCCGGAACCCCACCACGGTCATTGCCTGCGAGCAGCTCGTGTCCGACGCTAGCGCGTTGACCACCGCGACCGTCATCACCCGCCGCCCGTTTCCGTTGTAGGTCGTGCCGTCCGTGATGTAGTCGGGGAATGTGTCGGGTTGATAGGCCAGCGACAGCGTCGCGAAATCGGTCACGTTGGTCTGGCAAAGTCCGGGCGCGTCGGTGCTCAAGCGCGTCTGCAGACCGCACAGCAGATTCGTCACGTCTTTCGGCGCCGTCCCCGGGCTGCATTGTCCCGGAGTCGCGTTCCCGCTGATCGGCAGCGATTCGACATCGCCGATATTCACGCAGGAGGATGGGGTCGCCGGCGCGGCGGTGCAGGACGCGTTCACTTCCGTCAGAGTCGGAGCCGACGTGGTCGGTCCGGTCAGCCCCTGCGCGCCTTGCCGGAAGATCTGGTCCGATTCGTCTAACGCGGAATCGATCCTGTTGAGGATCACGTACGGAACCGGCGTGCCGGCGATCGATCCGGGTGTCGTCCCCGTGCACGATGAGTAGAACGTGTACAGCGCGCCTGGCACGAACCCCCAGTCCACCTGGTCCGCGCCGGACGAGTCCGGGGCCTGCACGGCGACCGGCACGATCCCGCAACCCGTGCACACCGGCGCGCTCACACCGGCCACGGCATAAGCCGCCACCGTGGTCGTGCGCGATTCGCCCCCCGGCAGCAGGCTCCAGAACAGCAGCGGCGCCGGAACCGAGATGCTCGCCTGCACGAACACCGGCGGCGCCGACGAGCAATCGGTGGTGGCGCCCTGGTTGTTGCTCGACGCGTCCGCGAAGCTCGAAAAACACGTCACCGTGCCTGCAGGAATCACGGTCGATCCGAAGTTGTACTTGTTGCCGTTGGTCTCGTTCAAGGCCTGGTTGGCGGCATTCGTCATATTGTCGAGCGCCGAAGCCGTCGCCCCGTTCATCTGCGATGCCGCCGCCAGCGCCATCGCGCTCGCCGCCTGATGGAGTTCTCCGCGAATCATCCAAAGCCTGCCCAGATCGAGCGCAAACCCCATCAATCCGAAAATCACCGGAACCAGAATCACCAGCAGTTGCAGCGCCATGGCGCCGCGTGCCGCACGCGCTCGAGCGCGCCGCGCCGGGACTCGTCTCGGCGCCCTGCTACTGCTTTGGAATCTGCTGCCCACGAGGTCCTACAAACTCCGGCTGTCCTGCCGGCGCCGCTGTCGCCGCCGCCTTGCCCTTCTTGCCCTTCTTAGTCTTCTCCGCCTCCACCGTCGGCAGAAAACTCACCGGCATCTCCGGCATCTTCGCCTTCTCCTCGACGCTCAGCGGGCGCACGAAGTGGGGCGTGATCACCACCAGTAGCTCGTCCGTCGATTTCTGCGTGCTCCGGCTCTGGAACAGCCGCCCCAGGATCGGCAGGCTGCCTAATCCAGGCACTTTGTCGATGATTTGCATCACCCGATTGTCGATCAGTCCCGCGATCGCGAAGCTCTCGCCGTCCTTCAGCACGACCTCCGTCTCCGCCCGCCTCTGCGAGAGCGCCGGTATCGTGAACCCTTGCAGCGTCACCGCGTTCGAAAAGTCGAGTGAACTCACCTCCGGCGCCACCTTCAGGTCGATCGACCCCTGCGGTGTCACCGTCGGCGTGAAATCCAGCTTCACGCCGAATGGCTTGAATTGCACCGTCACCACGGGAGCCGTCGCGCCGCCGGTGGGCGTCGTGGTGATCGTCGGGAACGGGAACGAGCCGCCCGCCAGGAAACTGGCGTCTTTCCCTTCCAGCGTGATCAGGTTCGGCTCCGCCAGGATCTGTAACAGGTTCTTCTCCTGTAACGCCTTGATCGTTGCGCCGAAATTCAGGTCGGGGCGGAACGCAAACAGGTTCAGGAGATCCGAGAAATTGACCGTCGGCGAGGGGGAGTTGCCGTTCTGGCTCTGCAACTGGCTGAACCGCGGTGGAGTGAACTGCTGCGTGCTCAGGCTGCCGAGAAGTTTGTCGCTGGTGCTGAAGAGGTTGAAGCCGATCTGTGACAGAGCCACCCGGTCCACTGCCGCGAATTTCACTTGCAGCAGGATCTGCTTCGGCTCCGGCGGAGGCGGCGCCACCAGCAGGTTCACCACCGTCTTCGCCCGCGCCTGCGCCAACCCGGCCAGCCGCTTGGAATCTTCGGCCGATTTTACCGTCCCGGTCAGCACCACCGTTTCTCCGGTGCCCGTCACGGTAATCGGGCTCCCGTCCGCGCTGTCGAGGATGTGCTTGCGGAATGCCTCCCACTCGGACATGTCCTTGGCGACCGCGACCTCGTAGCGCGCGGGTTCCGTGCCGGCTTCCCACACCACCAGCGTCGTCCGCCCCGGACCCTTCGCGTTGACCATGACCTCGCGCGGCGACACCACCACAGCGTCCGCCACCTTCGGTTCGGAAATCACCACCTTCGTAATATCGCTCTGGAACCTCAACAGCTCGCCGCGTCCTTCGATCAACGAGATGTCATGGGAAGGGGCTGCCGTCTGAGCCAGAGCAATCCCGCACCACGCGGCGGCTACAACGGCCGCGCCTGCCATCCGGTCCGCAATTTTCATTTAAAAAGTTCCTGGACGTGCTTGTCGCCGCGATACACGTCCACCACGACGCGCGGTTTCTCGGGCTCCTTCTTGACTTCCGGTTCCTTCTTCGTGGCCGTCAGTTCCTGCCAGGTCTTCGGATCTTCCAGCATCGACTTGCCGCCGACCCGTCCCTTCTTCGCCAGCGCCATCCGGACGTTGATGTTCGGATCCAGCACTTCGGTGGTGATCGGCGCTGTCGCGCCCGATTGCGTCCCATCCAGCGGATTGCGCAGCGACAGGCTGATCTTGCCCTGATTCTTGGCCAGTTCCAGCTTCTGCGCGTCGCTCGGCGTCAGCAGCAGCGTGACCACCGGCGAGCGCGGCGCGCGCGGATCCGGCGTCGTTCCCGTTGGCAGTAATTTTCCTGTGGACAAGACTTTGACATTCTCGAGGATGGTCGACGTGGTCGCTTCCGCCATACTGCCGGGCCGCGTGAACAGGACATCCACCCGCGCGCTCGGCTGCACCAGTCCGGCGACGCCGCTGGCGTCCGTGATCTGCACCGACACCGCGCGATATCCGGGATCGATGGTCGACGAGATCCCTTCCACCGTGGTGGCGGCCGAAAGCCGCGTCGTCAGCACCGGCTCGTTGGTGTTGAGGGGGACCAGCGTAACGCGATTGATCGCGTCCTTAGAGTCGTAGGCGACGCCCTTCGGAGCGTTGTGCTCCAGGTAGTTCACCAGCTTCAAATCGCTCTGCCGCAACAGCGTGCCGAGCGGCATGTCATGCGTGGCCACCACCACGCGCACCTGCTTCTCCTGCTGCGGCGCAACGGTCTTGGCATACAGGAACCAGGTCAGTATTCCAGCCGACAACCATGCCCCGACGAAGATCAGGAGCTTTTTCTGCCGATCCATTCATTCCTCGACTAAATACACTTCTACCAGCCGTGAAAACCTGCCGATGTTCTGTTGTAACACGAAGTTTCCATTTAAGTTCTGTCCGGCACAAGGATTGTCGCCGTGCCGTCCTGGTACACTTGGCGCCATCCCGTCAGCTTCAACGCTTCCACCAGCGGAGCGGCGTTGGGGAGGAGCGCCTCGGTGAACTGAAAACTGTCCCAATATGGCCGCCAACCGGGTCGAATTTGGACGATTTTGGCATATTGTTTGAGGAAATTAGCCCCAAAAAGGTCGCTTCTGCCATCAAAAAAGACCTTTTTTTGACCATTCGAACGGTAAATCAGGTACCCGCCATACTTGTCCGGGGCAAAAAGACGACCACCCACTGATAAGTGGGGGTATGCCGCGACGGGGAACTGATCGGGCGGAAATCCGGCAGCCGGCAAGATCCGGAACAGCCCGAAAACCAGCAGCGGCGCCAGGACAAGACCGCCGAGTCCCGCATCGAGCGCCCGCAATCGGCCGGCGTACTCCCGGAAACCCTGGAACGGCAGGGCCGCGGAGATCGCCGAGTTCGCGATTGGCAATAACACCAATGCAATCAACGGCAAAGCCCGCGCCGACCGCAGCGCCATGGCGGAAAAGAGCATGGCCAGGAGAAAGTGGTGGTACCGCCGCAGCGTCAGCGCGAGCGTCCCCCCCGCGATCCCCAGGATCACCGTGGCGATGATCTGCCCGCCATCCGCGTGGAAATCGAAGCTCTGAAACTCCCCGATGCGGGAAAGTAGCTCGGAATCAGTTAGATACAGCCAGACATGCTGGTAGAGATGCCAGCCGTAAGGATTCAGCAGCGGCGCCAGCAGCGCGATGGCGAGGGGCACTCCCAACCCATACACCGCCACAATCACCGCCCCCAGAAAGAAACTGGCATGCACGTTGGCCCAGACCACCATCAGGATAGCGAGCGCCCAAAGCGATCCACGCCGCTCGCACCACCAGACGACACCCAGCAGAAACAGCCATCCGAGCACGTGCGGACGCGCCAACCAGTGGATATTGCAGGTGGACAACAGCAGCGGCGCCATGGCGCAGGCGATCAGGAAATTGCCGTTCATCGCCCAGTGCAGGCGGAACCACATCCAGACGCCGGCCGCGATCGCCACGCCATAGAAAAGCGCGACGCCGCGCAGTCCCGCGGCGCGATGGATCGCGCCGGTGACCACGTCGGCCGCCCATTCCCAGGCGAACCACGGCTGTCCGAATTTGGTGAAGGAGTACGGATCGGTATGCGGAAGGCGGCCCGTTGCGAGAATGGCTTCGCCGTTACGGATATGCCACCCAGCGTCGGAGTCGCGGAACAGTTGCCGATAACCCTGAAAGAGGAACAGGCAATAAAACAGCGTGACAGCCGCCGCGACCAGTGCGAGGTCGGGCAGCAGCCAGCCGAAACGGACCCGCACAATTCGGCCTTAGGCCGCGGGCGTGCCGATGCTGGACAGATCCCCGGTGATGCTCTGGTAGAGGCTGACGATACCGGCCGATAGCTGATTGACCGTGGTGATCAGCGCCAGACCGACGGCTGCCACAATCAGGGCGTACTCGACCAGATCCTGCCCTTGCTCATCCCGAAGAAACCGAATCACTGCTACTTTCATTGTTGCTCTCCCGTTATTGCGGACGGAGCGGTTTTGCCCGCGCCGGCCTTTGAATCATCCAACGGCCCTACGAACAGCCGTTTGAATCCTGTTTTCCAACGATCCCACCGCGTCCCGGAATCCTTGGCGGACATCGCCGCCGGGCGTCCATCGAGACGCGCCAGGAGCTCCATATTCCGCAGGGCCGATGGGTGGGTCTTATTATAACCGAGGGCGATCGTCAACTCCTTGTGAGCCTCGGCATAGTTCCCTTTTTCGATCCACACCGCCGCCAGATTGCTATGCGCGGTCGCCGGATCCGAGGCCGCCTGCCAGTTCGAAATCGCCTGTGCTGTATTGGAATTGGCGAGTGCCAGGCCCAAATTGTTACGCGCCAGCTCGGAAGCGGGATTGAGACGCAAGGCCTCGCGAAACTCCGCGGCCGCCTCTTCGCTTTTCTTTTGCATCAGCAGGTTGTAGCCGAGATTGTTGTGCAGCGTATCCTGCCCTGGAGCGATGGCCAAGGCCTTGCGATGGGCCTGCTCGCCGGCATCCCAGGCGCCGGTCTGGTCCCGCAAGATTCCCAGCCACGAGTAGTAATCGGCGGTTTGGCGCGGAGTTGTCTCCAGGGTAGCGATCGCTTCCGACGGACGCTTCATGTCGTGAAGCGTGCGGACGAGGGCGAGTTGCGCGGCGACGGATTCGGGGAATCGGGAAACCGCCAGCCGACAGATTTCCAGAGCGACATCGGGATAGCCACGTTCGCGGTAAGCCTTTGCCAATTCGAGCCTTATCGCGATATTGTCGGGTTCGGAGGCGACCCGCTGGCGGAGTGTTTTCAAGAGGTAATCGCCGTCGCCGGCATCCGCGGCGTTGCGAATCTGG
This sequence comes from uncultured Solibacteraceae bacterium, assembly GCA_964608645.1. Classification (GTDB taxonomy): domain Bacteria; phylum Acidobacteriota; class Terriglobia; order Bryobacterales; family Bryobacteraceae; genus CAZSQK01. The sequence continues at coordinate 5,429 of CAZSQK010000096.1, read as the reverse complement.
CGGTCCCAGACGGTGGGGGCAGCGGGGGCCGGGGCGCCGGCGACCCGACGCTCGTGGACACAGGACGCGGTCAACGCCGCCGTCATCGCAATCGCCACCCGGAAATTCATGTCAGCCAAGCTTTTCCACTTCCAGTTCGTCGCCCACCGCCGTGCCGGTTCGCTCCACGGTTCCCGCTGGAAGTTCCAGCACCGAATGCGCCGAGAGGCACGCCGACAAGCGCCATGCCGGGACCGCGCTCCGCACCTTACGAACTTTCCGCCGCTTGTCGAGGTAGACCAGGTCGATCGGAAACTTCATGAAGAAGGTATGGACCGATTCACAGGGCACGATCCACAATCCCTGTCCCGGTTCCAGGCGCTCGTGCTTCAACAGGCCGATCCGCCGCTTCGCGCTGGTATCCGCCAGTTCCGCGGACTCCGCCAGCACAGTCTGGCGCGTCTCGTTCCGCACCTTTACTTTCAATTTTCAAGACTATAACACGAGTACACGCGGAGAGTTGTGCCGGAGTAGGGGAGGGACCGTACCAGGGGGCGCCGCGGAGGGGTAGCCTCCGGCGGGCGAAATGCCATCCGGAGGCTGACTCCACTCTAGTTCTAGTAGTACAACTTCAGGGCCATCTGGACCAGACGGGCGTTGTTCTGCTGGGTCGGGTCGACTTTGCCGAAGCTGGCGCTGGTCGGGTCGCTATTCGGGGCGCCGAAGCGGACGTGGTTGAACAGGTTGTACGTCTCGAAGCGGAACTGCAGGCGGACGCGCTCCCGAACCGAAAACGTCTTCGAGATCACGGCGTCTACGTTGTTGACGCGGCTGGCGCGGACATCGGCCCAGCGGGTCGGGTAGTTGCGGATATAGGTCGCGAAGTCCTGGTACACGCCGTTGCGGGCTGTGTCGGACGCCGACGGCTGGAAGTTGTAGCCAGGCAAATTCTGAATGCCCGTCCAGGCCGGGTAGGTTGAGATGTCCGTGTTCTTCGCGGGGAAGCGTATGAACTGCGAGGTGTCGAACCACTGCGACAGGCTCTGCCGGCCGGACGCGAGCGCGAAGTCCTTGCCGCTGAAGAACGAGTCCGTGCCGAACACGACCGGGACGCCGGACTGGATGTTGAACTGTCCGGAGAGCATCCAGCCGCCGACGACGGCGTCGAGGACCTTCGGCATCTTGCCGCCGAGTTTCTGGTTACGCCCGACCGGGATCTGCCAGATGGGAGCGATCGACAGGTGGAACGGCCGATCCTCGCCGCCCAGTTTGTGTTCCACATGGCGGCCGGCGATCTCGGGGCCGGTCCACGAGGTGTCTTCGAACAGCTTCGACCACGTGAAGGAGTTGATCACGCTGAAGCCCTTGCTGAAGCGATGCTCGATCTTGGCGAGCAGGGCGTCGTACTGGTTCTTGCCCCACGGATTGTTGTTCTCGGTGATGCCGCCGAGGATCGTCACCGGGTTGAGCAACTGATTCATGGAAAGCGTGGTGTTGGTGGAAATCCCGCCGGTTACGTTGGGAAGACCCTGAAACGGATTGGGAACCAGGGTATTCCACAACAGGGTGTCGAGCGGGCGTCCGGCCGAATCGAAGTTGTTGGCCGGCGACAGATATTTCTGCCACAGGGAATAGCTCGGCAGGTTCCGGTTCAAGTCCTGGGTGATGTCGTAGGTCTTGTTGTGCGTATAGCCGAGCTCGACCAGCCACGACTTCACCTGGTGTTGCAGGTGGAGGCTATATTCCCAGGAATGGAAGCGGCCGGGATCGGGGTTGCTCCAGGTGACGCCCTGGCCGAGGTTGGTCAGCGGCCCGAGCGCGGCGCCGGTGGGGGCCAGGATGCCGTCGCGGTACGGGTTTTCGAGGGTGTCGTAGTAGGTCCGGTAATTGTCGTTGGTCGCATTCAGGCTGGTGGAGCGGCTGAAGCCGTTCGAGCCGGGGGTGATGAACGACGCCTGCGCGAAGCGCCCGAAGCCGCCGCGAATGACGGTATTGGGGCCGAGTTTGTAGGCGAAGCCGATACGCGGCTGAATCTCGCCGTAGTTGGGATTCTGCACTCCGCGGGAGACGCCGTTGACGCCGTTGAACAACTGGGCGCCGAGGACTTTGAACGAGCTGGCGGGCAGCAACTGCTGGAGGATCTGGACGCCGACGTTGCTGGCGTTCTTCGGGTCGGCCAGCATCTTGGCGTAAGCCGCCTGGGCGGCGCCGCTGATGGGGTTCTCGACCGTGGGATCGAACAGCGAGGTGACGCGGTTGTAGCGCTCGGTGACGGGCGTTTCGAAATCCCAGCGCAGGCCGAGATTGAGAGTCAGCTTGGGCGTGACGCGCCAGTCGTTCTGGATATAGTAGGCGTTGTAGTGCTGGGACCAGAACTGATCCGAGTTCCAGGGGAAGCTGCTGTTGCTGTTGTGGGGGAGGCCGAGGAGGTAGGACGCCAGGGTGGAGCCGACGCCGGTGCCGCCGCCGACCAGCGCCTGCTGGCGGGTCCATTCGCTGCCGAAATCGAAACGGCCCTGATTGCCGATGTTCTTGTTGGCCTGCTGCAGCACCCAGAATTCGGCGCCGGCTTTCCAGGTCATGTTGCCCTGCACCTTGGTGAGGACCGCGGCCCAGGTGTAGTAGCCGGTGTCGGTGACGCTGCCGGCCTGGTTTGTGCCGATATCGCCGAACAATCCGGTGATGCGCGGGGCGGCGGGCACGAACAGGCGCGAGGTGTAGTTGGAGTTGAAGCCGAGCGTGGTGGGGTCGAAGCCCACGCCGTGATCGTTGTTGGGCTCCTCGTAGCGCGTCAGGTTCATCTTCATGTCGAGCACGGCAGTCGGGCCGATGGTCCAGACATGGTCGATGCCCGAGCCGCGCGTCATGCGGTGCTGATAGGCGCCGGTGAAGGCGTTATGGAACTCGTCGCCGCTGAGCTCGTCTTCGTGATACCAGCGGACGCTGGCGAAACTCTTGTGGTTGCTGTTCCAGATATGATCGCCGCGCACGGTGATATCTGCCATTTTGTTCTGGCGGGTCGAATTCGGCACGAAATTGTTGGTGGCGTTGCTGGTGCCGTCGGAGGGGGTATTGGGCAGCGGCACGTAATTGAGAATGTTCTGCGCGACCTTGCTGAGCCGGCTGGCGGGAATCACCATGTTCGGGAACAGCGTGCGCGTGCCATTGGCGTCGCCCTGCACGGTCAGCGGGTCGAAGACCTGGATCGGGAACTTCTGCCGCACGCCATTGATGACCTGGGTGGTGTAGGACTGGCTGAAATCGCCCTTGCGCTCGAGATCGGTGGGGAGAGAGCGGATGTTGAAGCGCGGGTCGGCGTTGCGAATGCCGTTGTAGTTGAAGAAGAAGAAGGTCTTCTCCTTGCCGCGATAGATCTTGGGGATCCAGACGGGGCCGCCGATGGTCCCGCCGTACTCGTTGTAGTGCACCGGGGGCTTCTCGCCGCCGGTGAGGTTGGTCTGGAAGAGCTTGGCGTTGAGAATGTTGTTCTGGTTGAATTCGTAGAAGCTGCCGTGCAGTTTGCCGGTGCCGCTCTTGAGCGTCATCTGGATGGTGCCGCCCGCCTGCCGTCCGATTTGGGAATCGTAGGCGTTCATGACCACCTTGAACTCCTGGATGGCCTCGGGGGCGGGGATGAACGCGACCTGTCCGCCGGTCTTGAGGTTCGGCATGCCGTCGAGCTCGAAGGTGTTGGAGCGGGTGTTGTTGCGTCCACCATCGATGGTGATCTGCGACGCCGCGTCGTGCGACCAGGCATGCGCGACGTTCTGGTTCTGATCCTGCTGCAGCACGCCGGGCGAGAGGGTCGCCAGGATGGTGGCGACGCGCGACATCGACGGCATTTCGTTAATCTGCTCCTGCGAGATGACGGTGCCCGAGACCGCGGCGGTGGTGTCGATCAGCGGCGCTTCGGCGGTCACGGTGAGCTGGGTGGTGGAGCTGCCGATCTCGAGCTGCGTGTCCATCTGCTTGGAGTCGCCGGTTTGCAGGGTGATGCCGTGGCGCTCGACGGGGCGGAAGCCGGCGGATGCCACGGTGAGACTGTAGTGGCCGGGGACGAGGAACTGGACCTGCCAGTTGCCCTGCTCGTTGGTCTTGGTTTGTTGTTTGACGTCGGTGTCGTCGGATGTGACGGTCACATCGGCGCTCGGAACGACGGCGCCTTGGGCGTCGGTGACACGTCCACCGAGGGTGGCGCGGGCGCCCTGGCCCCAGGCGGCGGATGAGCATACCAGGGCCCATGCCATGAGAATTAACGCAAATCTTTTCATTCCATCTCCCACAAGGAAGCGCACCGGTAGGCGGCTTCGCGAGTTTACCTATTCGAGCCGGATGGTAGCATCCGTACAATCGGTGGGGCAACTATCCTTGGGATATCGGGACCGGATAGTCCTGGGGGCAAGGGCTTCCCTTTGGGACGGTCCGGACTGCCGTGGTCAGGGGGGATTCTGGGTTCGGGGATGAAGGCGCCAGATCCGGACACGCACGTGGGTCCCCGGAGGCACATGCACATCGGACAAGCTCTGAATGGGGGCAGCTTGGGCAATGGGCAAAACAATCACTCCTATGGTTCTGCCTGGGGACTTGCCTGCAAGATTGCAACAACGCCAAGCCGTTATTTACGGCGATCATCTAGAGTCTTTGGATGCTGTCCTTCGTCGGCGTTGATGAATGCTCTGCCCTGGCCGACTGTAGTGAAGGTGTAGTGGTCGGGCGAAACTGCGTGAAACCAGGCGATACGCCGATCCCGAAGAATCAACGACTTGAGTTTTGAGGATACCTAGCGATACCCGCTCGTTTGGGTTGAGGTGCTAGCGGCACCGCCATCTCGTGGGGGTTCAAGTCCCCCTCTCCGCACCAGATTTCGGTCTGTGACTTCAACGAGTTGCAGGCCGATTTTCATTGTGTGCCCAATTTGTACCGACCATGGGCGAGTGCATGGTCCAAACCCGATTTTCACGGACGCTTAGCCCACGTGCCAGATACGTGCCACGAAACCCATGTTTAGCATTTTTGACAGTTTGAGCATTCAATCGAATCTATAACTTACCTGCTGTCAATGTGGCATGAGGGAACAAGTCCCCCTCTCCGCACCATAGAAAATGAAGAAGTTAACGGCCAGCCGGCAACCAGTGGCCGTTGTTGTTTTGGGGCACTGTAACCAAATTGTAACCATTTATCGAGATCGGCCCGTATTGATCCCGGCGCGCCTATTGACCAATCACGCCAAGTGGACACTACAGTAGTACTTGTTGTAATCGTCTTTGCATTCCGGTTCAGCTCCGCTGGCACGGGCTTCTTCGAGATCCTCTTCCGTATACAGGCCAAAATATTCGGCTGGTGACAGGGTGGTCGTGGCGATGAAGGCATCCCCGAGGCCACAAGCCGAAAGCTTTGGGGAATGCCCGGATTTCCGTTGAAAGTCGCGACCCCCGCGTAACCCACTCTAC
>CAZSQK010000095.1:0-32524 GCA_964608645.1 uncultured Solibacteraceae bacterium | reverse complement strand
AAGGCCCAAAGTCGCAAAGAACGCCACGGCCAGCTTGGGCTCGGACAGATGATTTTGGGCCGACTCATCCTGCGCGTTATTGAACCGGCGCCACGACTGTATTGCTATCTTTGCCATTTATCGTCACGCGGAGCGACAGGGATCCGGAGGGAGTGGCTTCCGGCAAGCGGAACTGCACGGCGTCCACGCCGATGCGTCCGGCTGTGGCGAATACGTTCTCGGCGGGAATCGCTACGTCGCCGGCCTGCACGGTCGCGCTATCGACAATCGGATAGCGGGTGGAGGGGGCGAAGCCGAAGGGACGGCCGCGATCGGTCGGACCGAATCCGGTGCCGTAGAGTGTGAGCAATTCGCCGGTTTTGGCGGGGGAATTGGCGGTTACGGCCGATCCGTCCTCGTGCTCCAATACGCCGGCCGATTTGTCGTCCTGGAACAGACCCGGCGCATTTCGTCCTACCGAGAAGACCGCCTGCACGTCGGGCAGGCCCTGGCAACTGACGACGAGTTTCTGGTCGCCGGTCCCAATATCCTCAGGCATTTGCACGTTGATCTGCGAGGGCGACACAAAGAAGAGCGGCAGCATCCGATCGCCAATGCGGACGGTCACACAGCCGAGGGCTTGGGCCATCGGATTATCCGGCCCGACGATCATATCCGGCGCGAAGCTCGCGCCGAAAATCGAGACGATGGAGCCGGCAGCCACCGCTTTCTCCGGCGTGCTGCCCGCGGCATTGGCTACGCCTGCAGGGGAAATGAACGGCACTCGATCGAGCATCGCCTCGACCAGGCGCGGGGTATTCATCGGGACGCTGGCGACGGAAGACGTGCCACTGACGTCCCCGGTCCAACGGCGGAAGCGGAAGCCAGGAAGGGCCGTAACACTAACAATCACAGTCGCTTGTGCGTCGTAGAAGCCATCGGACGAGGCCGGCTGCATGCGCCAGGAGGCGCCATCGGCGGGATCCGACGCGACGACGAGGCGGTTCATCGGGTGGTAGGTCAAGTACGGCTTTACGGGGTCCGCGCCGAGGGTCACGGTCCAATCGGCAGACAGCGACCCGCTGCCCGGCCACCCATCGAAGTCCAGGCGGGTATTGTCACCGGTCGGGACCGAGGCGGGGGCCGAGAGATGCACGACCGTTCCGACCGGCCTCAGCACGTCGCAGGGCGTGGCGCAATCGGCGCCGTCCACCCGCACGGTGAGCGCGGCAACGGCGCTATTCACGACCAGATGGCCGACCGGGGTGTAGGTCGCGATCAATTGCATCGTGCCGCCCGACGGACCCGGGGCCGCGACGTAATCCTGTACGCGCGCCCCCCCGTTCGACCACGAGCTGAAATTCCACACCCGGCCCTTGTCGTCCGTTTGTTGGGCGGGAGCTTCGATCTTGTGCGTCTCACCCGCGGCCCATGTGAAATAGTAACTGGGCCAATTGTCGCGCCCATCGATCCTCAGAGGGAGGCCCTGCGGCGACGTCCGCAGTTCGGTGCCGGTGGCGGGCACGAAGGTGGCGGTGAGGGTCACCTGGCCGCCACCGTCGCCGACTGCAAAAGCGTGGTTCGCGGCTCCGCCGTCGCTCCATTTGGAGAAGACCCACCAGGAACCGGTCTTGGACTCTTGCGGGCTCGGGACGCCGACGGTGTGGGTGCTTCCATAGGCCCAATCCACGGACGCCGGCGTCGGGATGCGGCCGCCATCGGCGAACACTTCCAATTCCGCGGGCACGGTCTGGAGATTGACGTGTCGGGCGAGGCGGAAATGGGGCCGCACGATCGTCGGACTGTTGACGGTCACGGTATTCAGGAAGCCCGTAACGACCTGGTTGGGCCCCTGCTCCCAGCCGGTGAAGACGAAACCATCGGCCGGCACCGCGAGCAGCTTCACGACGGTGCCCTGATTCAGGTAAACGTCGGCATCGCCTTTATAGGTGACGTCGTTGACATAGATCGTGCCGGGGCTGGGGCACGGAATATCGGGCGAACAGTCGGAATAATTCAGGGAGATGGCGTGCTGGATGCTGAAAACGGCCCAGAACTCCTTAAGGGTGGGATCGGCGGAGACGGTCACGGTAGGGCCGCCGGGCAGAATACCGCCCGCGTAATTCCACCCGGTGAAGGCGTACTGGGTCTTGATATTGAGCGCCTGCTGGACCGGGTTGACACTGAGGATATGCTTCGAGCCGGCAGGCCATACGGCGGAGCTCATCGACCGATAGAAGGCGCCGTCGACGGTGTAGGCGACCCCGTCGGGGATCGTGTAGACTCTCGTCAAGCCGCTCTGCGCGGAAGTATTTCCCGCAAAAATAAATAAAATCACCGCGAAATTTCTTAAGAATTGATTCATGGCCGGTTTTGCCTTACGAAGCGGCCCGGGCCCGAATTCCGGATCCCGCTCCAGGGTGCAGTATATGGCTAAACCCGCAGAAATACACGGCTAACTTTGGTAAGGACCAATTTATTAGCCATATCGATCATTGCATCCGGCCCTGCCGCGTCATTAAATCGATACGGTATCGAAGACTTTTTTTATGCGCTGGAATAGGCTCTTTATTTCGATTGCGGCAGCGGCGGCCATTGCCTCGCTTGCCAAGCCGGTGTCGGCGGCGACGTTCGGAACGGTGGTTCCGATCGGCGGCCATGCCTCCGACATCGCGCTGGACGAATCCCGCGGCGTTCTCTACATCGCAAACTTCACGGCCAACCGGATTGAGGTGATGTCCGCGAAGGACTTCTCCATTCAACGGTCGATGAACGTGGCGCCGCAGCCAAGCTCGATTTCTCTATCGCCGGACAACCAGTATCTGATCGTGTCGCATTTCGGCAACCTGGCGACTCCCGATCCCAGCCGCAACGCGATCACATTAATTAATCTGAACGACAACTCGCGCCAGACCTTCACGACCGGCGATGTTCCGTTAAGCGCCACGTTCATGGGAGACAATAGCGCTCTGATCGTGACGACCAGCGGACTGTGGCGGTTCGACCCGCTGACGGGGGCTATCACGGTGGTGGCCAGTTTCAACACGCTGGCGACGACGTTGCCGGCGAGTCTCACGACGTTCCCGACGCAGGTGATCCTGGCCGCGACTTCGACGACGCCGGACCGGATGATCGCTTACGGAATCGCCGACGACGGCACCTTCCAGGCTTTCTTCCGATACGACGCGCGGCGGGGGGATGTGTACGCGATCGGCGTGACGGCGTCGCCCAAGCCGCTGCCCCGCATCAGCGTCGCCGCGGACGGGTCGTGGGCGATGGTCGGGCAATATAAGATCGACGCGACGATTCGCAACATGGGGCAGTTCCCCAACTCCGCGACCTCCACCAACATCGGCGGTGTGGCGGTCGATTCCAATTCAGGCACGATTTACGCGCAAATCCTCACGGCCAGTCCCACCTCTTCCTCCTCGAGCAGTCTCCCCGGGACCACTCCACCACCGGCGGCGCAGCCCGCTGCTCCGCCGGTGCTCTCCATTCTGGACGCCGATAACCTCTATGTGCGCGAAACGCTTTCCCTCGCCGAGAACATCACGGGGCGCGCGGTGCTGACGGGCAATCGGGACACGCTTTACGCGGTGAGCGACAGCGGCGTGACGATCATGCCGGTCGGCCAACTGAACCGCATGCATCGGGTGGCGGCGGCCAAGACGGACCTGATCGCCAGCGGCAATTTCTGTAACCGGAATGCCATTACGATGAGCCTGACGATCACCGATCCGGGCGGCGGGAACACGGATTTCCGGCTGTCGGTGAACCAGTCGGGCGTGACCATTTCGCCGGCCAGCGGCGTGACGCCGGCCACGGTGCAGGTGCGGGTGGACCCCAACGCCTTCCAGAATCAGAACGGCACGATCTCCGTGCCGATCTCGATCGCGTCATCGAATGCGATCAACGTGCCGAAGCCGGTGCGGCTGCTGATTAACAACCGCAACCCGGACCAGCGCGGGACGGCGGTGGCGATTCCGGGCACGCTGACCGACCTGTTGGCCGATCCGGTGCGCAATCGATTTTATCTGGTGCAGCAGGATCGCAACCAGATCCTGGTGTTCGATGGCAGCAATTACAGTCAAATCGCCACCCTGCGCACGGCGACCACGCCGACGCAGATGGCGTTCACGTTCGACCGCAAGTACCTGATCGTGGGTCACGACAATTCGCAGTTCGCCTACGTGTACGATCTCGACACGCTGCAGCCGCAGGTTCCCATCGAATTTCCGGCGGGGCACTATCCGCGATCGATCGCGGAATCCGGCAAGTCGATGCTGGCGGTGTCGCGGAATGTGGCGAGCAACGCTCCAGGCGTGATCGACCGCATCGATTTCGCGGCGCGGCGCGCCACGCTGCTGCCGTCGCTGGGGATCTATACCAACAGCATCAGCCAGGACTCGGTGCTGGCGCCGGCGCCGAACGGCGGATCGATCCTGGTCGCCTCTCCGGACGGCAATGTGCTGCTGTATGACGCCAATGCCGACACGTTCACGGTTTCGCGCAAGGACCTGCCGAAGCTGGCCGGCGCCTATGCGGCGTCGAGCTACAACTCCTACGTGGTCGGCGACACCGTGTTCAATGCCTCGCTGGTTCCGCAGAGCACGCTGACGACGGCATCGGGCTCCTCCGCCGGGTTTGCGTTTATCGACCAGAGCGGTCTTCGCACGATGGTGAAGGGGGCGGAGAATCCGGGCACCATCGAGCACTTCGTGCCCGGCCAGACGATCTCGACGCGGCCAACGCGGACGGTGGAAGCGCCGCTCGGCACGACGACGACGCAGCCTTTCATCCGCAGCCTCGCCGCGTTGAACGATCATAGTTCCGTCATTTCGCTGACGGTTTCGGGGCTGACCGTGCTGCCCTGGTCTTACGACGCGGCCGTGGCGCCGCCGAGCATCGCTTCGGTGGTGAATGCGGCCGATGGGAACAAGCCGGTCGCGCCCGGCGGGCTGATCAGCGTCTATGGCTCGCAGATGGCGCCGGTGAACATCGCCACGAAGGAGATCCCGCTGCCGACGGCGCTCGGCGAATCCTGCCTGATGGTCAACGGCATCCCGGTTCCGATGTTGTTCGTCTCGACGGGACAGATCAATGGACAGCTTCCGTTCAACGTCGACGGCAATGCCACCATGACGCTGCATACGCCTGGCGGCGTCAGCGACAACTTCAACTTCCAGATTCTGCCGGCGGCCCCGAGCGTGTTCCGGTCGGGGGTGGCGGGACCGAATACCGGGCTGGCGACCATCGTGCGCGCGGATGACGGGCAGTTGATTACGCCGACGAATCCGATTCATTACAACGACACGATCGTGATTTACGCGACGGGCCTGGGCCGCACGGCTCCAGCGGTCGAATCCGGCCAGCCCGCGCCGCCGGACGCGCTTTCCTATGCGATCATCGCGCCGGATGTGACGCTCGGCGGAAGATCGCTGACGGTGCTGTATGCCGGACTGGTTCCCGGCTCGGTGGGCCTCTATCAGATTAATGCAGCCGTTCCCGGCGGCGTGCCGCAGGGGTTGGAGATTCCGCTGGTCATCAACCAGGGCGGGTCTTCGACGAGCCTGTCGGTCCGGGTCGTGAAGTAAGCCAGGAGAATCCATGAAGACGCTTCGATATTCGTTGATGCTTTTGACCGCCGCCAGCGCCGCGTTCGCCCAGCAATGGGAGATCGGAGGCGCCGCCGGGGGGAGTTTCCTGCCGAATGTGCCGGTGACCAGCCCGCAAGGGTCGGCTACCACCGGATTCCGTCCGGGCCTCGCCGCGGGGGTGTTCGTCGGGCAGAACCTGTACCGCCACCTGAGCGGAGAGATTCGCTACACGTTCCTGCAAAGCGACCTGAAACTCGCGAGCGGCGGGACGACCACGACGTTCTCAGGCAACACCCATGCGGTGTACTACGACGTTCTGATCCACACCAGCCGCCGCGAATCGCGGGCGGAACTGTATGCGGCGGTGGGCGGCGGGATGAAGATCTTCCGCGGGACAGGCAAGGAAGCGGCTTACCAGCCGCTCAGCCAGTTTGGGTACTTTACCAAGACCCAAGAGGTGAAACCGATGCTGAGCATCGGCGGCGGCGTGAAGTTCAAACTGGCGCCGCATATGGCCCTGCGGGCGGAATTCCGCGACTTCGTGACGCCGTTCCCACAGCAACTGATCACCCCCGCGCCGGGGGCAAAGTTCGGCCGGCTGCTGCACGACTTTGTGCCGATGATCGGCATCAGCTACCAGAACTAATCATTTCCCCAGGCTCTCCTGGCGCCGCGGCAGCCCCACTGCCGCGGCTTTTTTTGGCCTGCGCGAACCGAGCCGATCCCGGCATAATACCAGGGTGAATCGTTCCGCCGAACGAGCGTTGGCCGCCCTTGTCTCGCTCATCGCAACCGCCGCCTTCTTCTGCGAGTATCTGCTCCCTCCCCATCGCGTCCACCTGTTCTCCGACATCGAGGTGTACCACCACTCGCTCCAGCGATACGCCCTGCAATCGCTCAAACAAGGCCATTTCCCGCAGTGGGATTCGATCTATTGCGGCATTACGTTCGCCGGCAACCTGCAGGCGGCCCTCTTTTATCCCCCCAATTGGATTCTGTATGCCGCCACTTGGGGGCAGCCGGCGATGCCGTACAAGCCGCTGGAGTATTTCGTATTCGCGCACGTCTGGCTGGCATTCCTGCTGTGCTACCTCTGGCTGAGGGCGCGCCATTTGGACTGGCTGCCGAGCGCTTTGGGCGCTTGCGTGTTCGCATACGGCGGCTATTTGATGTGGCAGATCGTGCACGTGGGAGTCGCCACCGCGCTGCCATGGATGCCTCTGGCGCTCTGGGGCATCGACGACGCCACGGAACGCAATGACTGGCGGCCGCTTTGGAAGACCGCGCTGGCATCGGCGTTTTGGTGCCTCGCCGGCTATCCGCCGTCGTGGCTCGCCTTCTGCGTCGCGGTCATGGTGTACGCTATCGCGGGGCGCGGCCGTTGGCGGGTGGCAGCGGGGACCGCCGCCGCCATCGCGGGATCGCTCCTGCTGTCCGCGGCCCAACTTCTACCGACGTTGGAGGCGCGGTCCTCCATGTATGCGGAGACTCGCTATACCGGACAAGAGCGGAGCGCCATCATTCCGTTATTCGTGGCGAATTGGCGGGATTACAATCGCAGCTCGCCGATTTCGTATCTGGACGCCATGTACCTGTACTGGGGCGTGGCGGCGGTGTTTGCGATCCTCTGGGCGGTGCGCCGCGGTCATCTGCGGCCGTACGTGCAGCCTCTGGCTGTCCTGATCGTTTGTCTTTACCTGGTGCTCGATCCGGGGCATCACGTGTACTGGACGATGCTCTCCATTCCGCCGCTGGAGAAGGTCGCGCAATCGTACAATTTCTATGAAGGCGCGGCGGCCATGGCTGCGCTGGTGACTGGACTGGCCATCGCCGATTTCCTGAAGCGGGTGGGACGCCCGGTCCCTCGCTGGATCATGCCGGCTGCCGCGCTCCTGATGATGGCATGGTCGGCGCGGCAGCTTCGCATCTGGGCGCACGGTGGAGAATTCGCGAGCGGGGCGGCCGCCGCCGGCGAGACTGCCGTTGCCCTGGGGCTTTTCGCCGTGGCGGTGTGGATCGTGAGGGCCGAATCCGGGCCACGGCGCGCTGCGATGGCGGCCGCGATGCTTCTGTTCCTGCTGTGCGACTACAAAGTCTACGGCACCAATCGTATGTTCAACACACGCGACGGCGATGTCGACGAGATGCTCCCCGTGGGGGGGATCCACGGCGTGAGCCCGGAGGCCTACGGCGTCTTGTGGAACAATCGCCATTTTCGCGTGACGACGGACGGCGCTCCGAGCTCACTCGATCTCCGCATGTTCGGCTTTTACACTCCGCAAGGTCTCGATCCGTTCCTGCCAACCCGCTACCGCGAGATGGTGCGGCCCTGGGTGCAATTCGAGACGAGCCGGATATTTCGAATGGATTATAGAAACGAGCGGCTGCTGCAGTTGCTGGGCGTCCGGTATGCGATTTCGTACCAGGGCGCTCCGGGCGAGCCTGTCCTATCGGCCAGCCCGAGTTTCCGGCGCATCGGGCCGGATTCCTTCTACCGGGTCTACGAATACCTGCAAGCCCGGCCCCCGTTCGGGTGGGATGGCGTTCCCGGCGATGCCCGGCCGATCGAATGGCGGGCGGAGCGCCGCGCCTTCCGGACGGGTTCGCCGGTTGGCGGCAGATTCGGGCTGACGGAGCAGTTCTTCCCGGGCTGGACGGCGACAGTCGACGGACGGCCTGTCCCGGTGGAGCGTTGGCGGGATCTGTTTCAGTCGGTTGCGGTTCCCGCGGGCGAACATGCGGTGGTCTTCGAGTACCATTCCCGGTTCCTGCCCGCCGGGGCCGCGATCAGCCTGGTGGCATTCGCTGGCCTATGCTGGATCGCTTTCTCCGGGAGGGGCACACCTGTAGTGGGACTTTCACAGATTGACCCCACATCTAGTTCGATCTAAAATAGTTGTCAGCCGATTCAGCCCTGTCCAAATTCTGTGTGAAGCGGTGAGCCGTATGACAGCTACACGCCTTTCGATTCTCTGTGCTTCCGTGTCCGTGGCGCTCGGTCTCTTCGCCGCCGACCAAAAGGACACTAAAAAGACCGCAAACCAGGACCAGCAGCGCGAAACGGTCGCCAAGCCCCTCACCGAGAAGGAGCGCCGCAGACGCGAGGCCAGGCTCAAGAAAGAACTGGAGACGCCCTACCGCAAGTGGCTGAACGAGGACGTTTCTTACATCATCACGGATGAAGAGCGCGCCGCCTTCAAGAAGCTACAGACGGATGAAGAGCGGGAGCAGTTCATCGAACAGTTCTGGCTGCGCCGCGATCCCACGCCGGACTCGATCGAGAACGAGTTCAAGGAAGAGCACTACCGGCGCATCGCCTATGCCAACGAGCATTATGCGTCGGGCATTCCGGGTTGGAAGACGGACCGCGGGCGCATTTACATCACATTTGGACCGCCCGACGAGATCGAATCGCATCCTTCCGGCGGCACGTATGAGCGGCCTCAGGAAGAAGGCGGCGGCACCACCTCCACCTTCCCGTTCGAGCAGTGGCGCTACCGGTATATCGAAGACATCGGCAACGACATCATCATCGAATTCGTCGATCCGACCATGTCGGGCGAGTATCGCATGACCATGGATCCGTCGGAAAAGGACGCCCTCCTTTACGTTCCCGGCGCCGGGCTGACGCTGATGGAACAGATGGGGATGTCGAGCAAGACCGACCGTTTCAATCGCACCGACGGCACCCACATGGGCGTTCCGTTCGGCGGCGAGACGCAGAAGATGAACGAGTTCAACCGCCTGGAGCAGTTTGCGAAGCTACAGCGCGCGCCTTCCATTAAGTTCAAGGATTTGGAAGCGGCCGTCAATTCGCGCATCAGCTACAACATTCTGCCGATGAAGGTGCGGGTGGATTATTTCCCGGTGACCGAAGCGTCGGTGCTGACCTATATCACGCTGCAGTTCGACAACAAGGATCTGGAGTTCAAGGCGAAGGATGGTGTGCAGCGGGCCATCGTCAACCTGTATGGCCGCATCACGACCATGACCCGCCGCATGGCGGTCACGCCGTTCGAAGATACGGTGACGGTGGACGCGCCGACGGAATACCTCCAGGAGTATGCCAAACGGCGGTCGATCTATCAGAAGACGGTGCCGCTGGCTCCCGGCACGTACCGGCTGAACGTAGTGGCCAAGGACAGCAGCGGCAACATGAACAATTACGAGATGGCGATCTCGGTGCCGCGGCTCGACGCGGAGAAGGCGTCGACGAGCACGCTGATTCTGGCCGATATGATTGAAAAGGTCCCGGCGCGCAGCATCGGCGCGGGGATGTTCGTCATCGGCAGCACGAAGGTGCGGCCGCGCGTCGACGACATCTTCAAGCGCGACGAGAAGCTCGGGATTTACATGAAGCTCTACAACCTCGGGTCGGACGAAAATACCCATAAACCGGCGGGCGAGGTGGAGTACGAAATTGTAAAAAAAGGCAGCAACGAGAAAATCGCTTCCTTAAAGGAAGACCTCGCGCAGTTGCCGGACGCATCCGGAACCCAGGTTACGCTGGAGAAGTTCCTCAATCTAAACACCTTAACCCCCGGGCAGTACACAGTTCGACTGAAGATCACAGACAAAGGCAAAAATCAGGTGCTAACCCCTTCGGCCGACTTTACGGTAACCTAAAGGGGAGCGGGAGCATCCCCGCTACAGGCACGAGCGTCGCGGATGTTTAAGACGAAGACGCACAGGACGGCAGCTACCCTGGTATTGGGGGTGGTGTGTCTCGTGTCGACGCCGATCTCTTCCGCCGCCACACCCGGCCAATTCTCGGGCGCCATTACGGGCGTCGTCAGCGACAATCTGGGGATTCCGCAGATGGGGGCCACCGTCCTTCTGTTCAACCGGCAGGATCGGGCTCTGCAGCGAATCCAGACCGACGAACACGGTCAATTTCAATTCGCCGGTCTCTTCCCCGAGGTTTACGCGATCCGCGTCACGCTGGCCACGTATCTGCCGGCATGGAAGAAGGACATCCTGGTCCAGCCGGGAATGCGCAGTATTCTCAGCGTCAACCTGAGCACGCTGTTCAGCACGATCCAACTCGCCTATCCGGCCGCGATCGAAGGCGGCAGCATCATGAGCGACGACTGGAAGTGGGTGCTGCGCAGCGCCTCCTCGACTCGTCCCGTTTTGCGGTTCGCCCCGGCTGTTCCGGCGCGGCCGCCGGCCTCGGTGGATCATGTCGCGGCATTCTCGGATACGCGCGGGGTGCTCAAGGTCTCCGCGGGAGAAGGCTCGGTCGCCAGCAGCGCCAATAACGAAGCCGGAATGGGCACGGCGTTCGCGCTGGCCACCTCGCTATACGGAAATAATCTGCTGCAAGTCAGCGGCAATGTCGGATATGGCGCGCAGACCGGCGTTCCTTCCGCCGCCTTCCGCACGAGCTACAGCCGCAATTTCGCCGGAGGCACTCCGGAAGTGTCGGTCACGATGCGGCAGTTGTTCCTGCCGGCACGACTCTCAGCGGCGCTCTCCGGGAATGACGCCGCGCTGCCGATGCTCCGCTCGATGTCGGCCGCCCTGGACGATCGGACGCAGATCGCCGACAACGTGACGCTGCAATACGGGTTCACGATGGACGCGGTGACTTTTCTCGACCGGCTGAACTATTTCAGCCCGTATGCGCGGCTCACGTACTCGCTCGGCGACGCCGGCGACGTAGAGATGACGTACACGTCGGGCAACGCGCGGCCCGAACTGGGCGGCGGCACAGCTCCGGACCACGATCTCCAGCAAGACCTGAACACGCTCGGGCTTTTCCCGCGAATTTCGCTCCGAGGCTCCCGCCCGAAGATCCAGCGCGGCGAACAATACGAAATCGGATACTCGCGCCGCATCGGCTCCCGCACCTATGCCGTGTCCGCGTATCACGAACTGGTTCGCAACGCCGCGCTTTCGATTGTCGGGCCGGAGGGGATGTTCACCGGCGGCGATATCCTGCCCGACCTTTTCAGCGAAAACGCCATCTTCAATATCGGCAACCACGAAAACTCCGGCTTCAGCGCGGCCGTCACGCAGCAGATCGGCGACCAGGTCGGGGCCACCCTGAGTTACACGTCCGAAGGCGCCCTGACGGTTCCGGACCGCGAACTGGTCAGCGACAGCCCGGATGAATTGCGCTCCATGATCCGCAACGGACGCAAGCACGCCATCACGGCGCGTCTCAGCGCCACCGCGCCCCGGACCGGGACGCACATGATCGCGAGCTACCAGTGGAACGGCAATCGGCGGTGGGTGATGTCCGGGAACGTGTACAGTACCGATGCTGTCCGTCCTCTGCCGGGCCTGAACGTCTATATCCGGCAGCCCTTACCGAGGGTGGCGATGCTGCCGTGGCGCATGGAGGCGACCGCGGACCTGCGCAACATGCTGGCGCAGGGTTATCTGCCGCTGCGCACGGCGAGCGGCCAGAGTCTGATGCTGGTGGAGACCCCCCGCAGTTTCCGCGGCGGCCTCAGTTTCATCTTCTAATTGCGCATCGACGCCCACCACTCCCACACTGAGCAGTACACGCTCGCGTATCTGGAGACGATCCTCAAACGCAACCGCTTCGAGAAGTCGATCCTGGCCGGCCCGCCCCAACCAGCGCCCGATTATGTGACGGGTATTATCTCTCCGCTCGAAGCCTACACACCCGACCCCAGAATCTGCGGAATTCAGGTCGGACAGCTCTCCGACCTGCCCCAGGCGGCGCTTCTCGGTTTCCCGATCGACCTGCTGAATCTGCTGCCGCATGTTCCGGCCATCGCCCAGGAATATCGCGACGCAACCCTGATCATCGACCACCTGGGCTACCCTCCCGGCGAAACCTGGCAGCGGGACATCGAACGGGCCGCGGAACAACCGAACGTCTACTGTAAGCTGAGCGGTCTCAGCCGGTTCGCCGAACCTCGCCCGCATGTCCGACTCGCTCTGGCTCTCTTCGGCCCGTCGCGGCTGATGTTCGGCAGCGACTGGCCCCACGGCCTTCCGGACCATACGTGGAAATCGGCTCTGGCCGTGTTCACGCAATCGATCGGCGCGCAGCCCATCGAAGTTCGCGAGCAACTGCTGGGCGGCACGGCCGCCCGCTGCTATCGCCTCGCCGTATGAGGCGCAGAGTGGTTCTCGAGGAGGCCGGGTGCGCGGCAGCTCTCTCCGCGCTGAACGCGTGGATCTGCTGGCGGCTCTTTTGGGTGGAGTACACCTCGAAATTCAACTCCGTCGAAGGCGCCTTCATTGGCATGGCCCGCCACATTTCCCTGCATTGGGGCGATTTCGGTTGGTGGACGATCTGGCATGCCGGCATGCCGTATCAGGACACGTACGTTCCGCTGCTGCATCTTACGGTCGCAGCGGTCACGACCCTGATGCGCTGGCCGCCCGCGCATGCCTACCATTTCGTCACCGGCCTCACCTATAGCCTGGGCCCGGCCACGCTGTATCTCATGGCCAGGCGATTCGACGCCACACGCCCCGCCGCGATCTTCGCGGCTCTGTCGTTTTCGCTGTTCTCTCCCTCGGCATTCCTGATCCCGGAGTTGGGCGTCGATCTGTCCGACCCGCTGGCCGGCCGGCGCCTCCAGGTGATGACGGTCTATGGCGAGGGTCCGCATGTGGCGGCGATCGCGCTCATACCGATTGCGCTCCTGTCGCTGGAATACGCCTTGCGGCGCAAGACATCCCGGCCGCTTGCCCTGGCGGCATTGGGTCTCGGGCTGGTGTTCCTCACGAACATCCCGGGAAGCATGGCGCTGGCCCTGGCGGTCTTCTGTTGGATTGCGGCGCAGCCCGCCGGCCGCCAAGCCGCGGCGTTGCGGACCGCATGCCTCGCGGCGGCGCTAGGCTACGGGATGGTCTGTTTCGGCGTCCCTCCGTCGAGCCTGGGAACGGTTTTCGGCAACGTAGGTTCGATGCATTCGGGATTCTCGAACAGTTTGCGGCACGCGCCGTATGCCCTGGCGCTGGCCTTGGCCGCCATCGCGGCCGCGGGAAGGGCTCCGGGAATGGCGCGGATTCCGTTGTTCGCGCGATTCGGAGTTCTTTACGGGGCCCTGACAGCGCTGCTGGTTCTGACCGCGCGCCATCACCTGGAGTTCGAACTGCTGCCGCAGGCCGGGCGGCTGCACCTCGAAATGGAGCTCGCGCTTTCGCTGCCGATCGGTTGGCTCGTGTTCCAACTGTACCGGTGGCGGCCGGCGCGATATGCGGTGGTGGCATTCGGGCTGTTCGCGCTCTGGCTGCAAATCGGGCATTACCGGTGGCGCGCCCGGCTGGACTTGACTCCGGCTTCCCCGGCTGCCCGCTCCGAATACACGACCGCGCGCTGGATCGACGCCAATCTCGGCGGGCGCCGTGTCTACGCGACCGGATCGACCGGGTTCTGGTTGAATGCGTTCACCGACACTCCGCAACTCACCGGCTGTTGCGATCAGGGCAACTCCATGCGGGCGCTCTCGACCGTGCCCTTCCTGTTGCACAAGGGTGTGACACCCGACGCCACGAGGTCCGCCATTCGATGGCTGCAAGCCCTGGGAATCCATGCGTTGGTCGTCAATGGGCCCGACAGCTCCGACGAATACCGGGATTTTCTGCTTCCCGAGCGCTTCGACGGGCTACTGCCGGTGTTGCATCGCGAGCATGGCGACACGATTTACGCCATTCCGCAACGCAGCGGCTCGATGACCCACATTCTGAAACCCGGAGAGGAGGCGCGCGACGACAGCTCCGCGGAAGCCACTCGGTACGCCGCCGCCATCGAGGATCCGAACCGCGCGGAGGCCATTTGCGACTGGCAATCCTCCGGCCATGCGCGCATCCGCGCCACCCTCCAGCGCGGTGACGCCATCTCGGTGCAGACCGCGTGGTTTCGTGGCTGGAAGGCGACCGCCGGCGGGGCGGCGCTGCCTGTGTCGCGCGACGGTATCGGGTTGATCCTGATCCGGCCGCAATGCGACGGCGATTGCGTCATCGACCTCCGCTGGACCGGTCCGTGGGACTTGCACCTGGCCGCCGCCATCTCTTTGTTGTCGATCGGGATGGCCCTCCGGCTGCTATCTATATAATGGGTTTGATGATCATGCCGGAGGTGGACGCCCCCCGCTACAGCTTCAAAGAGGGGCCTTACAGCAGTCATTCCCACCTGCTTGCCGAATTTCCTCCGGATGGGCGCGGGCAGCGTGTGCTCGACGTCGGATGCGCCGGCGGCTACCTATCCGAGGTCCTGGCAGCGCGCGGCTTCACCGTCACCGCCATCGACCGGCGCGGCATCGAAGCGCCGGCCGGAACGGAGTTTCTCGAGGCCGATCTCGACGAGGGACTGCCCCCGCTTTCCGGCGTCTTCGACTACATCATCTGCGCGGACGTGCTGGAGCACCTCCGCGATCCTCTGGGGATGCTGCGGGAATGCCGTTCCAGGCTGGTTCCGGGCGGCGTGCTTGTCCTATCGCTGCCCAACAGCGGCCACTTGTACTTTCGCCTGAACGTCCTCCTCGGACGATTCCCGCAGCACGATCGGGGTTTGTTCGACCGCACGCATCTCCATTTCTTCACCTGGGACGGCTGGGTGGAACTCCTGGCCCGCGCCGGCTTCACGGTCGAGCGCTGGGCGCCCTCTGCCGTTCCGGCAGGGCTGGCTCTGCCGCAGTGGGATGGCACGCTTGCCGTGCGCGCGATCGAGAGGCTATCGTATGTAGCGGCGCGGGTTTGGAAGCGCCTCTTCGCCTATCAGTTCGTCGTGCGCGCCCGAGCCGCGAAAAACCTATGACATCCGCCAAGCCGAAGGTCGTCGTGGTGATGCCCGCTTACAACGCGGCGCGCACGCTGCACATGACCTATGCGGCTCTGCCGCACGAGGTGGTCGACCTGGTGATCCTGGTGGATGACGGCAGTAAAGACGAGACCGCCCGCATCGCGCGGGAACTCGGGCTGGAGTTGTTCGTCCACGACCGCAACTACGGCTACGGCGCCAACCAGAAGACCTGCTACCGCGAGGCGCTGCGCGCCGGGGCCAGCATCGTGGTCATGGTGCACCCGGATTACCAGTACGATCCGACGCTGCTGCCGGAGATCATCCGACCGATTCAGCAGGGAGAAGCGGATGTCGTCCTGGGGTCGCGGCTGCTCGGCGACTTCCACCCCATGCGTCAAGGGATGCCGTGGTGGAAATATTACTCCAACCGCTTCCTTACGGGCATCGAGAATTTCACGTTCGGGCTGCAACTTTCGGAATATCACACCGGCTACCGGGCATTCCGGCGCGAAGTCCTCGAGGCGTTGAACCTGCAGATGAACTCCGACAAGTTCATCTTCGACCAGGAGATCATCGCGCAGATCGTCAATCTTCATTTCCGCATCGCCGAAGTGCCGGTGCCAACGCGGTATTTTGCGCAGGCGTCTTCCGCTTCCTTCGCCGCCAGCACCCGCTATGGCCTTTCCATCCTGGCTCTGCTCTTCCGTTACTGGCTGCACCGCGCCGGCATCGTGCGGCAGAGGCAGTTCGATAGCCTCGAGCGCCGCTACAAGAACGCCGCGGATATCTCTCCGGCAGGCAACCGAAATTGAGGGCGCCCAACTTGAGCGCACCCAACTCGAGCGCACCCAGCCAACCCGCCCGCCGCAGGGAGATCCTGCTGGACCTTTTCCTGATCTTTCTGCTCGCCGCCGTGCTGATCCGGCCCTTCTTCAAAGCCAAATATCTGGATAAATGGGCCTCCATCGAGAGCACCTTCATCGCGGACGCACGATTTCTGATCGAACACTGGCCGCATCCGCAATGGCAGCCGCTGTGGTATGCGGGCACACGATTCGATTACATCTACCCGCCCATGTTGCGCTACGGAACGGCGGTCCTTTCCAAAGTGACGGGATGGTGGCCGGTCAAGGCGTACCACTTCTATACATCGTTCTTTTACTGCGTGGGCATCGCGGGAGTGTACCTGCTGGTCCGGGTGGGGATGAAGTCTAGGCGGGCCGCATGGTGCGCAGCGGCGGCCGCGGCGTTGATGTCGCCTTCGCTGCTGTTCCTCAAGAGTTTTCGCGCGGACGCGTGGCATCTGTTGCCGGTGCGGCTGGGCGTGCTCGCGAAGTACGGCGAAGGTCCGCATATGACCTCGCTGGCCTTCATTCCTTTCGCGCTGGCGTTCACATGGCTGGCCCTGGAGCGTCGGCGGCCGGCCGCGGCCGCGATGGCGGCGGTGTTTTGCGCGGCGGTCGTTTCCAATAATTTCTACGGCGCCACAGCGCTGGCCGTTTTCTATCCACTTCTCGTCTGGAGCTTCTGGATCACGCGCCAGGACAAAAGCATTCTCGTCCCGGCGCTGGCGATTCCCGCCCTGGGGTACGGCCTGACGGCGTTCTGGCTGGTTCCGTCGTATCTCAAAGTGACCGCGGCGAACATGAAGTATGTCTCGGAGCACGGCACGACGTGGTCCATCTGGGTCGGTCTCGCGGTGGCGGTGGCGTATGCGATCGCGACGGATAAGCTGGCACGCGGCAACCCGCGGCATACCTGGTCCGTTTTCACCGCCGGCAGCGTGGTGTTCTTCTCTCTGAACGTGCTCGGCAACGCATTTTTCAACTTCCGCGTGTCGGGCGAGCCCCTGCGCCAGGTTCCGGAGCTCGATCTCGTCTTCATCCTGGGCGGCGTGACTGTGCTCACGTGGCTGGCGAGCCGTCCCGGCCAGGCGCCGCGGATCACCGCGCTGGTCATTGCCGCCGCGGCCTTCGCCACGACCCTGGGTTATGTCCGATACGCGTGGCACATGTTTCCGTTATGGCCCGACTATCAGAGCCGCGTCGAGTATCGGGTTTCCGAGTGGCTGCACGAACATATGCCGGAGTCCCGTGTGTATGCCAGCGGATCGGTGCGCTTCTGGTTCGACGCGTGGCACGACCTGGCACAGGTAGGCGGCGGCTCCGAACAGGGACTGCTGAACAGCCAGGTGGAGCCCGCGCAGTGGGAGATCAATCTGGGTCCGAATGCGGAGCCGTCGATCCTGTGGCTGCAGGCGACGGGCGCGGATGCGGTCTACGTGGCCGACGCGACATCGCAGGAGATCTTCAAGGATTTCCAGTACCCCAAGAAATTCGACGGCCGGCTCCCCGTGATCTATGACGAGGGCCGCGGCGACCGGATTTTCCGCGTGCCGCGACGATTCCCGGCGCGCGCCCGCGTGGTGGTCACCGAGCGTCTCAACGCCGTCGGCGCCCCGCGCTTCAACGACGATGTCGAGACCCTCCGCGCGTATGACGACGTCATCGAGAAAGGGCCCGATTCTCCCGTGTCGCTCACGCGGCAGGGCTCCGACGGGATGCTGCTCCGCGCGAAGGTGGAGGCGGGCCAGTCCATCGTGGTGCAGGAGAGCTACGACCCGGCATGGCATGCGTGGTCCGGCGGCACCGAGTTGCGGCTGCGCAAAGACGCCCTGGATATGATCGTCGTCGACGCGCCGCCGGGGGACCAGGGGATCCGGCTGGAGTTCCTCACGCCGCTCGAAAATCGCATCGGCCGCGCCGTCACCGGCCTCACCCTGCTGGGCATCATCGCCCTGGCCGGCATCGGAGCACGAAACGGATGGCGCGACTGAGGCGCGCGGTCACGCCGGCCATCGCGCTCGCGGTCTTTCTCTTCAACGCCGCATTGAACCGCCCGCTGTTTCTCCCGGGTGAGATGCCATTCCGCGGCTCGATCGAAGGAGGCTATGCCGGGATGGCTCGCTTCATCAGCGCCCATCCGAACCCCTGGGGCTGGAATCCGTTCCAGTATTGCGGCCTGCCGACGCAGTTCCTGTACGTTCCACTTCTGCCGTACGCGACCGCGCTGGCCGGACGCATCGCGCCATCGGTCGCGCCCGACTATGCCTATCGGCTGATCACCGCCGTGGCTGCGTGCCTGGGCCCGGCAGCTCTGTTCTTCTTCGCGCTGCACTTCACCGGCAGCCGCCGCTGGGCGCTCGCGGTGGCGCTGGCCTACTCCCTCTTCTCGCCCGCTTACGGCCTCTTCCCGCAGGTCGAGAAGGACCGCGGGATCGTGCAGCTTCCCTGGCGCATTCAGGTGCTGGCGAAATATGGCGAGGGGCCGCACAATGCAGGCCTCGCGCTGCTGCCCGTCGCGCTGTTGGCGGTATGGCTCGCCGGCAAACGGCGCGGGCACGCGCGCCTGTTCGCCGCCGCGACCCTGCTCGCCGCGATACCCCTGACAAACTGGGTATCGGCGTTCGCGCTGGCGATCGCGTGTGGCCTGTTGCTGGTCGCGGCAATCGGCGAACCGGAATTCCGGGCGTGGCGGCCGGTCGCCGCCGCCGGTCTGGCATACCTGCTGGCCGCGTTCTGGCTCACCCCGACCTTTATTCAGACCATCGCATTCAACTGGCCCGCCGATTCGTTCGGCTATCACTTCGTGGCGCCGCAGCGCCGGCTGCTCCTGGGCCTCGCGATCGCCCTGGCGGCCATCCGGCTGGCTTGCGCGCATTTCCGCGCCTCGTTTTACTTCTGCTTCACCCTGCTCTGCGCGCTCGCCTTCGGGTGGTTCGCGACGGCGTACTACGTCTACGGCATCGACACCATTCCCGAATCGCGCCGCTACGCGCTGGAGTTCGAATTGTTCCTCGCGCTCGCCGTCGCGGAGGCGTTCCGGCTGTCGCTGCGAAGCAAGAATCAGACCGTGCGCCTGTGCGTGATGGGGTCCGCCGGTGTGATGTTCCTGGTCGGCCTCCCGCAACTCTGGGCTTACGCCACGCAGGGTCAGGAGCGCTGGACGCCCGTTCCGCCCCCCACGACCATCGAATACCGGCTGGCAAAGTGGCTCGACGCGCGGCGCCCGCAAGGGCGTGTGTTCGCGTCGGGCGGCCTGCGGTTCCGTTTGAATTCGTGGTTCGATCTGGCCCAGGTGGGTGGCGGCTTCGAAACCGGTCTACGCAACCGCATGCCGCTCGACCTGGCTTATCATGTGCGCACCGGACGCTCGCTGCGTCCCGGCCGGGAGCCGGCCGACACGCTGCTCGAGCTGCAGGCATTGAATGTCCAATACGTGGTGGCGCACGGTCCGAAATCGAAGGAGTATTACCGCGACTATTCCCATCCCGAGTGGCTCGCTTCCGTTCTCACCGAGGTCTATCGCGAAGGCGACGACGCCATCTTCGAGGCGCCCGCGCGGCCCTTGGCCCACCTGGTCCGGCCGGACGACCTGCCCGGCGACGATGCAGGCTCACATCCCGAGCGGCTCGAACCCTACGTGAGGGCCCTCGGCGCCGATCTGCGCACGCAGTGGATCGACACGAGCCATCTGACGATCGACGGCGCTACGGCAGCGGATCGCATCGTATCCGTGCAGATGAACGCCGACCCCGGCTGGCGCGCCGCGCAGGACGGCCGCGACCTGCCGATCGGGCGGGACGCGCTCGGCTTCATGGTGCTGCGTCCGGCGGCTGAGCCGGTCACTCATATCGACCTGCGTTACCGCGGCACGACGGAGCAGCGCGCGATGGCCGTCCTCAGTATCGTCGCCTGGATCGGCGCGTTCGCAGGCCTGTTTCTGAGAAAATAGTCGGGATGGCGAACGCATTCGGTTTCAATCAAGACGAATTGAAATTGCTGCTGGTGTCCGTGCGCCAGATGCGCCGCACCTTCGCGCAGCCGCGCAAGACCGATCCCGATATTGAAGCGTACGCCACGCTTTACGACGCACTTTTTGAAAAGCTCCTGGACATGGCCGGCCCGCTGCCCGAGGGCGTGGAAGAAAAACTCTAAATCGGCAAAGTCGCATCACACGCCGCGCCAAGCGCTCCGCAATGGCCCTACCGCGCCGGACACGCTCCCCGATAGAAGGTGCACCGCTTGCAGTGGGCGCCCTCATTCATCGGAAACTCGCCGCGCTCCTGCGCCTCGCGAAACTCCCGCGCCACCTGTTCCGGCGACTCCCACAGCGACGGCCGCAGATCCACCGCGACTAGCTTATCGGGCCTGAGGAAATGCAGCCACGCGCGATCGGCCGGCCGGCCCGCGACCCGTTCCACCGCCATCGCGTACAGCCGAACCTGTGTCGCATAATCGCGCGCCCGCTGATGCGCCTCAACGCCATTCACCGAATCGGTTTTGTAGTCGACGATGATGAGTTCCCGCCCCTCTTCAAACCACAGGTCGACCTGTCCACGAAGCACAACTTCCTCGACCGCAATCACGAAGTCGAACTCCAACTCGCGCCGTCCCGCCCGCTCGGCGCGCCGGCCAAGCTCGCTGCGGCGAAACACCTCCGCCAACCGCAGGGCCTCGGCCGACGGCGCCACCGCCGTGCCCGCGAGAATCTCGTGCACCTCGGTTCCTAATTCCTTCGATCCCCCCTGCGGCAGCTCCGCGAACTGCCCGCCGGCCCCGTTCCGCCCCAACCAATACTTTCGCGGGCAAGCTGCGAACGTCCCGAGATCCGTGACGGTCGCCCCGGAGTCGTACTGCTCCGATAGTGCGGGCAGCATGACCTCTTCCACAGCCGGCGCCAACTCGGGGGCCGCCACTGGGGCTCCCGCTTCGGTCCCGCGATCGGCAACCGTCACCCGCAGCGTCCATTCTCTCCCGTCTGGCGCCTGGCGGGTGACCCGCTCGTGGCGGGGGCGATCGAGATCCAGCCCCAAACCATCGATGACGATTTTCGCCCAGTTGGCCGGCTTCTGCCCCGAGAAACTCAGCCCGATGTGCTGCTCCGCCCGCGTCATCGCGACATACAGCAGGCGATGGCTCTCTTCCAATTCCCGCTGTTTCCGCTCGACCCGAATGGCGTGTTGGAACAGGTCGTCCTTGTCGTCCCGGGTTCCCGGCATGCGCCACCGCGCCCCGAGACCGATCCGCGGCGAAAACGCCACCACCGGGGGGCTGGTTTCGATCCCTTTATGCAGCGCCGCCACAAACACGACGGGAAACTCGAGCCCCTTCGCGGAATGGGCCGTCATCAGTTTGACCGCATTGGCCGAGTCCTCCGGCGGGGCGTCCGGTTCGCGGGGATTCGATTCGCGCACGGCCGCCAACTCCGCGACAAATTCGTCGAGCGACTTGCGCCGCGCGGCGTCCCGCGCCTGCGCCAGGAACTTGTCGATGTTCGCTTCGCCCCGCGCGCCCGATTCCGCGCGGTAGCCGCAATCGTCGATCGCCGCCAGCAGCAACCGGTCAAACGTCGTGTGCTCGCGCCGCCGCCGCCATTCCCGCAGGCGTTCGCGAAATCGCGCCAGCCGCGGACCGGGCGCGTCGCCGCGCATCAGCTCCTCGCCGATGTTGCGGCCGCGAATCCGCAGCTCGAGGATATCCTCATCGGACGCGCCCACCAGCGGCGATCGAAGCACTGCCGCCAGCGCGATCTCATCCCGCGGGTTGGCGATGACGCGGAGAAGCTGTGTGAGATCGTTCACCTCGCGCGTGTCATAAAAGCCCTTCCCGCGATTCACGACGTAGGGGATCCCGGCCGCTTCGAACGCGTCGGTGAACGATGTCAGGACCTCAGTATTGCGGACCAGCACCGCGACATCCTGAAAGGTGAACCGAGGATCGCCGTGCACGATTTCGAGGATGCGGCGCGCCACCCACTGAGCTTCTTCCGTCTCTCCGGGAGCGACATACATCGCCTCGACGGAGACAGGCTGCTCGCCGTCGAACACGCGCCCGGCCACCAGCTTTCGCGGCACGATCCCCGCGCGGCCATCGAGCACGGTCTCGACGGCGCTCAGAATGTCCGCACGGCTGCGGAAATTGTCGACCAGCTCGACCAGCCGCCCGCCCGTGCGCGCCACTTCATCCCGGTACTCCGCAAATCCCTGCGGCTCGGCATGGCGGAAGCCGAAGATCGACTGGTTGATATCGCCGACCGCATAAAACCGCCCCGCCGGCCGGATCAGCGCCAGGAGCCGCGCCTGCTGCCCGTTGGTGTCCTGAAACTCATCCATCAGGATGTGATCGAACTGCGCCTGGATCCGCGCCCGGGTCGCGGCGCTCTCGTCCAGCAGTCCGACCGTGAACTCTTCCAGGTCGGAAAAGTCCAGCAGACCCGCCTGTCGTTTCGATTCGCGGTACATGCGGTCGAAGCGCCGCAGGATCTCGATCAGCAGCGCGCGTTGCGGCGCGTAATAGTCCGTAATCAACCCATAGCGCGCCTCTTCGATCTGCTCGCGCATCTGCTTGAGAAGCTCGTAAGCGGTGTTTCCACGCTTGCATTTCTGCAGATTGCAGGAGAACGCTGCGATTCCCTCGAGAGCCCCTCTCGCATCCGCCGCCTCGAGGATCCGCGCCGCTCCCTCGATGGCGCTCTCGCATTGCTCCCGCTGGGATGCGCTCCACAAGCGCAGCGGCTCGCGACGCAATTCGTCGAGGGTGCGCGCGACATCCGCGAGCGCGCCTCCGCGCGGCGGCGCGAACGCGCCAAGCTGCTCGACGCGAACGCCCGCGCCGCGCATCGCGTCATAAGCCGAAAGGACAGCCTCTTCGAAATCGATCGAGGAAAGCCCGCGGATCAGGGCGCGCACGGCGTCGCGCTGCTCGCGAAACAACGACTCCATGGCCGCCGCCATGGCTTCCTGCTGCAGCCGCCAGGATTCGCGCTCATCCGCCACCCGAAACTCGGGATCCACGCCGGCGAAGACCGCGTTCTCCCGCAACAGACGCGCGCAGAAGCCGTGCACTGTTGACACCCACGCGCGCTCCAGCGCCCCGCGCACCGAAGGCTGCCCATCGAAGGCGGAAGCCAATTTCTTGCGCATGTTGCCGGCGGCCTTTTCCGTGAAGGTGATCGCGAGGATGCGCAGCGGATCAACGCCCGCCTCGACGAGACGGCGGAAGTGCTCGACCAACACCGTCGTCTTTCCCGACCCGGGTCCAGCCACCACGCAGGCGTCCACGCCGCTGCGCGATACGTCGATCGCTTCGAGCTGCCGCGCGGTATAGGAGACGCCGCTCATGCGCCCTCCGCGATCGCCGCTGCCTGGCGGGTCTCGATGCGGCAAATGTCGCGCGCGTCGCAAAACCGGCAGTGATCGACGTCCGCCGGCGCCACTTCGATCCGGCCGCCGCGAATATCGTCTACCACGCGCAGAGTCCGTTCGGTGGTTCTCCCGATCCAGTCTCCAGCCGGCTCCCACTGCGCGTATTCGACTCCGCCCTTGACGCCGACGTAATACATGCTGCCCGGCGTCCGCCCGAACGTCCGCTCGGCCGCCATCAGGTATAGCGGCGCCTGCAGCAGATTCTCGTTTTCCAGCTTGGCCTTGATCCGCTGGGCGTTGCTGTACTTGTAGTCGATGACGACGGCGCGGCCGTCGCGCGCCACATCCAGGCGGTCGATCTTCCCCCGAACGCTGACCGAATCGGAGAGCGCGAATTCAAACTCCAGCTCGGTGTGAGATTCATAATCCGCGCGCAGCCAGTCGTCCTTCGCCGCGAACCTTCGCAGATCGTCGAGCATGGCAAACCGCGCCCGCTCCGTCTGATAGCTGATGGGGATGTGCCCGGCCTCGGCCGTGCGTAGAAACACTGCTTCGAACAACGCCGCGATATCCGGACGTTCGGCCCACCACGCGGCAAGAACCTCATGCACGATCTGGCCCTGCGTCAGGAAATCCAGCCGCTCCGCGGGCGTCGGTGGGGCGCCCTGGAGCCGCAACATTCGTCCGGCGAAGTACTGGAACGGGCATTGGAGAAAACTCTCGAGCCCGGTCGGCGAAACGCGCGCCGTCTTCTCCCCGAGATACCCGGCTGACCGCACGCCCGGCGCGCCGGCCGTCCACCCGGAGCGTAGAGCCACGCGAGCGCGAGGCGCGGGCCTCACGGACCGCGAGCTATCCACCGGAAGCGCGAAACTCTCCAAAAACAACGACGGCAGGTTCCGGTCGCCGCGCGCATCGAACTCCGGGAACGTCAGCGTCACCGAGAGCGTGCCGCGCGTCACCGCGGATTCGAAGAGCGCCCGCTCCTCGCGCTCGAACTGCTCCGCCGTCCGCACGCGCACGCCGCTGGTATGGAGCGCCCGTCGCGCCGCGTCCGGAAAGAAGGGATCCTGCCGGTGAAATTGCGGGAACTGCTTCTCCACCATGCCACACACGAACACCACCGGCAGCACCCACTGCCGCGCCTCGTGCGCGCTCAACACGTTCACGACATTCCGCCGCCGGTCCGGCGCGCGTAACGGAGTGAGCCGCAGCACCGCCTTCATCGCGCGCCAGAACTCGCGTAGCCCGACTTCGGAGGCGCCCTCGAGCGCCACGGCCGCTTCCGCGGTCACATCCTCCAGCAGCCGGGACCGGGCCCATCCGTTCACCCGCCCCACCCAGTCCCGCGGCGTCAGGCGCAACTCGCGCCATGCCTCGAGAGCCGTGAGCCGGTCTAACAGCTCCGCCGGCGGCCCGAGTTCCCGCAGCGTTTCCAGTCCGGCATTCGGAACCTGCGTCCGCACTGCGAAGTCGAAGCAGTCCAGCGACGCTGAATTCTCGAACCCCGGCGCGACGCGTAACGCGGCCAGCGTGGCCTCATGGTCCCACCCGGCGAGCATCGCGTCCACCGCGCTCACCGCAAACCGGACCTCGGGATGCCGTTCCAGGTCCTCGTCGAAATAGAAACGCGCCGGGATGCCGAAGCGCTCCAACGTGGACCGGAGAATCGGGACGTATGCGTCTGCCGATCGCACAATGATTCCGATTTCGCGAAACGGCCGCCCCGCCGCTGACTGCTCGACAATGCGGCGCGCGATCTCATCGCACTCCCGCTCGATTCCCGGCGCCCGGACGATGGCCACGGCGGGCGACGGCCGCGATTTCTCCCGCCGCTCGATGCGATCCGCCAGCGCGCGAATCCGCCCGTCGAGGTCGGACTCCCCAATCGCGAGGGTCACGTCCGCGCGCCGCGCCAACGCCGCGATCACGCGCAGTTCCGGATCGGGCAGCGCATGAAATCCATCCAACCAAATGGTGGCAATTCCAGCGACTCCTTCCCGTTCGATCCGTTCCGCCGCAATCTCGAGCCGCCGCGCCCGCAGCGTCAAACCGCGCCGCTCCAGTTCCCGATCCACCTCGCGAAACACGGCCAGAAATGCCGCCGCCAGCGGGGCCTCGGGCAGGCAGGCTTCCAGCCTCGCGCTGTCGCATCCGGCCGATGAAAACTCGGCAATCGTCCGCGCCACCGACGCGCAGAACCCGGGCATGCCGGCCACGCGGGCGAACTCCACTCGATTGACCCGGCGGGCGGCGTCCTCGACGATCAGGTAGAGCACCGGTTCCGAGACCTGCCGCACGTCCCGAGTGCGCGTCTCGACGAACCCGCTGAGGGTTTGCACCAAGCTCCGCCGGAAGACAAACCCCTCCCTTCCGAAGGCATTTTGCGCGTGCTCGACCATCGTCGCGGTGGGCACGAGCAGTCGCACATCGTCGCGGCCGGCGCGCAATGCGGCGCGAAAACCGTCGAGAACGACCGCCGTCTTTCCCGACCCCGCCGGACCCGTGAGAACCCGCATTCAGTCCAGTGTAACCCAAGGCGAATAGAAAGCGAAATGAGGTCGCTACCGGCGCGCGACGCGATTGATGGCGTTGACGAGTTTGCGGTACGGCAACTCCGCGCCATCGAGCGCGAGCCACTCTCCGTCGCGCCAACTCGAGTAGTACCAGCGCGAGAGAAGGGCCAGGTACTCCTGGCGCTCGCGCACCGTTAATTTGCGCGGCGATATTCCAGCGAATGCGTCGCGCAGCTTGCGGTCGAGCGAGACCGTCTTGCCTTCCTGCACCTCGAACGTGAAGCGCTGCGGCTCCTGCCAGTTGCCGGCGCGCAGAAACCACATTTCGACGGCGTCCGGCGCCAGCGACCGCGTGATGGCGACCCCGCTCAACCGGTCCACCTCGCGCGCCAGGTCGTCGCGGAGCTTCAGCACTTCCAACACCTTCTCCAGCCGCTTGTGCTGCCGCGCGGCTTCCTCGAACATCATCTCCTCGCTTAAGCGGTCGCGCGAGCGGGCGATGGCATCCACGAGCGAATGTCCGTCCGTCCGCAGGAAGTCGACGACCCGGTCCACCTCGCGCCGATACTCGGCGGGACCGACGACCTCCTGACAGGGGCGCAGGCACATCCCCATCTCGCCGTACATACAGCCGGGGTGTTCGGGCGACGGGACCAGATCGTCCTGGCAGCGGCGCATCTGGAAGAGATCGAGAAACTGAGCCTCGAATCGTTCGGCCGACGCGCGGGAGCGGAACGGACCGAAGTAGAGGGCCTGAGCGCGGGAAAGGTGCGTGGTGATGTGGCTTCGGGGGAAGTCATTGGCCAGCACGATCTTGACATAAGGAGGCATCCTCAACTTCAGGATCTCGAGGTAGCTCTCCGGGAAGAGGCGCCGCGCCTGCTCGTAATGAACCACGGCGGATTCGAATCCCGAACCCGTCAGCCGGTACTCGATGCGCCCGACGTTATGGCGCAAATTGAGGAGCCGCGACGGCTTCTCGCGCTCCCGGAGAAGGCGCAACAGACGCCGCCGCAACAACCCGGTCTTCGAGAGGTACGGCTCGCCGCTCCGCGGCCACAGCACGAATACGGCGGGCTGGTTCGGCAGCGCTTCGATGGCTGCGTCGAGGCGGGCGAGGTCGTCTGTGACTTCGATCGCAGTCACGTGCCGAAGGCTACTCCGAAACGGCTTTGGAATCGATCAGCGCGCGAATCCCGGAGAGGAAATCCGCGACCGATTGCACCCCCTGGTCGGCGTGCTTGCGATTGCGGACGGACACCTGCTGATTCTGCTGCTCCCGATCGCCAACGACCAGCATGTAGGGGACCTTCTGCAGCTGCGCTTCGCGAATTTTGAGGTTGACCTTCTCGCTACGATCGTCGACCGTGACGCGGATGCCGGCCTCGTCGAGCTGTTTGGCGACGGCGCGGGCATACTCGATCTGCCGGTCGGTGATCGGCAGAACGACCGCCTGCACGGGCGCCAGCCAGACGGGAAAGGCGCCGGCATAGTGCTCGATCAGGATGCCGAAGAACCGTTCGATGGAGCCGTAGAGCGCGCGGTGGACCATCAGGGGTTGATGGGCTTTGCCGTCCTCGCCGATATATTCGAGCTCGAAGCGGCGCGGCAAAGTGAAGTCGAATTGCACGGTCGAAAGCTGCCAGGGGCGGCCGATGGCGTCCACCAGCTTCACGTCGATTTTGGGACCGTAGAAAGCCGCCTCGTCGGGCATCACCTTGGCGTCGATTTTGAGGCGATCGGTCGCCCGGCGGAGAGCTTTTTCAGCGAGCTCCCACTGGTCGGAGCTGCCGTCGTATTTGCCGCTGGCGCCGCCGTCCCAAGTGGAGATTTCAGCCGTGTACTTGTCGAAGCCGTAGGTGCTCAGCGTGTCGATGGCGAACTGCAGGCAGTCGACGATTTCATTCTCGACCTGCTCGGGTGTGCAGAAGATGTGGGCGTCGTCCTGAGTGAAGCCGCGCACGCGAAAGAGCCCGTTGAGCACGCCCGACCGCTCGTAGCGGTAGACCGTGCCGAGCTCGCCCAACCGGACGGGCAGATCGCGATAGCTGTGCTGCCGGTCCTTGTAAATCAGGATGTGGAACGGGCAGTTCATCGGCTTGATCTGGTATTCGGCGTCGTCCAATTCCATGCGCGCGAACATGTTCTGCGCATAGAAACCGGCATGCCCCGAGGTCTTCCACAGATCGAACCGCGCCACGTGCGGGGTGTAGACGAGCGAGTAGCCGCGTTTCAGGTACTGGTCGCGCATCCAGTCTTCGAGCTGCTTGCGGATGATGCCGCCCTTGGGGTGAAAGAAGATCAGGCCGGGACCGGCCAGCTCCTGAACACTGAAGAGATCGAGCTCCCGGCCCAGTTTCCGGTGGTCGCGCTTCTTGGCCTCTTCGACCTGCTGAATATACGCATCGAGGTCCTTCTGGCTGAAGAATGCGGCGCCATAAATGCGCTGGAGTTGCTTCTTGTGCTCGTCGCCCTTCCAATAGGCGCCGGCGATCGACAGCAGCTTGAACGCCTTGATCTTCGAGGTGTTCGGCACATGCGGCCCGCGGCAGAAATCGATGAAGTGCGGGCCGAGGGTATACTCCGTAAAGATTTCGCCGGCGCGCTCGGTAATGAGCTCGCATTTCATCCAGGCGTCCGCGTACTTGCGCAGTCCCTCGTCCTTCTTTGTGTAAACGCGATCGTAAGGCAGGTTGCGCGACTGGATCTCCCACATCTTCTTCTCGATCTTCTGGAGATCGTCGGGAGTGAACGGGGTGGCGCGGTCGAAATCGTAATAGAAGCCGTTTTCGATCGGCGGACCGATGCCCAGCTGGGTTTCCGGATAGAGCTCCAGGACGGCCGCGGCCAGCAGGTGCGCGGTGGAATGGCGGTAGACCTCGAGCGCTTCGGGATTCTTGTTGGTGAGGATCTCCAGACTGGCGTCTTTTTCGAGCGGACGGGTGAGGTCGTACAATTCGCCATTGACCCTGGCGACGATAGCCGCGTCCGCCAGCCGAGGGCTGATCGATTTGGCGATGTCGATCGGGGGAGTGCCCGCTGCGACCGACTGTTTACTGCCGTCGGGCAGAGTGATCTCGATGTGACTCATAGGGAATTTTCAGCGTAACACGGGGCAGATTGGACGCGCCGACGCGTGGGGTATCATGGAAGAACAGCCTCATGGCAGTAACCAGCCAAGCCGGAATCGACGAAGGAGTTCTTGTCGCGCAAGCGCGGGAAGGAGACACCCGCGCGTTCGGGGAACTGGTGCGCCGGTATGAGGGCAAGATCTTCCGGCTGGCACAGCACGTCACGCAGAATCGCGAGGACGCCGAAGACGTGCTGCAAGAAACCTTCATGAAGGCGTACGAACACCTCGATCAGTTCAAGGGCGATTCCAAATTTTACACGTGGATTGTGCGCATCGCGGTGAACCAGGCCCTCATGAAACTGCGCCGGCGCAAGACCGACAAATCGGTTTCTCTCGACGAGCAGATCGACACCGGCGAAGACACGCTCGTCCGCGAGATCGCGGCCTGGGGAGAAGATCCGGAAGAGCGCTTCTCCCGCGAGGAGCTCGGCGACATCCTCGACAGCGCCATTCAGAGCCTGGAGCCGCCGTACCGTTCCGTGTTTGTGCTGCGGGATATCGACGAGCTCTCCACCGAAGAGACGGCGGAGGCGCTCGGCCTCTCGGTGCCTGCGGTCAAGAGCAGGCTGCTGCGTGCGCGCCTGCAACTACGAGAGAAATTGACGCGATTTTTCAAGCGCAAGGGAGACGACGCCTTTGCTTACCTGTAAGGACTTTCTGCGCGAGTTGAGCGATTACCTCGACGAGTCGGTGGACTCCGAGATCCGGGCCAAACTCGAGAAACACATCACCGAGTGCCCGAACTGCTGGGTGATCGCCGACACGACCAGGAAGACAATCCGGATCTATAAGGGCATGGAGCCGCAGCCGATCCCATCCGATGTCGAGAGCCGCCTGATGGTGGCCCTCGAGAAGAAGATGGCCGCGAAACGGTAGGCCGTAAGGCCTACTTGACTGCGATGGTAACGCCCGGCTGGCTACGCCTCGACGCGACCGCGCTGCCGATCGACACCGTCAATGGAATGGCAGGACCCGCGCGCACCGTCGGCGGCACGATGGCGTTGATCTGTACCAAGCCCGCGACCGCTCCCGGCGCCGTTCCCGCATAGCTGACAACGGCCGGTTGGCCGTCGATATCGACTCGAACCGTATTGTCCGCCAGCGTAATCGCCGACATGGCCACCTCCCCGTCGAGAAGCGCCGGCGGATTCGTCAGGTTGCCCATGCCGGTCACGTAGATGGAGACAGCCGAGCCGCGCGGCGCCGCGGCCTTAGCGGCATTGATCACAAACGAGCCCGTCACCGTGTCGAAGTTGAGAATCGCCCCCGGCCCCTGTCCCAATCCGCCGAAAGTGAAGACCCCAGGGTCTTCGGCGACTACCGTGAGCGGGAATGCCGCGGTCGATGTGGCCCCGTTTTTCACCAGAACCGTTGCGTTCGGGCTGACGGCTCCAATCGCCGCCGCCACCTGCACCGGAACGATACAGTTGACCTGGTTGCTGGAGGTCACGATAATCGGCGCCGCCACCGCGACCACCGGGTTTCCATATTGGAAGATGACCTGAATTCCGCCTGCAATGCTGGGGTATACGGCCGGCGTTCCGGCGGCGACAGTCGGCGTCACCGTTGCCGGCCCGAGGTTCTGCCCGAAGATCGAAATGATTTCACGGGGCGAAACCGATGTCGCGGCGACCGGGACCGGGTTCGCGCCGGTGCCGGTCTGAATCGCCGTAGGCAGATAAGAAGCGGAGTTCACGACCGCCGTGATGGCAGGCTGCGTCGGGCTGGTGACGGAGAACGTTGTGGTGGCGGGCGCCTGGGATGGATTATTGGGGGGCGCCGGGTTGGTCACCGCCAGTGTCCAGGTGATCGGGTAGACAGCGCCCGGCGCGGCCGCGAGGTATGCGGCCTTAATCGTCGCCTGGAGCACCTTGCGGCTGAGGAGGGTCGAGCTTAGCGTGATGGCGGGATTGGCGCCCTGCTGCAGTGTCACCACCGAAGTGCTGAAGAAGTTGTCGCCGTAGACCGTGACGACGGGATCGATCGCCGGCCCAGCGATGACGCTGGCCGGGAAGATCGGAAAGCTGGGGTTCAGCGTCGGTGGCCCGGCGGAGACGACCAGATTCACCGCCACGGTGGCAGAGCCATTCGTGCTGCTGGTCGCCGTCACCGTGATCAGCGCCGAATAGCTTCCCGGCGTAAGAGTTGTGACCGTCGCCAGATCCAGCGAAACAAAGATCGGCACGTACGACCCCGAAAGGGCGACGCCGCTCGTTTGCAAATTGGGCAACTGCCCCGAACCGTTGACCCGCAGCCAGACACCGGTCGTGCCGGAACCGCCCTTTGCGTTGCTGTTGGCCGCGGCGACGTTAAACGGGATGATATCGCCGTTGGAAGCGACATCGAGCTGTGACTGAGCCGGTTGCGGCGCCGCCGAGCCCGTCGTATAGGCAAATGTCAACGTCGGTGAACTGGCGCCGGAGGACGGAGGGCTGTAGTTGCCGGATTGCGACGTGACGAGCAGCGTAGACGGAGGATTCGAAATGGAGAGCGTCACCGCAACCACCGCCGGATTGCTGCCCGGAGGCACAGTGTTGATGGTGATCGATCCGGCATAACTGCCCGGAGTCAGGCTGGTGGGGTTGACAGTCACCGTCATCGCCAGGGGAGAGTGTCCCGAGTCCGGGGTTACCGTCAACCAGCCCTGCGGCGAAGACGCCATGACCACCGAAATCGGAAGCGTGCTGGTGGCGGCGGGAAGCGTCGCCGTCAACTTCGCGGGAGCAGGAAACGTGGTGCTATTCACCTGATAGGTGAAGCTCAAGGCGGTAGGGCTGACCGTCGGGCCGGACGACTGGGCCGCGGCCACGGTGGCGCAGGAAAGCAAAACGAGCAGGCGATACATGCCCGGTATATCGGCGGGAGTCCCTCGGAACTGTAGGGAAGGCCAAACGCAAAAGAGGCCCGAACCGTGCGGCTCGGGCCTCGGGGTATGCCGGACTTACTTGGCGGGTTTCGCCAGCTTCTCGCGCTGTTCCTTCAAGACGGCCTTGCGGCTCAGCTTGATTTTGTTGCCTTCGAGCGCCAGGACTTTGACCAGGATCTGGTCGCCCTCCTTCAACTCGTCGCGGACGTCGCGGATCCGGTTCTCGGCGATTTCGCTGATGTGCAGCAAGCCGTCCGTGCCCGGGAAGATCTCGACGAATGCGCCGAAATCGACCAGCCGGACCACCTTGCCCAGATACGTCTTGCCGATCTCGGCCGAGGCCGTTAAATCGGAGATGATCTGGATCGCCTTGTTGGCGGACGCCTCGTCGGCCGACGCCACGTGAATCGTGCCGTCGTCTTCGACGTCGATCTTCACACCGGTCTGCTCGATGATCCCGCGGATCACCTTGCCGCCTGGTCCAATCACGTCGC
>CAZSQK010000094.1:0-32704 GCA_964608645.1 uncultured Solibacteraceae bacterium | reverse complement strand
ATGAACACCGGCCACGATGGCTCACTGACAACGGTGCACGCCAACAGTCCGCGGGACGCCATCTCGCGGCTGGAGGTGATGATCACACTGGCCAATGCCAACATGCACCTCACGGCCATCCGGCAGCAGATCGCGGCGGCGGTCCATATTCTGGTGCAGTGCTCGCGGATGAGCGACGGCTCGCGGCGCGTCACGAGCATCACGGAAGTGACGGGTATCGAGACCGATATCGTGACGCTCCAGGACATTTTCGTGTTCGAGAAGCGGGGCGTGTCGCCGGGGGGCCGAGTCCTCGGGCGGTTCGCGGCGACCGGCATCCTGCCGAAATTCCACGAAAAGCTGGTGGCCGCCGGGATCCGGCTCCCCTCGTGGGTGTTCGACGAATTGATCGAGATCGGGGAGCAGGAATGATGGCGTGGTTCGTCCTGGTGTGGGTTACCAGCCTGGCGACCTACTGGCTGCTCGGCAGGCTTGTGGAGCGGCGCGCGGCCTCGCGTGCGCTACGCCGACTGGCCGTGCCGACGAGGGCGCAGGCGGAGACGCGGCGCGGATTGCGCCCCTTGCTGATTCAGGCGGCCGACCAGGCGCGCGGGCGGATGGCCGCCGGCATCATGGAGCGGCTGCGGCTGAGACAGGCGGCCGAGACGATGCTCGAGGTGGCGGGGATGAAGTGGGGCGCGGCCGGCCTGCTGCACCGCTCGATCGCGTTGTTCCTTGCCGGTTTCGCGGCGATCGCGTTGCTGTCGGGCAACTCGGCGCCCTTGTTCGCGTTGGCGGGGGGAGGGGCGCTGGGGGCGACGCCATTCGCCTATGTGCGGCGGCGCGCGAATGCCCGCCTGCGCGCCTTCGAGGAACAGTTTCCGGACTGCCTGGAGTTCATCTCCCGATCGATGCGCGCCGGCCATGCCTTCTCGGTGGCGCTCGAGATGGCGCAGCGCGAGTTCAGCGATCCGGTGGCGGTGGAGTTCCGGCGGGCTTTCGAAGAGCAGAACCTGGGTCAGGCGCTGGAGGTGGTGCTGCGCAAGCTCTCGCAGCGGGTGCCCCTCATGGACGTTCAGTTCTTCGTCTCCGCCGTGTTGCTGCAGAAGCGGACGGGGGGAAATCTGGCGGAGCTTCTGGATAAGCTGGCGGTGATCATCCGCGAGCGTTTCAAGCTGCGGGCGCGGATCCGGGCGGTGAGCGCGCAGGGGCTGATGTCGGGACGGATCCTGTCTTCGATCCCGCCGGCGGTGGGCGCCCTGATGTTCGTCGTGAATCCGCAGTACGCGCGATTCTTCCTGAACGATCCGATGGGGCACGAACTGCTGGCGGCTGGCATCACGCTGCAGGTGATCGGGTACCTGATCATCCGCCGGATCGTGACATTCGACGTGCCATGATCGGAATGTTCACTGTCGTGGTGTTCCTGCTCGCGGGCGCCGCTCCGCTGCTGTTCGCGTGGCGGGCATGGTCGTGGCGAGCGCGGGCGCTGGGGAGGCTTTCGCCGCGGGCCGCGCCGGTTCTGGCAGCGCCATCGACGGCCATGCTGTGGCGCGAACTGGTGGGGCGGATCGGGGCGATGCTGCCGGCGTCTCCCAAGGATCTGCCGCGGCTCAAGCGACGTTTGCTGCGCGCGGGTTTCCGGCATCCCGGGGCTGCGGGGTGGCTGCAAGGCGCGCGCCTGGCAGGCGCAGCGGCGCTGGGTGTGGGCGCGGTGCTCGTGGCCTGGCGCTCGGATGCGCCGGCCGACAAGCTGCTGCTGGGCTCGGCGGCCGCGGCGATGTTCGGCTACATGGCGCCGAACCTGTACCTTGCGTGGCGGCTGGGCGGCCGGCGCCACGCCATCGAACGCGGCCTGCCCAACGCGCTGGACCTGATGGTGATCTGCGTGGAGTCGGGCCTGGGCATCGACCAGACCACGATTCAGGTGGCGCGGGAACTGCACGCTGCGCACCCCGAGATCGCGGACGAATTTGCGGTGATGAATCTGGAACTGCGGGCAGGAAAGCCGCGCGCCGAGGCGTTGCACAACCTGGCGGAACGCACCGGGGCCGAGGACGTGCGGAAGCTGGTGGCGGTGCTCGTGCAAACCGACCGCTTCGGCACCAGCGTGGCGCAGAGCCTGCGCGGGCACGCCGATTATCTGCGGACGATGGCCCGCCAGCGCGCCGAGGAGCGAGCAGCCAAGCTGGCCGTGAAGCTCGTCTTTCCGATCTTCTTTTGTATTCTGCCGTCGCTGTTCGTGGTGACGGTGGGGCCTGTGCTGACGCGGCTGATTCGGGATCTGCTTCCTATGATCGAAAACATGTAAACAGCCGATGAGTGGAAAGAGAGGATTTTGTTATGGACCAAACGTTGATTCGAGTAGTCTGCGCGGTGATCGCCGTGTTGTGCGGGGTGGTGCTGGTCGTGAGACGGCGCAACCGGAAGGCGGATTGAACGAGGCGGATGGACCGCCTAGTTCCCGGATATTACGGTGCTAGACACTAGCGGAGCGGGCCGTCCCACCACAGGCCGACGCGATAGAGTCGCGGGGCGCCGATCTGGGGGGCGGGGGTGCGGCCGGTCAGATACTGGTGATTGAGCGCGTTTTCCATTTCGAAGCGCGCGGAGAGTGACCGGGTCAGACGGTGGCGGGCCGAAAATTGCATGACGGAGTAGCCGGCGAGCGGCAAGGTATTCAGATCATCCTCGAATTGGAGCGAATAGGCGCGCAGACCGGCGGAAATGAAGGTGCGGTCGTTCAGCCACGACAGGCTGCCCGATCCCTGCTGTTTGGCTACCTGCGGGATGCGGAGGCCGGTGGCGTATCGCGAATCGGCGAACAGGTAGGATAGCTCTCCCTGCCAGTGCGCTCCGAAATGTTGCCGCATGGTCGCTTCGACACCATGGGTGACAGCGGACGCGGCGTTCTGGCGCTGCCGCGTGGTCAACGCCGGTGTGGTGCTGAGAGTGACGTTCGTGATGACATCGTCGAGCCCGTTGCGGAAGCCTGTGACACTGAAGCGGCGGGTCTCGCCGACGAGGTCAAAGCCAGTTTCGACTCCGAAGAGTTTTTCGGGAAGGAGATCGGCGTTGGCGTTGGTGACCGCATTGCCGGCGCGGAACGTGCGGTAGAGTTCGTTCAACGTGGGGCTGCGGAAACTGCGGTATGCAGACGCCCGCGCGCGGAACAGCCCCTTGCCGGCGGCGACGCCGCCATTCGGGCTGAAGAAGGAGTGGCCTTGGCCAGTGAAGTCCTCGCGCGCGCCTAGATACATGGTGACCGGACCCGCCTTGCCGTTCCACTGGCCGAAGAAGCCGCGAGACCATCGCGTGCCCTCGCCGAAGCGGATGCCGGTGGGAATGAGATAGTCCGTGCTCGAACCGGCGGTGCGGACCACGTCGCCGCCGCCGATCACGCCCCAGCCGGAACCCGTATGGCGCCAGAGGCCGGCGACACCGGTCTCATCGGACGGCGCGTGCTGCATGAAGGAGAGCGTCTCGGTGCGCCGGCCGGCGGCAACGGAGGAGAACCACGCGTGATAGTTCTCGCGCGTGTGATAGGTGGACAGGAGCAGGCCG
The DNA here is from genome assembly GCA_964608645.1 of uncultured Solibacteraceae bacterium. Taxonomy (GTDB): domain Bacteria; phylum Acidobacteriota; class Terriglobia; order Bryobacterales; family Bryobacteraceae; genus CAZSQK01. The sequence goes on along the minus strand of CAZSQK010000094.1, from coordinate 29,161 downwards.
TCGTGCGATGAATCGTGCGCCCAGCTGACTGCGGCCGAGCCAAGACCGGTCGAATTCGGAGTGAGCGGCGTGCCGTTCTTGCGCTCCTCGGCCAGGGTGTCGAGACGGAGGAAGATCTTGTCGCGCAGACCGAGATAGTCGAAGCGAATCGTGCCGGCGACGAATTCTACGCCGGCGAGCTGATCGACGGGGCCGCGATTCGCCTGGGGGAGGATGTAGTAGCCGTCGGTGGTGAACGTGCGGACGTGCGCGCTGAGGCCGAAGGTCTTCCACACGTGGGAGAAGCCGCCGTACAACTGCACCTGGCCGGCGTTGCCGCCATCGGCGCCGAGGGTCATGCGCCAAGGCTCGGGCGGCCGCGAAAAGATGTTGATCGTGCCACCCATGGCCTTATCGCCGAAGACGCTGGTGGAGGCGCCGCGCGACATCTCGATGCGCTCGATGTCCTCGGGAGCGAGCCGCGTCCAGTAAATCCAGCCGCCGAACGGGGAGTTGACCGGGATGCCGTCCCACAGGATCAGGGTGCGGCTGGCGCCGGACGAGCCGAGGCCGCGGAGCGAGATGCCCTGCGTGGTCGGATTGGCGGCCAGGCTCGACGACCGGCGGAACATGCTGAAACCGGGCACATAGCGCATCCGATCGTCGAGGTTCTCGCCGGGGAGCTGTTGGAGTTGCGGGCGCCCGATCTCAACAATCGACGCCGGGGCCTCGGCCGCGATGTCGGCGTTGACGGTAATCGATTGCTTGAGCGGTTCCAGCTTGGAGGGGTCAGGCTCGGGCGGCTTCTGGCCGAACACGGGCACACTGAGCAGGCAGAGAAGGAACAGGCGACCCATAAGTAGTAGACCTATTATCGCCGGTTCTCAGAAAACCAGACGGTCTTTCTTCGCCTCGATTTTGGCGGCATCCACTCCCGGGACCTTTTTGAGATCGGCGATGGATCTAAAGGGGCCATGCTTGCCGCGGTATTCGATGATGGCAGAGGCCTGCGAACGCGGCAGGCTCAGGGCGCTTTCGATCTCGATGGCGCGAGCGGTGTTGACGTTGAGCTTGGGGACCTCGTCGGCGGGATAATGGCTGGCCAGATAATCGAGGACCGCGGCGAACTCCTTGTCCGTGCCCTTGGCGCCCAGACTGACCATTTTGTCGATGGTGGCCTGCCAGGCGGCGCGGTCCTGCCGGGGCGCGATGGAGCGTTCGACCTCGTGGCACTGCGAACAGAGCTTCTCGGTCTCCGCCTTGCCCGGCCCCGCGGGGAGTTGGGCGAAGGCGGGCGCGGCCACGAGGAGGCTGAGCCCAAGGCACAGACGCATTGCGCCGCTAGTGTTCGATGGGGAAGCCGAAGGCATAGAAAGTACCGTCGTGAGTTCCGAGATACAACTGGGAGCCGCCGCCGGACAGACCTCCGCCCTGCGGAATGAACGATGCGATGGTCTTGCCGCTGTTCCAAAGCTCCTTGCCGGTGCCACCCTCGAGCGCATAGAGGACGGCCGGCGTGTTGCGCTGGCCGCGCGACGCGGCGAAGACAATGCCATTGATGACCATCGGAGTCACCGGCGCCGTGATGTCGCGCGACGTCCAGCCCTGCCGGAGCGCGGGAGCGCCGTTCTCTTCGCCGAGCTTCCACGCGGCTACGGCGCTGGCGGACGGGACGAGCAACCAACGCGTGCCGTCGGGATCCTGCCAGCTCGAAAGCGCCGCGCCATTGGCATTCGCGGCCGCGGGAGCGGCCCACGGCTCCGACATCTTCGCGGTGTCGACAATGTGGATGTGGCCGTCCTTGGACGCCGCGGCGGCCATGGTCATGTCCTTGTACTGGAACAGAACCGGCGCGGTCGCCAACTCCTGTTTCGCCTGGTAGGCCTCTTTGACCTTGAGGGTCTTGGCTTCGAGGGCCACGAGGTCTCCCGCTGTGGAGGAGACGTACAGCGTGCCGTCGGGCGCCAATGCCGGACCCGATCCTCCGGCGATCTTTCCGGCCCAGCTGGTCACTTCTTTGGTGGCGAGATCGAGCGCCCAGAGGCCATCGGCGACGCCGCCGCAGCCGCCGGTGGTGGTGACGTATGCGACATTATCGGCGACAATGAGGCCCTGGGCATTGGCGTTCGGTCCGATGAACTTGACGGCCGGCTCGGGCTCCTCGCCGTTGGAAACATACATGTTGTGCAGCATGCCGTCGCTGCCGAGGACGTACAGGTAATTGGGTTGGCGGCGCTGGCCGCCGGGTCCGGGTCCGCGGCCGCCGCGTCCACCGGCCGGATTGTTGTTGGCCCCGGCGCGCGCGGCCGCCGCCGCCGCCAGTTCCTTCAGCGTTACGCCGCCTTCATCCGGCTCGCCGACTCCGCTCTTCGCGCCGGAGCCGCGGCCTCCGCGGCCGCCGAACTGTTGGGGGACTGCGGGAAAAGCGGTGGTCACCGGGCGCGCGACATTGGAAGTCATGCCGCCGGGACAGGCAGCCGTCGAGCCCGCGGCGGAGGCGCCGGGGACGGGCTTCTGCCACTCGATGCGCCCGAGATCGGTGTCGAAAGCGAAGACCTTGTCCGAGCTGCCGCCGACGAATGCCAGCGAACGGAAGCCGCGATACCCGATGTACCCCGTCATGACCAGCGAGGGAGTCAGGGCGTTGGCCTGTTTGGGGGCATTATCGAGTTTGATCTTCCAAATGAAGCCAAACCCTGGCTTTTCGAGGCCGGTTTTAGAGATTTTGGCGTCATTTCGCACCCACGACGAACGCTGCGCGTCGCCGCCGACCGTGTTCCAATCGCCCGCGCCGCGGCCGAACTGGGCGTGCGCGACGCCGAACGATCCGGCGGCGATGAGAGCGAGAGCAGATGTGAGTCTTCGCATCGGTGAACTCCTTGTCGTCTATTTCCTGCCAAGCGCCTCCGCGATCGCCTTTTCGGCGAGCGGGGCCATTACCTGATACCCGGCGCCGTTGGGGACGACGCCGTCACTGGTCAATTCCTTTTTGAAGTTGCGGCCGTCGGCGAGCGCCGCGTAGTAATCGAGATAAACCGAGCCGCTGCGGGCCGCATACTCCTTGATCCAGCCGTTGAGACCGATGATCTTGCCCTGCGGACGGCGCGCCGTCTGATTGGTGAAGCAGTCGCAGACTGGGGTCACGGATGCGAGCACGACCTGAATCCCGTTGACCTTCGCCAGTTCCACCATCGACATGAAATTCTCGCCGATCATACCTTCGGTCGAGGGTCCAGTGACGCCGGCGAGGTCGTTCGTGCCGGCCTCGATCACCACCACCTTCGGCTTGAGCGCGATGACATCCTGGCGGAATCGGACGAGCATTTGCGGGCTGGTTTGATTGGCGATGCCGCGATTCAGGTAAGGCCTGCCGGGGAAGAAACCGGGCCATTGTTCCGTGATCTGGCCGCCGAGGAAGACAACGCGATTCTCACCCGGTTTGGGCGCGCGCAATTCCGCGTTTTCGCTGCCGTAGCGCGTCAGGCCGGCCCAGTCGAGCAGCAGGCGGCGGTCCAGCGGCTGGGCCAGGGCGGAGGCGGCGATCAGCAGGGCGCAAAACGGGCGCATCTTACTTCTTGATTCCGAAACAGTAAAGGTTGCCGTCGAACGTGGCGATGTAGACGCGGCCGTTGGCGATGGAAAGGCCGCTCCAGTGATTCCAGGACTTGATGTCGTCGCCGCTGTTCCAGAGCTCCTTGCCGGTCTGGGCGTCGAGCGCGTAGAGAACGGCGTGGGTGGAGGCGGGGATACGCCGCTCGGCGACGTCGTCGAGGCCGACATCGGCATACGCCTGGTCGGTGTTCTCACCGTTGCCATAGGCGTAGACGACTCCATTCGCAATGACGGGAGGTTCGGCGCGATTCATGTCGCGCGAAATCCAGGCGGGAGTCAACTGGAGCTTTCCGCCCTTCTCTTCCACCTTGAACGCGACGATGGCGCCGTCCTTGACGGGGCCGTTCTCGATGGGCGCTTTGAACTGCGAATGCTTCTTGCCCCAGATCGGTGTCAGCACCCAGCGCGTGCCTTTCGAATCTTCCCAACTGGCGAGCGAGCCCCAGATCCCGGCGGAGGCGAAGTTCACGTCCTCATTGCAGAGGAGGGGACTGCGGTAGAGCGGGGTGCGATGGTCGTCGCCGCCGATCGACTTGATGTCCATCAGGTACATGCGGCACTCTTTGCCGGCATCGACCATGAGCTCCTTGCCCTTGTAATCGAAGATGACGGGGGTCACCTGCATGTCGAGGTCGCGCTTGACGAGCCACTCGGCGTTGGAAGGGCCAAAGTAGTCCTCCAGGAGCAGCGCCTTGGTTTGGGGGTCCTGCTTCAAGCCGACGATTCCATTGCCGTAAATGCCGTTTTCGGGGTCCCAGCGGCCGTCACCGGTGCCGGTGTACATCACGCCGCTCGAACTGATGGCCGGTCCGGTGCGGCCCCACATGCCGCCGCCGGCCGGTCCCCAGGTGCCGACCTTCTTGCTCGCGAGGTCGTAAGCATAGGCGACGTTCGGATTGCCGCCGCAGCCCTGCGCCGTGTGCGTATAGATGACGTTCTTGAAGAGGTTCAGCGCATACGGCTTGCCATTGGGCGGCATGAATTTGGAAGGCGGCGCGACATCTTCGCCATCGCCGACGTTCAACTGGTGCAGCATGCCATCCCAGGAGGCAGCGTAGATCGTGTATTTGCCGGGCGCGCCGCTCGGGCCGATCACGGGAGTCGCCGTGATGCCGCCGGGGCAGAGAATGCCGCCACCGCGGCCGCCGGCGGCGGCGCTGGCGCTGTTGACGAAGTGTTTCTTCCAGACGACTTCGCCCGTCTCGACGTCGATGGCGTAGAGATTATCGGAGACGCCCGTTTCGATCGCGATCTGCTTGACGCCGTTCGACGTGTTCACCTTGTCGACAATCAGCGGCGGGAAGAGGTTATGCATCTGACGAGGCTCGTTATCGAGCTTCAGCTTCCAGAGCAGCTTCATGTCCTTGGCATTGGCGGTGGAGAGAATCTTCTCATCGCGCTGCCATGCGGTGCGTTTGGAGTCGTAGCCATCGGTGAGCCAGTCGGCCGCCGACGCCAGGACGCACCCGGCCGTGAGAGCAAGCAAGAACGGTGATGTACGCATTCGAGACCTCGTAACGAGAATCGCTGAAACTACTCCTCTGGTTCCGTTGAAACGTATCAAAATCGAGACGATGACTAGGCTATAACCGGCGGGGAGGGAAGTCAAGAGGTTCGAGCGAGTTCCGGAAATGTCCGGCAAGACGCCGTGTTTCGCCTCTTCATCGGACGCGGAAGCGTGCCTCGGCGATGGTGTTCTCCCAGGCCAGTTGGAGTTGGCCCTCGGTGTCGCTCATGCGGGTGAGCGAGATTTTGTATCGCTCGATCGGCTTGGGTGGCCGGCTCACGGTCATCGGCGCCCGTCCCAAGTCCCGCGCCGGATCGTAGACCAGGCCGGATTGACCGGTTTGCTTGTTCACGATCAGCAGCCACTGCGTCGGATCCAGCCAGACAAAGAGGGTATAGTCTCCCTTGGGAATCACAAGCGCGCCCATCTCCAGATCCACGGAGGTGTGCAAGGCGGTCGCATCGTTGGCGCCTGCGCGCCATACCTTGTGATAGGGTTCGAGGCCGCCAAAGATCACGCGTTTCCGCATCGACGGCGCGCTGTATTTGATGGTGATTTTCTTGCCCTTGAAGCTTACCGAGGTGCTCGCCGGCGGACTGAGGAGCGGCGCCTGCGGGGTTCCGAAAGAAGGGGGCTCGTCCCTGATCCCCCCGCCCGCGGACGGGGGAACATCCTGCGAGCCACCGGCCACGAATGCCGACAGCCAAAATCCATAAACCACGACTCTCCCGGTCCGCATAGGGCAGATAACCTCACGCTGTATTCGCTGAGAAGCGTCTAGCTGACTGTATTCTCGGCGGGAAGCAGTGCGAATGCAACGGTTGTCCTGCTCGATAGAATCCCGCGATTGGAAGAAGCCGGCAGATCGGTCAAGGGATATAATCGTCGCCATCGCCAGCCATCGCCGGATGTAGGAGGGGCGGATTCGGGCTTCGCTCTTCGCGCCATTCCGTGATCCTGGTTAAGAGCCGGATTGAAAGGAGCAAATGCATATGTCTTCGAAGGGTCATTCGTTTGGGCGGCGTTCGTTTCTGAAGACGGGAGGCCTGGCTGCAGGACTGGGCCTCTTTGCGGACCTGGAAGCCTACCCCCAGAATGTCAACCGGAATTCGAACCCGTCGGATTTGAAAATCACCGATATGCGCATCGCCATTTTGAGCCAGAACCGGGGCGGTGGAGGCGGGCGGGGCGGCGGCAGGGGAGCACCGGCCACGAGGCCCGGAGGGCAACCGTACCCTGGGGCGGCGCCGGGTAGAGGCGGGGCGGGCATGGGGCAAATCCTCGTCCGCATCGACACCAACCAGGGCATCTCCGGTTACGGCGAGATGTATAACGGCGGCGTGCCCCCATACGCCCTCATGTTGAAGAGCCGGATCCTGGGCCAGAATCCGTGCAACGTCGAGAAGATCTTCCGCCGGATCCAGCAGTTCGGCGGGCAGGCGCGTCAGGGCGGCGGCGTGACCGCGGTCGAGCAGGCGTGTTGGGATATCGCCGGTCAGGTTTACGGCGTGCCGGTTCATCAAATGCTCGGCGGGAAATACCGCGACAAGGTCCGCATGTACAGCGAGACTCCGCTGCGCTCGGACGACCCGCGAGAGATCGGTAAAGACCTCAAGGCGCGCGCGGAAGCCGGATTTACGATGCTCAAAACGGACTTAGGCGCGGAGGGCATTCTGCGAGGCAAGCCGGGCACGTTCCAGGCGCCGGCAGACGGGCCGTGGGGAGCGGGCGACACGGTCGAGAACTATATGACGGCCTACGAACTCACGCAGAAGGGGTGTGAACTCGTGGCCGATTATGTCGGCCAGATTCGGGACGTCCTGGGCATGGACATTCCTCTGGCGTTCGACCATTTCGGCCACCTCGGTGTGAACAGTCTCATCAAATTGGGGAAAGCGCTGCAGAAGTACAACCCGGCCTGGTTGGAGGACATGGTCCCGTGGTACCGCACGCAAGAGTGGAAGACCATCACGGATGCGCTGGATGTGCCGACCTTGACCGGCGAAGACGTCTACCTGGCGGAATCGTTTGAAAAGCTTTGCCAGGCGCGCGCGGTCGATTATATCCACCCGGATCCCGCGGTGACCGGAGGCTGCCTCGAACTGAAGAAGATGGGCGACCTGGCGCAGAGATATTCGATCGGGATGATGGTCCACTGCGCATCCACTCCAATCGGCTACATGGCCGGCGTGCACGCGATCGCCGCCACCGAAAACTTCATCGCCTACGAATGGCACCAGCCGGAGATGCCTTGGTACAAGGACATATCCGATGTTTGGCCCCTCGTGAAAAACGGTTACATCGACGTTCCGATGGAGCCCGGTATGGGCATCAAGGTGAATGAAGCGGCGATACGACCCCTGTGCAGACAGGGCGAGTTTTTCACCGATCCTACGACCCAGTGGGATAATCAGCTCGGCCACGACCGGACATGGAGCTGATCCGGGCTTGAGCGCGGCCCCGCCGGCAATCGGCGACGATGACGAAGAGAAGGCCTACGAGCGCGAGGCCGCTGACGATCGCCCCGGCGCGCAGGCTGGCCGGATGAAAACGGAAGATCAGCCGATGACTGCCGGGCGGCACAACGACCGATTGGAACGCGGAGTCGTAGCGGAGGATCTCCGCGGGCCGCCCATCGATCGTCGCCTGCCAGCCCGGGAAGAACTGCTCGATCAAGACGAAACGGCCGCCGCGATCGGATTGTACGACGAGGTCCCGCCGTTCTGGAGTCCAGGACGCGAGTTGGACTGCGCCGTTCGCGTCATCCTCCCAACGATATGGCGCTTTGGCGCGGAGATACTCGTACACAATGTAAAAGGAATTCTTGAGGCCAACCAACGCGAAGAGCGGGCTCTGCGAGAGGAATTGGTGGTTGCCTGCTCCTTCGTGGGTGATCACATAGCGGACGCCGAGAGCCTGTAGCATGGCCTCGTCTTTGAGGTTGACGAAGAAAATACGGTTGGTGCGAAAGGGGACGCGGCGGGCAATCCAGTCGCGATATTGCGTGGGCAGGAACGGATCGAAGCCTTCCGGCGTTGAAAGATCATACCCGCGTAGATCCGTCGCGTAGGGAGCGGCGTTCTCATCGCACGCGATGCGGTAGCTGCGGTTCGCCGAGAGCGCCAGAAACGCAGGTTCGTTCATGCCGTGGATTCGGTCAGCCTCGTGTTGTTCGTCCTCGTCGCCCTCAATGGCGTTGAACCAGCGCCCGGCGCCAAACACCTGGTAATCGGCCCCGGTTGCGAACAGGATTGCCATGGCGAGCAGGACGCGGCGGCGTGCGCCGCTGGCCCGAAAGGTCCAGAGCCCGAGCGAGAACGCCGCAAGGGAAAGCCCCAAGCCGACGAGGGAATGTTCCCGGGTGGGGAAGGCGCCCCCGCGGGCGCCGGTCCAGAGTTGACGGAGGGACCAGGCCCCGAGGAACACGATGGCGGCCGGCGCCATCCATCCTGGAAGATGCGTGGTTGCGCCTCCCGGCTTCTTCAAAAACGCGTCCACGCTGAGAGCGGTCATCAATGCCGCCATGCACCCTATGCCGACGAGAAAGTGAAACGGCGCAATCGTGAAATCGATGGCCGGGACGCGCTCGATGGCTCGAACGAAGAAGTCCGGCGGGTTCGCGAGAAAGAGCATGACGGACAAGACCGCCAACGGCTGGAGATAGCGCCGGATTTGGCGCTGACGGAGCGCCCATATGGCGGCGAACAGCGCAGGCAGCCCGAGATAGAAGTAGAAACAGGCGGGCTCGTAATTGGTGGGGTGGGCCGGATTGAAATCGAACCAGTTGGGGACAAAACACGACAGCAGGAGCGTCAACAGCCCCCAAGCTCCGGGACCGTACTTCGGCTCGCCGACCATGAGCGATCGAGCGTCCATGGTGGGCAATAACTGAACTGCCGTAAGCAGGATTGCCCCCGCGAGTCCAAGGCCTACGCCGGCCGCGGCCCGCGATGGCGCGCGGCTGCAAAGGGCATAAAGCCCCAGGACCGCCAGGCAGGCTATGGAAGCCGCCGGGTAGCCGGCGAGGATCGACAGAGCCGCCGAAACAGCGACCTTCCACAGGGGCCGCCAATCGCGCCGTTCGACGGTTCCGTCGATGCCCCACAGTCCCAACGGAATCCATGCGGCCGCGCAGAGGACGCCGGGATGCAGGGTCTCGCACATCATAAATCCCGAACAGGCGAAGACCGCCGCGCCGAGGCAGGCGGCCATCCATCCGGTTCTCCCGCGCAGCCAGAGATACCCGAGAACAAACGCGACCCATATGTGAAGGAACGTGAAAGCTTCGAGCGCCTTGAATGGGATCATGGGCAGGCGCCACACCGCGGCGTACATTAGCCATGTGGGTGGATAGAGGAACGCGGCCTGGATGTTTCCGACGAACGAGATGCCGCTATAAATCGGGGCATCCCAAAGCGGTAGGCGGCCTTCCTTGAGAGCGCGAAAGGCGTACAACTGCAGCGGATAATGATACCCGGCTACATCGGACCAGAGATGCACGCGTGTGAATGGCGGGAAGTACTCGAAGAAGAGGGCGTAAGTAAAAAGGAGCGCCCAACCGCTCACCGCGAACCGTTCGGACCAGCGAACCGGTTTCCCACCAGGCGAGGATTGGCCTTCTTGTAGAGCACTCAAGTGTTCCACCGTAGCTTCATCGTCTAAGACCAGTCAAGGCGGCCCTGCAACTACAGGAGACCCCACTTTTTTGCTTCTAAAGACAGTCTGTAGGAAAATGGCGACAAATGTGATAGATTCTGTGCATCATCTATGGATATCCTACCGGGGACGCTCGATCTTCTGATTCTGCGCGCGCTGGAGCTCGAGCCGATGCACGGCATTGGTGTGGCGGAGCGGATTCACCAGGTGACGCGCGGGGCATTTGCCGTCAAGCCGGGATCGTTATTCCCGGCGTTGCGGCGGCTCGAACAGAGGGGTTGGATTACAGGCGAGTGGGGACCGTCCGAGAACAACCGCCGGGCCAGGTATTACACGCTGACGCGCGCGGGCCGCGCCGACCTCATCGAAGAGAAGCGCAACTGGTATCGGATGACCTCGGCGATGAACTGGATGCTGGAATCGGAGGGGTAGGAGGGGGCTGTGCCTGGACGCGCGAATCCACTCTGGAACTTCGTCTTCCGGCGCGACCTGGGGCGCGCCTTCTCGGCGAACCGCGCCGAGACCATTCGAGAGGATTAGACTGTCCGAGGTGGATCGATATGAAACGTCTTGCGTGTATCCTCATCACCGCCGCAGCCCTTGCCGGCGCGGCCGACGACAACCGTGCGGCGGACCGCGAAGCGATTCGCGCCCACATCGACCGCATCTTTCAAGCCTTCATCCATAAGGATCGGGCCGAACTGCGGGCGACCCATGCCGCAAACTGGCTCGGCTACCTGGAAGGGTCGCAGAAGATGATTCACGGAGTCGACGGGTACATGAATTGGACCGGCAACGTCGATCCGAAGAGTCCGTACGGTATGACGGGTTACCGGATGCGCGAGTTCGACATGATCTTCCAGGGCGACGCGGCCTTTGTGGCGTTTGTGGCGGATGTGGAATCGAACACGCCCAGCGGCCCGACGAAGCGCGCTCTCCGGATCACGGATTTCTACACGAAACAGAATGGGGCATGGATTCAGACGGGGTCCGACACCGACCTGCATCCCGATTCCGCGGCGGAACAATATCAGGTCGCGCGGACGCTCCCCGAGCCGCAAAAGAAGAGCCTGCTGGAGGCGCGCGAAGCGGTGTGGCGGGCATTTTTCGCGGGCGACCGCGCGACGCTCGAGAAGCTGCTGCCCGACGAGTTGCTCACGATGGAACCCGATGGCGGCCCCTGGGGTAACCGGAAGGCGGTGCTGGAAGGGTCGGCGGCATTCGCGGCGAGCGGGGCGAAGCTGGCGCGGCTGGAGTTTCCGAAAACCGAGATCCAGGTGTTCGGCTACACGGCGATCGTCTACTCGAACTACGTTTACGAGATCGAGCAGGGCGGAAAGCGGTCGGAGCACGCGGGGCGCGTCACCGAGGTGTTCGTATTCCGCCACGGCGCCTGGGTCAATCCCAGCTGGCACATGGACGTCAGTAAATAGACCACAGGCCTGGGGTGGCGACCTCGAGCAGATGCCGGTCGGGGTCGCGGAAGTAAAGGCTTACGCCGCCGCGGTCCCACTCCCGGCGCTCTTCGACGGCGATTTCGTTTTCGGCAAGCCAGGACTCCCAGCGGGGAAGCTCCGCCGCGGCGATGGCGAAGGCGAGATGCAACTCGCCATCGCCGTCATGCGGAGACGTGATGCCGAGCGAGGCGCCCTTACGGAACAGGAGCAACACCTGTCGGGGTCCGGCCTGCAGCGCGCAGCCGCGGCCGTCGTCGAACTCGAAGACCACGGGGAAGCCGAAGATCGGGCGGTAGAACCGGACCGAGCGGGGGACGTCCTCGACGTAGAGCGAGGATTCGAGGATGCCGGCGGTGGTGGGAGCCATGTCGTCAGGGTATCGCGGGAGAGCCTGGCGCCGAATCAGGGTACAGTACTTACAGAGTGAGGGCGATCCTCGACATTCGGAATGTCTCGTATGCAATCGGCGGCAAGCCGATTCTGCGCGACGTCAGTTTGAGTGTCGGCGAGGGCGAAACCGTCGTGCTGTTGGGGAGGAGCGGGTCGGGGAAGACCACGCTGCTCAAGGCTGTGAATGGGCTCGTCCGGCCGGGATCGGGGGAAATCTGGTTCGAGAACCGGCGCGCGGCCGATTGGGATCCGATCCGGCTGCGGCGGCGGATGGGATACGTCATTCAGGACGCGGGGCTGTTTCCGCACTGGACCGTCGAAGCCAACGTCGGGCTCGTGCCGAGGTTGGAGGGCTGGGCGCAGGAGAAGGTCGCGTGCCGGGTCGAGGAGTTGATGCGGCTGGTGGGGCTCGACGCGGCCGAGTTTCGCGGGCGGCGTCCGCGGCAGCTTTCGGGAGGTCAGAAGCAGCGCGTCGGGATCGCGCGCGCGTTAGCCGGCGATCCTCCATTGCTGCTGCTGGACGAGCCGTTCGCCGCCCTCGATCCGATTACGAGATTCGATCTGCAACGGCAATTTCTGGACCTGCGGCGTCAACTTGGCAAGGCGGCCTTGTTCGTGACGCACGACGTGCGGGAGGCGCTCATGATGGGCACGCGCATCGCACTGCTGCGCGACGGCGCGCTGGAACTGCTGGCGGCGCCGCAGGAGTTCCGGCAGTCCGGCGTTCCCGAAGCGCGCGCTTTTCTGGCAAGCCTGGAGAATCGATGATTTCCGAAATCCTCTCGCTGACCTTGGAGCACGTGGAACTGGTGCTGGTGGCGATCGCCGTAGCGGCGGGGATCGGGTTGCCGGCCGCCATTGCGTTAACTCGCCGGGCGGGCGCCCGGCGGTGGGCGGTGGGCTTCGCGAATATCGCCCAGACCATTCCGAGCCTGGCGCTGTTCGGGTTCCTGGTGCCGGTGGTGGGGATCGGCAAGACGACGGCAATCGTGGCGCTATGCCTGTATGCGTTACTGCCGATCGTGCGGAATACGCTGACCGGAATCCTGGGAGTCGACCGGGCGGTCTGCGAATCGGCTGTGGCGATGGGGATGACGGAGCGGCAGATTCTGTGGCAGGTGGAACTGCCGTTGGCGATGCCGTCGATCGTCGCGGGTCTGCGCATCGCGACGGTGACCACCATTGGCACGGCGACGATCGCCGCGGCGATCGGCGGGGGCGGGCTGGGAGTTTTCATTTTCCGTGGGCTGGCGATGTTCGACAAGACGACAGTCCTGGCGGGAGCGCTGCCGGCGGCCGCCCTGGCGCTGGCGGCGGATGAGGGATTGGAATGGATCGAGCGAAGATTGTCGCCTGTTTGAGCGTATTGCTGGCCGGAGGCTGCGCCAGGCCGGCGCGGATCGTGGTCGCGTCGAAGAACTTCACGGAGCAGGTCCTGCTGGGAGAGATCCTGGCACAACAGATCGAGCGCCGCCTCGGCACGCCGGTGGATCGCCGGTTGAATCTCGGCGGCACCATGCTGGCCCATGAGGCGCTGGTGAAAGGCGACATCGACCTGTACCCGGAGTATACCGGCACGGCTCTGACGGCGGTGTTGAAGCAGACGCCGGTCGGCGACCCGGCGGCGGCGCTCGAACAGGTCCGCGCCGCATACCGGCAGCGATGGAAGCTGGAGTGGCTGAAGCCCCTGGGCTTCAACGACACGTTTGCGATGATGGTGCGCGGGGAGACGGCGCGCGCCGGCAATCTGAAGACCTTGTCCGACGCGGCGGCGCGCCAGGCGTGGCGGATGGGCGCCGGGTACGAGTTTCAGCAGCGCCCGGACGGTCTGGGAGGCTTGCTAAAGACATACGGCCTGCGCCTGGAGGGCGACCCGGTCGCGATGGACCTGGGACTGCTCTATGCCGCGCTAAACGGTAGAAAAGTAGACCTGATCGCCGCGAATTCGACCGACGGACTGGCTTCGGCGATGGACGTTGTGATCCTGGCCGACGATCGCCGGTACTTTCCGCCCTACGAATGCGCGGTGGTGGCGCGGCAACAGGCGCTGGAACGGCATCCGCAACTGCGCGGAGCGTTGGAGGAACTCTCGGGCAGGCTGCCGGACGCGGTGATGCGCAAGCTGAATTACGAGGTCGACGGCAAGCACCGGGGGGTGGCGGAAGTGGCCCGGGAATTCCTACAGTCATACTAACTGCTGTTAACTTTTGGGGATCTGGTCAAATGGGCGGCGGCGCGCGACCATAGATGTCGGAACCCTAATGCTTCGCGTATTCGGCACCTTCGGACTTGGCATCATCTTCTTCACGATCTCTCCGGAGTTGCGCCACGGCTTGATGGACGATGTCGACGGCTTTCAGCAGGCGATGGTCAAGTACAGCCCGCTGTCTTTCATTGGCGTGGCGGTGGCAATCCTGGCCGTGCTGATGTTCGCGCTGCACCGCGCTTCGCAGCCAAGGACATAGGCGCAACGCTGCCGGTCAGATCCGCTTGGCAACCACGAGCGTAATGTCGTCGGCCTGCGCGGCCCCGGAAGTGAATTCGGCCAGGGCCTTCGTGACGGCTTCCACGATCTTCGCGGCCGGCTGATCGCGGTGTTTGCGCAGAACCTCGATAAAGCGCTCCTCGTCGAATTCCTCATACTCGGGATTGTTCGCTTCGGTCACGCCGTCGCTGTACACCACCAGCATGTCGCCGGCTTCGAGCCTCTCGCGATACTCGCTGAAGGGCGCGATGGAGAGAATGCCAAGGACTGGGCCGCCGCTGTCCAGCATCTGCGCCTCGCCGTTGGCGCGCATGATGATCGGCGGGTTGTGGCCGGCATTGGCGAAGCGGAGGTCTCCCGTCGCCGCGTCGAGGACGCTGAAGAAGAACGTAATGAACCGGTTGCTCGGGCACGTGGCGCAGGTCGCCTTATTGAGGCGCATCATGAAAGCGCCGAGATCGCTGGGATCTTCGGCAAGCACCTGCACGCGGGCGTGCAGAGCCATCATCATCAACGACGCCGGCATGCCCTTGCCCGACACGTCGCCGAGCGCCAGGGCGACCCGGCCGTCGGGATACGTGAAGAAGTCGTAGTAGTCTCCGCCGACGGTGCGGCAGGCGGCGTTATACCCGGCGAGGTCGGCGTGCGCCACGGTGGGCGCGCGGTCGGGGAGCATCCGGCCCTGGATCTCGGCGGCCTGGCTGAGATCGCGGCGCATGAGGCGCTCGGTCTCCTCGGCCTCCGCAAGAAGCCCGCTGACGATACGGAAGGCCGCCAGGTTCGCCATGATCGTCAGCAGACTGAGGTCGTCTTTGGTGAACTCGCGCAAAATGAAGGGAGAATCGACGTAGATCAGGCCGACGATGCGGTCCTTGGTCTGCAGCGGCACGGCCATCATCGTGTGCACCTTCTGCTCGACGATGCTCATGCGGCCCTTGAAGGCGTCGTCGAGTTGCGCGTCGCGCACCAGGATCGACGATTTGTCCTTCAGGACCTTATCGCGGACCGCCGTGCTGATCCGGAATCCATCGCCTTTGTGGGCGCGCGGAACCAGCGAGTCGCCTTCGAGGATCAGCAGGACGCCGCGTTGCGCGTTGACCGCCTCGATCGCGAGATCCAGAACGACGGGAAACAGCGTCTCCATCAAATGGGTTTCGGCGAACTGCTGCCCGGCGCGGATGAGAGCCTGGATGGGCGCGGACGCCTTCGGGCCGCCCCGTTCGAACGCGAGCGTCTGATTCGACAGTGCGCCCTCCAGACTCGTCACCACGGTGGACGTGCTGGGCGAAGAGGCTTCGGCGCCGTCGAAGACCACCACGCCGTCGTTGGGGTTGGCGGCATCCGGCGAATACACGACCACCAGGTGGCCGGCAGTGATGCGATCGCCGGGCGTGAGGATCAGGCGGGCTTTCAGAGGAATGTTGTTGACGAAGGTGCCGTTCTTGCTCCCGAGGTCTTGCACGGTCCAGTGTCCGTCCTGCGATTCGAAGGCGAAGTGTTGGCGCGACAGTCCCGCGTCTTCGGGGAAGCACAGCTCGGCCGCGCTCGACCGTCCCACCGAGAGCCGCTCCCCCGTCAGGGGGATGGTTTTGGTCTGACCGTCAGGGCACTGAATCAGCAATTCGCTGGGCATATCTTTATCTTTATAGGTTATTTCCCGCCCGGGGTAAATGCCAGCAGGAGATTTCCCGGCGCCCTAAGGCCACATCGCGACAACCAGCGCCGCGCCGGCCAGGAAGGTGCCGAAGGGAAGTTCGTACGTGGACGCGTCCTTTTTCGCCAGCCAGATGTAGAGGAGGCTAATGACGGAACCGGCCACGGAGCCCGCGAGGAGCGTCGTCAGGGTTCCCTGCAGGCCGAGGAAGGCGCCGATCATCACCATCAGCTTCACGTCGCCGAAGCCGAGGCCTTCGCGATGGCGGATCTTGAGGTAGAGCCACCCTCCTCCCCAGAGAAAGAACGCGGGGAGCGCCGCGCCTACGGCGGATTCGCAGAGCGACTGGATGCGGCCGGACAGATCCAGTCCGAGCAGCCAGAACAACCCCAGCGAAGATTCATCGCGCAAGGGAACGAAGAGCGCGAAAGCCAGACCGATCAGGGCGCCTCCGAGAGTCAACTCGTCGGGGAGGATGCGTTTCTCGAGATCGGAGAAGGTCAATGCGATCAGCATCGCGCTGAAGACGCATAGTTTCAGGGCGGGGAGGCCGGGCCCGCGAGTCCGGACCAGATAGAAGAAGACCAGGCCTGTGCATAGCTCGACCGTCGGATACCGGGCCGAGATGTGGCGGCCGCAGTGGCGGCAGCGCCCACGGAGGATCAGATAGCTGACGACCGGCACGTTGTCGTACCAGGCGATCGTCTTGCGGCAGCGGACGCAGTGAGAGCGCGGGCGCACCACCGACCGTCCGCGCGGCCAGCGGTGGATGCACACGTTGAGAAAGCTGCCGGTCAGCAACCCGAACAGCAGCGCGTAGATAGCTTCGATCAAGCGAGCACCTGCCGGTAAGCTTCCATGGTACGGCGGACCATGTGTTCGACAGTGAAGCGTTCGAGCACCGAGCGGCGGCCGGCTGCTCCGAGGCGGCGCGCCAGTTCGGGGTCATCGAGCAACTCGCGGATGGCGGCGGCGATCGCGGTCGCGCGATTTTCCACCAGCAGGCCCGTTTCGCGGTGCCGCACGATCTCGGGCAATCCGCCGAGATCGCTGGCGATTACGGGAATCCCCGAGGACATCGCCAGGAGCGCTCCGGAGCCGAGGCCCTCGGCGTGGGTGATATAGACGAGCATGGCGGCGCGGCGCAGGTCGTGTTCCAGATCGGAGGCGAGGGTGATGGGAACTCCGGCGATGACGGCCGCCTCCGTGGCGAGCGTCGCGCCTTTCTGCACGGCAACGATGCATTGCGGATCCGCGGGCGTCTCCCGTTCGAGCAGCGGAACGCCGTCATGGATAACGGTAATCTTGACCTCGGGGACGCCGCCCGCCTGCAGGACCTGCTTGACGAATTCGGAGACGGCCACGTAGTGCCTTGCCCGGGCATACTTCCACTTGGACCCGAGCCCCGCCCCGCCGATGGGAAATGCGACCCGGCGGGCGACCACCAGCGGACCGCCGCGCACGATCGCCGCCATCGTGTGGGTGCGGGCGTCGTGGGCGTGGATCAGGTCGTGACGGCGGGAGTATTTCACGGCTCGCATCAGGCCGAGTGCCTCGACCCGCCAGCCGTCTTTCCGCGCGGCGGCGAAGAGCGGCGCGCCTTCGCGGGCGAGCAGTGTCGACTCCACCCCCGCCGCCGCGAGCCCCGCGATGAGACGCAGCACCTGCCACTGGCCTCCGCGCATCTCCTTGCCCGCGTCGAGGTGCAGGATGCGCATCAGCTCATGATTCTCGCTTTGGAGTATTTCAGGAAGGTGTAGAACGCGGCCATGTACGAAATCGTGAGGCCCTCCAGCCCATCGAGGAAGCCCCGCTGGAAGAAGTAAGCCTTCACGAACGTCCAGGCGGGATCGAAAATCACGCGGTGGAGCGGGACCGTGATCTTGCGGGCGGCGATCTCCTGCGCCGCCAACGTCGTATAGCGGTCGAGCGTGCGCAGATGCTCGGAAAGGGAATCGCACGTGAAGTGCAGGATATTGCTTTCGAGATGCCCGATGCGGCCGCTCACCTGCACGCTTTCATGGACGAACTCGCCGACCCAGGTCGCTTTGCGGCGGTCGTAGAGACGGACCTTGCGGTCGGGATACCAGCCGGAGTGAAGAATCCACCGCCCGAGGTAGCGCGCCAGGCGCGGCATGGTGTATGCGTCGTAGCGCGGGCCGGACTTCTTGAGACTCCAGATCTCGGCTTCGAGCGCCTCGCTGAGCGCCTCGTCGGCGTCAAGCGAGAGGATCCAATCGTGCCCGGCCTGCTCGGCGGCCCAGTTCTTTTGAGCTGCGTAGCCGCGCCATCCCGCCTCAATGACGCGCACGCCGAGATTCTGCGCCAACTCCACCGTGCGGTCGATGGACCCGCTGTCGACGATCAGGATCTCATCGCAACACCGCAGGCTCTCGATGGCGCGGGCGATGTTGCGCTCCTCGTTGAGGGTGATGATCGTCGCGGTGATCTTCATGCGGGATCACAGTCCGCCGGCGGCGATCGGCTCGAGGGCGAAGCACAGGATGAAGATGACGAGGGCAATCCAGCCGAGAGCCCTGCGCCCTGGGGTCAACTCCGTCGGGTCGTGGATGATCGGGTGGCGGCGTCCAAGCCACAGCAGCACAAGGCCCCAGATCGACCATCCGGTCCACATACCGCCGGGAAGACCGGCGAGGCCGAAGTAGCGGCCGATGACGACAAGGCCGGGGAAAAGCATCACGACGCAGAGCAGCTTGGAGATCGCGGCGTGCCGCCGGGGAAAAAACGAGTAGAGGATGTGACCGCCATCCAATTGCCCGATCGGCAGCAGGTTCATCGCGGTGGCGAACATTCCGACCCAGGCGGCTCGTGCGATGGGGTGAAGGTAGACGTCGATCGTGCGGACCCCGGGGAAGATCGCTCGTGTCAGCAGCGACTGCAGCCCGGGAACGCCGAAGTGAATCGCTCCCTGCTGCGCAATGTTCGGAATCACTTTGGAGAAGGCCAGGCCCACGGCGAGCGCCGGCAGCAGAAAGACGAAGCCGGCGATCGGCCCCGACACGCCAATATCGAACAGGACCCGTTTGGAGTAAATCGGGGAGCGGACGCGGATGAACGCTCCGAAGGTTCCGAGGAAAGGCGACGGCATGAAGTAGGGCAGGCTGGCGTCGACGCGGTGATACAGGGCGGCCAGATAGTGACCGAGCTCGTGAGCCAGGAGAATGGAGAGCAGCGTTAGAGAAAAAGGCAGCCCGTGCAGCAGGATGCCGGGATGCTGCCACATCTCCAGGTACAAAGGAAAGCTGTTCTCGAGATCGAAAGGCCGGTTCCGGGCGAAATCCGCCTGCATGGCTGCGCCGGTTACGGTGGTGGTGAGCAGCGTCAGGGCGAAGAGCAGGCAATAGAGCCAGTAGCGCTCTCGCGGGCGGGCAGCCGGGAAGGGATAAACCTCCGCCGTGCCGTTCTCGGCGTAAAACGGGTACGGCGCAGGAGAGTAATCCTGGGAAGACACAATGAACTGCCGCCGCAGCGGTCTACTGCAGCGTCTGTAACTCCTTGCCGGGCTTGAAGCGAACAGCCTTTCCCGGCGGAATCGAAACCTCGGCGCCGGTGCGCGGGTTGCGTCCGATCCCGGTCTTGCGCGGCTTTACGTTGAACACGCCGAAGCCACGCAACTCGATGCGGTCCCCCTGTTCGAGCGCCTTCTTCATCGACTCGAAGACGGTCTCCACAGCCATTTCGGCTTTGGTCTTGGTGATGCCGGTCCGGTTGACGACCTCGTTGATGATATCCAGCTTGATCAAAACAGCCTCCTTACCCGGACACGGGGCGAGTTTGCTTCCCGCATCAGTCAACCACATGATAGGATTAGATTTATCCACATGTCAAGCGAGGGCCTTTCGGTTTCGGCAGACGAATTCCGCGGCGCGTGCGGCCGCTTTGCGACGGGTGTGACGGTGGCCACAGTTCTCGACGATCAAGGCGCGCCCCACGGCCTCACGGTCAGCTCCTTCACCTCCGTATCGCTCGATCCGCCGCTGGTTCTGATCTGTGTCGGGCACGCCGCCACGGTGATCGATGCGTTCCGCGCCGCCAAGCACTTTGGAATCAACGTGCTATCGGCGGAACAGCGGGATTTGTCCGACCGGTTTGCGCGCAAAGGCTTCGACCGTTTCGACGGTCTGCCCTGGGAGCGCGGCGTGCAGGGAGTGCCTCTCTTGCCCGGCGCCCTCGCACAGATCGAGTGCGCCACACACCAGCGGTTCGTCTCGGGAGATCACGACATCTTCGTCGGGCGGATGGTGGGGGCGCGTGTGCCGGGCGGAGATCCGCTGCTCTATTTCGCGGGCGGCTATCGCGCCATCGGTTAATCGATCGGCTCCGCCCTCAATGCGTCATTGAATAGACGATGTAATTGATCCCGATCCGCATCCCCAGCGCCGAATACCGCTCGGGATACAGCGGATCGTCCGCGTGCTCCCACGAATCGCCCAGGTCCATGTTGTGGCACATGGCGACCATCACCCGCCCATGATCGTCATAGATCCCGCGCCAGTGCGCGGCGTCGCCGCCGATCCCCGGCGGGTACGACGTCGCGCATTTCTCGCAGACGCTGCGGCTGCGGATGAACTGCGCTCCCGGCACCTGGTAACGGTCGTCGAGATCGAACACCGAATGAAAAATCTGGTCCTTGCTGTCCAGCTCGACGATGGACCGCTCCGGGAAGACCTTCTGCATCGTCTCCAGAAAGACCATCCATTCGTCCGTGCCGTGGAAGTCGTCGCACATGAAGAAGCCGCCGCGCAGGAGGAACTCGCGGAACTTCGCGATCTGGCTGGGCGTCAGCTCCCAGTGACCCGTTTCGACGGCATACAGCCACGGATAGTTGAACACGTCGTCGTCCGCGTCGAGATTGATGGGCTGCTCGACGGACCGAACATCCACGCGCGTCAACCGCCGCAGAGCCAGCGCCAGATGGCGGTCGGACCGTGGATAATCGATGGTCCAGTTCGTGTTGCCCTCGCGCCAGTCGTACCCGCGCCGCCATTCCGACTGCCAGTCGAACTGGTGGTGCGTGCTCGGATACATCAGGCGCGCAAAAGCCCACTCTCCAGGGACCTGGTAGTCCTTCGGCAGTGGCTCTCCATAGTGTTCCCACGCCGGATACTCGCGAAACGGGTTCTGTGCAAAGACCGTAAACGCGAGGAGTCCCGATACGAATATCCCCGCAAATATGGCGCGACGCCTCATCTTTTTTCAGTATAGGGCGCCACACGCGGGCGGCCACCTGTTTCGGGAGGACCGGAGCGTCTACAGCCCGAGCACCTTCCGCAGCCGTTCGGCCAACCCCTCTGCCATCCACTGGAAGCCCAGATCGTTGGGATGCGTGCCATCCACCAAACCGTCCACACGGGAAGGACCGAGAAGATCCGCGCCTTCGACCAATTGCAGATGGCGGTCACCGGCGGCGATACGCCGGCTCACCACCTTGCGGATCAGCGCGCGCATCTCCTCGTTGCGCTGGCTGCCGGTGGCTTCGCTGGCCGCATAAATGGGCGTGATGGACACAATCGGAGTGTCCGGGTGGCGCTCGCGCACGATGCCGATAAACGGATCGTACACCTGCGCCAGCGAATCCACGTCGCTGTTGTTTTGTGCAAAATCCAGGACGAAGGCGGCAGCGTCAATCTCGGCCACCACGCGCGCCATGGCGCCTTCGCCTTTTCCATTGCCGGAGAAGCCCAGGTTCACGTGGTTGAGGTTCAACCGCCGCGAGAGGATGGCCTGATAGCTCATGCCCGGCCGACTGGCGCAGCCCCCCTGAGTAATCGAGGTGCCGTAGAAAACCACCGGCGCCGCGACGGCAAAGGGCGTGGCCAGCTCGACCGCTGCGCTCTTGTCCAAACCGATCTCCAGCACCTTCACCGGGCTGTAGAGCGCCAGATAGATCGTGATCTCTCGCATCACTCGTGGCTGGCCCTTGAAATAGACGTGTTCATACACCTTGCCCGGTGCGGCATCCTTATCCGGAACGGCGGTGCCCCAGTACCGATTGCCGGCGTAAAGGTCTACGCCACTTTGTCCGAAGGCGTGCATGTTACGCATTCCTGGCGGGTGCGGCCATTCGAGCCGGAGTGCCACCGTGGACGAGTCGGTGCGGAATCGAATCCGCCCGCCTGTGGGATCGAGCGACAGGTTCCAGACTTCCTTGGGAATTGACTCCTGGGAGCGCGCCGGCAAACGCCAGAACTGACCATGGTTTTCCTGAAACCAGGGAAGTCCGGCGACATCGATTTTGGGGCTGGCGACCGGCATCCAGCTCACCGTGGCGTCCTGCGCGGCGACCAGTGCGGCGGCCACGAGCAGGGCGGCAGTTAAGCGCAGCATGCAACAAAAATAGCAGACTGTTCGAAATCCCTTACTACTTGCCGCGTGCCTCGACCGCCAAATCAATCTGCGCCGCCCCCCTTTACGGACTTCCCGCTTTCAGATAGCATCGCAGGAATGCTCGCAAAGCCGCTTCTTTTCACGGCGTTCTTCGCCGTCCGCCTGCTTGCCCAGTCCGCCCCGTGCGAAAAACTGGCGAGTCTCTCGCTTCCCGACGCCACCATCACGCTCGCGCAACCGGTCGGGGCGGGAGAGTTTAAACCCGCGGGGGCTGCGGTCCCGTTTCAGAATGTGCCCGCGTTCTGCCGCGTGGCAGCCACGCTCACTCCCTCGAAGGACTCCGACATCAAGATCGAAGTCTGGTTGCCCGCAACGGGGTGGAACGGCAAACTCCAGGCGGTCGGAAATGGCGGGTGGTCCGGCGCCATCAACCCTGGGGCGCTGGCTGTCGCGGTTCGCCGCGGCTACGCTGCTGCTGGAACCGACACCGGCCATTCGGGAGGCGGCGCCTCCTTCGCGACGGACCATCCTGAGAAGCTGGTCGATTTCGGATACCGGGCGGTGCACGAGATGACCGTCAAGGCCAAAGCGATCGTAGTTGCCTATTACGGCGCCGGGCCAAAATTCTCCTATTGGAACGGCTGTTCATCGGGCGGCAAGCAGGGCCTCAAGGAGGCGCAACGTTTCCCCAACGACTACGATGGCATTATCGCCGGCGCGCCCGCCAATTACTGGACACACCTCATGGCAGGCGACCTCTGGCCCGCGCACGCCACCCTCAAGGATCCCGCCAGCTTCATCCCGCCGGCGAAATACCCGCTCATCCATCAGGCCGTGCTCGCAGCCTGCGACACAATCGACGGCGTGAAAGATGGCCTCCTCGAAGATCCCCGGCGCTGCAAGTTCGACCCCAAGGTTCTGCTGTGCAAAGGCGATGACGTTTCGGCGTGCCTGACCGCGCCGCAGGTCGAGGCGGCGCGCAGGATCTATGCCGGCGCCCAAAACCCCCGCACCGGCCAGGAAGTGTTTCCCGGTCTCGCGCCCGGCAGCGAGCTCGTATGGGGCGCCCTCGCCGGAGGCCCCGAACCGTTCGGCATTCCGGTGGAACACTTCAAGTACGTCGTCTTCAAAGATCCGGCCTGGGATTTCAAGACGCTGAACTTCGACAGCGATGTGGCCCTCGCGGACAAGCTCGATAACGGACTGCTCAACGCTACCGATCCAAACCTGAAAGATTTCTTCGCGCACGGCGGCAAGCTTCTGCAGTATCACGGCTGGAATGACCAGCTCATCTCGCCCTTTAACAGCATCAACTACTATCGAAGCGTGGAAGAGAAGATGGGCGCCGGCCGTCTGCGCGACAGCTATCGCCTGTTTATGGCTCCCGGTATGACCCACTGCGGCGGCGGTGACGGCCCGAACACCCTGGACACGGTTTCGACGATTGAACAGTGGGTCGAGCACGGAATAGCGCCCGATCAGATCATCGCCGTGCATCGCACCAACAATGCCGTGGACCGCACCCGCCCCCTCTGTCCATACCCGCAGGTTGCTCAGTACAAAGGGAGCGGCAGCATCGACGAGGCCGCGAACTTTGTGTGCAGAGTTCCCTAAGTGAGGGAAGCGAACCAGCGCCGGGTCAGAGGAATCGCGTGACCTGCCGGAAGTGCCGGGTTCCGATGAAGGAACTCAAGGGCCACATCTTCCACAAGCAGCGCAAGTGGAAGTGTCCGAAGTGCGCAGGAATTCGGATGCAGCGCCAGCGCTGACTCCCGGCGCTCCCCTGACAACCGAATCGCCAAGCCTACTTCGGCAGCAGCAACACCAGGCCGCCGAACATCCCGGCAAACCCGCCGAGAATCACCCACGTCATGCGATTTCCGAAATTGAATGTATATCCGAACCCGACCCGCTTCTGCACGAACACGGCCGCGTCCTGGGGATTGTAATAGATGCTTCCCCAAACCCAACGGTCATCGGGCGTCGCCTCGCCCGTCTGGCGACGGACCATCCGATAGCTCCAGACAATCACCACGACTACGAACGCGGGGATCGGCGCGACGAAGATCCAGGGCGATAGCGGCAGAACAGGCGTCAATGCCATTCCGCTGAAGACTACTGCCATTACGTAGGTGACCATGACAAGAAGTTTCAGCATGGGTATCCGCTGCGGCCCGCGCCGCGAGCCATAGTAGGTTCCAATGCTGATCAGCAGGATGAACAGTGTCATTCCTGCGCAGTACAGCAGAGGTCCATAAACCGATTGGGGCGACTTATCCGCCCACCCGTCCGGCTGTCCGCCAGCGTTCCAATGGGTCGGAAACCGCGCCGGAATCTCGTCCCAGTGGGCGCGTAGCCAGGCCGCCGCGGCCAATGGCGCTGCCAGCGGAAGCAGCGCCAACGCCGTCCACGCCGGCAGATGATCGTCCTCCGTCGAGAGCGTGGCCTCGCGAATCGGCTCCACGGGCGCCGCATACCGCCGCACCACGCTCCGTTCCCGCAGGAATCCCGCGAAACCGCACAGAAACGGCAGCACCGGAGGCACAAGGAAACCAGAGAGGGCGATCGCCGAAATCACGCCTGCCGCCACCCACCAGTGATACCGGCGCACCGCATCGCGAGCGGCCGGCGACGTCCGGAAATCGGGCGCGACCGTAATCGCGAAGAAGTACCGCCGCGGGGAATAGTGCGGCAGCAGCAGCAGAATCGCTCCTTCGAAAAGGGCCACGAGAATGATGAAGACGCTGTTCATTTGAGACTCTCCGATAGGGCCCGAAGCTCGGCTGCGATGCGAAGCGTGGGCACTCCGGCGGCGCGCATCTGCGCCACCAGGTTTCGCAACTGCGTTCGGTACTCCAGCAGCCGCTCCTGGGGCGCCGCCGCCGGAGCGCCGCGCTCGATCACCGTCGCGCCGCGCCCGTGCCTCAGATCCACCCAGCCTTCCTCGGCCAGTTCGCGGTAGGCTTCACCCACCGTGTTGAAATGGACCCCCAGGTCCATGGCCAGCCGCCTCACCGAGGGCAGGCTGGTTCCCGCCGGTAATGCCCCTTCTACCAGTTGCACCCGGATGGCATCGACGATCTGTCGATATGCCGGAACCGGCGAACTCAAATCGATCCGAATCTGTGGCGGCTTGGTCACTGTATACTGTACATAGACACTGTACACTTGCCGAAACGCAATGTCAATAGAAATCCGTCTCCACTCTTTTGTTGATTTCCTCGTCATCCCCTCAGAGCCTATGCGCCTCCTCGTGCTTGCGACGCTCCTGGCTGTCACGCTGAACGCCGCTGTCGTCCGCGGCCTGGTCCTGGAACACCAGACCGGCCACCCGTTGGCCCGCGCTCTGGTGGTCGTCCAGCCGATCGCCGGCACGGCCGGCGCCACGCAGTCTGTCCGCTCGAACACGTACGGCGCCTTCGAGTTCGCCTCCATGCCCGGTGGCGCCTACCTGGTAATCGCGTCCCGGCGGAGTTTTGCTCCGACCCAATACGGGCAGAAGCAGTGGAAGGGCGCCGGCGTCCCCGTCGTTCTCGAGGATAATGCCACCACGTTCCTGACGATCCGCCTGCAGCGCTTCGGCGCCATCTCCGGGACGATCGTGGACGAAAACGACGTTGGGCTGCAGGAGCACGACGTCGTCGTTTACCGCAACAGCAGGCCGCCGGTGCTGGTCTCCCGCGTCAAGACTGACGACCGCGGCGTCTACCGATTCTGGGGGCTCGAGCCCGGGTCGTACTTGGTGCGCACCGTCGGCAAGCAGTACGACGAGGGCAGCTACCTCCCCACGTTCTCCAAGGAAACCAGCCGCGTTGAGGAGGCCCACCCGGTGGAG
Source organism: uncultured Solibacteraceae bacterium (assembly GCA_964608645.1). Classification (GTDB taxonomy): domain Bacteria; phylum Acidobacteriota; class Terriglobia; order Bryobacterales; family Bryobacteraceae; genus CAZSQK01. The sequence continues at coordinate 3,238 of CAZSQK010000094.1, read as the reverse complement.
GTCCAACTCGATCAGGAAGCCACGGCCGTCAACGTCCGGCCTTTTCCCGGCCGTCTCTTCACGCTCGCCGGCCGCGCCATTTCGTACCCGCCGTCGCAGGTGACTCTGACCCTGATCTCCGACGTCGGGACCGAGAATACCGTCTCCGATCAGCAGGGCAACTTCAAATTCAACCCGGCTGCGCCCGGACCGTACGAGCTCTATGCCATCGCGCAGAATGACCGGCGGTTCCTCAGCGGCAACGTCAGCACCGCCTATCAGTATCTCGTGCTCGACCGCGACAGCACCGATCACCGCATCACGCTGGGAGCTACACCCGAAGTGCGCGTCACCGTCGAAGACACCAAAGGGCAGCCGGTCGATCTCCGCTCCGTCCAGATCCTGATGCGCCGTAAGGACTTGTCGGGGGAAGGGAAGACCGAGACCCTGCGCGCGCCGCAGGGCCGCGTCAACCTCTCCCCTGGACGTTGGGACTTGGCCCTGGCGCCCTCGCCGTCATACTATGCCGCGGCTTTCTCGGGCCCACGATCGGAAAGCATGCAGCGGGGCCGCGCCGACGGCTGGAACGAGATCGTGCTCAACGGACCGGGCGCCGTCGATGTGAAGTTCGTCGTGTCTCCGAAGCCCGCCGCAATTCGCGGCGTCGCGCGCAATGCCGCGCACGACCCCGTGGCCGGCGTCCCCGTATTCCTCGAAGCCTACGACCTCGAAGCGCGCCGCCGCGTCGCCGACATCCGCATGACGCGCAGCGACACCCGCGGCCAGTTCGAATTTTACGGGCTCGCGCCCGGCCAGTACCGCGTTCTCGCCAGTTTCGAGTTCCAGATGCCGGAAATTGCGCAGATGGACGCAGCCAATCCGCGCATCGTCAAAGTCGAGGAGGCCCAGGACCAAACGGTCGACCCGGACCTATACGTAATCCGATGACGCCCCGCCTTTTGCTGGCCGTCCTGGCCGCCGCTTCTGCGCACGCCGCCGTGATCCGCGGCAACGTAGTCGAGAATTTCACCGGCAAGCTGCTGACGCGCGCCCTGGTGATTCTCCAGCCTCTCCCGGGCACGCCCGCCGAGGTCCGGTCGATGCGCACCACCAGCCTGGGTCGCTTCGAATTCGACAACCTGCCGGCCGGCGCCTACCTGGTAAAAGCCTCGCGCCGCGGTTTCCTTCCAACCGAATACGGCCAGAAGCGTTGGAACTCCGCCGGCGTCCCGATCATGCTCGAAGACGCCGACACGACATTTCTCGCCATCCGCCTGCCGCGCTACAGCGCCATCGGCGGCACGATCGTCGACGAGAACGAGATCGGCCTCCCCGGGCATGAAGTGGCCGTCTACCGCTGGAGCGATCCGCCCGAGCTCATCCGCCAGTCGACAGCCGACGATCGCGGCGTCTACCGCATTGGCGGTCTCGAGCCCGGCAAGTACGTCGTGCGCACGGTTGGCCGGCAGTATGAAGATGGCGGCTACCTGCCGACGTTTTCGCGTGAGGCATCCCGCGCCGAGGAGGCCCAACTCATCGACGTCTTCCTGGAACAGCAGACCGATCGCATCGATGTTCGACCGCTGCCCGGCAAGTTGTTCAGTGTGCTGGTGGGCTGGGAGCCGGCGGACGAAGCGACCGTCACCCTGGCATCGGCGCTGGGACGCACGACCGTCAAAGGAGTGCCGCCGGTCCGTTTCAATGGCCAGTCGCCGGGCGACTACGAGGTCTATCTGGAGATGGCGTCCGGCGAGGGCGCTTATCAGCGCTTCGTCCTGAACCGCGACATGCCGGTCACGCTTCTGGCGCAGCCTGGCTCGAACGTGACGTTCGCCGGAGCTCCGGCGAACGGAGCCGGCGTCCTCTGGGTCCGCCGCAAGGATCTTGCCGGAACTGGTCAGATTTCGGCGCGCGAGGCCGGCACTTCCGTGCCATTGCCGCCCGGCCGGTGGGAAGTTCTATTGGCGCCACCCACTGGGTATTACGTGTCCGCCGCTCCCTCCGCACGCGGCCGCCCCGACGGGTGGTTGGAGTTCCTGTCGCGGACCAACTCGAACCTCCGTCTCATCCTTTCGTCGGGGCCGGGCGCGATCCGCGGCAGCGTGAAGGACGCCCCATACGCCCCCGTGTACCTCGAAGGGTACGACCCGGCGAGCCGCAAGCGCGTCGGCGAACTCCAGACCACCCGAGCCGATTCCCGGGGCCAATACCGATTTGGGGGCCTCGCGCCCGGATCGTATCGTCTCCTGAGCACCGTCGAGTACAACTCGCCGGACACCGCCACGATGGATTTGGCCGCCGCGCCCACCGTTCTGGTGAGCACCCACGGAGACGTGACCAAGGATCTCGATCTATGGGTGATCCGCTGACATCGCTATAGACTCCGCATGTGGAACCCGCCGTCGACGTTCAGCACCTGTCCGGCGCAATAGTCCAGCAGGCCGTCCGCGATGGCCCGCACCGCTTTCGCCACATCGCTGCCTTCTCCCATGCGCCGCTGCGGTAAGAGACCGTTGGCGATCTTCTCGTCGTAGATCTGCTCCACCTTGGCGATCATGTCCGTGCGGATGATGCCCGGACGGATTTCGAACACCTTCACCCCGCACGCCGCCAGCCGGTTCGCATACAACGCGGCCGACATGCTGAGGCCCGCCTTCGAGATGCAGTACTCGCCGCGATTCACCGACGCCGTGTAGGCCGAGATCGATGTCACAAAGACGATCCGTCCCTCGCCCCGCTCCGCCATCCAGCGGGCCGCCTGCTGCGTCAAAAAATGCGGCCCTTTGAGGTTGGTCGCAATCAGTTCGTCGAAGCTGTCTTCGGTCGCCTCCAGCAGATCGCGGCGCTCGCGCGGCGCCATCCCGGCATTATTCACCAGCACGTCGAGTGTCTCGAAGCGCTCCTTCGCGAATGCGATCAGCGCCTCGCGGTCCGTGTGCGACGCCACGTCGCATTGAAAGATTTCGGCGCCGGTCTGCGCCTTGAATTCTTCGGCTGCGTCGCGGCGGCCGCGATACGTTCCGATGACGGTGTGGGTCCTGGCGAGCTCAGTAGCGACCGCGCGGCCAATGCCGCGGCTCGCCCCGGTCACGATTGCAGTCGGTTGGGGCACTGCCCATCATATCCGGACAGGCGTGTCCAAAACAAATGTCAGCCGCGTTTCCGACGGGATTCGCACCCGCTGGCCCTTGGTGATCACCTGCGTTCCGGCGCCCGCCGAAAGGCCCACCGCCTTTGACCACCACCGTGCAAACGCCCG
>CAZSQK010000093.1:0-33078 GCA_964608645.1 uncultured Solibacteraceae bacterium | reverse complement strand
ACGATGAAATTGTCGATGGCGCGGGTGTCGGTGTCCTCGTGAAGGCCCCAGACTTCCTCGAGCATGGTCTTGCGCGAAACCGGCTTGCCCTCGTGCTGGATCAGATAGCGCAACAGGTTCGCCTCCATCAGCGTCAGGGGGAACATCTGCCCACGCACGCGCAGCTCGAGTTGATCGAAGTGGACGGACTTGTCGCCGAATGCGAAGGTGTCATTCGCGGCGGCGGGCGGCGGATCGATCGCGGCGCGCAGCCAGTCGCGGCGGCGGACGAGGCCGCTTATGCGGGCGATCAGGATGGCCAGTTCGAACGGCTTGGCGAGGTAATCGTCGGCGCCGGCTGCAAACCCCTTGAGCACGTCCTCGGGACGGCCACGCGCCGTCAACATCAGAGTCGGAATGAACTGCCCGGACTGCCGCAGCTCGGTCATCACCGTGAAGCCGTCCTTGCCGGGAAGCATGACATCCAACACCAGCACGTCGAACGTCTGGCCGCCGCCCAGCAACAAGTCGAGGGCAGGCTCACCCGCGCCGACCACTTCGACGGCGTAGCCTTCATCCTCGAGATTGAAGCGCAATCCCTCGGCCAGATGCTGCTCGTCTTCCACCACCAGAATTCTGGTCATTTCGCAATCGGAAATTCCACGACGAAGGTGCTTCCCTGCCCCGGACCTTCGCTCTCCGCCCAAGCCCGCCCGCCATGCCGCTTGGCCACCGACCGCACGATGTACAGCCCGAGCCCGGTTCCTTTCACCGAGGACGCCAACTGCCCGGGCACGCGGTAGAAGCGCTTGAAGATCTGTTTCAACTCCGATTTGGGGATACCCGGCCCCTGATCGGTCACCCGCACGCGGAGGCGTTCCTCGTCCTGCGCGACGGCAACCGCGACTTTGGCCTCTTTCCCAGAGTACTTGATGGCATTGTCGATCAGGTTGGAAATGGCGGCGCGCACCTCATCCTCGTCGCCGACGAAGGTGACGGCCGGTCCGGGGTCATAGACCAGCGCGTCGTCGGAAACGCCGTGCACGGCCCGCGCGCGTGATACGCACTGCTCGACGAGCCGGCCGATGTCGATGCGCGACCGGTTCAACGGACGGCTGGCCGCTCCCATACGCCCCGTGCGCAGGATCTGCTCGATCGTGGAGAGCAGCCGGTCGCTGTCCTCGAGCATGATGCGGTAGAACTCCTTGCGGCGCGTCTCGTCGACAGAGCGGGTCTGCAGGGTCTGCAGATAGAGACGAATCGACGCCACCGGCGTCTTGAGCTCGTGGGTGACGGCGTTGATGAAGGCGTCGTGCTGTTCGTTTCGACGGATTTCGCGCACAAGAAAGATGGTATTCAGAACAATGCCGGCGATCACCATGAGCAGGAGCAGAACGCCCAGGACGAGCAGGATGCCATGGCTCCATTTGAAGAGCACCCAGCCGACGTACAGCAGCAGGATGACCGAGATCAGCCCGATGCCGAGGGCGATGACGAACGCGATGGACTTGCGCCGTCCGGCGGTGACCATGATTCGATTGTAGCGGCCTCCGATTCGACCGGAGGCGCTGGAACGAACCGGCTAGGCTGCTTTGGTTTCGGTCAGCCGCGAATGCACACTGGCGACCTGGATCGATTTCGCGACGCCGCAGGCCTTGAGGACCTTGATCAGCAGCCAGGACGGATCGAACTCGTACCAGGCCAGGCCGTGGCGCGCCGACGTCGGATGCGCGTGATGATTATTATGCCAGCCCTCGCCGAAGGAGATCAGGGCGACCCACCAGTTGTTGCGCGAATCGTCACGCGTGGCGAAGCGCCGGGCGCCCCACATGTGCGTCGCGGAGTTCACCAGCCATGTGGCGTGGAGACCGAAGACGATGCGCAGGCAGTTGCCCCACAGCACCATCGGCAGCCCGCCGGCGATGTACAGAATAGCCGTCAGGACCAGGATCGGCATCCAATGATAGTTATTCAACCAGACATGGAAGGGGTACTTGGCCAGGTCGGGAGCATAACGGGACATCAGACGCGTGTTGTTATGGTTGGTCTCGCCGAAGAGAATCCAGCCGACGTGCGACCAGAAGGCGCCATCGCGCGGCGAATGCGGGTCGCCCGGCTGGTCCGAATTCTGGTGGTGGATGCGATGCGTCGCCACCCAGAAAATCGGGCCGCCTTCGAGCGTCAGCGTGCCGCAGACCGCGAAGAAATAATCCAACCACTGCGGGACCTTGTACGACCGATGCGTATGCAGACGGTGGTATCCCATGCTGATACCGAGGCCGGTCGCGATGTAATACAGCACGATGGCAACCGCCAGCCGGTTCCAACTGAAACAGAAGAAAGCGCCAATCGCCCCCACATGCAAAAGCACCAGGATCAGGCTCGTGAAGACGTTGAGACCCTGCCGGTTGGCGTAATAGTTCGGAGACTGATTTTGCATCAAATTCCACCCTACCAGCGGCTGGGCGTTTGCTTTGTAAGAGTTGTGTAATTTCGGGAAATCCCGGGAGGGGTCGCGCGGTTCCCTCCGCGACCCCTGGTGTATCGGCGTCGTAATCCCCGGCTAGAATCTCAGGTTGAGCCCGAACTCCATGATCCGTGGGGAGTAGAAGGTGGAGCTGATCACGCCGAAGGTGGTGGAATTGATGTTCTGATCGCCGGACCAGAAGGTGGCGTGATTGAACACGTTAAACGCGTTGGCGCGCAGCTCGGCGCTGATCTTCTCCGTGAAGGGAACCTTCTTGATCAGGCTCATATCCATGTTGAACGTCCAGGGCCCTGAGAAGAACCGCCGCTGCAGGACGCCCAGCGTGCCTGCTCCCGGATTCGAAAACACCTGCCCCTTGAAGGCGGGTTCTCCATCCGCATTGACTCCGGTTCCGTCCGCTGGGTTGATTGCGGAGGTGGAGACGATCATCGGACCGTTCCCCGTCATCTGGAACTTCACCACGCTGTTGAGCTGATCGCCGGTGAGCGTGGTGTTCGCGGTGTTGTAGTACGAGCGCGCCTCGCGATTGAGGGTGCCGCGGCCGGAAAGGATCGAAAACGGGGCGCCGGACTGCCACACGATAATCGGCGAGAAGGTCCAGCCGCCGATCAGGCGGTTGAGCGGCCGATAACTCATGCGGTGGCCTTTGCCGAACGGCAGTTCGTAATGGCCGAACGCCTTGATCATGTGGTTCAGATCGAAGTTGGCGCGGGAGCGCTCCAGGGACGGGTTGTTGAAGTCGAGAAACGCCTGGAAACGGGTCTGCAGGTCGCCATCGCCATCGCTGAGGACCTTCGAAAACGTGTAATTGGCCTCGAACGAGAGACCGGCTCGAAGGGTGTGGCGGGCGACGAGTTGCAGCGAGTTGTAGCTCGAACTGGAGTAGTTCGTCAGCATATCGGCCGCCAGCGCGTTGGGGTTGGCGAAGAAATTCACGCTCCCGTTGAGGCCGTTGGTCTGAAGTTCAGTCGCCAGTTCCGCGGGCTCGCCGGTCTCGATCAGGTTGACTAGCGACGCGGTCCGCAGCACGCTCCTGTCGAGCTTCGGAAAGACCGTGAGAGGCTGGCTGCCGGGCAGATTGGCGTTGTAATTCGGGTTGAACACGCCGTTGGCCTGGAGCGCGATCAGCCCGTTCTTCTGCGCGCGCAGAAAATCGGCGAGGAAGCCGTTCTCGCGGATTTGGACCTGGTTGAAATCGAACGCGCGATAGGCCCCTACGACATGATTGCCGACGTAGCGCGCCTCCACCAGCGTCCCCTTGAAATCGTGCTGGATGTCGATCGAATACTGTTGGACGTGCGGGCGGTTGAGGTTGGGATCGACCAGGGTCACGACACTGAATGGATCGAACGCATAGTTGTCGGAGGCCTTCAGCGGGACTTGGTACTGAGGCAGGGAGATGGGAGGAAGACCGGTGGAGACCCTCGCGGAGAGAGCGGTAGCCTGCGAGAATCCTTGCAAACCGCCGTTGGCTTCCAGCATATTCTCGGGCGCGACAATCTCCTGGTCGTTCACATAGCTGATCGAGTAGCTGCCCCGGAGGGCGGTCTTTCCGTCCCCGAAGATGTCCCAGGCGAAGCCGATATTGGGCGCGAAATCCTTCTTGGGGAGGCGATAATACGGGCGGCCGACGCTTTTACCGGCGAAATCGAGTTTCGCGTCGGAGAGCAGCGTCTGCGTCGCCGAACCGGTCAAGACCGGCTGCAATTCGAGCGAATCGCGCTCGTCCAGGACACCCGGGAGCTGATACCGCAGTCCCAAAGTCAGGGTGAGCCGGCGGCTGACGCGCCATTTATCCTGCACGTAGAGGTCGTAATCGCCGAGGCTGAAATGGCGCACGAACGACGCGCCCGGCACGAACCCCGAGGTTCGGGAGGTGACGTTGAGCGTCTGGTTGTATCCGTCGACGTATCCGCCCAGCGAGGCCAGCAACGCGTTGGCATAGGAAAGGGCGGAGTTGGAGATGCCCGGTAGATCGCGGCGAGCTAACGCCGGCTGGCCGGAGCCCATCCCGAGCACATACGTGGGGACCACGCCGCCGGCGTCGAACGTCCGCACGCGCACGTTTTGTCCCTTGAATCCGAACTGGAGATAGTGCGACCCGCGCTGGTAAGCGGCATCGTCTGAAAGCGCGTAGGTGTTGCTGTTCCGCCCCTGCGGACGGAATTCGTTGGTCGGATTGGAGAACGCAAAGCCACTCAGCACGTATTTCCCGAATTGCTCGTTGGAGAGAAAGGAGGCGTCGGTCAGGTTGAAGCCGGCGCGCACTTCATTGGTCAGACGGCCCGAAGGCGTAAAGCGCCAGGACGCCGCCAGCAATTTGCCGTGGGTGGGATTGAAGACTTTGGGGACGAATGAATAATCGTTCTCTGCGTCCGGCCGGTCCAGGTTGTAACGGTTCCAGGAATAGGAGCCGCTCAGGGCGTGCTTCGTCGAGAGGTTGTAATCCAGCTTGCCCGTGACATTGTCGCGGATGCCATTATCGCGCTGGTTGAAGCGGTAGCCACTCGTATTCAGGCCGTCTCCGACGATGGTCGTATTGATGAACTGCGCTCCCGGCACCTTTGCCAGAATCGGCTGGATGGCCGGGTCGACACCACTCAATTGACGGAGTGCGAGCAAATTGGCGGAGCGGGGGGCGCCACTGACAGTATCGACGTACTTGAAGGTGCCGGTTCGCGCCGAGTCGGTCAGGATCGTCGTCGTAGACGGCGATTGCTCGTGCGTGCGGACGGCCGCGTAATTGAAATAGAAGAAAGCCTTGTCGCGGCGGATGGGGCCGCCGATCGCTCCGTCGAACTGGTTCTGATTCAGAAACGGTTTGGTGATGCCGGACTGATTGTTGAACCAGTCGTTCGCGGAGAAAAAGTTATTGCGATTGTCCCAAAGGATCTCGCCGTGGAACTGGTTGCCGCCCGATGGCGTCGAGAATGCCGTTTCGGTGGCCCCGCCGAAAGACGCGGCATTCCCGTTGGACGAAACCAGCGTCATCTGCCGCACCTGGCCCAACAGCAGCTTGTTCGGCGTGTAGTCGAGCGCGTTATCGCGAATATAATTGTCCTGGATGTTGATGCCGTCCAGCGAGACGCTGGAGTACGAGGTGCGTAGCCCGTTGATGACCGTCGCCGAATTGCCGTTCGACACCACGCCCGGCTGAGTCTGGAGGACGCCCAGCGGGTCGCGGTCGAGCAGCGGCAGGGTGCGGATGTCGGCCATCGAGATCGTGCCGGAGATCTCGGCGCTCGACGTTTCGACGCCGGCAGACTCGGCGATTACATCCACCGATTGGGTCACGCTCGCGAGCTGGAGTTTGATCTGCGCCACGTCGGTCTCGCGGGCGGCGTCCACGGACAGATTGCGGACCGTCGCTGTGATGAAACCCTTGGCCATGACCGAAAGATCGTAGTCGGAAGGGCGAACGCCGATGAAATGAAACGCGCCGTCGGCGGAGGTTTTGACGGTGAGGACCGCTTTCTTCCCCCCGGCAACGTAGAGTTCCACGTCAGCGGCGGGAACGGCCGCGCCGCTGGAGTCGACAACAGTTCCGGTCACGCGTCCCGAAAATTGAGCAGATAAGGGAAATCCCCCAAACAAAGCAACCAAGGCAATCCCACAGATAGAGCGCATGTGTCTATTGAACCCCAAAATTGGACGCGCGTCGCGGGAGAAGGTTGCTGGGGATGTTCGTTTTCCGGACGGATTGACGCCGGGGCCGGAGTTCGCTACCTTGAACACGTTCAACTATGCCAACCCGGTCCAAGTCCGACGAAACCAGAGCGCGAATCCTCGCTGCGGCCATCGATCTGTTCCGGCGGCGCGGGTTTGCGCAAACTACCATGCGGGAAATTGCCGCCGAAGCGGAGGTGGCGCTCGGCGGAGCCTATTACTACTTCGAATCCAAGGAGGCGATCGTCCTTGCCTTCTACGACCAGGCCCATAGGGACTTGGATCCCCTCCTCGAGCAGGCGCTCGCCGCCAGCAAAGACCTCGGCAAGCGGCTGCGCGCGTTGCTGGAGGCGAAACTGCGCTACTTCGAGCCCAACCGCAGCCTCCTCGGAACCCTCTCGGCGTTTACCGATCCCGAGCATCCCCTGTCGCCGTTCAGCGAGCGCACGCGGGGTATTCGCGAAAACGATATTCGTTTTTTCGAGCAGGCCATCGCGGGCAGCCGGACGAGCGTGCCGGGCGATCTGCGCCCGCACCTGCCGCGCCTCCTCTGGCTGTACCAGATGGGAGTGATCCTCTACTGGATTTACGACCGCTCCCCGGAACAGGCGAAGACGCGCATGCTGCTCGACAAGAGCCTTACGCTGGTGACGCGATTGATCCGCCTTGCCGGCTTTCCGCTGCTCCGGCCCCTGCGGCGCGTAGCCGTGGATCTGATCGTCGCCGTGACGGAGTAGCCCATGCTGCGGATCGTCATTCCTGGCGGCAGCGGGCAGGTGGGGCGCCTGCTGGCGCGCTATTTCCATCGCCTGGGCCACTCGGTGACCGTCCTTGGACGCGATCCGGGCGCCGAGCCGTGGCGCACGGTCCGCTGGAACGGCCTCGAACTCGGGGAATGGGCCGTCGAGATCGACGGCGCGGACGTCGTGATCAATCTCGCCGGCCGCAGCGTGAATTGCCGGTACACGGAGCGGCACCGTCGCCAGATTCTGGAATCGCGGGTGTACTCCACGCGCGCGGTGGGGTTGGCGATCGACCAGTCCCTGCGTCCCCCGTCCTTGTGGATCAATGCTTCGACCGCGACGATTTACCGCCACGCCTTCGACCGCGACATGGATGAGGCCACCGGCGAAATCGGCGGCGCGGAGCCGGACGCGCCCGCTTCCTGGCGCTTCAGCATCGATGTCGCGACCGAGTGGGAAGAGGCGTTCTTCGACGCGCGCACACCCGCTGCGACGCGCAAGATCGCGCTGCGTAGCGCCATGGTGATGAGTGCGGATCGCGGGGGCGTCTTCGATACCCTGCTCCGGCTGGTCCGCCTGGGATTGGGCGGCACGGCGGCGTCGGGGCGGCAGTATGTCTCGTGGATCCACGAGACGGACTTCGTCCGCGCCGTCGAGTTCCTGATCGCGCGCCCTGAACTGCGGGGGCCCCTCAATGTCGCGGCGCCTGGTCCGGAACCCAATCGGGAGTTCATGCGGACCCTGCGTGAGGCGGCCGGCATTCGGGTGGGACTGCCGGCTGCGCGCTGGATGCTGGAGATTGGGGCCTGGGCGCTGCGCACCGAGACGGAACTGCTGCTGAAGTCGCGGCGGGTCGTGCCCGGGGAATTGCTGCGCGCCGGCTTCGAATTTGCCTATCCGTCCTGGGCGGCGGCCGCGCGGGAGCTCGCACGGCGGCACGGTTAGACTGGGGCACAACCGCAACATGCGGCTCGTGTTACCATGGAATTTCCAAAATTCACCTGAGGTTTTCGTGGCTAGAATCACCCGTAGAGAGCTCAAGACTGATAAGTTCGCCCTCGAAGTCGAGCATACAGTCACATTTTTTGAGGAGCACCAGAAAGAGATCGTCCGCTATGGCGCGGTGGCGCTGGCGGCAGTCGTGCTCATCATCGGCTATGTCATTTATTCGGGCCGGCAGCACAGCAAGCGGCAGGAAGTGCTGTTCCGGGCGATCCAGATCCAGGAGGCGCCAGTCGGACCGCCGACTCCCGGCCAGAATCGCGCCTTCCCCACCCAAGATGTGAAGGACCAGACCGCCCTCAAAGCATTTGCCGACGTTCAGGCTTTGTACCCTGGCACCACCGAAGGGGAGATCGCCGTGTACTATTTGGGCGCGATCAAAGCCGACCAGGGCAAGCTTGCGGAAGCCGAGAAGGACTTCAAGGAAGTGGCGGACAAGGCGGACGACAAGTACGCTTCGCTGGCCAAGCTCTCGCTGGCGGCGATTTACTTCGGCGATGGCCGCACGGACCAGGGCGAGAGCGTGCTCCGCGACCTGATCGCGCACCCAACTGCTTTTGTTTCCAAGGAACAAGCGACGATCACGCTGGCTCGCTACCTGACGCCGAAGAAGCCCGCCGAAGCCCGCAAGCTGCTCGATCCGCTGCGGACCGTGCAGGGCGCAATCGGTCAGGCTGCCATCTCGGCATACGCCGAATTGCCGGCGCAGTAACCGCCGCGACGACATGCTTGCGCGTTTGCGCTTCCCCGTCGAGCGGAGCCGGGGCCGTCTTTACCCCGAGCCCGCACATCCGTACCGCAACGCCTTTCAGCGGGACCGGGATCGCGTGGTGCACTCCCGGGCATTCCGTCGTCTCGAGGCTAAGACGCAGGTGTTCGCCCCGGAGCTCTCGGACCATTTCCGCAACCGGCTGACTCATACGATCGAGGTGGCCCAGATCGCGCGCACCCTCGCGAGCGTTCTCGAACTGGATGAGGACCTGACCGAGGCGCTGGCGCTGGCGCACGATATCGGACATCCTCCCTTCGCGCATGCCGGCGAAGAGGCACTCCATGCCGAGATGGCGCGCTTCGGCGAGGGATTCGAACATAACCTGCACGCCTTGCGGATCGTCGAGCGGTTCGAACAGCGCTACGCCCGCTTCCCCGGACTCAACCTGTCCTTCGAAGTGCGGGAGGGAATCGTCAAGCATTCGCGGGATTTCGGCCCCGGGGAGCGGATGGAGTTCGACGAGTACCTGCCGGGACTGCGGCCTCCCTTGGAGGCGCAGTTGATCGATCTGGCGGACGAAATCGCGTACAACACGGCGGATCTCGACGACGCTTTTTCCGCGGGGATGCTCACTGCCAGCGAGATCGCGGCGGCCGTGCCGCAGTATGCCGGAATTTTCGAAGCGGTGGAAACGCAGTTTCCCGGCGCCAGCGAACGCGAACGGTTCCACGAAGGACTACGGCAATTGGTCGATGCGCTGGTTTCCGGATTGATCGCCGGGACAGCAGAGCGCGCCCGGGAGGCTGGCGCCGGAAACATGGACGATGTCCGGCGTTTGCCCGTCCGGCTGGCGGCATTCACCCCCGATGCGGCGGAAACCAGCCGTGGGCTCAAGCGGTTCCTGTTCGAGAAGGTATATGCGTCGCCCGCGCTGGGCGAGGATCGCCGCCGGTCTATGGCGCAGATCTCGGAGCTGTTCGAGTTTTTTCTACAACATCCGGAACGGCTGCCGGATCCCTACCGGGAGCGGAACTCCGCCGAGCCGGCGCACCGCGTCGTCTGCGACTATATCGCTGGAATGACCGACGGCTTCTTTCACCGGACGTACTTGCAGATGCTGGGGCGGAACGCCTAGGCGCCGGGAATCACTCTTCGACTGCCGCGTAATTGGACAGCTCCACCTCGCGAACACCATACAGCTTGGTGAGGTGGCGGCGGATCTCGTTGGCGATGCGCTCGGGATTCTCCCCGGCATCGTGTTCGACTTCCACCTTAAAAAAAAGATTCGTGCGGCTCATTCGGTCTGCCTTTCCCCCAACTCCTATACTAAGGGAATGGCCTGCGCAATTTGCGAGACTCGCCGGCCGCGGCGATTCTGCCCCGGCGTCCGAGGGGAAATCTGCACCATTTGCTGCGGCACCGAACGGGAAGTGACCGTCAGTTGCCCCTTCGAATGCGAGTTCCTTCAGGAAGCGCGCCGGCACGACAAACCGGCGCCCTTGAACCCGGCGGACGTGCCCAATCAGGACATTCGCGTCACGGAGAAGTTCGTCGAGGAACGCCAGCCTCTGTTGATATTCCTCGGCAACGTCGTCGCGGGCGCCGCGTTAGACACCCCCGGCGCGGTCGACTATGACGTCCGGGAGGCGCTCGAAGCCTTGATTCGCACGCACCGCACGCTACAGAGCGGCGTGTACTACGAGAGCGTGCCCCCGAATCCTCTCGCGGCCAACATCTACCGCGCGGTGCAGAATGCCATCGCGGAGTTTCGAAACCGGGAGCAGCAGCAGCTCGGCATGTCACGTGTGCGGGACGCCGATGTCCTGGGCCTGCTGGTATTCCTGCAACGCATCGAATTCGACCGCAATAACGGCCGCCGGCGCGGCCGCGCGTTTCTGGATTCGCTTCGGGCATTCTATTCCGGGCCTCCGGCAGCCCCCGACACCTCGCCGTCGCTGATTCTTCCCTGACCCGGCATTCTGCGGATTTGGTCGATCACGCAGGCCCGCCGCTTTCCGGCGCCTACCACCTGCGCCGTGTACTTGCGCGTTCCGTTCACCAGCAGCTCCACGGAACGCTCGACGGGGTAGTCGAAGACCAATAGATGGCCTTCGCTGAGCTCGAGCAGATCCCTGACCGACAAGGTAGGCCCCTCCAGCCGGGCTTCGAGCGCCAGCAACGCTTCGCGCAGCAACCGGAGCACGCGCGCCTGCTCCGCCACGCTGGCATGCGTCTTGCGGACGGACCATTGCTGGTCGAACTTCTGCCGCATCATCTTGATGACGATCGACGGCATGGCGATGTTCATCATCCCCACCGTCTCCCCAAGACGAACCTCGATCCCGATGGAAACCACGGCCTCGTTCGGCGCCAGGATGTGCAGCAGTTGCGGCTCGGTCTCCATGGACTCGATGGTGAAGTCCACGGAGGTCACCGGTTTCCAGGCCTCCCGCAGATCGTGCAGCACGATGCGAAAGAGGCCGTCGAGGAGCTTTTGCTCGATCTCGGTGATATCGCGCTGGATGGTGGTCGATGACTTGCCATTGCCGCCGAGCAGCATTTCCAGAATAGGGAAAGCGAGCGACGGGTTCAATTCCAGGACGCCATTCCCGTCGTAGGGGCTGAGGCCGAGCGAGACCATGCACGTCGGCGAAGGTAGACCGTCGAGAAATTCGGCATACGATAGCTGCTCGACGCTCACCAGGTTTACGGTCAGGTAAGACCGCAAGTAGGCCGACAGGCTCGAAACGAGGTTTCGCACGAACGTGTCGTGCAACAGATGAATGGCGCGCACCTGCGACTTCGGGATGCGGTCGGGGCGGCGGAAATCGAAACGCGCCGCGGGCGTGTCGCGTTTGCGTTCATGCAGGTTCTGGAATACTGCGTCGATCTCCACCTGCGTCAGTTGACGGCTCAATTACGGGCTCCGCTAAGACCATCGACTGTCTTCAAAGCCGGCTTTAGCCCCACCGTGCTTCACATTTTCTTCAATTCCGCCTAATGAAATACCCCTGCCGCTCCGATGAATAGGGTGTAAGGAGTTCCATGGAATCGGATGTTTTGGTAGTGGATGATTCGGCCGCGATCCGCAAGATCCTGCAACGGGTGCTGCGCCAGACCGGAATGGCAATCGGGACGATCCACGAAGCCGGCGACGGCGCGGAGGCGCTCGAGATCCTCAAGATCCATCGGCCTGCATTGGTCCTGACCGACATCAACATGCCGAAGATGGACGGACTTCAGTTTCTGGCGGCGATGAAGGCTGTAGCCGACTGGAGGGAGATCCCCGTGGTGATGATCACCACGGAAGGCGGCGAAACAAAGGTAGGGGAAGCAGTGAAACTGGGGGCCGCGGGATATGTGAGAAAGCCATTTACCGCGGATCAGATCAAGGAGAAGCTGGCCGGGATTCTCGAACCGGTTCTGCCGTTATGAACCTCCATGAAGTGATTATCCGGTGCATCTCGCAAGCCAGCGCCAACGTGTTCGCCACCATGTTGGGCGTCGACATCCGGCAAGGGGAGTCCTCGGTCGAGAACGGCTCTCCCGACGCGAACGACGGCGTGGTGTCATTGATCGGACTGGCCGGAAGCTGGACGGGCGCGGGCAGCATCACGTGCAGCCCCGCGCTGGCGTGCCGCGTCTGTTCCCAGATGCTGATGACGGAGACCGCCGCGGTGAACGAAGAGGTTCTGGACGCGGTGGCCGAATTGACGAACATGATCATCGGCAGCGTCAAAAACGATCTGGAGGAGCATCTCGGACCGCTCGGTCTCAGCATCCCGACCGTCGTGTTCGGCCGTAATTTTCGCACCAGAAGCGCCGGAAACTCCGAGTGGGTCGCGGTGCGCTTCTATTGGGACGACGAGTGTCTCCTCGTCAAACTGTGTATCGCGCGCAACGAGCGCGCCGGTCAAGCGCACCCGCATATCGCCGCGCACTCCTGCAGCCTCGGTGTTTAGTTCGATGACGAAACGGAGAGAGAACGATGCCTAGCACACCAGCTCTGACCGAGCCGGCCGCGGCGCAAACCGATGCGCGCGCGGGAAAATACTTGACCTTTCATCTGGTCAATGAGGAATTCGGCGTTCGCGTGCTCAAGGTTCGCGAAATCATGGGCCTGCAGGAAATCACTGCCGTGCCGCAAACACCCGCGCATGTCAAGGGAGTGATCAACCTCCGCGGCAAAGTAATCCCCGTGATCGATTTGCGCCTGAAATTCGGCCTGCCAGAGGCGGAGTATAGCCAGCGGACATGCATCATCGTGGCCCAGGTGCAGGGGGAATCCGGACAGGTCCTCATGGGTGTCGTCGTGGATGGGGTGTCGGAAGTTCTGAACCTCACCTCCGCCGAAATTGAGGACACACCGGACTTCGGGGATGAGGCCGCCGGCCACTATCTGCTCGGCATGGCGAAGGTAAAAGGGAAGGTCAAGATCCTGCTGGACATCGATCAGGTGCTCACCAGTCAGGACTTGCGGCAACTCAGCGAGATGCTGCACTAAGTCGGAACGGAGAAAAAGCATGCGAGAGCGCACTCTTACGTTCGGCGCCAAACTCGGTGTCAGCACCGGGATTCTGGTGGCCGTCATTGTTTTGTTGGCCGCCGTGGGTCTTCACGAGCTCAGCACATCGGAGACCGTCCTCCGTCAGACGGCCGGCGTCGGAGCCCGCAAATTGGCATTAGCGGGCGTATTGAACACGGCTCAGTCGGATATGGCTGTCGGGCAATGGGGCGTCGTGCTATTCACCTACGCCAAGAACCCCGGTGGGGTGGCCGCCGCCGAGAGCTTGTTTCAAGAGAGCAGCGCCCGGTTTCAAAGGGCCCTGACCGAGATGCGGCAGTTGCCCGCCACCGATCGAGGCCGGCAATTGCTCGCCGATATGGAGACGCAAGGCAACGCCTGGACCTCCGGGTTCGCCGACGTTCGCCGGATCGTTGAATCGGGAGACCCCGAAACTGCGGCCCGATTTCTCACCGAGAAGGTCGCGCCGCGCTATGTTGCCCTCGGGAAAAATGCGGAGGAACTCGTCAAGTCCTGCATGGAGGTGATGCAGCAGGACGCGCGCGCGGCCGGCGACAATCTGTCCAACACGCGATGGATGATGTTCCTCTTGATTGGCGGCGCCGCGCTGGCGGCAGGCTTCGCGATGTGGATGATCCGCTCCACCAACCGGCAGTTGCGCCGCGTCGCGACAGAAATGAGGGAGGGCGCCCGGCAGGTCGCCGCCGCGGCGGGGCAAGTGGCCTCGGCCAGCCAGTCGCTGGCGCAAGGCACCTCGGAACAGGCGGCGACCCTCGAAGAAACCTCCTCCTCGGCAACCGAGATTACCGCGATTACCCGCAAGAATGCCGAAAATACCCGGTCGGTGACCGGCCTGATGCAGGACACGTCCCGTCTGGTGGAGGACGCCAATCACAACCTCGGAGAGATGATTCACTCGATGCAGGAGATTAACACTTCCAGCGAGAAAATCTCGAAAATCATCCGCGTGATCGATGAAATCGCGTTCCAGACCAATATCCTCGCGTTGAATGCCGCTGTCGAAGCGGCTCGGGCGGGGGAGGCGGGGATGGGTTTCGCGGTGGTCGCCGATGAGGTTCGCAACCTGGCGCATCGTAGCGCGCAGGCCGCCAAGGATACGGCGTCTCTGATCGAGGAATCCATCGGCAAATCGAATGAAGGCAGCCGGAAACTGGACCTGGTCGCCAAGTCCATCCAGCAGATCACCGGGAGCGCGAATCAGGTCAAGATATTGGCGGATGAAGTCGACGTGGGCAGCCAGGAACAGTCGCGCGGGATCGAGCAGATCAGCATGGCGGTCGGACAGATGGAGAAAGTCACGCAGCGGAATGCAGCGAACGCCGAACAGAGCGCGGCCGCCAGCGAAGAGCTGGCCGCACAGGCGGAGAGCCTTTCCGATACGGTGGAACGGCTGCGGCGTATCGCCGGAGACAGCGGCGAATCGAGCGCAACACCTGGACGCCGGTCGCAGGGCGGGGGCCTGAAGCCCGCGGGCGAGTCGCTCGCAAAGCCGCGTTCCTCGGCTGCGCCGCATTCGGCTTCCTTCGCGGACGCCACTTCCTCCGGCCGGCAGCTCTTTCCCTTGGACGAGAACGAGCACGAGTTCAAAGAGGTAATCTGATGCCCTATTCGCCGGAACTGCGGCGGCATGTCGAGGGATTGGCGCTCCGCCTGGTCGTCGAAGAGCCGTCATCGGCGGCGGAGTGGCTATCCATGCTGGCGCGGATACAGGCGATGGCCGGAGAAGAACGCGCCGATTCGGTCGCCGCGGCCGCTAACCAGGTCGCCCTAACGATCCGCAGCGGCGATTTCGACGCCGCTGCTCTGCAAGAGGGCATGTCGATGCTGCAGGAGGCGATGGAATCCGGCCCCGTCCCGGCGGCGTTGAACGCGCCGGCGCAGGACCAGGAGCTCATCGCCGATTTTGTCCTCGAGAGCCGCGAGCACCTGGCGTCGATTGAAGCCCAGGCTCTGACGCTCGAACGCGACCCATCGGATACCGAGGCTCTCAATTCCGCCTTCCGCGGCTTCCACACCATCAAAGGAATCGCCGGATTTCTGGAGATGCGGAACATCCAGGAACTCGCGCACGAAGTGGAAGCGGTGCTGGACCGCGCGCGCAACGGTCAATTGACGATCACGCCCGCTGCTATCGACATTATCCTGCATGCCGCGGACCATCTCCGCCGCTGGATGACCCATATCGAAAAGCAGCTCGGACAGCAGCTTTCGGAGGCGCCGGCTCGCGATGAAGCGTTACTGGCCCGCATCGCCGCGATCTGCGCGGGTCCGGCGGATGGACGCCCACCGGAACTGGCCGCCCTGGCGGCCGCAGTCGAGGAGCCGCAGAAAACGGACGCGCCTCCCGTCGAGAGGTATGCCGTAAGCCGGCAGAGCCAGGCCACGGCAGTGCGCGTAGACACTGGCAAACTGGACTCCCTCGTCGATATGGCTGGAGAGCTGGTCATCGCGGAATCGCTGGTGCGGCACGATGAAGAGCTCTCTGCCGTCAAGAGCCAGCGTCTGCAGCGAAAGATCTCGCAGTTGGCGCGCATCACGGCCGAACTGCAGAAGACCGCCATGGCCATGCGGCTGGTGCCGATCGGACCGTTATTCCGGCGCATGGAACGGCTGGTGCGCGATCTTGCCCGTCAGTTTGGCAAACGTGTGGGGTTGGAAATGGTGGGCGGCGATATCGAACTGGACCGTTCGATCGTCGAGGGACTCGCTGACCCGCTGATGCACATGGTTCGAAATGCGGTCGATCACGGGATCGAGATGCCGCACGAGCGGGAACGGCTCGGTAAGAAGGCGGTGGCGCGCCTGCTGCTTCGAGCCCACCACCAGGCCGGCCAGGTAGTCATCGAGATCGACGACGACGGCCGCGGTCTGGACCGTGCTGTGATTCAGGCCAAGGCGCTGGAACGAGGCCTCATCTCGTCCGCGGAAGGTCTCTCCGAATCCGACATCTACAATCTGATCTTCCAGCCCGGATTCAGCACGGCGTCCCGCGTGACCAACGTCTCGGGCAGGGGCGTCGGCATGGATGTCGTCCGGCGGCACGTCGATAAGCTCCGGGGTAGGATCGAGATCCGGTCGACCCCGGGGACTGGCACGACCTTCCTCGTAAAGCTGCCGCTGACGCTAGCCATTATCGACGGACTGGTAGTCGGCGTCGGTCGCGAACGCTACATCCTGCCGCTCTTCGCGATTCGCGAAATGTTCCGCCCCGGAAAGGAAGTGATCTGGACGGTGCAGCAGCATTCGGAGATGGCGCTGGTGCGGGGAACACTCCTGCCCGTGCTCCGCCTGCACCGCCGGTTTCACCTGACGCCCCGATCGGAAGATCCCGGCGAGTCGGTGCTGGTGGTGGCTGAGGTGGAGGGGCAGCGGTTCTGCCTGCTCGTCGATGAACTCATTGGAAAACAGGAGGTCGTCATTAAATCGCTTGGCGAAGTCTTCAGTAGCGTTGCCGGGGTTGCCGGTGGCGCCATTATGGGCGATGGCCGGGTCGGGTTGATTCTCGATCTCGAGCGGCTCTTCAGGGATCGTGGCAGTGACCCGGGACGCTGAGAAGGGCCTGTTAGCCGACGCCGACCGCGCGGCGATCCGGCCTTTGGCGGAACACGAGTTCGAGCAGATTCGAAGGCTCGCGCACCGCGCTTTCGGGCTGGATTTGAAACCCGGCAAGGAAGAATTGGTGGCCTCCCGGCTGGGCCGCCTCGTTCGCAGCGGGGGGTTTGGGTCTTTCCACGACTATTACCGCCACATTGTCGGAGACTCGACCGGCGAGGCGCTGGCGGGAATGATCGACGCCCTGACCACCAATCACACGGCGTTTCTGCGCGAACCGGATCATTTCGAGTTCCTGCGCCGCGAAGTGCTGCCGCAATTGGCCGGCCGCGCCTCCGCCGAAATCTGGAGCGCGGCGTGCTCCACGGGAGAGGAAGTCTGGACCCTGGCCTGCGTCCTGAATGACGCGTTCGGATCGCGCCGGGGCCAGGTAGCGGCCAGTGACATTTCCAAGCGCGCGCTGCGGTTTGCCGAACGCGCCGCCTACCCGATCGACCGATGCGCCGGCTTGCGGCCGAACTGGATCGGCAAGTATTTCGAGGCGATCGATCGCTCTGGAAGCGGCTATCGTGTCATGACGGATGTCCGGGCGCAGGCCACCTTCCGCCGGATCAACCTGGTGGAATCGTATCTGTGGCCCCGCCGTTTCCCCGCGATCTTTTGCCGCAACGTCATGATCTACTTCGATGCGGCGACACAGGAGCGCGTCGTGCGGCAACTCAGCGAATGGCTCGAGCCGGGCGGCTACTTATTCGTGGGCCATGCCGAGAGCTTGACCCGTATCCCGCATGCCTTGGAATATGTGCAGCCGGCCATTTACCGGAAACCTGCGGAGCGGAAAAGCCGATGGAACAAATCGTCGTAGGAATGGCGGATTGCCGCGTCGCCGACGCATCCGGCCAGGTCTTGGCCACCTATGCGCTCGGCTCTTGCATCGGCTTGACGCTGCACGACCCCGTCGCGGCCGTTGGGGGTCTTCTTCATTTCATGCTTCCCGATTCCGCGATCGATCTCAATCGCGCCCGGCAAAACCCGTGCATGTTCGCTGACACGGCGATTCCGCTGTTGCTCGGAGAAATCATCAGCCGTGGCGGCGCGATTCGGCGGATTGTGGCGCATGCGGCCGGCGGCGCGCGCATGATGGGCGAGGGCCGCCTCTTCGAGATCGGCCGCCGGAACTATGCCGCTCTGCGGCGCGAGCTCGCGCGCTGCGGCCTCTCGCTGGCCAGCGAGGCGATCGGGGGCGCCGTCTCGCGCAACCTGCGCCTGGAAATCGGAACGGGCCGCATTTGGTTATGGGAAGGCGGAAGGAGGCCCTATGCCGGAAAACCGTAAGATACGAGTGTTGATCGTCGACGATTCGGCGATCGTTCGCAAGATTTTGGCGGAGGCGCTCAGCGAAGCGCCCGATATCGAGATTGTAGGAACCGCGCCCGATCCGTATGTGGCGCGGGACAAGATCCTCTCGCTCCACCCGGATGTGGTTACGCTCGACATCGAGATGCCCCGCATGGACGGTCTGACCTTCCTGAAAAAGCTGATGCAATTCCATCCCTTGCCGGTTGTGGTCATCAGTTCCCTGGCACAACAGTCCTGCCAGATCGCACTGAAGGCGCTCGAGAGCGGAGCCGTCGAGGTGCTGGCCAAACCGGGCGGTCCCTATTCCGTAGGCGAACTACGCCATGGCTTGGCGGAGAAAGTCCGGGCGGCCGCCGCGGCGCGCATCGGCAAGCGGCCTGAGGAAGCCAGGGCGCAGCGCACCCAGACCCCGCAAATTGCGCACGCGGCGCTCCCCCAAAACGCCGTTGTCGCCATCGGAGCCTCCACCGGCGGGACGGAAGCGATCCATGCCGTCTTGAGCCGGCTGCCCGCATCCACGCCGGGCACACTCATCGCGCAGCATATCCCCGCCCAGTTTTCCCGAGCCTTCGCCAACCGCCTGAACGAGGCTTGCGCCATGGAAGTGAAGGAGGCCCAGGACGGAGACACCCTTCGGCCGGGCCTGGCCCTCGTCGCGCCGGGAGACTATCATATGGTCCTGCGAAAAGCCGGAAGCCGTCTGTTCGTCAATGTGAAAAGCGGTCCGCGGGTTTGCTATCAGCGGCCGTCGGTCGACGTCCTGTTTCATTCGGTGGCGGAAACCGCAGGCGCCAGGACGGTCGGCGTGCTGCTCACCGGTATGGGCAGTGACGGCGCGGAGGGCATGCTGCGCCTGCGCCAGGCGGGCGCGCACACAATCGCACAGGACGAAGCCAGTTGCGTAGTCTTTGGAATGCCCCGCGAAGCAATCGCCCTGGGAGCCGCCGAGCGAGTCCTTTCGCTGCGCGCCATACCGGAGGCGATTCTCGCCGCGAAGACTGCAGGGCTGGACGCAGCGGCATCGACATGAGAGCCCGGCATCGCCCATGAAATGACGCGGCAACGGCCCACACAGCGAGTCTTCTGAACCCGCAGCCGCCTTTACGCCACCGGGTGCAGCAGCACCTTCAGCGCGCCTTTCTCGGCGCACAGGTCGAACGCCGTCCGCCACTCCGTGATCGGCAGCCGCCTCGAGATCAGATCGTGCAGCCGCACGCGCCCCTGCGCATAGATCTTCATCATGCTGTCCCACGTCTGCGCCGTGTAGCACATCGACCCGGTGATCGTCAGTTGCTTGAAGATCACGTGGTCGAGCGGCATCTGCACCTCGCGCCCGCAAATCGCCACCTGCGTGTACCGCCCCAGCGGACGCAGCGCTTCGAGACACCCCCGCACCGACGCCGGATGCCCGGCGCATTCCAGCGCGGCGTCCACCCCCGCGCCCCCGGTCTCCGCCCGCACGACCTCCGCGAGATCCTGCTCCGCCGTGTTCACCACCACCGCCGCCCCGATGGACCGCGCCGCGTCGAGCCGCGCGCCGTCGCCCGCCGCGCCCGCGACAATCGTCTTCACGCCCTCGGCCGCCAGCAGTTTGAGGCACAACAGCCCGATCGGCCCGGGACCCGACACCAGCGCCACATCGCCGATCCGGATCCGCGTCACCTCCGTCACCGCCTGCACCGCGGCCGCGAAGGGCTCGCTCATCGCCGCTTCGTCCAGCGAGAATCCCTCGGGTATGCGGTACAACTGGTCCGGCCGCGCGACGATGAACCGCGTAAACCCGCCGTTCACCCCGTGGCCCATTCCGCGGCGGCTGGAGCACAGAATAAACTGGCCGGCGCGGCAGTAGCGGCACTGCCCGCACGTGACCGCCGTGGCGCCGAGCACCGTCACCCGGGTTCCGGGCGTCACTCCGCTGACGCCGCCGCCGGTCTCCACCACCGTGCCAGCGATCTCGTGCCCGAGAATCACCGGCGGATAGTTGCGGAAGGTGTCGTGCATCACGTGAAGATCGGTCCCGCAGACGCCGCAGAACGCCACTTCCACTTTGACCTGATGTTCTCCGCAGGCCGGCTCGGGAACGTCGAGGATGTCGAGATTCCCTTCCCCGGGCGCATACTTCACGAGAGCTTTCATAGCGAACCGATATTGTAAGCCCCCGCGCCGCCCTGCGGCCGGCCGGTTACCGGTTCAAAAACTTTTCGAGCCTCTCCACCTGCCGCTCGGCCTTGTCCATAAACGATTTGGCCTGTGCGCCGTCGCCCGCGTTGAGCGCCGCATTCGCGCCCTGCAGATACGTGTTCATCAGGTTGGCCGCGTCCTGCATATCGCCGCGCAGATTCAGACCGCTCGCCGCCTGCGTCCGCTGCAGCGTCTGCAAGCTCGTGCGAATCCCCGCCGCGCGCGTCGACACCATCGCCAGTTGCTCCCGGACCTGCTGCAGCTCCGCGCGATCGGCCGCGCTCGGCCCCGGCGCAGGTTGCGCGGGGGCGGGCTGCGGCGCCGCTTGCTGGATCGGCGGCGCCGCGCTCTGGGGCTGGGGAGACCCAACCGGCTCCTGCGCCGCGGGCATTTGCGAAGTCCGTTGCGGCGGACGTGTCATCGCCGGCGCTGCCGCCTCGCGGACCGGACGATTCGCCGGAGCCGCCGCCGGAGGCTGCGAGACGGCCGACGGCTGCACCGGGGCGGGTTCCGGCTGTGCCGGTGCGGCCGAAGGCGGACTCACCGCAGCCGGAGTCACAGCCTCGGGCACAGGCGCGGCCACGATTTGCGGAGCTGCCGCCGGCGCGTTCCCTTTCGGCGCAGCATGCGTCCATGGTCCGAACTCGATCGCCGCCACCAGGACGGCAACCGCCGCCACCGCTCCCAGCGCCATCCACAGTCCCCGCTTGCCCGACGGCTTGGCCGGCGCCGTCGGCTCGATCAGGTGAAAGCTGTCCTTGACCGGCCCAACCTTCGGCGGCGGCGCCACCGCAACCCCCGCAGGCGCGCCCGCAGCTCCGACGTTGCTCAGCGCGTTCCGGAACGCTCCCGCCGTCTGGAAGCGCTTCTCCGGCTCCTTCGCCACCGACAGCAGGATAATGTCGTTCAACACCTGCGGCAGCTTCGGATCGATCGCCGCCGGCGGCGTCGGCGCATTCTGCAGGTGCGCCGACATGATCGAAAACTGGCTGTCCCCGTCGAACGGCCGCTTGCCCGTGACCAGTTCGTACAGCGTCACCCCCACCGAATAAAGGTCCGACCGCGCATCCAGCGTCGCCGACCCCTGGATCTGTTCCGGCGACATGTAATACAGCGACCCCATGGTGGTGCCCGTCATCGTGAGCTTCCGGTCCGCCGCCGCCTTGGCGATGCCGAAATCCATGAGCTTGATCACGCCCGCCGCGGTCAGGATCATATTGGCGGGCTTGATATCCCGATGGATCACCCCGTGCGCGTGCGCGTACTCGAGCGCCGAGAGCGCCTGCGAGACATAATCCACCGCCGGACCGGTGGCCAGGGGACCGCTCTTCAACTTCTCCTCGAGCGTGTCCCCTTCCACGAACTCCATCAGCATCAAAAGCTGATTGTCCACCCGCAGCGCCGTGTGCAGCGACGCGATGTTCGGGTGCTTCAGGCTCGCCTGCACCTTGATCTCCCGCAGAAACCGGTCCGCGAGTTCCGGCTCATTCGCCAGATCGGGAAGCAGGACCTTCATGGCCTCGATGCGGTCCGAGATCACGTTCCGGACCTTGTACACCTTGCCCATGCCTCCGGCGCCAAGGGTGCCGACCACCTGGTAATCGCCAATGGTCGACCCGATTTCGAAGTTCATGGAGCCCCCCTATTTCATGTTGGAAATCGTGTCGCCCACTTTGACCGCGCCCGCCGCCCCGTTGAACTTGCCCACCGACGACGTCTCGTCTACTTCCGTGATCGTCACCGTGCCGAGCGCTTCCTCGATGCGGCGCAGAACCTTTCCCGTCGCCGGATCCCGGATCTCGCGTCCCGGATGCTTCACCGCAAGCTGGTCGCCCACCTTGATCCCCGCCTTCGATCCGACATTCAGGATCAACGTACCGTCAGGCGAAGCGTCCGCCACCAGCCCGTCAATCGCCGGAACCGCCGCTGCCGGAAGCGACCCCGCCTTCGATTCCAACTGCCGCGCCAGATCATTGACCGTCTTGGTGGTGGCTTCGCCGAGAATCGTATCGGCGAAATTGCTGCTCTTCATGTCGAGCGCGCCCGCCGCCATGCCGGCATAGCTGCCCCCCGCGCCCACGATCCCCGTCCCCTCGCGCGACGCCTCGTTCTTCGCCGTCACACTCGCCAGGATCTCGGCCGTGTTAGTGTCCACCATCCGCGCCGTGATCTGCACCACCGCGGTCGACTTGCTCCGCCGCACGCCGCCGAGTCCGAAACGGCCCGTCACACCCCCCAGCGCGCCGCCCCCCACGTCGGTCTTCTTATCGTCCCGGCCGAATTGCGTGATGCTGCCGACGATGATCGCGTTGACCCCCAGCACCCGCCCGATCTTCGCCGCGCTGTTCGGATCGGCCCGGTCGCTGTTGGAGAAGTTCTGCTCCGCCAGGATCTTATCGAGCTGTTTGCGCTCGATCACGGAGTACGTCCCGTCCTGCACGAGCTTGTCCACCATCAGGTCCGCAATGCCCTTGCCGATATCCTGATTGGAGCCGAAGATAGCGGATAACCCGCTCTGCACCGTCGCATAATCGAAGTTAAAGACGGCAACCCGCTTCTTTTGCTGGGCTTGGCCCGAGCTCGAGAGCAGTGTGAAAAACAACACCAATCCTGCGGTCCGAGACATTCATCGTCCTCCATCGCCAACAATAGAGGAGTGCGCCGCCCGAGTCAACGCTGCCATTGCGCAAAACTGTACGCTTCGGTGCCCACCGGTAACAATTCCCTGTTTACTTTTGGGATCTAGTGTTTAGCTCGCGGCATGGATAACATTAACCCCATGGAAGCCGCTCTTTGGGTCATTCTGCCGGGCTTCGTGGCGGTCGCTTCCGGCATGCTGGCATGGTTCATCATGCAGTCGCGCATGGAGGTGAAGCTCGCCGAGCAGCGCGAAACGATCGCCGAAACCCGCGGCCAGTTGAAGGCCGAACGAGAGGCCATGGCCCTCTCCATGAACACGGCCATCAAAGCCGCCGAGGAGACCGCCAAACGTCAGGCGTTCGACCATTTCCTGGCCGAGCTGAAGGTCGAGCAGCGGCACTATACCCGGGAAAACCGCATGCTCATGAACAGCCGCAAGAGTCTCGTGCTGCAGGAGCGCATGTACTTCCGCAACATCCCGCTTTCCGACTGGATCGAACACGAGATCACTCTTGACGACGGCGCCGACCTCGACCGCCTCGTCCAGGACATGACCGTCTTCGACAAGGCCGTTGTCAGCATCGCCGACCTCCCACGCCGCAAACAGCTCGCCTGACCTTAGGGGAGATTAATCTTAAAATTCCGCTCCGCTTCCGGAACTTCGCCTCCATCCGGGCCGTCTGGATTGTAAGATGGAAACCATGCACCGAATTCGTTTATTCGCGATTTGTGCGGCCCTCGCCGCGTCTTCCCGGGCACTGCCCGCGGCCGGCAATGCCGCCAAAGGCAAGGAAGTGTTCGAACAATGCGGCGTCTGCCATAACGCGGACAGCGAGGAAAAGAAGATGGGCCCCGGCCTCAAGGGACTCTTTAAGCACGACAAGCTGGTCAACGGAAAGAAGCCGACCGAAGCCAACGTGCGGGCCAAGATCGATGAGGGCGGCAACGGGATGCCGGCCTACAAAGACATGCTCAGCGACACCGAAAAGGACGACTTGATCGCCTACCTGAAAACCCTGTAGCGCAAGCCTCCGGCTTGGGGTGCAAGAGGTCGCGAGTTCGAATCTCGCCGGCCCGACCAGCCTTTTCAGCGGGATACGGGGAATTTTCAGACTATATCGCGGGCCGATGTAGATAATTTTGTAGATGTGATTTCTTTCGAAGTTTTCCGGCAAGACTTGCTCTTGAGAAATCCAGTGAGGTTTCTCCGATGAGCGTTATCCCAAATGAACGGATCGTCAAGACGCCGGGGACGTGTGGCGGACGGGCTCGCATCGCCGGTCACCGTGTCCGCGTGCAGGACGTCGTCATTTGGTCTGAATATCAGGGCATGACTCCGGACGAGATCGTGTCGCACATCCCTCGATCACTCTCGCTGATGTGCACAGCACAGCCGGACCGCTTGTCGTGGCCGCCTACCCAAGTGCAAGTAATCGTCATTGGAGGAGAGATTTCAATTCCGTTTCGAAGACTGCAGTATATTCAAAACCGATAACCTTCTTTCGCAGGATTCCGGCGCGGTCGTAGAGCAGCGTCGTCGGTAGTCCCTCAATGCCGCCAAACTTCTGGTTCAGGTCGTTTGTTGCGACCGCCAGCGGATAATGGATACCAACCCGGTGCGCAAATTGCATCGGATCCTCGGTATCCTGCATCATGCTGGATTTTAGGCCGATCACAACGAGACCGTTGGGGCCATAACGATCCATCAGCGTTTGGTATCCCGGCATTTCCTTTTCGCACGGCGCGCACCAAGTCGCCCAGAAATCAACGAGGACAACCCTGCCTCGAAGGCTGGCTGAAGATATGGTTCGCCCGTCGAGGTCTTTCACGGAAAAATGAGGCAGCGCCGATCCAATTTCGCCCGCGGCGAAGGAGCTTTGCTCGTTGACGGGAGGACCCGCCGAATGTCGATCGCATCCGACGAGTCCCACTGCAACGACGCTAACCAACAACAGCTGTCTTGTTGACATTCATTCCTTGCTCTGTACTTCGAGAACCACCAGTTTTATCGTCGGCGATGCCTCCGGCTTCTTCTTTCCGGCGGGCTTCTTGTACAACTGGCCGCGAATGGTTACCTGCGTCGTGCTGCCTGCGAGAGCCTCTAGTCCTTTCGACAGATCATTGGACAAGATGGCGAAAGCGCGACTTGGCGCAACCTGAAACACCAAACTGCCGGCGGCATCCCTGACGATCTTGCCACGTGCCGTCATATCCATCTCGGCCACGGAAACCCCGCTGTCGTAGGTGGCCTTCAGGAGTCCGGCTGGATCGATCGCTCCGTCCTCCTTCGGGACCACATCTACCTTGCCATCCAACAAACTCACTTCTACTTTTTGAACGCCAGACTGGCGCCCGAGGTGTTGTTTCACCCCATATGCTCAAAAATTTCAAGTCATGCCCTCGACGCGCATTTCGATGTGCTTGATCTGTGCCTGACCCACTATCGCAAACGCTCCGATCATTGCCAGCAAAGCGAAGTTGTTTCTAATCCTCATGGTTCCTCCTATTTGAAAAAGTGCATGCGGAACTGTTGGGTGATACCAGAGCTGACATGCCTGCGGACAGGCATGAACATAGTGCCGCCGGAATGCGACATGTCCCAGTCCATCGCAAACCAGACGTGCATTCCGGGGCGGACACCGACGTATGTTGTGATTCCTGCCAGGACAACGGCGCCGCCGCTGCCAGTGGCCCTGACGCCTGAAAAGTAATCATCGCCAGAATGCAGCCACGTCAGCACCGGCCCGATAAACCATTCACGATTTCCGCTCTTCGCTTCGTAGGGTCGGTACGACAGCCAAAACCGCGAATGGAAGTCGTTACCGAGCCTTGTTGCCTGGGTACCTTCCCTACGGATAAGGGCGTGAAAGTCTTCGTCCGCTACCAAACGCCTGACGTTGAAAAGGCCGGTGTAGGCCCCGTTGGTCGCGAGGATCAGATCAGTCGATCCAGATCCCGGTTGCAGGCCTGCCGGCAATGGACTTCCGCTTCCGCTCGTTAGATCTGTACGCCCGGTTGGAAGCTTCGGGCCGAGCGTGAACGAACCCTGGGTCGTTCCTCGGCTGGAATCACGTCGGAAGAAGCGGTACTTCACCAGCAACATCGCATCGCCAAGACCGGTTCCCCCCGCGTTGGGAGCGCCAGTCACAACAAAGCGGTTGGTGACGACCGGCAGCAGGACGGTCAGATCAAAGTCCCGGTGGAAGCCCCATGTAAAGTTCAAATCGGCCTCGTGCGACAACGTGGGCCGACTGGTCGGGGAAATTGTGCCGGGCACAAAGCCAGGAAACGCGCCACGTGTCGTGAAGGCAGAACTGTAAGACACTAGTCCTCCACCAGGAAATAGAGGCGGCGCTGTCTCGGGCGCCGGTCCCTGCGCGATGGCTGTTGCCACGCTTAACGACGCCGCGAGCACAGACTTCCATAACGTACGGGTCTTGGGACGGAGTCTGAATTTTTGGTGCACACGATTCCTCCAGAAGTCGAATCTGCTGATTCAAGGCACACGAGGGTTCCGGAGCCGTAAGACGGCTGGAGGTCGGGCTAGATGCGGATCGGGCAGGAGGCTTGAGCGCGGGACACCGGTGGCGCGTGGCATTGGGCCGCGACAACCGAAAACGGGCAGTCAAGCTTAGGAGACTCCGTGGATTCGGGCACGAATGCGATGACTGTGTGCCCGGACGGTTGATGGTGTTTCGCGGCAGGCACGACAAAAGAAGGATGATTCTCCGACATGCTCTTGCAGCAATCCCGGCCCTGATGGTGTCCATGAGAGGAGCAATGCATGGAACGGCAGCAGCGCATTGCTTGCTCCTGCGTGGTCATCGCCAGACAGTCAGATCCGTAAACCGCGAACGCGATCGTGAGTATGCCCAGAGAGATGGACTTCGCAATGCGCATCCCTTCATTAATGCTAGACACCTTGACGTAGTGACGTCAAGCTGCTTTCGGCCTGGGCTGCGCTGACAAAGCGACATGAGTAGGCTCAATAATTCCTCCGTGGCTATGGCCGAGGCGGAAATGGCGCGGCGAGCTTGTCGATGAAGCTGTCAATCTTGTCGCAGATCACAAGCTGATTGTCCAGCGCGGCTATATAGTGGCATGCCTCCCGAGCCGCTCTGACATCACGCTCGGGAATGAACGTAAATGAAACTAGAATCGAGAATGCATTCTTTGAACCGTACGGCCGTCATCGCGACCGCCAAACAGCCGTTCCTGGATTGGCTCCACTCCGTGGATCCGACAAGTCAGGACCTCACCCTGGATGACCTGAACCGGGAACCGACCTCCTATCTCTTGCCGGAGTGCGACAGCGACGACGAAGCCGCCCGGCATGTCCGCAGGTACTGTAAACAGATTCTCGCGGCGGAACTTGATGGTTGGTGGCGGCGGCCTTCAGACTGGCCCCAAGATTTGAACTTTGGATTGTTCAAGCGGTGGTTCGCATGGCAATATCACTCCGTGATTTTGGATCTGGTAAAGGACCCTCTGATTCGTGAGGAGGTCTGAAGACCCGCTCGAACTTGGAACCGTAATCGCCAGGCGGCAACTGACCTATAACGACCCGATTACGGAAGCCGGGTCTCCGATCGCATCTCCCGAAGGCGCCGATTCCTGCTGCCCGTGGCAGATTATTGGGACTCGGCGGCGAGCAGGTGCGATTTCGGATTTCTTTCGGAGTAGCGCGGATCCTCACCGGCACCGGTTGGCTCTCCCGCGATACCGCGCGTGACAGTTCGAACAGGCGTTAGTAACCGCTTCGGCGGCCTTGATGACGCTGTCCTGGTTCTTTGAGCGGGCCGCCTGGTAAGCCATCATTCCCGCATCGCGCAGTGCGGTCGCGAGCTTCTCCCAATCCGGACTCTTCACCGGGACGTCCACGCCGTTGGAACATTTGCGGCCCGCGAGAGTCAGCAGGCTCGCCGATTCGGCCATCGCCAGCGCGCTATTCTCCACCGCTTCCCATTTCCCAAACACGCTCGTCAACAGATTGGGAGACACAGACGGTTTCGGGTCGGGCTTGATCGAGGCCGGATCGTCAATTTGCGCCGCAAAGAAGACGTTGGCGCTCGGATAAACGATACCCTTCATCAACTGTGCCAAATCGGCGGGAGGTCGCGCCGCAAGCCCCGGCGATTGCCCGCCCATAGGCAAAACCAGGAGAACCGCGGCCGCCATCAGCGCCCGTGCGGAATGGAGAATCGTCATATAGCGTCCGATTATGCCACCGGCGGCCAAGGAACCGGATTCTGCAACAGGTTCAATGCCAGCCAGTGCCGCAAATACGCTCCCACGTCGAACCCTCCATCCAACTCGAGCGCGGCATCCACGGCGGCGCCAAACGGCAAGCCGACTGCTAACGCCGACAATGCCGCATAGGCGGCAGGCGCCAGGGCATGCGCCTCCGGTTTCCAGTGCGGCCGGCAGACCAAAGCATAACTCGGCGTGTCCAATTGCGTCGGGAGCTCCACTTCTGCAGCTTCGACACCTTGGTGCGCCTGCCACACGGCCGTCACAGCCCAGGCTGACGCCAACAGGTTCGATGCCGGCTGCAACCGCAAACATGCCGCCTCCAGTTGTTCGGGAGCCCAGCCTGCCAGTTGCTCCGCAGTCAGTGGAGAGTCCCCGTCGGCGGCATAGCGCGCTCGATGCAAAGCCCATTCCAGGCGCGCCACATCGGGAAAGTAAGGGTATTGCGCCACATGCGGAAACTCCGCCAGGAAGCGCGGGAACCCGTCCCCGAATTCATTCAGATCTCCGCTTCTGGATGGATTTGCATGGCCGTAGGCGCGCGCCAGTCCGCCAAAGAACTCGTCGCCCACCAAAGCCTGCAGCACCGGAAACGTGGCCGCAAGTGTCTTCTCCCAGGTCGCCGCCAGGTTGCCGCGATACCGCGCAAACCGGCTGGATGTGCTTTCGCCGGTGCCCGTAAAACAGTCCGGCGCCGCCAACTCAGGCGCAAACAAACCGTCGGCAAAAGCGTTTTGGATCTCGCCTAGACCGCCCTCCGCCGGTTCGCGTTGAGAGCGAATCGGCAACGCGCTGGCGCCCCCGCTCGGACCGGCCTGTTCCATCCAGCGGCGCGCCTTTTCCGCCTCCCCCAACAGGACTCCAAGCGGGGGAATGTCATTGTCCCACTCGATGAGCGTCGGTACGGCGCCGAAGTGCCCTAACGCCGTGCGATACAAATCCCACACCGGCTCGGCGACCGTGTCGGCATGATTGTCGATCACCACATCGCCGGCCCGCAAATGCCCGGCCAGATGGATCTCCCCGGCCACGGCAAGCGACGCGGCGGCGATCGCTGCCATTGCCGCCTCTGCCGACTCCCCGTGATTGCATTGGTTGACATACAGGTTACTCACATCGAGCAGGATCCGGCAGCCCGTGCGCCTGCTCAATACGAGCAAAAACTCGGCCTCGCTCATCCCGTCGGCTCGATAACGCAGATAAGTCGAGACATTCTCGACCAGGATCGTCCGCCGCAGGTGTTCCTGCACCAGGTCGACCCGCTCACACAGTAAGTCGAGAGCGCTTTGACTGAAGGGGAGGGGCAGCAAATCGTTCAGATTGCGATCCTCGGTCGCGCCCCAACACAAATGTTCGGACACCAGGCATGGCTCCACTTCGCGCTCTAATCTCTGGATTCGTTGCAGATGTTCGAGGCTGAAACCATGCACGGAGCCTAAGCCCAAGCCGACGCCGTGCAAGCTGATCGGATAATCCCGGCGCAGTTCGAACAGGACATGCCGATCCCAACCGCCTGCCTGGAAGTAGTTCTCGGAATGAACTTCGAGCCAGTCCACCTTCGGCCGTTGCTCGAGAAACTCCCGGTAATGAGCCGCCCGCAAGCCGACACCTGCGCCCAGGCTACGGCCGCTTTGCGTGCAAGCCCCCATGCGAATGACCCGTGCTACTTCTTGGGTTTGGGCGGCGTCGTCGAGCCGCCTTCCTTCGTGCAGGCGCCTTTGGCAACATATTTCCAATCGGTAGGACTGTTGTCCTTGGTGGCCTGGCCGGCGCAGCTATGCACGCCATTCGCATCGGCGCAATCGTTCTTGCCGGCCTTGGCGATCCCGTAGCACTTTTCCTTGCCGTCAGCCGCCTCCGTGGTGGCAGTCGCCGTAGAGCACAAGCCAGCCAAGGCTGCTACGATCAACACTCCACGTGTGTTCATTCCTTCTCCTCCAAATAACGTTCCCGTGAGCGCGCCCTTGTGGAGGAACCAGGGATCGGTGTCTCCAGTGCCCTTGGTTTATCCCTGCGATTCCCACTCTT
Source organism: uncultured Solibacteraceae bacterium (assembly GCA_964608645.1). GTDB lineage: Bacteria > Acidobacteriota > Terriglobia > Bryobacterales > Bryobacteraceae > CAZSQK01. Next base: position 2,932 of record CAZSQK010000093.1, on the reverse strand, counting down.
CGAGCACATGGAATCTACCATTGCAGCCCGGGACAGTCAAGTCTTTGCACGTTCTTGCAGTGCCCGGCCACAGACCTGCTCGCGTCTCGGAACGGGGCCAAGTGGCACTGCCATGATAGACTGACCGCCATGTTCGAGATCTCCCGGCAGGACATCCGGCACGCGACTCGTACGCTCCGCCGCGCGCCGGTCTTCACATTTGCGGCAATAGCCAGCCTGGCGCTCGGGATCGGGGCCAATACAGCCGTTTTCAGTGCGATCGACGAAATTCTGCTCCGCCCAATCGCCGTTCCACAGGCCGAGCAACTGGCGCAGGTGTACAGCGTGAATCGCAAAACCGCCAGCTATGTTTCGAGTTCCTACCCGGATTACGCCGATTTTCGCGATCGCGCGCAATCCTTCCAGCAGCTATCCGCTTACGTGCGCCTGCCGCTGAACGCCGCACTAGACGGCGGCCTGACCGAGCGCATAACAGTGGAAGCGGTGACCGGCAATTACTTCGACATGCTGCGGCTTGCTCCCCTCGCAGGCCGCACCCTCAATTCTGAAGACGACCGCACCGACGCGTCCTCCGTCATCATGATCGCTGAGCCGCTCTGGCGCTCCCGGTTCCATGCGGACCGGGGAGTCGTCGGTAAGAGCGTCCGGATCGAGGGCCAGCCGTTCACGGTGGTGGGTGTTGTGCCGGACCGGCTGGAAGGCATGAACCTCAACTGGGCTACTCCTCCGCAAATCTGGGTGCCACTCCGTTCCATGCCGCTTCTGCTGCCGCAGATGCCCGCCACGGTGTTCCAGAGCCGCGCCGCGCGCTTGTTGGTGCTGACCGGACGTCTGAGAGCCGGCGTTTCCGCCCCTGCCGCACAGGCCGAAATCGGGAAGATCGCCGCGCAATTGGCGCAAAGCGATCCCTCCGCAAACCGCGATTTCACCGCCACGGTATTCCCGCTGAGCAGGTCCAAGTTCTGGCCGTCCTATCGTACTGCCATCGCCAATTCGCTCGCCGTATTCGCCGTCGCTTGCGGACTGGTGCTGCTGCTGGCCTGCGCCAACGTCTCCAATCTGCTGCTGGAGCGCGCCGTGAGCCGCCGCCGCGAATTCGCCGTGCGCCTGGCCCTGGGCGCAAGCCGCTGGAGGTTGGTGCGCCAACTTCTGACCGAAAGTTTGGCGGTGGCCCTTCCGGCCGGTGTAGCGGCGCTGCTGGTGGGCCAGGCGCTGATGAAACTGCTGCTCCACTTCCCGAATGCGCTCGGCCTATCGCTTTCCCTTGATCTCCCGCTGGAAGGCCGCGCCCTGGCATTTTGCCTTGGAACCTCGATGGCGACTACGATCCTATTCGGGCTCGCGCCCGCGCTGCAGGCGACGCGGCCGCAGATTCTGCCTGCCCTCAAGCAATCCGGCGCTGCCCTGCCTGGTTCCGGCCGCGATTGGCTGCGCGGCTCTTTAGTAACCGTCCAAGTGGCGTTCTGCACGGTGCTGCTGATCGCTGCCGGCCTATACGGACGCAGTCTTCAGAAAGTCTATTCCGTGGACCCAGGGTTCCGCGCCGACCACCTTTTGACCGCAACCTTTAACTTCGGCGCACCGGGGAAACAAGCTGCCGCCCGGCTGCGGAATTCGCAGGCAACGCTGCTGCGCGATCTCGCTTCGACACCCGGAATTATTGCCGCCACCACCAGTTCGCAGGCGCTGTTGAGCTCGGTTAAGAGCCCCGTTACTGTGGACACCGGAGCTGGCGCGGAATCCGCGATCTCCGTGGAAAGCGACTCGATCGGCCCAAATTATCTGACAGCCGTAGGCTCCGCGCTCGTCGGCGGGCGCGACTTCAACGCTCGGGACGACGCCGATTCGCCCAAAGTGGCCATGGTGAATCAGGCGCTGGCCGCTCGTTTGTGGCTTGGCGCCGATCCGGTGGGGCGAACCCTTTATCTGCATGAGAGAGCTGGGGCGATGGCCGCAACCGTGGTGGGAGTGTCCCGCAATGCGCACGATGCCTCGCTCTGGGAAGATCCGCAGCCGCGCGTGTTCCGGCCAGCCTGGCAATCCGCCAATCCGGGGGCCCATCTCTTCATCCGCTCGACCTTGCGCCCCAGCGAAGCGGCCGGCGTCCTTCGCAAGATCTGGGGATCGCTTGAACCTTCTGTGCCGGTCTACGATGTCCAAACCGCCGCGGATCGGGTGAACCAGTTTCTAACACCGCAGCGCGTCGCCGTGGGCATTTTCGCGGCGTTCGGATTCCTGGCAATCGTGCTGGTCGCGGTAGGGCTCTACAGCCTGGTGGCGTATTCGGTCATCCAGCGTCGACGCGAAATCGGCATCCGTATCGCCCTGGGAGCGGCGCCGCAAGCTGTCGTGGCCGGAATTCTGCGCTCGTCAATGCGGCTGACTCTCGTCGGACTGGCGCTAGGCGCCGCAGCCGGGCTGCTGTTGGCCCGCTATCTCGGATCCCAGGTCAAGGAAGTTTCGCCTTATGATTTGCCGGCTTTCGCCGAGGCCGCCCTACTGATCGCCGCCGTCTCCTTTGCCGCGGCAGTCATTCCAGCCCGCCGGGCAGCGAGAACTGACCCCCTCGCCGCATTCCGCGCCGATTAATTAACGCGCACTCAGCCCTTTGCCGGTCACGTCCCTTGGCGGCGCACATCGATATGCTCGCCAGCGTTATCGACATTACTTCGAGCGCAGGAACCGAGTCCGCTCTTTTGACACCTGCGCGCGACTACGGCTCCTCGAACTTCCAGGTGAGCAAAGGCATCACGTAGTCGGGTGCGACACGGAACGGTCTAAATTATCTCCAGCAAGAGGCCAACAACTCCGCACACTCACCGTCAAAGATCTATGCTGGAAAAGAAGCCGAAGGGAACGGAATGAAAACTTGGCTAACCCCGCTCCTTTTCGCCACCAGGCTTCTTGGCCAACCGCCGGAGGTGCGCCTCCC
>CAZSQK010000092.1:0-33553 GCA_964608645.1 uncultured Solibacteraceae bacterium | reverse complement strand
TGCGGCTGGGTGGTCAGATCACGGCCGAAAAGCGAATTTTGCGCTGAGAAGTAGTCTAGGAGTGCTTCTCGTCAGGAATCCGCAGTTTGCCCGAAAGCGGCGTTCGGAGAGGGGAATTCCGATGCCTTTTTGCGAGACGGTTTCGCTTGGTTGCTTGGCCGCAAGGCATCCGACGATGGGAAGTGGTCGCCGCCGGCCAGACCGTCCCTGACGGCGTAGCGTTTGCCGGGGAAGTCAAACTGGTTCGAGAGGCAACTGGATCCGAAAAAACGACCTCGGCTACGCGAGCCGGGATTCCCGGCACCATTGGACCGTATCAGCAACCCACAGATTTCTCTAACGAGGCGAATTTTTCAGGAAGTTTCAAAACGTTTCAATCAGGGAATCCGGCAGACTCATCCAACGGCAGCGAAATCCGGGTGGTGGAACATAAAGGAAATGTCTGACGCACGGTTACAGACATTGGCGCTTTTCTGTCGCAGTGCCATTGCCTTAGGCCGGCAGACAAGATCGAGCGTGTGTCTACCATTTGTATGGCAGGGCGACCAGGACGGGAAAGGTTTCCAAGAAGTTTCCAGAAAGTTTCCACTTCCGGAGCGTACGCTGCAAGGTTTACAAGAAGTTTCCAGAATGTTTCCGATTCGGCGGCCGTCCTCGACCATTCGAGGGCAGTCGAAACCGGTAGTGGAACATAAAGAGATTGCCGCGCATGATGCTCGCGTTTCGACCACTGGGCCCTGAGCACATTGCGACGCCGGGCAAAATTGCAGGCCTGCCCGGCATATGCCGGGCGCCGCTCCACCGGGTGCGACGGCGTCCCAATCTGTAGCCTCAAAGTCATTGAATCCGCGCCGCTCCGCTGAAGGGAAAGTGCGCGCCAACTTTTCCCATAACGGCGTCCCGAATCGGCTTCCAAGATTCCCTTAGCAATTAGGGAGACCTGATGGAACCGATGGAAAAGCTCGCGATCAACCGCGGTGGAGGCGACGAATGAGGGCGAGCGCTTTGTCGGTTTGCTCCGGACGGGGTGGACAGGGGACTGGGAGTAAGTTGGACCCATTGAATCACGCTGTGACCTCTACTGGGCAGAACGGAATGAGCGCCAGGCTAGCGAATGACTGTATTCGTCATGCGCGGGCCCCCGAAGTCGGTCCGGTCCCCCGCCTTTCCGCCGGGCACGGGCAGCAGCCTCGCGGCGAGCGGCTTCTGCCATTTGAACGCCAGTGACGCCACATCCAGGAGGATCTTCGCGATCTGGTCCTCGCTCACATCCCCGCGCAAGGGGATGGTGTCGAGCCCGCCCGCGCACACCGCGGAGTATGCTAGCAGCGAATCGATGTTGTACGTCCCTTCCGCCCAGCGTTTCGCCAGCACGTTGTCCTCGAGGATCGGAACCATCAGCCCGGAATAGCCGGTCTGCTTCACGGGAACCGATTTCACGGCGCGCGTGATGATGCTCGCCGCCGTCATCGTGCCGCTCGACCCGAAAGGCGCTCCGATAAAGTTTTCGATGGCGCGTCCGATCGACACGTCGCCCAGCGGCGCGGGGGTCGGGTCGATGCCCGCATACGTCCAGCCGCTTTTCGCCGCCAGTTGGGTGGCCACCGCCTCCGCCTCTTTCCCATACCGCGACAGCGCCGCCGCCAGCAGCTTTTCGGCGGCGCGCGGATCCTGATTCTGCGCGAAGATCTCGGTCACCACGTTGGCGCTCTCCAGTCCCACGGCGAAGGTCCGTCCGCCGCCCGCGTGCCACGCCCCCGGATAAAACGGACCGTACGGCTTGACCATCGCCGTCGCCGCGAAATTCAGGTTGCCGCGGCCGTGCGGGCTTTGCGCGGCGACGTTCCGGATGAGCTTGGCGGTCTCGCGGATCGCCCGCCAGTGGATCCCGTCCTCGTCGGCGATGACCAGGCTCGCGTTCAGCCCGGTCGTGGAGAGCGCTTTCGTCAGGACTTCCAGCGCCGCCGTGTCGTCAGTGTCGTTGACCATGGCCGCCCCGATATTCGGCCGGAACTTCAGCTTGTTCGAGAGCTCGTCGATCTTCTGTAGCAACCGCACGGCGTCGGCCGCCTTCATCCCGCGGATGTACTGCGGGAACGGTTGCGTCGCAATGCGCACGCCCTCGACCTCGAAGCCGGCGGTGCGGTACGCATCGGCGGCCCCGTTCAGAAAGCGCATCGTATCGGCATACTGCGCTTCGTAGTTTTGGGCGTCGACGGAAATGAAGGCGGTGACTGCGCGCACTTTCGGGCGGCTCTCCGCCGCGCACACCGCCGCGGCCAAGGCTAAGGCGACAATCGCTTTCCGCATGGGTCGGTTATACCATGCCGGCTACGGATGGATCTCCACGGGCGTGCCATCCGCCACGAGTTCCCAGATCTCATCCATCTCGGCGTCGGTCACCGCGATACATCCCTGCGTCCAGTCCGATTCCGGATGGGCGGCTCCGGGCTTCAACCCGTGAATCATGATATCGCCGCCGGGGTCGTCGCCTGAGGCCCGGGCACGTTCCACATCCACGGCATTGGGATAGGAGACGTGCAGCGCCAGATGGTATTTGCTCTTCGGGTTGCGCCCGTCGATCGTATACCGCCCCTCCGGCGTCCGTCCGTCCCCTTCCCGCTCCTTGTGACCCGTTGGATCCCGGCCCAGCGCCACGCGGTACGAGCGCACCACGGATTCGCCCGCCAGCAGCAGCATTTCGCGGCGTCCCTTGTGAACGACCACGCGATCCACTCCGAATACTCCGCAGCGCCGCGCCATTCTCGGTGGACTCAGTTCGATCCAAAAGGCTTCGTGGCCCAGTTCGTAACGGTGACGGACCCGCCGATGCGGGCGCACGCGTTCAGGCCGACCGGCCCGCCGGGGCATCCCCACCAGTTGCTGTCCGCGTTCATGGTTCCCGGCCCGAGATTGAAGACGCCATAGGCGCCCGAGAAACTGTTGTGGTGGACACTCGCGTTGCCCGGCGCATTCCATGCCACTCCGATCGACTCGCGATCAATCGTGTTCTGGGCGATGACCGTGCCGGCGACCGGTGCGACGCTGGTAATGGCGATGCCGGCGGAACCGGGCGTGGCCGCTTCATCGACGTCCGGACCGTTGCCGCTGATCTGGTTGTCGATGAAGATGTTGCCGTCCAGGTTCTGGTCCGGCGTATGACCGTGCACGGTGATGCCCGGCAGGTCATTGCCGATGAGCTTATTGTCGTAGACCAAATTCCCGTATGCCTTGCCGCCGGGACCGGACGCGAAGATGCCCACTCCGGCGCCTTCGCCCTTCAGTCCGTTGCGCGACGCTTCATTGTCGATTACGGTGTTCGAATACACGCCCAGCGGAACTTTCGAACCCGTCAACGCGGCGGGCGGATGCGAAGCCAAGGTGATGCCGCAGTCGAACTGATTGTCGACTACCGAGTTGTCGGCGATCAGAACATCGTAGGTGGCGCCGGTGTCGTCCGAGAGCAGAATGCCGCCGGCGTTATTTTTGACCGTATTGCCGATGATGCGGGAGTGGTGGACGCCCGAGAAGTGAATCGCTTCTCCGCAATCGAAATCCTCGCCGGTTTCAAATGCCGGGATACCCGGACAGGATGGCGGCGCGTTCGGAGCAAACGTCAGGGCCTTGTTATTGCCCGTCAGCGTGCTGGCGCTGATCGTGATCTCCGAAGCGTTGGTCGCCAGAATTCCTTCGAATTTGGCGTTGACGACCGTGAGGTTGGCCACGATGACACCGCTCAGATTCGGGTTCCCGATGCCATCGATGTAAATGCCGACCGGCAGTCCCGTGGCGTCGATGATGGTCTGGCCGGGCTCGCCGGAAATCGTCAGCGGTTTGCCGATGGTGACCGTTTCGCGGTACGTGCCCGCAGCCACCGCAATATTATCGCCCGGCGCCGCGGCAGCCACGGCGGCTCCGATGGTCTTGGCACAATTCCCCGTGCCCGCCGGGTTCACGCACAGGCTGGCCGCCCCCGCGGGAGCGGCGAGAATCATCATGAGAAGAACCGGCGCGGAACCGGCTCGGAGTTGGAACATGTGTAAACCCTCCTAGGTTTTTCCCGAGTATATTCCTCTCTCGCGGCCGATCCGCTTCGGGATATTTCCCGATGTGCGGTCTGTCGCAATTCCCGGCGGAGGTGCATGCCGAGTCCTCTGTTATCGTCAAAATGATGTCGATTGAAACCCCCTCGAACGGCGCCGGTCCGCGCCGCACGGTTCGCGTTCGCCGCGTGGATGAGTGCGTCACGTTGGGCGACCTGTTCAATCATTGCCTGCCCGCCTTCGGCGGCGCTTATCTGCGGCGCATTTACCAGATCCTCGACCGCGCCATCGGGATGGGCTGCCCCCTGACTCTGTCCGTATCGGGGCCGGTCACGGTGTCCGGGCAGCATCAGGCATGGTTGATTCCCCTGCTCGATACCGGCTGGGTGGCCTATCTCAGCACCACCGACGCCGTCTGCTACCACGATGGCCACCGCAGCCTCGACGCCTATCGCTCCGGTCCGATCCACGAGGTCTCGATCAACAGCGACGACGCCGCCTTGCGCGACGAAGGCACCATCCGGGTCACCGACATGGCGTTCGATGAAGGCGTTCTGCTCGACCAGGACCGCTTCGTCAGCGCGGTCCTGGCGCGCCCCGAATTTCAGCGCAAGATGACCGGCACGGAAATGCGCTACCTGCTCGGGAAGTTCTACAGCGCGCAGGAAGAGCACAACGGAATCGAACCGGGGCTGCTCGCCACCTGCTGGCGGCGCGCCATTCCGATCTTCGTAGGCGCCCCCGGCGATGGCAGCGTCTTTCTCAATTCGATGAAACTATGGGCCATGAAGCAGGCGGGGCTGATCGACGCCTACGGCTTCGATCTCGATCTCCACGCCGAAGTCTTCGAGGCCTGCGCGTATCATCGCTGGGGGTTGTTCGATCACCATGCGCACGCGCTCGCGACCGTGATTCTCGGCGGCGGCGTGCCCAAGAATTACAATCTGCAACCGGAGCCCGCGTTGGGGCAGGTGCTCGGCCTGCCGGACGTGCGCGGGTATCATTTCGACGTGCAGATCGTGACCGCGCCGGTGACCGACGGGTCGCTGTCGTCGTGCCCTCCGGCCGAGGCCGTCACCTGGGGCAAGGTCGATAAGGACACGTACCTGCAAACCACGGAGAGCATGCAGGCCGATTATTCGCTGGTGATGCCGTTCCTCGTCAAGGCGCTGCTGGACAATCGGCGGCGGTACGCGGACATGGTCGCCGTCGAGGGCGAGGAAGAGGTCTTCGCCCGCGAGCCGAGGGCGCTCGGCTACCTGCGGGACCGCGCCGGCTACCGCCTCTTCGAGTCGCGCGAGGCGCTGACCGCGAAACTGACCGAGGCCGTCCGCGCCAACCGCGATTGGCTGGAGGCGAGTTTGCGCTATCCGCTGGCCGTCAAATGAGCACCGCAATATCCACAGGTATTTCCACAGCTTATCCACACACTTTTTACTTGACCACCACAATTATGTGGGGTATCCTGTCTGAGCTGGAGGAAAAAACCGATGATCGCCTATAGCCGAGATTCAAGATATCTCGCTGGTGCGGCCTCGCTGAGGAACCGCATGCCGGCGATGACCGGCTCCTTCCGCTCCCACCTGGATATAGCTCAATGGGTAGAGCGACGGCCCGATGGGCTATTGGTTGCGGGTTCGATTCCCGCTATCCGCTGCCTGTAAAGCAGCATTAACCCGAGCGAATCAGGCTTCGTTCCCGGCCGCAACCGCTTCGGCGGTCCGCGGCGGCGAATGCGCCGCTCTGTGCCCCTTCTGAAACTGCCGGCTGTGCGCGCACGGTGAAGGTTGCTGTGCTCTCGGCTTGCTCTGGGAGGGCCCGCGGCGAAGTCGCGGGGCGAGGCCTGAGGAGCTCATTCAACCGTAAGTCCGAACCAAGGAGGTAATGTCATCATGTTCCGCCGTGTATTAGTCGGCGACAACGAGCGCGTTCTGCTCATCCGCAACCAGCGCTTCGCCGAGATTCTCCCGCCTGGAGAGCATTGGATGTTCACGCTGGGCCGCGGCGTGGTGCTGGAGCGCCACAACGTCCGCGCGCTCGCCGTGTCGACGGAGTGGGCGGACTTCATTCTCAAGCAGCGGCCGGAGCTGGCCGCGCGCTACTTCGCGGTCGTGGAGACCAATGACTCGCAGGTGGCCCTCGTGTGGCTGGATGGCCGCCTGTCGCGGGTCATCGGGCCGGGGACGCGCGCGATCTTCTGGCGCGGTCCCGTCGATATCTCCTTCGAGATCGTCGATGCGCGGGCCGAGCCGGAAATTGCGCAGCGGCTGCTGGCGCCGCTGGCGCGTCTGGGCCGGGAGTCGCTGGCGGCCTTCGCCGTGGTGGACGAAGGAAAGCGCGGGCTGCTGCACATCGACGGGCGCGTCGTCCGCGAGCTGGGGCCGGGAGCGTACGGCTTCTGGAGCGCGGTCACGGCGCCGCGCGTCGAGGTGATCGAGCTGCGCCGCCAGACGGTCGAGGTGTCCGGTCAGGAGATTCTGACCAAGGACAAAGTCACCGTCCGGGTGAACGTTTCGGCGGTGTACGAAGTCGTGAACGTGGTTCTCGCCCGGTCGGGCGTGAAGGACGTGAACGAGCACCTGTACCGCGCCGTGCAGATCGCGGTGCGGCAGACGCTCGGCAAGCGGACACTGGAAGAGGCTCTCGCGGAGAAGGCGGACATCGACGAAGCGGTGTCGGCGGAAGTGCGCCGCGAGATGGAGGCGTATGGCGTGCGGGTGGGGGCGATTGCCCTCAAGGACGTCATCCTGCCCGGAGACATCCGGGAGATCCTGAACCAGGTGGTGACGGCGGAGAAGCAGGCGCAGGCGAACCTGATCCGCCGCCGCGAGGAGACCGCCGCCACGCGGTCGCTGCTCAACACGGCGAAGCTGATGGAGGATAATCCTCTGCTGGTGCGCCTGAAGGAGCTCGAGACGCTGGAGAAGATCGCCGATAAGGTGGAGAAGATCACCGTGGTCGGAGGTCTGAACGCGCTGCTCGATCGCACGGTGACCCTGCGGGCGGAGTGAAATCCGCCCTCCGGGGCTTGCTTTTCCATGCAAAGTACACTACAGTTAGGAGCATGCCGCTTCGCCTGAAGAGCTGGGCCGCCTGCGCCGCGGCGCTGCTGGCCGGTTGCAGCCACTCGAACAATCTCCTGCTGGGGCGGGTCGAACACACCGTCGGGACGCACCAGGTGGTGGTCACCGACTGCTACCGCACGAGCGTGCCGCAGCCGGAGCAGTTGCCGAACGCGGTGTGGCGCTGGACGCCTTGCCGCGACGCGGATATTCGCATTCAGGGCGAACAGCTCGAAGTCAACGGGCGCGATTACGGCAAGATCGGGCCGCGCGATGCGGTGCTGGTGGACCACGGAGTCGTGTCGGTCAGCAAAGAATGAACTGCGCGCCATTCTGCCGGCATGGGCGCTCCCGGGCGGGATGCCGCCGCCGATCCCGTTCTGAACGCGGTGGTCGGACGGTTACTTTTTCGGATTCAGCTTCAGATTGATCGTCGCGCTTTTCCGCGAATCGAAAGAGCTGAGCGTCTTGGGCCCGCTCGACGCGCCCTGGTAGTCGGCTTGCAGCTCGTAGTCGACATCCGGGCTCAATTCGTGGAAGTAATACGTTCCGTTCTCCTTGGTGATGAAGGAGCGGATTTGCAAGGTTTTGGTGTTTTTCAACTTCACGACCGCGCCGACCACGGCGGAGTCGTCAGCCGCGGAGACTGCGCCCTGCACGGAACGGGTGGTCTCTTCGCCCTTCTTCTTCTTTTCCTGGGCGAACGACCCGGCCACCGAGATCAGGAGGACCGCCGCCGCTATTGCCACCATTTTCCGCATCTGACCCTCCGCTCTCTTGGACGCGGCGGCCCATGGTTTCGTTGCGCACGTCCGCTGCTTCACTTCCAATCCTCGTCCACCTCTTCCTCTTCCTCCTCGAGGAAACCTTCCTCGTCCTCGTCCTCTTCCTCGGCCTCTTCCGCCGATTCCAATTCCAAGGGAGCCGTACCGATGACTTTCAGCGCCGCGCCGCACTCATCGCAACTGATGGTGTCGCCTTCGTCGACGTCTTCTTCATCAACGTCGATCTTGCCGTCGCACACTGGACATTCGACCATGAGAATCCTCCCGAAACATTACTGTTATACGATAGAACTCCGCCTTGCAACTTCCAGCATATCGCTGGCGGATCATGACCACATTGTACCCGCAGGAACGCGCCCGTCCAGCACTCCGCGATCTGCCTTTATAATAAAAATATCCATGCACCAGAAACTGAATGAGAGGGTCATCGATCTCGATCCACGGGAAACCGCCGAATGGGTGGAAGCTCTGGACCAGGTAATCGATGAAGCCGGCCCCGACCGCGCAGCGTACCTGCTGCAACGGCTTACCGACCGGGCGCAGGGGAACGGCGCCGAACTGCCGATCCAACTGAACACGCCCTACGTCAACACGATCCGTCCGGAGGACGAAGTTCCGTATCCCGGGGATCGCGCCATGGAGCGCCGTATCAAGAGCCTGATTCGCTGGAACGCCATGGCGATGGTGGTGCGGCAGAACAAGTACGACGCGGGAATCGGCGGCCATATTTCGACGTACGCCTCGCTGGCGACGCTGCTGGAGGTGGGCTTCAACCACTTTTTCCACGCCAAATACGGGGATCAGCCGGGCGACCTCATTTACTTCCAGGGGCACGCCTCTCCGGGCATTTACGCGCGCGCGTTTCTGGAAGGCCGGCTCACCGAAGAACACCTCAAGAACTTCCGCCACGAACTGCGCGAGCATCCGGGCCTGTCGTCGTATCCGCACCCGTGGCTGATGCCGGATTTCTGGAATTTCCCGACGGTTTCGATGGGCATCGGGCCGATTAACGCCATCTACCAGGCGCGCTATATGCGGTACCTGGAGAATCGCGGCGTGATTCCGGCCAGCCCGCGCCACATCTGGGCCTTCCTGGGCGACGGCGAGATGGACGAGCCGGAATCGATGGGCTCGCTGACGCTGGCATCGCGGGAGAAGCTCGACAATCTGATCTTCGTCATCAACTGCAACCTGCAGCGCCTGGACGGTCCGGTGCGCGGCAACGGCAAAGTCATCCAGGAATTCGAAGCCGCCTTCCGCGGGGCGGGATGGAACGTGCTCAAGGTCATCTGGGGCGAGGATTGGGACTCGCTGCTGGCGCGCGACACCACTGGTCTGCTGCAAAAGCGGATGGGCGAAGTGGTCGACGGAGAATTCCAGAGCTACATCAGCAAAGACGGGGCCTATATCCGCAAGAACTTCTTCGGGAAGTACCCGGAACTGCTGGACCTGGTATCGCATCTCAGCGACGACGAGGTGATGCACCTGCGGCGCGGCGGCCACGATCCGCGCAAGGTGTACAACGCTTACAAAGCCGCTGTGGAGGCGAAGGACTGCCCCACCCTCATCCTGGCCCACACGATCAAGGGGTACGGCCTCGGCGAGGCCGGCGAGGGGCGCAACATCAGCCACCAGCAGAAGAAACTCAACGAGCAGGAGATCGCGCACTTCAAATCGCGCTTCGAGATTCCGATTCCGGACGAATCCGCGCGCAACGCGTCGTTCTACCGCCCGCCGCAGGACAGTCCGGAGATGGCGTACCTGCACGAGCGGCGGCGGATTCTGGGGGGTTACATGCCGAGCCGCAAGGTGGCGGCCAGCAGCATTCAGGCGCCCCCGCTCGCCTACCTGAAGGAATCGCTCGAGGGCTCGGGCGGCCGCGAAGTGATGAGCACCACGGCGTTCGTGCGCATCCTGACGATGCTGATGAAGCACCCGCAGATCGGCAAGCGGGTGGTGCCGATCATTCCCGACGAGGCCCGCACGTTCGGCATGGAGTCGTTGTTCCGGCAGTTCGGCATCTATGCCAGCCAGGGGCAGCTCTACAAGCCGCACGACGCCGAGATGTTCCTGTATTACAAGGAGTCGAAGGACGGCCAGATTCTGGAAGAGGGCATTACCGAGGCCGGCTCGATGGCGTCGTTCACCGCCGCCGGGACGGCGTACACGAATTACGGGGTGGAGATGATCCCGTTCTTCATCTACTATTCGATGTTCGGCTTCCAGCGCGTGGGCGACCTGATCTGGGCGTTCGCGGACGCGCGCGGCAAGGGCTTCCTGTGCGGCGGAACGGCGGGCCGCACCACGCTTTCGGGCGAGGGGCTGCAGCACCAGGACGGGCACAGCATCGTGCATGCCAGCACGGTCCCGACGTGCATCACGTACGATCCGGCGTTCGCCTACGAGCTCGCGATCATCGTGCAGGACGGCATCCGGCGCATGTACCAGGAGCAGGAGGACTGCTTCTATTACCTGGCGCTGTACAACGAAACCTACGCCATGCCGGCGATGCCCCAGGGTCTCGATCCCGAGGGAGTGCTGCGCGGCATTTATCGCTATCGGGCTGCCGACAACGGCAAGGGCGTGGTGCAACTCTTCGGGAGCGGTCCGATCCTCAACGAAGCGCTCCGCGCGCAGGCGATTCTCGGGGAGAAGTACGGGGTGGCGGCCGACGTCTGGAGCGTCACCAGCTACAACGAATTGCGCCGCGACGCGCTGGCCGCCGAGAGGTGGAACCGGCTGCATCCCGGCGATCCGCAGCGAATCCCGTACGTGGTGCGCGCGCTCGAAGGCGCCGAGGGGCCGATTGTGGCCGCCAGCGACTACATGAAGGTGGTGGCGGACCAGTTGGCGCCCTGGCTCGGCGGCCGGATGGAGACGCTGGGGACGGACGGCTTCGGCCGTAGCGACAACCGCGAGCAACTGCGGCGGCATTTCGAGATCAACGCGGAATCGATCGCGGCGGCCGCGCTTTCGCGACTGGCCCGCGACGGCAAGTTCGACGCCGCGCGCGCCAAGGCCGCGTTCGCCGAGTTGAAGGTAGACACCGAGAGAGCCGACCCGGCGCGGGCGTAGATGCAGGCCGGGCAGCGCGTCGCCATCACAGGCATGGCCGTGAGCGGCGCGCTGGCGTTAGTGAAGCTGATTGCCGGCATTCAGGGGCACTCCACGGCCGTGGTCGCGGACGGCCTGGAATCCGGCAGTGACGTATTCGCCTCGGGATTCGTGCTGCTCGGCCTGACTCTGGCCGCCAAGCCCCCCGATGCGGAGCATCCTTACGGTCACGGCCGAGTCGAGACGCTCACTGGGTTAGTGATCGGTCTCGGGCTGGCGGCGGGCGGGGCGTTGATCTGTTACGGATCGATCGCGCGCCTGGGCGGTCCGCGCGCGCCGGTGGCGTTCTGGGTGATCTGGCCGCTGCTGTTGTCGCTGGTGGCGAAATCGCTTTTGGCCGCGTTCAAATTCCGCTACGGGCGCCGGCTGAACAGCGATTCCCTGGTGGCGGACGCGTGGAACGACGCCATGGACACGGTCTCGGCGCTCCTGGCGTTGGGCGCGGTCGGCCTCTCCCTATACGATGCCGCCCGGTTCTCCGATGCCGACCGGTGGGGCGGTTTCGTGGTGGGCCTGATCGTGATTCTGGTTGGGGTGCGCGTCTCGTACGCCACGGCCATGCAACTCATCGACACGATGCCGGGGGAGCGGATGATGGGGCAGATCCGCAGCGCCGCCGCCAGCGTGCCGGGGGCAAGGGGTGTCGAGAAGTGTTTCGCGCGCAAGACGGGTCTCAGGTACCACGTCGACCTGCATCTGGAGGTCGATCCGGAGATGACGGTCCGGCAGTCGCACGAGATCGCGCACGATGTGCGGCTGCGGATTATCGAGACGCTCGATTGGGTGGCGGACGTGCTGGTGCACGTGGAGCCGGTGCCGTAGGTCGCGCCGGCGGCCGGTTTTCGACACGCGGCGGAGCTCGAGACGGGGCACGGGCATGCTCTCACTCAGGGTCTCGGTGATACGATTAGGCCTATGACGCCGAGGATCTTCACGGTGATTCCGATGTTGTTTCTGGGGGTCTCGATGGTGGCGGACCCGGCGGGGGTTATCGGGCTGTTACGCTCGCTCATGGTCGTGCTGCAGACGCTCGAGTGGCGCCTGCGGGGCGAGGCCTGGCTGGCGCCTCCGGAGCCGGTTTGGGAACCTGTTTCGACGGCGGTCCAATGGGCGTTCCGCGCCGGTGGATGCGCAGTGTGCGTGTGCGCCGCGGCGATGCTCGCCGCCTGAGAGACAGCAGGGCCGCGGCGCGGATTACGTTACCAGCTCACGCGCAGCGCCATCTGGATGTGGCGCTCCTGGTTGTACACACTGGTGATGGTGCCGAATGCCGATGAGGTGGGCGACAGGTTCGGACCGTTCATAACGGGATGGTTGAGCGCGTTGAAGAACTCGCAGCGGTACTGAATGCCCAGGCGTTCATGGATGCGGAAGTTCTTGATGACAGACGCGTCCACGTTATTGGTCGAAGGCAGGCGGAGCGCCGCGAAACGGGTCGGGAACGTCCGCACGTGATTGCTGAGCTGGTGGTTGGTGTCCCGGTCGAATGCGGTCACGTCAAAGGCGCGGTCGGGATTGTTCGGCGTCCAGTCGAGGGGGGCGCCGAGGTAGATGATGTCGCCCCAGTTGCCGGCGGGGCCGCCGCTTTCGAACGAGTAAACGCCGTTGATGTTCCAGCCGCCGACGATGCGATCGAGGACTGCCGCCGCGAAGCCGGAGGGCGAGCCTAGGATCGGCTTGCCCTTGCCGAAGGGCAGTTCGTAGCTGAGGCTGGTGACGAAGCGGAAGGGACGATCGATATCGGCCGGGCGCTTCTCGAGAGGGCCAAAGCCGGCATTCAAATAGTTGTCATGCGCGATGGTTCTTCCCCACTGGAAGTTGCTGAGGAACTGGAGGCCCTGCGCGAAACGCTTTTCGAACCGCGTCTGTAGCGCGTGGAAATAGGAACTGCCGGCGTTGGTGGCCGACATGGTAATGCCGGTGAACTGGGGGAATGGCCGCGCCAGTTGCGTGAAGCCGACGGTGGCGCCGCTCAGATTGGTTCCGGGAAGCAGGCCGGAGAACGGGTTCGGGATGTTGGTCGCCGAGTTGCGGTCGATGATCGGTTGGTCGCGGAAGGGCGACGTGCTGAAGTACTGTGCCGGCACCGCATTGAAGTCGTAGTCGATGGGCAGATGGACGGCGTGGTTGCCGGTATAGCCGATCTCGAGGACCATGCCACTCCCGATCTGGCGCTGCAGGTCGATGTTCCAGCGGATCGAGTAGGGGTTGAGCGGGTTCGGATTGTAGAATGTGATGCCCTGTCCCAGGAAGGTGCCTAATCCGGCAGCCGAACCGGTGGGAGGGGTGATGCCGGTGGGGAAGGGGTTGGACAGGGTCACCGCCGGGCGCAGGTTGCCGGTGGTTCCGGAGCTGAGGACGTTGGTGGTGGAACTGAAGCCCGGCTGATTGACGCCCTGGGTGCCGATCGAGGAGACGAAAACGCCAAAGCCGGCCCGAACCACGGTGCCTTTGCCGGCGCCTGCAGGGCTCCATGCGACACCGAAACGCGGGCTGAAGTATCCGTACTTCGGCTTGTAAAGCTCGTTGCCATTCTGTCCGGCGAACAACAGTCCGCCCTTGGCGGAGAACTGCCCGGGGGGGACGCCGCCGGTGACGGGGTTCTTGGCATAGGCGGCTTCGGCGGCGGCGGAGACCGGGTTCACGGCCTTCGGATCGAAACCGTTCACGGAGCGGTTGAAGCGCTCCGTCGTCCCCCGGTCACCTTCGAAGCGGAGGCCGAGGTTGAACGTGAGGTTGGAGCGGGGCCGGAAATCGTCCTGCGCGAAGAAGGCGTAGTATTTCGCCTGTTGCGTGCGGAAGGCATTGATCTGGAAGTTCCCGCCCGTCGGGTAGCCGAGAACGAACGCTGCAAGATCCTGGCCGAGCGGGGCCGCCGTGGAATTGTCGAGCGGCCCGCGGGTGTAGTCTTCGCGGAAGGTGAAGCTTCCCGAGGAGTTGCCATAGCTGGCGGAGCTCTCGCGCGCTTCCCGCAGGTCGGTCCCGAACTTCAAGGTGTGGTTGCCCTTGATCTTGGTCAGGGTGCCGAAGAGCTGGAAGGTGTCGTACGGGGTGCGATCGCCGGCGTCGGTGCCGAAGTCCGTGAACTGGTTGAGGTCGATCGTCGGCAACACGGCACGCTGGGAACTTGCCGCCATGTAAGCGGGGAAACCGGCCTTGGTGAGGTCGAACCCGAGGCTGGGCTTGTCATTGGCCTCGTTGAACCGCGTCCAGTTGCCGCGCACGTTGAGGACGGCGGTGGGAGACAGCGTGTAGACATCGTCGAAGGTGGAGCCCCAATTGATTCGGTTCAGATAGTTGCCGGTGGCGATGTTCCTGTACAGATTCGAGCGGTTCTCGACGCGGTAATTGTGGCGGAAACTATAGAAGAACTTGTGCACGTCGCTGATGTTGTAGTCGAGGCGGCCGAGTTCGCCGTCGAACACATCGGAACGGGTTGCGGGGGTGTAAAAGTTCTGCGCGCCATCGCGAAGGCCAGGCTGATTGGGCAGCGGCACATACGACAGCAGGTTCTGCGCGATCGGGCTTAACCGGTCCTTCGGAATGATGTTGCCCGGGAACGCGGTCCGCTGCACACGCGCGCCGTTCTGGACACCGGTCAAGGGATCGTAAATCGTATACTGCGGGCCGATCGCCAGGAGCGCCGAGAAATCGCCGGCGCGCTCGGCCGCGGTCGGAACCGTCTGATTGCTGGCTTCCGGCAGGGCGTCGTGGATGCCTTCGTATCCGAAGAACCAGAACAGTTTGTCCTTACCCTTGATCACCTTCGGAATCCAAATAGGGCCGCCCGCGGTCAATCCCCACTGGTTGTAAATCAGCGCCGATTTTTTCCCGCCCGCCTTATTCGTGAAGAACGGAGTGGCGGCGAATTTATTGATCTGGTTGAACTCGTAGGCGCTGCCGTGAATCTGGTTGGTGCCGCCGCGCATGACGACGTTGACGGTGCCGCCGCCGGTGTGGCCGTAGGCGGCGTCCGACTGGAAGGTCTCGACCTTGATCTCCTGCACCGCGTCGGGCGGAGGGTTATAAGCCACGCGCGAGTTGCGCGTGGTGTCGGGCGAGCCGTCGATCAGCAACTCGTTGCTCTGATTGGGGGCGCCGCCCATCGAAAATCCGGACGGGCCGGCATTATCGAACGGACGGGAGAATTTCGGGTCCGAGTTCGGCGTCACGCCGAACGCCAACTGCGCCAGGGTCAGCGGGGCGCGGCCGTTGATCGGCATATTCTCGATCTGCCGCGTATTGATGACCTGCCCAGTAGAGGCTGTAGCCGTCTCGAGCATCGACCCTTCGGCGGAGACCGTCACCGACTGATCGATCGTGCCGACTTCCAGGTGAATGTCGATTTGTTCGCGCTCGTTGGTGGTGATGCGGATGTTGCGGTTGACGTACTTCTTGAAGCCGGGCGCTTCGGCGCTGACGGTGTAGGGTCCGGGCGGCAGGAACGGGAGGACATACGTCCCGTCCGTGTTGCTGACAGTCTGGAATTTCGCCCCTGTCTCGTTTTCGACAGCGAGGATCTTAGCGTTGGGAATGGAAGATTGCTGCGGATCGATGACATGACCGCTCAATGTTCCGCGAAATTCCTGGGCCGGCGCCAGGAGCGGGAACAGGAAGGCGCACATCCAGAGTCCGGCTCGACGTAGAGACATTTTCAAACCCCTTTAGCCTAAAATTAACGGTAACGGCTCTTGGGCTGATCGTATACCCGCCGGACAAGCCAGTCAAGTATGCGACGTTCCACCTCAATAATTTAACGCCTTTCGGTTGCCGCGGGCCGCCGGCTGGGGATATGATTGCACCCATGCGTCTCACGATCTCGCTTTTGCTCCTGCTGTTGCCGCTTTGCGCCCAAACTCCGCAGGACGCCCCCAAGAAGGCCGGCCCGCCGCCGCCGAAGAATCTAAAGATCCTCAAGCCCGAAGAAGTGCGCGCGGCCATGCAGGGCTTCACGCGCGGCCTGGGCGTGATGTGCACGCACTGCCACGTGCAGGGCGATTTCGCCAGCGACGAGAAGCCGCAGAAGGCCACCGCGCGCATGATGATCGCCATGGTGAAGGACATCAACGGGAAGTTTCCGGATGCGGCCACGAAGACATACGTGACCTGCTACACCTGCCACAACGGCAAAGTGACGCCACTGACCGCGCCGCCTCCGCCACCGGCCGCGCAGTAATGCCCCACGGTGGGCGCTAAGATCTTGGCCTTTGATTCCGCGAACTGGCGGTCTACGTCCGTCCGGGCATTGTGCTGGCTGGCGCCCACGCTTTTTACGCTGTACATCTATTGGGACGCGCTGAACGCCTGGTTCCCTGGAGCGACAGAGTCTTTTTCCTTGTTTTCCGGCGG
This sequence comes from uncultured Solibacteraceae bacterium, assembly GCA_964608645.1. Classification (GTDB taxonomy): domain Bacteria; phylum Acidobacteriota; class Terriglobia; order Bryobacterales; family Bryobacteraceae; genus CAZSQK01. The sequence goes on along the minus strand of CAZSQK010000092.1, from coordinate 17,200 downwards.
TGGTTCGACCTCGACGCCTTCCCCTATGATGGCTGGATCTTCCTGACGCAGTTTTGTAACTTCCTCCTGCTCGGGCCGGTGGTCCGGCGCGTCACCGGACGGCGGCTGGCTGGTTTTCTCGCGCCGATTCTCTGGACAGGCAACGCGGCGCCGGGGATGACCATGGCGTGGGCTTGTCTGTACAAGGACATCCCGGAAGACGGCCGCGACCTCGGGATCGCCGTCCGCGCCTGGACAGATTTCGATTCCGACTTGCGCCTCCTTCTACCTGTGTGATATGTTGCATCCACCCTAAGGAATCAAAGTGAGGGAATGAAGGTCGTGGAGGGAATTCGGGATGCTGCTTGCTCCCATCATCTGGGCCCTGACTGCCGTAATCTGCTACTACTTCGCCGCCAAAACCTGGTGGTTTCCGCCTCCCATTAACGCGCATGGCGTGGTATACGACGCGCAATTCATGCGCACGCTGATCGTCGTCGGGGTCATCTTTTTTCTGGCGCAGTTTGCGCTCGGTTACGTCATCGTGAAGTTCCGGAATGACGGCCGTCCCGCCGGCTATTCTCACGGCAACAACAAACTCGAGACCATCTGGACGAGCGCCACGGCGCTGCTGTTCCTGGGACTCGTGGTGATGGGCAGCAAGATCTGGGCGGGGGTGCACTTCGAGGAAGCGCCGCCCGACGCGATACCGATCGAGGTGATGGCGAAGCAGTTCGCATGGAACTTCCGCTATCCGGGGCCGGACGGCAAATTCGGGCACACGGAACTGAAGTTCATCAACGACGCCGCGGGCAACCCGTATGGCATCGACGACAAGGATCCGGCGGGCAAGGACGACATCGTCAGCGCGTCGATCAAAGTGCCGGTGGGGCGGCCGATCCGGCTCATCATGCACTCCCGCGACGTGATCCACAACTTTTTCGTCCGCGAGCTGCGCATGAAGCAGGACATCGTGCCGGGGATGGAGATCCCGCTGCATTTCCAGGCGGACCAGATCGGCGTGTACGAAGTGCCGTGCTCGGAACTCTGCGGGCTGGGCCATTTCCAGATGCGCACGACGCTCCAGGTGATGAGCCAGGCCGATTTCGACAAGTGGAAGCAGGACCAGGCCCAGAAGTAATGTTCAACGAGCCTCCGTTCTCAAAGGTGAACTTATGTCCTCTCCTGTAGCCCACGCGGCGCACTCCGCGCCGCAAGGGTTCATCCGAAAATATGTCTTCAGCCTCGATCACAAGGTGATCGGCATCCAGTACTATTTCCTCGGACTGTTCTCCGTGTTCGTGGGGATGGCCCTCTCGCTGTTGATGCGATTCCACATGGTGAACCCGAACCTCGCGGTGCCATGGTTCGCAGCGATCTGGCCCAAGGCGGCCGCGGGCGGCGTGATGACGCCGGAACTCTACCTGTCGCTGATGACGATGCACGGCACCATCATGGTGTTCTTCGTGCTCACGACGGTGCCGCAGAGCGGATTCGGCAACTACTTTCTACCGATCCAGATTGGCGCCGAGGACATGGCCTTTCCGGTCCTCAACATGATGTCGTTCTGGACCACGTTTCTGGCGCTGGTGATCATGATGGCGGCGTTCTTCGTGCAGGGCGGGGCGCCGCTCGCAGGCTGGACCGCCTATCCGCCGCTCTCGGGCGCGGGGCCGATCACGGGGCCGGGCGAAGGCATGGGGCAGAACCTGTGGATTCTCAGCATCGCGGTGTTCTGCGGCGCGTCGCTGATGGGGGCGATCAACTTCATCGCCACGCTGGTCGATTTGCGGTGCAAGGGCATGACGCTGATGCGGATGCCGCTGACCTGCTGGACGTGGCTGGTCACCGCGATCCTCGGGCTGCTCGGCTTCGCCGTGCTGCTGGCGGCGGGGGTATTGCTGCTGCTCGACCGCACCGTGGGGACCAGTTTCTTCATCCCGGGCGGCCTTTTCATCAACGACACGATCATCGCCAACCATAAGGGCGGCTCGCCGCTGCTTTGGCAGCACCTGTTCTGGTTTTTCGGGCACCCCGAGGTTTACATTGCGATTCTGCCCGGCATGGGCGTGACGTCGCAGCTGCTCTCCACGTTTTCCCGCAAGCCGATCTTCGGCTATAAGGCGATGGTGTACGCCATCCTCAGCATCGGGTTCCTGGGCTTCCTGGTGTGGGGCCATCACATGTTCATGAGCGGCATGAACCCGTACTCGGCGATGGCGTTTGCCACGCTGACCATGTGCATCGGCGTGCCGTCGGCGATCAAGACGTTCAACTGGATCGGCACTCTATGGAACGGGAAGATCCATTTCGACACCTCCATGCTGTTCGCGCTGGGCTTCGTCAGCCTGTTCGTGACCGGCGGCGTCAGCGGCATCTTCCTCGGCCAGCCGGCGCTCGATCTGTACTTCCACGACACCTACTTCGTGGTCGGTCATTTCCACATGATCATGGGTGTCGCGGCGATCTTCGGCATGTTCGCCGGCACGTTTTACTGGTTCCCCAAGATGTTCGGGCGCATGCTGAACGAACCGCTCGGCAAGATCCACTTCTACTGCACGTTTGTCGGCGTATACGCCATCTTCACGCCGATGCACTTCCTGGGGCTGGTGGGCAATCCGCGGCGGTATGCGGATTTCACCAACGTCGAGTATCTGGCGGGGGTCATGCCGGTTCACTCGTTCATGACGTACGCGGCGTACTTCACCGCGGCCGCCCAGATCATCTTCCTGATCAATCTATTCTGGAGCCTGAAGGGCGGCGCCAAAGCTCCGATAAATCCCTGGAATTCGACGACGCTCGAATGGAGCATTCCGTCGCCTCCGCCGTTCGATAACTTCGCCGGCGTGCACCCGGTGGTGCATCATGGTCCGTACGAGTACAGTGTGCCGGGCGCGCCACGGGATTTCGTGATGCAGACGGATCCGCCGGAAATCCACTCGCAGGCCTAGCGCATCGATATGGGTATGGCCGGGTCCCTCACACATGACATTTTGAAAGGCCCGCCGCCACCGCCGGTGGATCGCGGATGGGGCGGCGGCGACGGCTCGGAAGGGCGCGGGTCATCGCGGCGCGCCTCTTTCACGGGCCTGTTCGTGCTGCTCGCGGCCAGCACCATGGTGTTCGCAGCGTTCACGAGCGCGTTCGTTGTCCGCCGCGGACTTTCGGAGGATTGGGCGAGCATGCCCAAACCGCCGGTATTGTTCGTCAACACGATCGTCCTGCTGGCATCGAGCGTGGTGCTGGATTTTTCGCGGCGAGCGCTGAAAAAGGGCGACCGCAGCAAATTTAACCTCTGGTGGACAATCGCGACGGCGCTCGGCATCCTCTTCCTGGTCGGCCAGGCGTATGCCTGGCGGGTGTTGAAGGAAGCCGGGGTGTACGTTTCGACCAATCCGGCGAGCTCATTTTTCTATGTGCTGACCGCTTCCCATGCGTTCCATCTGTTTGGGGGCGTGGTGGCGCTGGTGTACGTCGACGTGCAGGCGCTGCGGTTGCGGCTGGGCCCGGCCAAGCGGACGGCGATCGACGTCACCGCGATTTTCTGGCATTTTCTGGATGGGCTCTGGGTGTATTTGATGGTTCTATTTTACGTTTGGGGGTAAGGGATGTCGTCCCAAGTCACCGCCGCGTCCGCATGGGATGGCGGCGCGTCGCCATACGCGACTAATTCGAAGAAGTTCGGGATGTGGCTGTTCATCATTTCGGACGCGCTGACGTTCTCGGCGCTTTTGTTCGCCTATACGTATTCGCGGGTGTCCAACCCGGACTGGCCGAAGCCCTTCGATTTTTCGCCCAGCATCATTTTTTCGAGTGTCATGACGTTCTGCCTGCTATCGAGCAGCCTGACGATGGTGATGGCGGTGCACGCGATGAACCACGGCAACCGCAGCGCGGCTGGCAAATGGATCCTGGCCACCATGGCCGGCGGGGCGGCTTTCGTCGTCCTGCACGCCACCGAATGGATGCGGTTGATCAACCTCGAACACGTGACGCCGTTTTCGAACCCATGGGGCGTGCCGCTGTTCGGCGGCACCTTCTTCGCGATCACGGGTCTCCATATGACCCACGTGATCATCGGCGTGATCTACCTCGGAATCATCTGCCAGGGGATTATGCGCGGCAAGTTCAAGGCGGAAGACGTCGAGGTGAGCGGCCTCTACTGGCACTTTGTCGACCTGGTCTGGATGTTTGTCTTCCCGCTGGTGTATCTGATGTCGGCGCGGGTGGGAGCGTAAGGAGGGAACGCATGAGCACGCATACCGAACAAGTCGAACACATCGAAGGGGCGACCACCGCGACGTTCGGCAAGATCTGGATCGTCCTGCTGGTCTTGACGGGGATCGAGGTCTTCCTCTGCTATAAGCAATTGCCGACCATCACCATGCTGACGCTGCTGGTGGGCCTTTCGGTGATCAAAGCGGCGCTGATTATCGGGTACTTCATGCACCTGAAATTCGAGCGATTCAGCCTCTTCCTGACGCTGTTTCCGATGCTGATCTTCTGTATCCTGCTGATGTTGATCTTCCTCGGCGACGCCACCCGCATCCCCGGGATGAGACCTCCGTCATGAGACGTCTGCTGTTGATCCCGGCATTGTGGGCGGCGCTGGCCTTCCCGGCCGGTGCGCAATGCGTGATGTGTTATCGGACGGCGAAATCGCAGAACGAAGCGCGGTCGCACGTCATGAACGCGGGGATCCTGGTGCTCGGCGCTCCGCCCTTCCTGATTCTGGCGGGATTCATCGCATTCGTCTTCAGCCGGGACAAAGTCCAGCACGACGACGAGTAGAACGCGGCTCGGGTTCGTTTACTGTTGAATGATGAGCCCTGCGCTGGCTTCTCTGCTCCTCGTTGCGGCGGCCTACGGACAGAGCCGGACGGTCGCCGTCATCTCCCACCGCGGAGAGCATCTCCACCATCCCGAGAACACCCTTCCGGCATTTCGCGCCGCGATCGAGAGCGGCGCCGATTTCATCGAGATCGATGTGCGGACAACGATCGACGGCCGCCTTGTCCTGATGCACGACGGCAGCGTGGACCGGCGCACCGACGGCCACGGCGACGTCGCCAAGATGACGTTCGCCGAGATCCGTAAACTCGACGCCGGGGTGAAGTCCGGAGCGGAGTTTGCCGGCACGATCGTGCCGACGTTTGACGAGGCAATGGAACTGGCGAAGGGAAGGGTCGGGGTTTACATCGACGCCAAGAGCATCCCGGCGCGCGATCTGGCCGACGTCGTCGCGAAACACGGCATGGTGGATCGTGTCGTGGTTTATGGGAGCCCCGCGCTGCTGCGAGCGATCCGCGAACTGAACCCGCATATCCGGATCATGCCCGAAGCAAATAGCGTGGAGACCGTCACGAAGCTGATCGCGGAATTGACGCCGCAGGTGATCGCTTTCGATGCGCGCGACTTCCGCGACGAGACGATCGCCGTTGTCAAAGGGGCGAAGCTGGACATTTACGTGGATCGTCTGGGAGCAGCGGACAACGCGGACTCGTGGGAGGACGCCGTCCGCCGCGGCGCCACCGGCATCCAGTCGGATCATCCGGCGGAACTGGTGAAATTCCTGCGCGAGAAGGGATGGCACAAGTAACATAGGGCGTGCGCCGCCGTAAATTGCTTGTAAGTCCGGGCGTCGCCGCGTTGATCTTTCGGCTCTCCCGTGTTATTGTCCATAGCGCCGCAAACGCGAGGAGAAAGACAATGGAAACGATCACCGTCAACAAGCCCAATATTCCCCTGTGGTCCGGAGGAAACGGATCCATTGTCGTCAACGTGGATCTCGCCGGGCCGAATGAGGCGTTGACGCCTGGTGACAATCCGATTGCAGACGCATCGCTTCAATTGCAGGGCGGCCAGAGCATCGCGCTGGGGAACGCGGGATCGGTCGCGATCGGTGTTCAGGCGGGCGCGAAGTTCCAACTTGCGCCGCTGTGGAAAGGCAATACGGCCGCGGCAGCCGACCTGGCGACGGAATACAAGCTGGGGAGCGCTCTGGGGGATGACAATCTCCTGCTGACGCTGCAACTGGGCGCCAATGCGTCGGTCTCGGCGGCCGGATCGTTCCGGTACGGCGCTCTGACCGCGGGCGCCACGCTCGACGCCGGCGCGGACGCTGGATTCGTGTACGTCCGCTCCTTCCCGCGAAACACCCCGTTCGCGCCGATGCTCGCCGGGTTCTTCACGGCGATGCGGTTGCCGTCCGGCGTGCAAAGTCCTCCCGCCGCCGGAGAGGTCATCGCGCTGGAATATGGCGGCTCGTTGAAATTCGGCGTCAACGCGTCCGCGGGTTACGAGTTGAAGGGCACGAAATCGTTGGACATCGCGGCGCTGAAGCTCTCCGAGAAGTACGACCTGAGCGTGGTGGGGAAGCTGAGCCTGAACGCGGCCCTGGCGGGACGCTTCTCCGTCGAGGTCCGCGCCGGATCGAGCGACGGTTGGGCGCAGGTGACCGTTCGAAGAAAGCGAACCCGGGAATTGCGTTTCGCCGCGGATGTTTCGGTGGGGGCGACGCTCGACACCGAGGGGCTTCCCCAGTCGGGCAAGGAGTTTCTGGGCGCGCTCCTCGGAGTCCGGGCGAAGAACTGGCTGAACCTCATCGACAGCGCCGCCGACGAGGCCGGCAAGATACAGAGCATCGACGATCTGAAGGCCAGGCTCGACGGGCTCGCGGGCGATTACATCGCGAAGTATGCCGGGAGAGCGATCGACCAACTCACGACGCCGGAAGTGACCGCATTGCTGGGGCGCTTGCAGAAGGTCGTCGATAGTTACAACAATCTGGACACGAGCGCGATCGCGCTGTTCGACCGCTACTTCGATCCGCTTCTCGACAAGACCAAGGAACTGACCGCGCGGCTGCAGGATCTGAAGAGTCTCACGTCCTGGGACGGGCTCAAGGGCGAGCTTGACCCCACGCTGTGGAACGTGGTGCGGCAATTGACGGACGGGGACCCTCTGGGTTGGCTGTTGGGCCAGATCCCGGGAACCAACATTCCCAGTTTCGACGCCCTGCAGAAACGGGTGGATAGCGCGCTGGATCTGGTTCAAAATGCCGCCCACGAAGAGATCCGCAAGGTCATTACACTAGCCAAGACCGAGTTCGGCCTCGATCACTACTTTCAAATTCTCGGCTCGATCGATACGCCAGACAAGCTGAAGACCACTCTGACGGATGAGGCGAAGCACTTCGTCACCCGGTTGATCAACCGGGAGATCGACCAACTGAACGGAAAGGATCTGAAGAAGGCGTTCGATATCGTGCAGAAGGTCGTGCAGGCGAAGGACGCCTTCTGGAACAAGTTCGACGCGATCCTCAAAGAGGCGGCCAGTCAGACGGCCAGCCTGAAGATCAATGCCGCCTACAACGGATCGGACGAGCGCGACGCTTTGATCGATCTGGAAATCCGCCTTGTCGACGATGCCGGCCAGCCGGTTACGTCGGGACAGCGCTTCATGAAACTGGCGGCCCTCGGCGACTTCCAGGACGTCCTCGCCAACTACCAGCCCGATATCGTGCGGTTACGCGAAGGCAAACTGACCCACAACATCAGCCGTGAGAGCGCGCTCAAGGTGAACATCGCCGGCTGGCACCAGAACTTCAGCTATGAGGAGTCCTATCGGGTGATCGTCAATGCCGATCAGCAGATCCGGCCGACCGAAAACGGCGCGATCAACGTCTTCACCACGATCGACATGACCGACGAGAAGCAGCAGCGGCGGAAAACGACCAAAGCCGAGGAAGAGATGCACAGCAACTTCCTGCTGCGCTTCATCGGCGAAACGCGCGGCGTCATCGGGGGCAGCACGTTCGACAAGGCGGACCAGTCCTATGCCATCGAAGTGATCACCGGCCAGTCCGCTTCGTACAACGTGACCTTCACCGATTCGCGCACGACACCCGCCGAGCTGTCTGATGCGATGCTCTTCGCCAAGGAACTGGGCCTGGACGCGGCCGGAGCGACCATCGAAGGATTGCAGCCGATGTTGCAGTTGAAGAACGGCGATTACGGCCCGATCTCCGCCGAATACGCCGTGCGCTTCACCGAGACCGGGCTGCGCCGGCTGTTTGCGGCGCCCGTCACGGCCGCCGCCATCCGCGAGATTCTCCGCGTGATCGTCGTGGGCAATTACTTCGGTCAGGGGAACATCAGCGATGTGGGATGGTTGTACGCGAGCGACGATGTCCAGAAGCTGTATGCCGCCAACGGCAATAACTTCGTCAACGCCGGGTCGATTCTGGACGACGCGATGGCGGCCGGAGCAGTGAAGGTGGTGTCGCCGATCGCGGGAGTCCACCCCAGTCCCATCTCGAACGGGATGGAAATCCGCGTATTGGCCGCGCGGTTATTCGACGTGGAGCGGGACATCGCCGACGCGTTCCTGGCGCTGCAGGATATCGTCAACTCTCCGGGGCCGATCGAACTCGCCGCGTTCCGCATGCGTCTCGGAAAGTTCGGCGACGTGTTGAATTCGTTCGATTCCGCCAGCCTGGGCGATAACTCGACGTTCGCCGTCTTCGACGGCCTGGTCCGGCTCCATTCGACGGCGTCGGAAGCGCGCTCTTCATCCATGGCGCTCACCGCGTCGCCGGACGGCGCGGAGCGGCACATGACCTTCATTCTCGACGCGAAAGAGGCGCAGCAGGCGAAGGCCTGACGGCAAGGCCGGGGCGCTTAATCGGATTATTGGCCGGGCGCCGTCCGGCGAACGGGAGGCGCGGGCGCCACGTAGTTCACCAACTCGTCAACCGGCTTCTTGCCGGCCCAGGCGATTCCCCGGAGGAGCGTCCGCTCCACCTGATAATTGGCGAAATTGGCGTAGGTATGTCCTTGCATCCAGACAAATGCCCGAGCCGGCTGGCCGCCGGCCAGGGTGTGCTCGTAAGTCCAGAGTTGCGGCACGACCTCGCCTTTGTGTTCGCCGGCGCTGCGCGTGGGTGGCATCGCCGCGGTCGCCAGAACGTGGATGCCGGGATCCTTCGCCCACGTCATTCCATAGAAGGCTTCATCGAAGAGGGTGACGTCGGTCAGGTCCTGCACGATGGGGTTCTCCTTGTCCACGACTTTGTAATGGATCGGAGCGTCCAGCGTGTAGTTCACCTCGCCGTGTTTCTTGCCGCCGCCGACCAGTCCCGCAAAATAAGCGGGATCCGGGCCGCACAAGGAATCGTGGAAACTGACGAGTCCGCCGCCGCGCTTGACAAACGCTTCGAGGTTGGCTTTGTCGCTATCGCTCAAGTAGGCGGCGTCGCCCTTGTAAATGACGACCACGTCGACATGCTCAAGGTCGGCGCTAGTGGGAGAATGCAACGCTCCACTGACGACGGCGCCGTGCTCCGTCAAGACTTTGCTCCAGTCGGCAAGAAACTGCGGGTAGTCGTGCTGACCGGCGCCATGCGACTTGAGCCCTGCCCAGATATATATGCGCATGCCGTTCGCGTTCTGCCCCTGCACCCGAGGAGGGCCCGCCACGCCGCGCCCTCCCGGAGCTTGCGCCGCCGCATTTGGCTGCAAAGCCGCTAATAGCAGAAGGCAAGCCCCCGACAGGAAGGCCATTTCGATGCGATTTCGACTGGTTTTCACAAGCCACCTCTCTGCACTGATCGGTCTGTCAGCGTATCACAAACCCACGACTAACGCTTCTTCGCCCGTTCCGCGGCCCGGAACAGATCGTCGGCGGCATTCAGCACCACCCAGCGGAGCCTCTCCGGCAGTTCCGGATGAGCCGCCAGGTACTGTCGAACTTCCGCCGCCACTTCCGGCGACCGGTGGCCGCTCAGCGTCGCATCCATCCATCGCTTGGGGAAGAAGATGTCGCCGGTCTTCCGAATCTCGGGCAGCAACTCCAGCGCCGGACGCACGAAACGCCGCGCATGCGCTTCCCGAAGCGGATGATTCAGGAAACGCTCCGCCTCCAGGACCCAGGGCTCATGGCTGCGGTTGCGAACGTCGCGGAAGCGCTCGAACGACTGCTCCCGCACGGCCGGATCGGCCGACAGCGCCGGCATCACGAATTCGAATCGCGCCTTGCGATCGGGATTCCTCGTGCGGTCGCGCTGCGCTTCCAGGATCTGCCGCCATCCTGGGGCCTCTCGCACGGCGAACTGCAGCGCCATGTCGATCTCGTCGGGCTCCGCGAAGGTGAGCCCCGGAATCGTCTCCTCGCGCCGCCAGACGCGCTCGAGCCATGCCAAACCCGCGGAGGTCAAGACTACATCGCGAAATGCGTTGAACCAGGCCGACTTCTGACTTGCCGTGCGCGCCCGTCCCAGACCGCCGCGCAGCAGCGCTTCGAGCGCCGGCGAGCGCTCCGTGCGCTCCGGCGCGGGAATCTCGTGCCAGAAGGCCCGCGTGACGTACGACAGGATCCGCTGCGTGTTCTGCTCATCGGTTTCGCGTGGCAGGGCGCGGGCCGCCAGATCCAACAATTCCGCGGGCTTCACCCGGTCCGCCAGCATGTTCTCCCACAGGTCCACCCAGGCGCTGCCGCGCGTCAGCGGGTCGGCGATCTCTTCCATGTGATCGAGCAGGTAACGCGTGGTCGCGGGGTCCAGTTGAAAGAACCCATATCCGAGACCGCCGCCGTTCGGAATCACATAGAGCGGCGCGGCCAGGCCGCGCGCCTGCGCGACTTCCGCGGCGCCCCCATTCAGGTCGACCCGGTACTGTTCGATTCTGCCGGGGAACCCGGCCGTGACTTGCAGGCGCTGCGGCCATAGGAGGTTGCGTCCCAGCGGATCGTGCTGGCTGAGCGCCAGGCTCGCGACTTTCCCATCGGCGCCGATCCGCACCGTGGTGGCGATTTCCGGCCGGCCGCGCAGTTCCACCCATGCCCGGCTCCACTTCGCCACCTGCCCCGGGTTGCGCGCCTCGAGAATCCTGACAAGATCGAGCCAGGTCGCGTTGCCGAATTTGTATTGCCGCAGGTACTCGCGCATGCCGTCGCGGAAGCCTCCTTCGCCGACGATCGTCTCCAGTTGGCGCATGACGATCGGGGCCTTGTCGTAAATGATCGGGCCGTAAAGCGACCCCGCTTCGTCCAGGTTCTTCAAGTCCTGCCGGATGGGATTCGATCCGGCGGTGCGGTCCACCTCGTACGCGGCGGGGTAGTGCGCCAGCAGAAAGCGCAGCTCGTGATTGATCTCCGGGAAACTCGGATTCACGATCTTCGCCGCCATGAAGTTGGCCAGGACTTCCTTCATCCAGACGTCGTTGAACCACCGCATGGTCACCAGGTCGCCGAACCACATATGGGCGGTTTCGTGCGCGATGACGCTGGCGCGTCCCAACATCTGGCTCTGCGTCGCCGAAGGGTCGAGCATCAGGCTGGAGGTGTTGTAGAGGATGGCGCCGGCGTGTTCCATGCCGCCGAATTGAAAAGACGGGATCAGCACAAAATCGAATTTGCCCCACGGGTATGGAATGGCGGTGTACTCCTCCAGCCAGGCGAGGGCGCGCGCGTGGAGGTCGAAAATGGCGTCGCGATTGCGCGCCACCTTGGCGGCGTCCGTTTCGCGATGGAACATGCGCAGGGTGCGGCCGTTGCGCTCGGCCGTCTCCACCTGGAAGTTGCCCGCCGCGAACGCGAACAGGTAGGTCGGCAGAGGCTGCGTTTCGGCGAACCGCGCCACGGCGCGGCCGTTCGCCGTTTCCCGTCCGATTTCCGCCCCGTTTGCCGCCACCTTCCAAGCGGCCGGAACATCGAGCGTCAGCGAAAATCGAGCCTTCAGGCCGGGCTGATCGAAGCAGGGAAACGCGTAATGCGCGCGCGCCGGCACGAACAGCGTGTACAGGAACTCGTCGTTGCGGTTCAGCGATTCGTCGCCGGCCAGAAACTCGACGCGGATGGTGTTCTCGCCCGCTTTCGTGGCCGCGGCGGGAATCAGAATATGCCCGTCGGCGAAATCGAAGGCCACCGGCTTTTCCCCTGCACGGACCGACAGGATGCGCTCCCGCTTCTGTTCGAAATCGAGCGTCACCTGCCGGGGAGCGCGCAGTTCGAACCGGATGACCTCGGTTCCGCGCAGCGGCTCCGCCTTGGATTCGGGGATGCGGAACGAGAGCTCGTAGCGCAGTCCGCGGATGGAGGCGGCGCGTTCGGCCGCCAGCGGCTCGGGAATTCCGGCCCCGGGCGACGGGACGGCGGCCGCGGCCAAAGGGGCGAGCACCAGGAGCAGGAGAACGTTGGGCATTAGGATCAGCTTAGACGGAAGCTTCGTGCTCCGTCCAGGGCGCCGTTTTGGGTAACGACAACTGTCATCGCGGGCGCGAACTGACCTTGGTGACCGTCGGCGGCTATCCGGCTGAGTGACAGTCGTGATTCAGTAATACCCCGTCCTCGTAATCGGGCGGCTGTAACCCAGGAGGCGCCCTCCTGTAACGCCACGCTAACCGCGTTCTGCTACGGTAATCTGTGAAATGTCTTCCCGCACCATCCTCGTGATCTGTTGCGCGGCCGCCACGGTTTTCGCGCAAAGCACGGCCGGACGTTTTTCCGGCGCCATCACCGATCCCTCCGGCGCTTCGATTCCGAACGTTCAAATCACCGCTCTCAACGCGGAAACGGGGCAGAAGGTCATCGAGACCACCAATGGCGAAGGCCGCTTTGTCCTCTACCCGCTGCCGCCGGGCTCCTATTCGATCACCGCCCGCAAAGACGGCTTCAGCGCCTTTACCATCGCCAACCTGAAAATCGATGTCTCCGAGTCCGTCACCCGGAACATCCAGCTCCAGGTGGGCGCGGTCACCACGAGCGTCGCCGTGGAGGCCGAAGCCGCGGAAATCCAGACCGACTCGCCGGCCATCGCCGCAACCGTGGTGCGCCAGCAGATCGAGGAGCTCCCGTTGAACGGACGCGATTTCAACCAGCTGGTGCTGCTGTCGGCGGGCTCTGTCGATAACAATACGGGCGGCAATAACGATTTCGGGTCGGTCGCGCTGAACGGCAATCGCACGTACGGGAACTCGTACCTGGTGGATGGGACCCCCAATACGAACTCCTTCCAGGGCACGTCGGCCGTGCCCCTCTCGATCGACGTCATCCGCGAGTTCAAGGTGTACTCGGGTGTGGCGCCGGCCGAGTTCGGCCAAGGCGGCTCGCAGGTGACGGTGGTGACGCAGAGCGGCACGAACCGCTTCCACGGCAACCTGTTCGAGTATTACCGCGGCACGCAGTTCGAAGCGCGCGATCCGTTCAACACCACCAGCGCCGCGTCGTTTCTACGCAATCAGTTTGGGGGCTCGGTGGGGGGACCGGCGCTCCTGCCACATTACGATGGGCGCAACCGGAGCTTCTTCTTTTTCAATTACGAGGGCAACCGCCAGTACCAGCAGCAGACGCGTTTCAGCGCCGTCCCCCTGGACGCGATGTGGAAAGGCGACTTCTCGGCGCTGCTCACTGCCACTCCGGGCCAGGCAGCGATCCAGCTCCGCGACCCGCTGATCAGCGGCCGGCCCAATATTCCCGGCAACCGCGTCGACCAATACCTCGGCGGCGCCCGCATCAGCAAGACGGCCCTCGCGCTCCAGCCCTTCTACGGCAGCCCGACGCAGCCGGGCATCGGGAACAACCAGGTCACGAACATCGACCGCGACACCAGCGCCAACCAATACACCATTCGCGCCGATCAGGCGCTGCCGCGCAATCAGAATGTCGGGCTGCGGTATACGCAGTCGCACACGGGCGGCTTTATCCCGAACCTGCTCGGCTCTCCCGGCGCCGGCCGCGAGGAGCCGTTCGATAACCAGAACGGGACCGCATCCTGGACGGCGGTGATCACTCCCAAGACGGTTAGCGAACTGAAGCTCGGGGCCATGAAGTTCAGCGACGTGACCAGCTACACTACTGGGGGATTGCCGACAGCGTCGTCGCTCGGTATGCAGGGCTTCACGTCGGACAATCCGGCCATCCCACTGTTGCCGCAAATCTCGTTCTCCGGCACGGGCGCGCCCACCAACATCAAGTTCGGAGACACCGCGAGCTTCGGAGAGGCGGCGCTCTCCATGATCCAGAACATTTACACGGTCTCCGAGACGGTCTCGCGCATGGCGGGCAGACACACCCTCAAATTCGGGTACGAGTTGCACCGCGACGACTATAATGCGCTCCAGCAGAGCAATGCCGGAGGGCAGATCTCATTTTCCGGGTCTGCCACGTCGGCCAATTCGACCGGGTACGCCTTCGCCGATTTTCTGATCGGCGTTCCCTCGTCGACCCAGCAAGTGCCGGTCAAGCCGAAGATCCTTCTCAAGCAGACGGAGATGGCGTCCTTTGTGCAAGACGACTGGCGGATTGCGCCGAGCCTGACTATCAGCATGGGTTTACGCCACGAGCTGTTCCTGAATCCATACGAGGACCGCAACCGGCTCGCGATGTTCGATATCGCGACGGGCGGCATCGTGGTCGCGAGCGACAATGGAAGGCTGCCGGTGGCCAGCTACCTGCCCGCGGTGGTCGCGAAACTGACCGACGCCAATGGCAACTGGAAATTCCCGTTGATGAGCGATGTCCAGGCGGGCTTCAATCCGCGCCGGCTTCTGGAGACGCAGACGAACAATTGGGGCCCGCGTTTCGGCTTCGCATGGCACGCGGCCGGGAAAACCGTGGTGCGCGGCGGCTACGGGATCTTCTACTCACGCTACCCGATTCAGTATCTGTTGCAGACTGTGGCTGTAAATCCGCCGTTTGCCGGCACGTTCAGCTATTCGCAGGCAATCGCCAACGGCGTCCCGGCGCTCACTCTCAACGCGCCCTACAGCGCCGCCGGCAGCGCCAGCGTTTCGCCCGCCGGCATCCAGCGGAATTTCGCTCTGCCGAACAACCAGCAGTGGAACCTGACCATCGACCGCGAGCTTGGCTGGAACACCAGCCTCACCCTTTCGTACATTGGCAACAAGGGCACCCACTTGTTCCGCTCCCTGAACGCGAACGGCGCCTATATCGATCCGGTGACGCATGCCATTGTGCGCGGCTACTCGGCCTCGTATGGCACGAGCACCATCAACTTTCGTATGAGCAATGGCGACTCCATCTACAATGCAATGAACATGGAGATCCGCCACCGGTTCTATCGGCACGTGACCTTCCAGGGCAATTGGGCCTGGGCGAAGGGTATCGACGACGTCGGCCAGAACGTGCAATCCGCTCTCATCGACGTGCAGAACCTTGGACGCGACCGGGCCAACAGCGATTACGTGCGCCGTCACAGCGTGAACCTCAACGGGACGTATGACCTTCCCATCGGGCGGCATCAGCCATTTCTCAACCACCTGCCGCGCGCGCTGGAGACGGTTGCCGGCGGCTGGAAGCTCGGCGGAATCTGGCACTTCGCCACCGGCCGTTATCTGACGCCGAGCTTCACCAGTTCCGGCGGTCTCAGCAACAGCCGCCCGGATGTCGTCGCGGGGATCAGTCCCAACCTGCCCCGCGGCCAGCGGACGCCGCAGCAGTGGTTTAATCCGGGGGCATTCGCCATCGTCCCGGCGACCGATCCGGTGACGGGTCTGGCTCGCTATGGCAACGCCGGACGCAATACGATCCTCGGTCCCGGCACGAATTATATGGACGCCAACCTGGCGAAGTCCATCGCGCTCGGCAGCGAGCGGCGGACGCTGACGTTCCGGGTGGAGATCTTCAACCTGCTCAACCACCCCAATTACGCCAATCCGCAACTGAACATCTCCAACACCAACACGGTCGCGACGATTACGAGCGTCCTGCGGCCGATGCGTGAGGCGCAATTTGCCGCGAGGTTCGCTTTCTGATGACGACACGACGCCAATTTCTCGGGGCGTCCGCGGCCGGTTTGGCGGCGGCCGCGCCCACGCCCGATCCCAAGTGGAACCTGTTGATCATCACCAACGATCAGCACCGCGCGGACTGCCTCGGCTGTTACGGCAATCCGGTGGTGCAAACGCCGAACACCGACCGGCTGGCCGCGCAGGGCGTGCGTTTCGATAACCATTTTGTGCACGCGCCGCAGTGTGTGCCGTCGCGGGTCAGTTTGCACACGGGCCGTTACCCTCACGTCCACCGCGTGCCCACCAATTCGTATGTCCTGCCCGATTCCGAGCAGACCCTGGCGAAAACACTGAATGCTCAGGGTTACCGGACTGCTTGCGTGGGAGAAATGCCGTTCGCGCCGCGGGCGTATACGGGCGGCTTCCAGAAGGTCCTGGCGAGCAATCCGGAGTATGACCGATTCCTCGCTTCCCACAACCTGAAATTCCCGCCGGCGGAAGGGCCGTTCCAGGCGGCGCCCGTGCCCTGGACGGACGACCTCGACGAGACGGCGTTCTTCGCTTCGCACGCGCGCGATTTTCTCAAGGCCAACCGCGCCAACCCCTTTTTCCTGCACGTGAATTTTCGCCGTCCGCACCATCCGTTCAATCCGCCGGCGCCGTACGACCGGATGTATCTCGGCGCGAAATTTCCGGAGTCGCCCGCGCGCGCGGGCGAGATGGCCAACAAGCCGCCGCAGCAGAGGGCCGCGATCGAAAACAGCGTCGGCTTCGACCTGCGAACGATGACCGCCGCCGACCTCGATCGCGTCAAGGCGTACTACTACGGCATGATCAGCGAGAACGACAAATACATCGGAACGATTCTCGACGAGTTGAAGGCGTCGGGCCTCGACAGCCGCACCGTGGTGGTGTTCAATGCCGACCACGGGGAGATGCTCGGCGATCACGGTCTTTTGTTCAAGGGCTCGTACATGTACGACGGCGTCGTGCGGACGCCCCTGATCGTCCGCGCCCCGGGCAAGCTGCCGGCTGGAGCGGTCCGTTCCGAACTGGTCGAAGAGGTCGACGTGATGCCTACGCTGCTCGAGTTATTGGGCGTGGCCACGCCGCCGGCGGCGCAGGGCCAGTCCCTGGTGGCCAACACGAAACGGAAGGCGGCGGTGTTTTCCGAGTTCCCGACGATCAAGATGGCGCGCACGCGGGAGTGGAAACTGGTGCACTACTCGAAAGCCAAATTCGGCGAGTTATATCACCTGACAGAGGACCCGCACGAACTGTACAACCTCTGGGACGATGCGAAGCACGCATCCGCGCGCGCCGAAATGGAAGGCGTCCTGTTCGATTGGTTTTCGAGCACGAGCGACCCGAACCTCGCTCCTGTGCGCGATCCGCAGGGCTAACCAGCCAAGGGCTTCGTCCTTGATATCCCTTATAGTTGATCCGGAACGAAATTTTGCAATTTGGGGAAGTTT
>CAZSQK010000091.1:0-33753 GCA_964608645.1 uncultured Solibacteraceae bacterium | reverse complement strand
GAAGCCGCCGCCGGGACCGCCACCGCCGGGTCCGCCGAAACCGCCGCGTCCGCCTCCGGGGCCGCCCGGTCCACCCGGACCGCCGCCGCCGCCCGCCTGCGGGTTATCGCCATTGAGACCGTCGCCCATGCCAGGGCCGCCCATGACGCCCATCATGCCGGGTCCCATGCCGTCGCCCATTCCCATCCCGGGGCCGCGGCCGGCAAACCAATCATTGTCCTGGGGCATGCCGATGCCGCTGGAAACGCTGCCGCCGATGACCAGGGCGTCGTTGCTGCTCTGCGCGAGATCCGGGGAAGCGTCTGGAAAGTCGTTACCAACGGGCGCCGCCGCGCCGGCATCGCCCGACGCGGCGTTCACGTCGACGCGCTGGAATCCGTTGCCGCGCCCGCCGCGACCGCCGGCCTGGGCCTGCTGCTGCGCAGCGCGGATCGACGGCCGGTCACCGCCCGGGCGACCAGGGGCAGCCTGCGGTCGAGCGGAGGGCTGGACCGTGGCACTCGTCGACGCCGGAGCGGATTTGGGCGCGTCGGGAGACGTAGACGCAACTACCGGCTTGGGAGCTTCCGCTGCCGGGGCGGTGGCGGCCGGCGGATTCAAGGCGGCACGCATTTCGTCGGCAGAATGTAACTTGAGATCCCACGTGGGACTCGGAGCGTTGGGCGCGACCCCGACCTCTTCCGACGTCTTGCCGAAGCCGAGCATCTCGACTTCGACCTTCCAGACGCCATCGGCGAGGTCGGGAAACGCATAAGCGCCCTGTTCGTCGGTTGTGGTTACGAGTTTCTTGTCGCCCTGGCTGGCGGTGACGGTGGCGCCCGGAATCGGCAATCCGCCCGACTTCACGACGCCGCGATGCTCCGAGGCAAGGAGCCCCGAAATGGCCAGGCAAACGGCTACGAGGCGCCCGATAATCATGTTCACGCGGTTTACAGGCATGAGGTGTTATCGTCTAGGCGCGGAGGGGTGGACGAATGTTACGACCGGGCGCCGCCCGAAACGTTAAGAAATGCTAAAAAGATTTTGGAACTCTCTGAAAATACAGGCCAATTCTCGCCCTGCCATCGCATAATATCGGTATGCGGCTCGAAGCGATTCACCATGTAAGCATCACCGTTCGAGACCTGGAGCGCTCCCGCCACTTCTATCGGGAGATCCTCGGACTGACGCCGATCGAGCGTCCCCCGTTCGACTTTCCGGGGGCATGGTTCGCGGTCGGCGCCGGTCAGCAAGTGCATTTGATTGTGCATGATGGGGCGACATTCCGCGGGCAGAAGGGCGTCGATACGCGCGACGGCCATTTCGCCGTGCGCGTGAGCAGTTATCGGGCGGCGGTGGAATTTCTGCGCGGGAGAGGATATCGCGAAGACGCGCCCGAAATGGATCTCCTCAAGATGCGCCTCCAGCCACATGCGACCGCCGGCTTTCCCCAGATCTACATTCTGGACCCCGACCGGAACATGATTGAAATCAACGCGGAAAGACTCGATTAGGCATCCTGGGCATGCCCATTTCTGGGCCGATGTAGGCCGATTGGGGGCGGATTAGCCGGCCATCCCGGAGTTGCTCCAGGCAATGCGCCGACCAGCCGACGACGCGGCCAACCGCGAAAGTGGGGGTGAATAGCTCGGGCGGGATCTCGAGCCCGTGCAGGAGGAGCGCTGTGTAGAACTCGACGTTCGTGTCGAGGCGGCGTTCGGGCTTGTGTTGCCGGAGCAGTCGCAACGCGCTCGTTTCAACACTGCGTGCAAGGTCGTAAAGGGCGCGATTTCCCGCGGTGGCAAAGAAACGCTCGGCGGTTTGTGCCAGCACGTCCGCTCGCGGGTCGCGCACTTTGTAGACCCGGTGGCCAAAGCCCATGAGGCGCTCGCCCCGGTCGAGCTTGGCGCGGATGACGACTTCGGCGCGGTCGGGGCTGCCGATATCGAAGACCATCTGGAGCGCGGGTCCGGGAGCGCCGCCATGGAGCGGGCCCTTGAGGGCCCCAACTGCGCCGACAATTGCCGAGATGACGTCGGAGCGGGTGGAAACGATGACTCTGGCGGCGAAGGTGGAGGCGTTGAGGCCGTGATCGCAGACAGTGTTCAGGTAGGTCTCGAGGGCGCGGACGCGAACGGGGCAAGGTTCGACACCGTCGAGTTGATGGAGGTAGTGTGCCGCGTGCGGGAGATCGGCGCGGACCGGGACGGGCGACTGCCCGTTACGGAATCGCGAGTACGTTCCGACAATCGCGGGGAATGACGCGACGGCGGTCATGGCGTTGTCGAGCGGATCTTCCGGGCGGCCGAGGCTGAGCAGGGGGGCCGCCATGCGCAGGGCGTCCATGGGGGGCGCATTTCCCTGGGCAGCGGCCCGCAACACTTCGATTGCGGCAGGCGGCAGGGTGCGACGCGAGGCTAACTCGCGAGTGAAGGCGTCCCGCTCGAAGGATTGCGGCAGACGGCCATGCAGGAAGAGGTAGGCGACCTCCTCGAAGCTGGTGTGTGGCGCCAAGTCCTCCACGGCATATCCGGCCAGAATCAGTTCTCCTGCCTCTCCATCCACATGGCTGAGCCGGGTGGCGGCGGCTACGACCCCTTCCAATCCTTCGGTCACGATTTCATGATTGGCGTCTATCGATATATTGTCAATATTGATTATATAATCAATATATGTCTGGCGACCGGCGCTACCTTACCGCAAAGCAGGCCGCAGCCGCGCTGGGAGTGAGCCTGCCGACCCTGTATGCCTACACGAGCCGCGGCCAGCTGCAATCCGAGCCGGCGCCCGGCCGGTCACGGGAACGGCGGTATTACCTCGACGATGTGGACCGGCTACGCGAGCGAAAAGAGACGCGTCGCGATCCGTCCCTGGCAGCCGCTCGCGGGATGCATTGGGGAAGCCCAGTGTTGGCGTCGGGCATTACGCTCATCGAAAGCGGGCGGGTCTATTATCGGGGGCAAGATGTCGTGAAACTCGCGGAGACGGCGAGCCTGGAACAGGTCGCGGCCCTGCTGTGGGGAGCGGAAGAACCGGCGCGGGCGGACGAGGCGTTGTCGTCTCCGCAACTGACGCGCCTCAAAGCGCTCAGCAAGGACCCATTGGCGAGACTCCAAATGGCGCTGCCGTTGGCTGCGGCCGCGGATCCGGCGTCGCACGATCTGCGTCCGGCGGCGGTTCGACGGACGGGGGCACGCATTCTCCGGTTATGGACCGCGATCGTCGCCGGGCGTCCGTTCGGCGAGGCGGGTCACCTCGCGCTCGCAGCGGCCTGGGTAGGAGACCCAGACGCGATTCGCGCGGCATTGGTAGTCTGCGCCGACCATGAACTGAACGTCTCCGCGTTCACGGCGAGATGCGCGGCTTCGGCTGGAGCGTCGCCATATGACACCGTGGCGGCCGCTTTGGCGACCTTGAAGGGGCGGCGGCATGGAGGAGAAACGGAGCGCGTCGCGGCGTTGTTTGACGAGGGCGGACCGCCGCGGACAGTGGTCGTGAACCGGTTGCGGCGGGGCGAGAACCTGCCCGGGTTCGGTCATCCGCTCTATCCGGCCGGCGATCCGCGCGCGGCGCTCTTGATGCGGTTGGCGGAGACCGGTGGGAATCGCGCCGCGTGGAAACGGGCCCGAGGTCTCGCCACCGCCGCCGCGGAGTTGCTGCACGAGCCTCCCAACCTGGATTTCGGCCTGGTGGCGCTGTCACGAACCCATGGCTTTCCCGGGCAGGCTCCGATGCTCCTGTTCGCGTTGGGCCGCACCGTCGGTTGGATCGCCCATGCAATCGAGCAATATGCCACGGAGCAATTGATCCGCCCACGCGCGCGATACACGGGACCTGCCCCGGGAACTCCTGCTATTTTCTAAAGGAACTCGCGCGAACACGAAACAGGGAGGCGGAGGGAATCAATGAAGCGACTGATTGTGGTGCTGGCTCTGGCGGCGGTGTCGATGGCGGAGCAGGGGGCCGAGTTGTATTACCTTGTATTCTTGCGGCCGGCGGCGGAGCGGCCAGCGCTGCCGAAAGCGGAGATGGAACGGATTCAGACAGCGCACATGGCCAACATCCGCAGTATGGCCGATCGCGGCGTGCTCGTGGCGGCGGGGCCGTTCGGCGACACGCCGCCGACGATCAGCGGGGTGTTCGTGATCAAGGCGGGATCGCTCGAAGAGGCGCGGCGAATCGCGGCGGCGGATCCGACCGTGGTCGAGCGCCGCAACACGGTCGAGGCGTTCGCGTGGCGCGGTCCAAAGGGCATCGGAGAGGAGTACGTCCGCCTGCATAAAGCCGACCCGAAAATGGCTGAGGACATGGGGGTCTACCCCTTCTTCGTGCTGCGGCGCGGGACGGCGGCCGGCGATGCCGTGGCCGCGCATGAGCAGTACTTAGCCGGATTGCGGAGAGAGGGTAAGATCGCCGCGGCGGGGACGGTCGAGGGCGATTCGGAAGTCCTGGCGATGGTGGTATTGCGGCGGATGGACGAGCAGGATGCGCGGCGGTTGATGGATGCGGATCCCGCCGTGAAGGCGGGAGCGCTACGGCCGGAGTTTCATCGTTGGTGGTGCGCGGCGCACGTGCTGCCCGAGTAACGGGGCTATGATGTTGGGTACATCATGAGCGACGTGATCACCGAGTATCAAAAGTGGAAGCAGCAGGGCGAAGACCTGCGGGTTCAGGCGAAACAGGCCATGGAGGCGCGATTCCGCACGCTGTTGACGGAAGCGGCGCAGATCTCCGAGGAATACCGCGCGGATTTTGGCGCGACGCTCAAACCGCCCGCGCAGGTCAGCGTGTTTCGCTACAAAACGGGTGTTAAGGGAAAGAAGCCCGCGGCCAAGAAGGCCGCCGCTGCTGCGCCGGCGCCCGCGCCGCCGGTGAAGACCAGTCCCAAAGCCGTCAGCTTGCAAAAGCGGCTGGCGGCGGCCAGGAAGAAATTAGAGGACGCGAAAACGGCAGGCGCGCCCACACGGCCTATCGAAGACAAGATTTACGAGATGGAGGACGACCTCCGTCTGTTGTCGCAGGCATAGCCACTCAGGCTCGCTTTTGCCAGCGATAGGCGGCTTGGGAGTTGCGCCAGAAGTACTTTTCGGCGATGGCGCGGCCTTTGGCGGTGAAGTACTCGCGCACAATGCGGAGCACGGTCGGGTACGGGCCCCAGTTGTCGCTATTTGGCCAGTCGCTGCCGTAGACGAGACGATCCTCGCCGAACAACTCAAAGATATTGTCCAGTCGGTCCTTATAAAAGGCGAGATCCTCGGGGACCCGGCCATCGACGCGCCGCAGGACCGATGACACCTTCACATACACCTGTGGGCGTTTCGCGAGTTCGCGGAGACTTGCGGCTGCCGGCCGCGGATCCATCTGAGGCAGGTGGTCGAGCACGACGCGCAACTCCGGCGCGCGGTCGGTCAGCCGCACCATCGTGTCCATCAGCTTGGGGTCCGGATTGGCGGTGTCGAGGACCATGCCGGCTTCGGCAAGGGCTTTGAGACCAGGGACAAAATCGGGTTTCGCGAGCTCGTCGGCGAGGTCGCGGCCCCACAGGTTGCCATACCGGATGCCACGAAACAACGGGTTCTTCCGGAAGCGGTCGAGTTGCTGCCGGAAGCCGGCATCGGCGGGCTCGAGGTGGCCGATGGTTCCGACGACGATCTTGTCCTTGCGCGCCACGTCGAGCACCCACTGGTTGTCTTCGAGCAGCGGACTGGCCTCCACTTCGATGGCGCCGACGATGCCGAGCGGCTCCGCGATTTTCCGGTAGCGCGGCGGTAACGCGGGCAGATACAGCGCGCGATTGTCCTTCGGGGGCCAGGGCACGCCGCCCGGGCGAGTGGTGTCGAACAGGTGGATATGGGTGTCGATGATGGGGATTGCCTGCGTTTGCGCGATGGCAGCCGTGGTTGCGGCGAGAAAGGTCCGGCGCTTCATTTTTTCTCCGTGATCTGGCGGAAGACGCGTAGCAGATTGCCGCCGAGGAATTTTTGGATGCGGGCTTCGGGCCAGCCGCGGCGCAGCATGGAGCTGGTGATCATGGCGAGGTCGCGCACGTCACGCATGCCACGCGGGAGCGGCGGACCGCCATCGAAATCGCTGCCGAGCGACACGTGGTCCTCGCCTGTGATCGCGATGGCGCGTTCCACAACGGCGACCCAGTCGTCCACGGACATGCGGATATCGGCGGGGATGTCTGCGGGCAGCATGGGGAACTGGGGCGCCACAAGTTTGTCCAACTCCGCGATGCCGAGGGGCCTCCGCGCCAGGATCGAGCTGGTGTCCCAGAAGGCTTTGCCGGCGTGGGCGGTGCGCCAGTCGAACGCCTTCCGGTTGTGAAACTCGTTGCCGAGTTGGAAGCCGAACACGCCGCCTTTCGCGGCGAGTTTGCGCATCAGCGTCTCGGGCATGTTGCGCGGGATGTCGTTGACCGCGCGCAGGCCGTGATGGGTGGCGACGACCGGGTCGGCCGAGGCGTCGATGGCTTGTGCGATGGCCTCGTCGGACGCGTGCGAGACGTTGATCACCATGCCGAGGCGGTTCATCTCGTGGATGAAATCGCGGCCCCGCTCGTTCAGGCCGTGCCATTTGGCCGTAGAGCAGCAGGAGTCGGCATAATTGCTCGTCCAGTTATGCGCGGAAAGCTGCACGGAGCGAAGGCCGAGCCGGCTCATTTCGCGGAGGACGGCAGGGTCGCCGTCCAGATCGAAGCTGCCTTCGATGTCGAGCACCGCCGCGATTTTGCCGCTCCGGCGAATGCGCTCGACGTCCGTGGCGGTGCGGGCGATCTCAATGACGCCGCGGTTGCGTTCGATCTGCTCCACGGCGCAATCGAGCATCCGCAGAGCCTGTTTGGTCTCCTGGCGCCCGGGATAGTAATCCTCCGTGACGAAGATGGAGAAGAAGAGCGCGCCGAGGCCGCCCTCGCGGGCGCGCGGGAGATCGAACTGGCCGTCTGGCTTGCGCTGGCCGATATCGCCGCCGTGGTAGAAGACGCGATCGATGGCGTGCACGTGGCCATCGAAGACAAGCAACCGCTGGTGGAGGGCGCGCGCGCGTTCAGAGACGGCCGTATCCTGCGCGAACACGGCGGCCGCGGCGGCGGCAAGGCCCAACAGGCGCGCCGTCGTCCTATAATCGGGAACTGGGTTCCGCATGAGCAACTCTCGTCCGAAAATCGCCGCCGTCGTGACGACCTACTTCAAGTACTCGCACGCGCAGCACATCGTCGACCGCTTCCTGGATGGCTACGGCTGGAACGGCGCTCACCATTATCCATCAATGGACCTCGTGTCGCTTTATGTCGACCAGGTGGGCGCAACCGACCTGAGCCGCGAGCGCGCGGCGCGCCATCCGTCGATGAAGATCTACCCGACCATCGGCGAGACGCTGACGCTCGGCGGGGACAAACTCGCCGTGGACGGCGTGGTGCTGGTCGGCGAACACGGCAACTACCCGCGCAACGAGAAGGGGCAGACGAAGTATCCCCGGTGGGAGTTTTTTCAGAAGATTGTCGAAGTGTTCCGGGCGAGCGGGCGTAGCGTCCCGGTGTTCAACGACAAGCACCTTTCGTGGAACTGGGAGTGGGCCCGGCAGATGTATGACACTTCGCGCGAACTGAAGTTTGCGTTCATGGCGGGATCGAGCCTCCCGGTGACGTGGCGAACTCCGCAGGTCGAGATGCCCCTGGGCGCGCGCATCAGCGAGGCGCTTTGCGTGTGCTACGGCGGCGTCGACAGCTACGACTTTCACGGGCTGGAGACCATCCAATGCATGGTGGAACGCCGCCGCGGCGGCGAATCGGGCGTGAAGTGGATCCAGGCATATCGAGGCGATCGGTTCTGGGAGGCTCTCCGGGAAGGCGTCTGGCCGCGCGCGCTGATGGATGCGGCCTTGTGCAGGAGTCACACGCTCGTGCCGGCGCGGGCGGGGTTCAACCATGTGTTCCCGACAGTCGACGAGATGCGCCGCATCGCGGCGAACCCCGTCGCCTACCGCTATGAGCACAACGACGGCCTGAAGTGCACGATGCTGCTGATGAACGGGCTGCTCCGCGACTTCAACTTCGCGGCGCACGTCAACGGCGCGCGCGATCCGTGGTCGACGCAGATGTACCTGCCGATGCCGGACGGCCGCACTACCCTCGCGAACTTTTTCAGCCCGCTGAATTACGGGGCTGAGCAGATGTTCCTGACGGGCAAGCCGACCTACCCCGTGGAGCGAACGCTGCTGACGACCGGGCTCACGGCCGGCGGGGTCGAGAGCCTCTTCCGGGGACAAACGCGATTCGACACGCCGCACTTGAACATCCAATACCAGCCGGCCAAAGAGTCGACCTTCTGGAGGACATAGCGATGCTGAACCGACGACATTTCCTTCAGGCCGGCGGGGCCACGGCGGCGGTCGCGTTTGGGCAGACGGCGCCGAAGCGGGTGGCGATCGTCACGACAATCTATCGCTACCTCTCGCACGGGCAGCACATGGGCGACCGGTTCCTGGTCGGGTATCCCCTGGGCGGGATGTGGCACAAGCCGAACACTCAGGTGGTCTCGCTCTACGTCGATCAGAAGCCCGAGGGCGATCTCAGCGAGGCGCGCGCGAAGGAGTTCGGGTTCAAGGTGTACCCGACAATTGCGGAGACGCTGCGCTGCGGCGGCGAGAAGTTGGCCGTGGACGCCGTGCTGATCATCGGCGAACACGGCAATTATCCGCGCAACGAGAAGGGGCAGGTGCTGTATCCGCGTTATGAGTTCTTCGAACAGTGTGTCAAGGTGTTCGAACAGGACGGGCGTGTCGTGCCTGTTTACAACGACAAGCACCTCTCGTACAGTTTCGAGAAGGCCAAGGCGATGGTGGACGCTTCGCGGCGTCTGCGGTTCCCGATGCTCGCCGGCAGTTCGATTCCCGTCACGTGGCGGCTGCCGGCGATCGACCTGCCGCTGAATTGCGAGATCGAATCGGCGGTGATGGTGGGTGTCGGCGGGTCGGACGCCATGGACTTCCATGCGCTCGAAGGGCTGCAGTGCATGGTGGAGCGACGGCATGGCGGCGAAACCGGCGTGAAGGCGGTCCAGTTGCTGCAAGGCGAGGCCGTGTGGGACGCCGCCTATCCGAAGGATCTCCTGGCGGCCGCGCTGTCGCGCAGCGACACGCCGCTCGGTATGACCGTGACCGATGGACGCACGCAGGACCTGCTCAGGTCCGGGGAGCTACAGAAACTGGTGAAGACCCCGGCCGCCTATTTGATCGAGTATCGGGATGGGTTGAAGGCGACAATGCTGATGCTCGATGGAGCGTTGAAGGACTTCAACTTCGCCGCAAGAGTCAAGGGAAGTCCCCATATCTGGTCGACACAGTTCCTGTTGACACCCGAGCCGAATGTGACGTACTCTGCCTGCCTGATGCACAAGGCTGCGCAGATGTTCGAGACCGGAGTGGCGCCATACCCTGTGGAACGGACGCTGCTCGTCAGCGGGATGCTGGAGAGTTGTCTGACGTCAAAGGCGCAGGGACACGTGCGGCTGGAAACGCCCGACTTGCGGGTGTCGTACAAGGCGCCGAAGGAGTCGCAATTCCCGGCCAGTTAGGGGCGAGCTAGCCGGCAGTCTCTAAGGCTGTCGCAGCCGCCCGGATGGCGCGCTCGACATCCGCTGCGGAAGTCTGCCAGTTGCACACGCTGACGCGCATGCAGCGGCGCCCGCGCCAGGTCGTGCCTCCGAAAAAGGCTTCACCGGTTTGCTGAATGGCGGCGATCACCCGGTCGGTGCGGCGGTCGTCGCCGAAGCGGAGCAGCCCCTGGTTGATCGTCGGCGTCCAGACGACCTCCGCGCCGGGCAACGCGCCGATGCCGAGCACGATAGCGTGCGCATGGTCACAGCAACGCTCGATCAGGTCGGAGACGCCGTCCCGTCCGAGTTCCCGCAAGGCGGCATAGGTCGAAAAGCCGCGACCCCGGCGCGACCATTCGGGCGTCCAGTCGAGTTGGTCCCGCGCGGCGTCATCGTGCGTCAGATACGACGCCCGGTACGACACCGACGCCCGGTGCGCCGCGGGGTCGGCGACGAAGGCGTACCCGGAGTCGTAGGGCACATTGAGCCATTTGTGTCCGTCGGTAGCCCAGGAATCGGCGGCGCCGGAGCCGCTGGTCAGGTGGCGCAGGCGCGGGCTGGCGGCGGCCCATTGGCCGAAGGCGCCATCGATGTGCACCCACGCGCCGTGCCGGTGGGCGATCGGGATGAGCTCTTCGAATGGGTCATAGGCGCCGACGTTGAGATCGCCGGCCTGCAGGAGGACGATCGCGGGCGCGTCCCCATTGGACGCCAGGGCGGTTTCGAGGGCGGCGGCGGTGAGACGGCCCGCATCGTCGGCGGCGAGATCGGAGACCCACGCGCGGCCGAAGCCGAGGAGCCGCAGGCTGCGGTCGATCGTGCCGTGGCGCTCGGTGCTGGTGAAGATGGAGATGGGAGGCGCGCCCCAGAGCCCCTGCAGTTCCACGTCCCACCCGCGGCGGCCGAGTAGAGCATGCCGCGCGGCGGCGAGGCAGGTCGTGTGGGCCATCTGGCAGCCGGTGACAAACGCAAAGCTGGCCGAGGCAGGGAGTCCGAGAATGTCCTTGAGCCAGGCTCCGGCGACCTCCTCGACGACCGCGGCCGCCGGTCCGGAGGCGTAAAGGCCCGCATTCTGGTCCCATGCGGACGCGAGCCAGTCGGCGGCGAGCGAGGACGGGACAGCGCCGCCGACGACCCAGCCGAAGAAGCGGCCGCCGGCTGACCCAATCAGTCCGCCCTGGACGTCGTCGATCAGATCGAGGAGGACGCGCTCCGCCGCAAGGCCGGCGCCGGCGAGAGGCTTGTCCAGCCGCGCCCGCAACTCGCGGAGGCTGGCGGTGGCATTGACCGGGGCGCCGTCGAGGCCGTCCAGATACTTGATTGCGTTCGACATCGCGATGGCGAGCGGGTTGAGAAACGGAGACGGGGGCATTCCGTAATCCTAACGTGCGGCGAGGCCGTTCCTGGCGCGGAACGCTGTTAAAATTGGAAGATTCCGATGCCCACCCAGGCCCGGCCGGCAGGCGCAAAACAGTTCTTCTCTCGCGGTGGGACGCTCTCCCAGTGGCATCCCAACTACGAGTTTCGCCCGGGACAGGTGGAGATGGCCGAAGCCGTCGAATCGGCGCTCGAGGATAAACGCCACCTGATCGTAGAGGCGGGAACCGGAACGGGAAAGACCCTGGCATATCTCGTGCCGGCGCTGCTTTCCGGGAAGCGAATTATCGTCTCCACCGGAACCAAGAACCTTCAGGAGCAACTCTTTTTCAAGGACGTCCCCTTTCTCCAGCAGCACTTCTCGCGGCCGCTCAAGGTCTGCTACATGAAAGGCCGCAACAACTACGCATGCCGGCAGAAGATCTACGACGCAGACCAGAACGCCGTGCTGACCGGGCTCGAAGAGGTTGCCGATTTCCAGATCATCGCCAACTGGGAGAAGACCACCGAATTCGGTGACCGCGCCGAAATCAAGACACTCCCCGAGGGCTCCACGGCATGGGCCAAAGTCGACGCGCGCAGCGACCTCTGCACCGGCCAGAAGTGCGCGAATTTCGACCGTTGCTTCATCACTGTGATGCACCAGCGCGCGATGGAGAGCGACATCGTCATCGTAAACCACCACCTCTTCTTCGCCGACCTCGCGTTGCGCGATGAACGCAATGAAGGCGGCATCCTGCCTCCCTACACCGCCGTCGTCTTCGACGAAGCGCACGAGATTGAGGACGTGGTCGGGCAATATTTCGGGGTCTCGGTGAACAACTACCGGGTGCAGGACCTGCGGCGCGATATCGCGGTTGTCGGCCGTATGAAGAAGTTCGGGACGCCGGAGTTGGACCGCATCCTACAGCGGCTGGAGGAGATCTCCGCCCAGTTTTTCGGCCTGTTCGGCGAGGCCGACCGGCGCGTCGCCTTCACGGGCCGCGACGCCTTCCGCGAGGACAACGAGGAGATCTATTCGGACCTGCTCGCCTCGCTCGACCTGATCGGCTCGCACCTGAAACTCCTGAAGAATCCGCCTGAGGAGATCATGCCGCTGTTCCGCCGCGCCGGCGAACTCAGCATGGGGCTTCGTTTCCTGCTCGAGGAAGACGACGAGCGGTTCGTCTATTGGATGGAAAAGCGGGGACGAGGCGTGTTCCTGCAGGCGACGCCGATCGAGGTCGCGAGCATCGTTGCGGAGCGGCTTTTCAGCCAGGTCGAGACGGTCGTTCTCACTTCGGCGACGCTGGCGGTGGAGGGCGGATTCGACTATGTGCAGAAGCGTCTTGGTTTGGAGAACGCCCGCACGCTGGTGGTGCCGGGTCACTTCGATTACCAGAAGCAGGCGCTGCTGTACGTGCCGCAACGCTTGCCCGAGCCGCGCAATCCGGCGTTTGCCAATATGGCGGCGGAAGAGGTGACGAAGATCCTGCAGCACAGCCGGGGCCGCGCGTTCGTGCTCTTCACCAGCTACGCCCAGATGCGCCAGGTCTACGACCGGGTGTCGCTGGATCTCGAATACCCGACGCTGTTGCAGGGGACGGGCCCTCGCAGCGCGCTGCTGGACGAGTTTCGCTCTACGCCGAATTGCGTGCTTTTCGCCACCTCATCGTTCTGGCAGGGCGTGGATGTGCCGGGCGAACAGTTGAGCTGCGTTATCATAGATAAACTGCCCTTCGCGGTTCCGAACGACCCAGTAGTCAACGCGCGTATCGAGAGCATTCGCAAGGCCGGGGGCAATCCGTTTTACGACTACCAGATTCCGCAGGCTGCGATTGCGCTGAAGCAAGGGTTCGGCCGGTTGATTCGCGCCAGGTCGGACCGTGGGGTGCTGGTCATGCTGGACAACCGGATCACCAAACAACGTTACGGGCAGGTGTTTTTCGACAGCCTGCCGGATTACGCGTTCACCACCAGCCTGGAAGACGTGGAGAAGTTTTTCGATGTTTGAAATCACGATTGAAGAGACATTCGCCGCCGGCCATGCGCTGCGCAACTATCGCGGCAAGTGCGAGAACGTGCACGGGCATAATTATCGCTGCCAAGTGACGGTGGAAGGCGCGCAATTGGACGAGATCGGGCTGCTCGTGGATTTCGTGGAGCTGAAGAAAGTCGTGCATTCGGTGCTCGACCGGATGGATCACCAGTGGCTGAATGACTTCCCGCCGTTCGACAAGCTGAATCCTTCGGCGGAGAACATGGCGAAGTTCATCTACGACGAAGTGTCGTCCGGCTTGGGCACGCGGCCGGGCGTAAGGCTGGGTTGGGTCAAGCTCTGGGAAACCGACACATCGAGCGCGGTCTATAAGCCGTAATTCCGGCTGGAATCGCCCTTCCCGACGGCGTTGCGGTCTGGTACGCTATTCCCCCATGAACAAGCGAATTCTTCTTGCGGGAGTGCTCGCCGGAATCGCGTTATTTGCCTGGGAGTTTGTGGCCCACATGCTGACGCCGCTCGGCCAGATGGGCATGAAGGCTCTTTCCGACGAGCCGAAAGCTCTGGCGGCTCTGACGGCCACCGTGCCCGAGAGCGGCTTCTACTTTTTCCCCGCGCCGGAGTTCAAACCCGGCATGACCATGTCGCAGAAAAATGAGGCGATGAACGCCGCCATGGCCAAGTCGGCTGACGGACCGACCGGTCTGCTTCTCTTCCACAATAACGGCGCCCGCCTTATGTTTCCGCGGCAGATGACCATCCAGTTTGCCGCCGATCTCGCGGTGATGCTCTTGGCGGCTTTCCTCCTGGCACAAATGTCGACGGCCGCGGGTTTTCTTTCGCGATTGATCCCCGTTGTAATGCTCGGATTTTTTTCCGTTCTTCGCGTATATGTCCCGTTGTGGAACTGGTATCACTATCCCAAGAAGTACATCGCGGCCCAGATTTGTGTCGACTTGGCAGGATTCCTCATCGGCGGCCTGGTGCTGGCGAAGATGGTTCAGAGCCGTTCCAGGACAATGGCCGCGGCGTCGTAGTCGGCGCGTAAATTGACATTCAGGCCGGCCCGCATCAGGTATGCGCCGCTAAACTGCTGCTGCCGCTCGACGAGCTTGCCATCGGTGGCTTCGACGCGATACAGCGCCCTCTCGTCAAGACCGCGCAGGCGGATGGTGGGCGCCGCCGTGTTGTACTGCTGCGTGTGGCGGAAGGCGAAGACCACCGCTTGCTTGCCGTCCGCCGCGACGTACTGGTTCGCCGTCAGGTCGTTTGTGCGCGGCGAGAAGAGGCGATAGAGGTCGCCGGTCTGCACCGTGGCGCGGATCCGTTTATAGAGCGCAATCATGCGGGTGGCGGTGGCCGAGTCCGCCTCCACCCACTTATTCAGGTTCGCGCCAATTCCCAGCGCCCCTTGCATCGCCGTCAGGAAGCGGAACATGAGCGGAGCGCTGCGGCCATTCATATTAGGCACGTCGGTCACCCACGCCGACATGATCTTCGGCGCGTACGCCATGGTGAAGCCTTCCTGAATCCGCAGACGGTCGAAGGCCTCGGTATTGTCCGACGGCCAGACTTCTTCGACCCGCTGGAGGATGCCCAGATCGATGCGGCCGCCGCCCCCGGAGCACGATTCGATCTCCAACTTGGGGTGGCGCGCCCGTAAACGGTCGATGATCTCGTACAGGTTGCGCGCATAATCGACCCACAGCTTGCGGCCGTCCGCCGCCCCGGCGTCGGGCCAGCCCGGTTCGGTGACGGCGCGGTTCATGTCCCACTTGAAGTAGCGAATATTGTGCTCGCCCGCCAGTTTGTCGAGCACGCTGAAGATGTGCTCCTTCACATCGCCACGCGCCAGATTGAGCACCATCTGGTTGCGCAGTTCGCTGCGCGGCCGGCCCGGGAAATGGATGACCCAGTCGGGGTGCTTGCGATAGAGGTCGCTATCGGCGTTGACCATCTCGGGCTCGACCCAGAGGCCGAAATCCATTCCCAGCCCATTCACGTGATCGACGAGCCCCTTGAGGCCCTGCGGAAATTTCTGCGGGTTGACGGTCCAATCGCCGAGGCCAGCGCGATCGTTGTTGCGCGCCCCGAACCAGCCGTCGTCGACGACGAACAGCTCGACGCCGAGTTTCGCCGCCTTCTCCGCGAGAGCTTTCTGTCCGGGCTCGTCGACGCGAAACGCCGTCGCTTCCCACGAGTTGTAGAGGACGGGCCGCAGCCGGGACTGCGCGCCGCCGGGAAAGATCTGTTCGCGCTCGAAGCGGTGCATCGTGCGTGACGCGCCCCCGAAGCCCGCCTCCGAAAATCCCCCATAGAACGCGGGGGTGTCGAGCGACTCGCCCGGTTTGAGCGGATACGCGAAATCGAACGTGTTGAACCCGCCGGTGACGCGGACCTGCCGGTACGGCGTCTGTTCCACGCTGATGCGCCAATTGCCGCTCCAGGCCAGAGCGCCGAACCACACTCGACCGTTCTCCTCGGCGGCGTCTCCGGCGTCGATGGCGAACCACGGATTGAAGTTGTGGCCGGTGTGCCCCTTGCGGCTCTCGATCACCTTTGCGCCCTCGTGGATGGGCTCATGGTTGACCTGCGTCTCCGCGGCCCATCGCCCGGTCAGGTAGGTAAGCTGATACCCTTCACCCGGCGGGAGGTGCCACGCCGCCGACTGCGCGCTCTCGACCGTGAGGGGCGTCGAGGTCGCGTTACGGATTGTGGCGCTACGGCGGATGATTCCGTGCTCCGGGTAGACCCGATAGTGCAGCGTCACTTCGATGGGATCGCGAATGTCCTTGAGGACGATGTCCAGTTCGTCACCTTTGATGGTGTGTGACCCGTACTTCAGGACGAGGTCGCGGTCGGCGTCCGGGCGCGATATCTTCAGCGCTGGCTCGTAATAGCGGGGGCCACCCCACCCGGGGAACTCTTCGTTCTCCAGCATCTGCCGCGGGTCGAACGATGAGCGGTCGCGCAGTTGCGGCGGAGCGTTGAGGTCGTCCATGCGCCAGAGGGGCGCGCCCCAGTAAAGATGCCGCAGCGCGCCGTCCGCCGCTACGCCCATTGCGTACGAATTCTGACGCGTCGTCAGAAGCCAGACTTTACGGGCGTCGGAGTATTGGATCGGTTGGGCGGACAGCGCCGCCGGAAGCAGAAGGACGAGCCAGCGCATAACAGCCGAGTATAACGTGGCGCGTCCTGGCGGTTCCGCCTTAGAATGTGATGCGCAGGGCGACCTGTAAACGCCGCGGAGGCCGCGCCGAGTTTGGCGTGTCGAAGGCGGTGTTGATCATTTTGCCGGTGGAATCGTACTGCAGGTTGGTGTTCAATCCGGCCCACTGCGTGTGGTTGAAGGTGTTGTACGATTCCAGCCGCAACTGGCTCGACAGACGCTCCCCGATCTTGATGTTCTTGTAGATCGAGAGGTCCCAGTTGTTGGTCCCCGGGAGGTAGAGGGTGTTCTTGCCGAGGTTGCCGATCTGTGGCACCGTGCTGTCGATCGCCCACGGCACCTTGGCCTGGTTCGCCGGCGAGGGCGCAGGACCGAAGCGTTGCGGCAGCGGCGCCGTCGGATCGATGACCTGTGGCCGGGCGGTTTCGTCGCCCGAGCCGGTCGGACTATTGATACCGTTCACGAGGTTGTAGCCCGGAGTGGTGGGGCCCCCGGTCATCATTCGCACCACGCCGGAAACCGTCCAGTTATCGGTGACCCAGCCCATCGGGCGGATCCCCAGCGCCTTGCCGGGGCGCGGCACGTTCCAGAAGAAATTCGCGCTGAATACATGGCGGCGGTCGAAGCCCGCCGGGCCGTAGTTGCGCGATTTGGGGCTGACGAACGCGTCCACGGAGTTACTGTAGCTATCCGAGCAATCGAGAACCTTGCTGAAGGTGTAGTTGGCGCTGAGGTTGAACCCGCGCCCCAGCCGCTGCTGGACGCTGGCCATCATCGCATGATAGTTCGAGTTGTTGGCGAACTCGTACAGGTTGATGGTTCCCCACCCTTGATACGGCCGCAGAAAATTCGAAGAGAGCGCGCTGCTGGTGCTCTGCGGATTCGCGTTCTGCGGGTTCACGCTGAGGAACGTGGCGCCCAGCGGCACGGGATTGATGTTGCGCTGCCAGAGCAGGTGCTGCCCGAGAGATCCGGAATATCCGGCCTTGACCGCCATGGAGCGGCCCACCTGCCGCTGGATCTCCAGGTTGAAGTTGTAGACAACCTGCTGGTGGCCGTTCGTGGCAAGCGAGTAGATGGTGCCCGTGGGCGACAGGAAACCGGAGCTCGCCGTGGCCGCGATATCTCCATACGACCCGTAGTAATTCACGGGCGAATAGAACGCGGGCGGTCCGAGCAGGTTCATGACGGGATTGCCCTGGATGCGATCCAGGTACACACCGCCGCCGCCCCGGATGGCCGTCTTGCCGCCGCCGAAAGGATCCCAGGCAAAGCCGAGCCGTGGCGCCGCGCTTACAGGCGACACCCTGTAAATTCCTCCCGGCACACCGTTCTTTCCGCCGATCAGCATGCCGTTCGCTGGGTCGCCGGCTCCCGGCGCGAAGGTGCCGACCAGGCCGGTGGAATAGGTCTGTCCGGTAACCGGATTCTGCGCCACATTGACGCCATTGACCTTTGCCGGCCGCAGCAGTACGGGAGCATTGGCCGCCTTCCATGCGTCGATCGAGAACGAAGCGATCTGACCGCTGGCGTCGTACTGCGGCGCATCATGATAGAAACGGACGCCGTAATCCAGCGAGAAGTTCCGCCGCATCCGCCACGTGTCCTGTACGAACCACTCCAGATTGGTGTACTTCCAGTTACCTTGGGGCCGGCCGGTGGATTCGGTGTAGCTGTCGTAATAACCCAGCAGCGCCGTGCCATAGGCGTTGTTGGCGTCGTTGATGTTGTTGCCGTCCTGGTTGAAGCTGATGTTGCCGCGCGTGGCCGCATTCGCGCTTTGCAGCTTCGAGGTGTGCTCGAAATAGACCCCGACCTTGATGGTGTGGGTGCCGCGCACCATGCTCACGTTGTCGATGAAACTGTAGATGGTGTTCTGGTTGAAGTACGGCGTGCCATCGCTCATCGAAGGATTTGCCGCGTTCTGGATTCCGCCGAAGCTCATGTTGGGAATCGCATTCAGCACGTTCAGCGACGGATAGCGCTGCTGCAGCGTGATGCCGAGCTTGGTCCGGTCGACCAGGGAGGCGTCGATGGGGGCATAAGTCAGCGTATTCTGGCTGGCCGCAAGGGACGCTTCATTGAAAGTTCCCGGCGTGATCGTGTTCGTCGAGTGCAAGGTCGCGAGCCGGCCGGGTTGCTGGAACGAGATCGGAACCAAAGGGAAGTTCAAAGATCCCGCGACCCACCCCGCGCTGCCGGCGCTGTAGGGGACCGCCTGGCTATCCGAGTTGTTGCTCAGGCTGAGGTACAACTGCCAGTTGTCGCGCGGCGAAAAATCCAGCCGCGCCGTCTCGGTCCGGCGAGGGTAGGGCTCGGACAAGTTGGAATAGTAATTCCACTGGGCGCGCGTGGCCGGATTCGGATCGACGAAGTTCGGCAGCGGAAACAGGTTGAGGATCGCCTTCCCCAGTGGAGTCAGACGCGAAGCCGGAATGATATTCCCCGGGAATTGCGCCTTATTGTTCAGCGGATCGTTGACGTGGAAGGACCCGGGCACCCCGCCGGTATTGTAGGACTGAGAGAAATCGCCCTGCCGCTCGAGCGCGGTCGGCACGGTCACCTCCTTCACGCCATAGTTCTGAAGCTGCCGCTGGAACTCCTGGTTGAAGAAGAAAAACATCCTATTGCGGAGCGCGCCGAGCTTGGGCAGAATTACCGGACCGCCGATGGTGTAGCTGCCGATGTTGTAGCGGTACCTGGGAATCGGACGGCCCGCCTGGTTGGAGAAGAAGTCGTTGGCGTTGAGGTCTTCGTTGCGGAAGAAGTATGAGGCCCCGCCGTGGAATTTTCTCTGTCCGCCCTTGGTGATGACGTTGATGGCGGATGGATTACGTCCGTTCTCTGCCGAGTATGCGGACATCAGCACTTTGATCTCGGCCACGGAGTCCATGGAGGGCATGCTGTGGACGGAAGTGTTTGAACCGGTGTCGAGATTTGTGACCCCGTCGATGGTCATATTCTTCTGATCGTTCCGGCCGCCCATGATGTAGATATTGGAAATACTGTTGGGGCCCGGCGCATCGCGGCCGTCGCTGGTGTCGACCACACCGGCCATCAAACTGACTGCGTCGAACACATCGCGGCCGCGCAGGGCCATCTGGTCGAGTTGCTCGCCGGAGAGAGTTCCAGACCGCTCACCCGTGGACAACTCGACGGTGATCGCTTCCGCCGTGACCGTGACCGAATCCGAGACTTGGCCGACCTCCAGCCTGATCTGTCCGAGCGACCGCCGCTCGTCGGCGGCTACCAGGATGCCGGTCTGGTGATAGGTCTTGAATCCTTTGGCCTCGACAGTTAACGTGAAGGTCGCCGGGGTCAAATCGGGGAATGAGAAATAGCCCTCACCGGTGGTGTTGACGGTGCGCACGAAGCCGTTGCCTTCGCCTGTCAGAGTGACCTTGATATTCGGAATGACGGCGCCCGCGGCGTCGTGCACGACGCCCGAGAGCGTGGATGACGTGTTTTGAGCGGCTAACAACGCCGGCAGCAGTAACGAAAACAGCAGGGTTCGAATGAGACGCACCGAGACCTCCCATCGCCGATTCCAATCAACCAAGTCGTGGCTCGGCGGCAGTTTCCGATATTCCAGTCGGAAGCTGGTTTTTCCCAAAGTAAGACCTATGGTTAGATTATTTTCACTTGCCTCGCCGCGGAAAGCAACTGGCGCTTGCGCGAACTCCCTACGCTTTCTGCCGGAGCATCCCGATCACCGCGTTGATGAATACCGCCGCCATGCCGACCGGAATCGCGATCTTCCATCCGATGTTCATGAGCTGGTCGTACCGGAACCGGGGGAAGGTGCCGCGGAACCAGATCATCAGGTAGATGATCACCGAAACTTTCAGCAGGAACCAGAAGAGCCCGATCACTGCATGATTGATCATCGGCACGACGAATAACGCCGCAAGCAGCAGCAGCAGGAGAGCAGCGCCGACCAGCACTTTTTGCTGGATCGGGTCTTTCAGCTTCTTCACCAGCGGGAACGTTAACAACCCGGAGCCGCCGAAGAGTAGGACGGGAAACACCAGGTTCAGTGGAATGTCGAGCCAGGAAACGCTCGGAAACGGCCGCAGCCAGCCACCCCAGAACAGGGTCACCGCCACGGCGGAAACCACAAAGATGTTGGCGTACTCGGCGAGGAAATACAACGCCCAGCGGAAGCCGCTGTACTCGGTGTGGAACCCGGCGACCAACTCGGACTCGGCTTCGGGCAGATCGAAGGGCGCGCGATTCGTCTCGGCGGTCGCGGCGATGATGTACACCGCGAAGGGGACGAGCATGAAACCGAAATTGTCGAAGATAAACCAGATGCCCCGATCCTGCTGGGCCTTGACGATCCCCACCATGCTCAGCGTCCCCGCCATCATCACTCCCGACAGCAACCCGAACGCCAGCGCCACCTCGTAGCTGACGAGCTGTGCCGCGCTGCGCAGCGCGCCCAGCAGCGGATAATGGCTGTTGGATGCCCAGCCCCCGAGGATAATTCCGAGAATGCCGACGGCCGACATCGCGGAAACCACCAGGAGGCCCACATTGACGTCCGCGACCTTAATCGTCGCCGTGAACGGCAGCACGGTGAACGCCGTCAGCCCCGTGAACGTCGAGATTACCGGGGCGAACCAGAAAATCGCCTGGTCGGCGTCGGTCGGGATTATGTCCTCCTTCAGCATCAGCTTGAGCGCGTCGGCCAGCGGCTGCAGCAGTCCATGCGGGCCCACCCGCATAGGGCCGAGACGCACCTGAAAATCAGCGAGCACTTTCCGCTCGATCAGCACGATGTATCCCGCCACCAGCGGGAACACCGCGACGATCACCAGCGTCACCAGCAGCGGCATGAATAACGGATGCGAAAGAATGGCGTCCATGATTTCCTTATCTCAATAGCGAGGTCTGCGCCAGCCGGAGGAACGGTTCCGGATAGATTCCCATCGCGAGCGTCAGCAGCCCGCTCAGCCCTAGCGCCACGCGCAATCCGAGGCTCGACGCCAGCGGCGCCTTCTCGGTCATCTCGCGAACGAACATGCTGCGCACGATCTTGAAGTAGTAGTAAATCGCCACCGCGACATACAGCGTCGCCACCACGGCAAGACCGTAGTGCCGCGTCTGGATCAAGGCCAGGAAGATGTAATACTTGCCCAGAAAACCCGCGGTCGGCGGGATTCCGGCCAGCGACAGCAAGAAGATCAGCATCAGCACCGCGTAACCGGGGCTCTTGTGCATGAGGCCGGCGATATCGTCGATATCCTCGCCGATGATGCCTTGCCGCCGCAGCGCCACCACTACGAGGAACGCGCCCAGGTTCATGAACGTGTACACCATCACGTACACGGCGATGCCGTTGATTCCGGTGTCGTTCCCCGCGATCAGGCCCAGTAGCATATAGCCGGCGTGCGAAATCGAGCTGTACGCCAGCAGGCGCTTGATGTTGGTCTGGTTGATCGCCGCCAGATTGCCGAGAGTCAACGTGGCGATCGCGACGATGGCCAGCAACGGCTCCCAGGCCTCCCGCGAAGCCGCCAGCGGCCCCATGAAGATGCGCAGCAGGAACGCAATCGAGGCGGCCTTCGACGCCACCGAGAGATACGCCGTAACGGTCGTCGGCGCGCCTTCATAAGCGTCCGGCGCCCACATGTGGAAGGGAGCGGCCGAGATTTTGAACAGCAGCCCGATCGCAGTCGTTGCCATCGCCAGGAACACCACCGGATCCCATGCCTGACGCTGCGCCATAGCGGCCGAGATATCCGAGAGCTTGGTCGACCCGGCAAGTCCGTACATGATCGAGAAACCATACACCAGGAAGCCAGTCGAGAACGCTCCCAGGAGCAGATACTTCATCGCGGCCTCATTCGACCGTTTGTCGCCGCGCAGGAATCCGACCATGACATAGAAGCACAGCGCCATCAGTTCCAGCCCGATAAACAGCGTCACCAGGTCGGTGCCCGTAGCCAGGAAATACATGCCGGCCTGCGCGAACAGGATCAGCCCGTAGTATTCGCCGTGATGCTCGCCCGCGATTTCCAGGTACTTGTACGAGACCACCGTCACGATCAACGCCGCAATCAGAAAGATCCAATTGAAAAAGATGCCGAAGCCATCCACTGTGACGGCGCCCTGGAATCCCGTGATCTCGGTCAGACCGCCCGAGGTCAAATACGCCTGCTGCCGCCATAACCCGTATCCGGCGAAGACCTCCGCCAGCGCCACGAACACGATCAGGCCCTTGCGCTGCCGCGGATCGGTGAAGCCCAGGAGCGGAAACACGTCGAACAGAAGGATGGCGCATCCGAACAGAGTCAGCATCACCGCCGGGATGATGGTGAAGTGGTCGGTCGTCGAGTAGAACTGGCTGAAGTTCATCGGGCGACTCCTGAGGAGGAGGCCGGCGGTTGGGGGGCCTCGGGGACGGCGGGCGGAAGAGCCTGAGCGTTGCGGACCGCCCCGCCGAAATAGCCGGGACGCACGCGCTCCACGATCTCGGCCACCGGCTTTTGCAGAATCTCAAAGTACGGCTTCGGATAAATCCCGATCCAGATCGCCCAGGCAATCAGCGGCAAAAATGTGGCGATTTCGCGCAGGTTCATGTCGGGGATCGTCAGGTTCTTGCCATTCGTCACCTGCCCGAGCATGGTGCGCTGGTACAGCCACAGCAGGTAGGCCGCCCCGAGAATGACACCGGTGACCGCGAAGGCCGCCCAGATCCGGTTCGCCTCGAAGGCGCCTTGCAGGATCATGAACTCGCCGACGAAGCCATTGAGCAATGGCAGCCCCGCCGAGCTCAACATGGCGAACGCGAACACAATCGCAAACTTCGGCATTACGTGCGCCAGGCCGCCATACTCGGAGATGGCCCGCGTGTGCCGCCGCTCGTAAATGACGCCGATCACCATGAAGAGCATTCCCGTCGAGATGCCGTGATTGATTTGTTGGATCACGCTGCCTGCGATGCCGTTCGGATTCAGCGAAAAGATGCCCAGGGTGCAGAATCCCAGATGGCTGACGGACGAGTATGCGATCAGCTTCTTCCAGTCCGCCTGCATCAGGCTGACCAGCGCCCCGTAAATGATCCCGATAATCGAGAGGAGCGCCAGGATTTGCACGATCTTCTGATCCACCGACGCCTGCGGCAGCAGCGGCAAAGAGAATCGCAGGAATCCGTAGGTCCCCATCTT
Organism: uncultured Solibacteraceae bacterium; assembly: GCA_964608645.1. Classification (GTDB taxonomy): domain Bacteria; phylum Acidobacteriota; class Terriglobia; order Bryobacterales; family Bryobacteraceae; genus CAZSQK01. Next base: position 10,479 of record CAZSQK010000091.1, on the reverse strand, counting down.
CAGCAGCACGGCCGCCAGGATCACCGAGCCCGCCGTCGGGGCCTCCACGTGCGCGTCGGGCAGCCATGTGTGGAAGGGGAACATCGGGACTTTGATCGCGAATCCGATGAAGAAGCTCCAGAATACGATCTGCTGCGTGGCCAGCGGCAGGCTGACGCGCATCAGGTCGGCGATCTCAAAGCTATAGACGTGGAACTGGCTGTAATGCTGGAAGTACAACGTCAGGATGCCGAGCAGCATCAGCACCGACCCGGCCAGCGTGTACAGGAAGAACTTGATCGCCGCGTACAGCTTGCGCGGTCCACCCCAGATGCCGATGATGAAGTACATCGGAACCAGCACCAGCTCCCAGAAGATGTAGAAGAGGAAGAAGTCGAGCGACATGAAGACGCCGAGCATTCCAGTCTGCAGCAGCAGGAACATCGCATAGTACTCCTTCGGCCGGTCCTGAATCGCCGACCAGGAGCACAGAATTGCGATAAAGCCCATCAGTGTCGTCAACATGATCAGCAGCAGGCTGATGCCGTCGAGCCCGATGTGGTAGTGAGCGCCGAGCGATGGGATCCAGTCCAACCGTTCTTCGAACTGAAATCCCGGCGTTCCGGTTTGGAAGCGCCGCACCAGCGGAAGCGAGATCAGAAACCCGGCGAAGCTGACCAGGTTTGCCCAGACCCGGACGACGTCCTTGTTTCTTCCTGGAATGAGGAAGAGGACCAGGAGTCCGGCCAGCGGCGTCAGAAGGATGATGCTGAGTAAGTGCTGGTCCATATCAGTGCGCCAGGAAATATCCGAAGAACACCAGTGCGCCCGCCACCACGAATAGGGCGTATGCCTGCACGCGGCCCGTCTGCAGGATGCACACCGGGTAGCTCATCATCTTCACGAAAAACGAGCTGAACCGCACCGCGCCGTCGACGATCCACGTGTCCCACCATATCGACACCTGCGATGTGAACCGTGTCAGCCATCCCGCGCCATTCACCCCGCCATCCACCACGTTGCGGTCGAAGGCCCCGAGCACCCTCCCGCCGCCTTTACCCAGTCCGTTGACGAACAGGAAGTCGTAGATTTCGTCCACATACCACTTGTTGTAAAGCAGCCCGTGCAGAGGCTTCAGCGATTTCTCCATCGAGTCCGGGATCTCTGGCTTGTGGTGGTAGAAGTACCGCGCCACCGAGATGCCGATGATCGCGATTGCGACCGAGAAGCCCATCAGGATCCATTCGATGTTCCCGCTGTGCTCCCCCTCATGCGCCGCCTCGATCGCCGCCGAAGCGAACGACGGCTCCAGCCAGACTTCGAACGCCCGGAAGTGCTCGCCCAGGTTCCAGAGTTTGGGCGTCCCGAGCCAGCCCGCCAGCACGCTGCCCACCGCCAGCACCATCAACGGCACGGTCATTGAAGCGGGCGATTCGTGGATGTGCGCCTCCACTTCCGGTTTCACGCGCGACTTGCCGTAGAACGTCAGGTTCATCAGGCGCCACATGTAAAACGCCGTCATCGCCGCCGTTGCCAGCCCGACGGCGTACAGCATGTTCGAACCCAGCGGCGAACTGTACGCCTGCCACAGAATCTCGTCCTTGGAGAAGAATCCCGCCAACCCCGGGATGCCCGCAATGGCGACCGAGCCCACCCACATCGTCCAGTGCGTAACCAGAATCTTGTTTTTCAGCCCTCCCATGAAGCGCATGTCCTGCTCCCCGCTCATCGCGTGGATCACCGATCCCGAACAAAGGAAGAGGAGAGCCTTGAAGAAGGCGTGCGTGAACAGGTGGAACACCGCCACCCAGTACGCCCCGACCCCCAACGCCAGGAACATGTACCCGAGCTGACTGACGGTGGAATATGCCAGAACGCGCTTGATGTCGTTTTGCACCAGCGCGATGGTCGCCGCCAGAATCGCCGTGAACGCGCCGACCGTCGCCACGATGGTCGATGTATGCGGCGTCAATTGGAACAGCGCCGCCGATCGCGCCACCATGTACACCCCCGCTGTGACCATGGTCGCCGCGTGGATCAGCGCCGAAACCGGTGTCGGACCTTCCATCGCGTCAGGCAGCCACACATACAGCGGGACCTGGGCGGATTTCCCCGTCGCTCCGAAGAACATCAGCAGCGAGATCGCGCTCAGGACGCCGAAACCCGCCACCTCGGGATGGAACTGTCCGCTGCGCAACAGGCTATTGACGTCGGTGAAACGCAGCGTTCCCAGCACCGACATCATCAGCAGCATGCCGAGCACGAATCCTGCGTCGCCGACGCGGTTGACGATGAATGCCTTCTTTCCCGCGTCTCCGGCCGACTTCTTGTGGAAGTAGAACCCGATCAGCAGGTAGCTGCACAACCCGACGCCTTCCCACCCGACGAACAGCAACGCGTAGTTGTTCGCCAGCACCAGCATCAGCATGAAAAAGACGAACAGGTTCAGGTAGCCGAAGAAACGGTAAAACCCGTTGTCATGATCCATGTACCCGGTGGCGTAAACGTGAATCAGGAATCCGATGCCCGTCACCACCAGGATCATCACCGAGCTTAACGGGTCGAGCAGGAAGCCCCAATCGATCGTGAAGGTTGCCAGTTGGCCGTTCGCCATATGGAACGGCAGGCCCGCGATCCAGGTGAATTGCACGATCTGCTTGGTCCGCTCGGGCAGCGACGATAGCTGCCAGACCGCTCCTGCCGAAAGGAGAAACGAAAGCAGCACGGTCCCCGGGCAAATCAGCTTGACCAGCATCTTCCACGGAGAATGATGGTGGTGGTGATCGTGGCCATGGTCGTGACCGGGCGCGTGAGCGTGAGAATGCCCGTGCTGGTGATCGTGCCCGTGCTCGTAAATCGGCTCCACGCCGGGAGCTACCGCCACGTCCGAAGGCGGCTGCGGATCGAGCATCTTGCCAATCAACAGCATCAACGCCGCCCCTGCCAGGGGAAACAGCGGAATCAACCAAATCAGGTCGAGAAAGTTCACGGTTCTCCTACCACTTCAGCAAGTCCATTTCATCCGCCAGCACCGTTTCCTTGTTCCGGAACAGCGCGATCAGGATGCCCAGCCCTACTGCCGCCTCGGCCACCGCGTCGGTGATCACGAAGATGGCGAAGATCTGCCCGTTGATGTTTTGCAGCGCGTGCGAGAACGCGATCAGGTTGATGTTGACTGCGTTCAGGATCAACTCGACCGACATCAGAATAATCACCACGTTCCGACGCGTCAGCACGCCGACCGTTCCAATGATCAGCAGCGCCGCGCTCAACGCCAGGTAATGAGCCGTCGTTATCGGATGCATTGTCAGATCCTCTTTTTCGCCATCACCACCGAGCCCACCACTGCCACCAGCAGCAGCACCGACGCGATCTCGAACGGCAGCAGATACTCCGAAAACAGCGAATCCGCAACCATCTCGACATTGCCAAGCGTGGATGGTGCGGGCGCCGCCGCATCGGCAAAGCGGAACGCCGCCTTGCCGCGATACAGGAAGTATGCCAATTCCGCCCCGACTGCCAGCACAGCCGCGATCGCCACCGGCCATTGCCGGTTGAACTGCCGCTCTTTGGCCGCCTGGTCGAGATTCACCAGCATGATCACGAACAGGAACAGCACCATGATGCCGCCGATGTAGAGAACGATCTGCACCGCGAACAGGAATTCCGCGTGCTGCAACAGATAGAGCCCCGCCACGCCCAGCAGCGAGACGATGAGCGAAATGGCGCTATGCACCGCATTCCGCCGCGTGATCGTGAGTAAACCACCGCCCAACACCAGCAGGGCGAAGATGTAGAACAACACCGTGTCGATCAGCATTTGTATTGAGTAGGCGTCGGCCCCTCTTCGAGCATCTGCCGGTCCCAGATCTGGCCCTCGCGGGTGTACGTGGCCAGCTCGAAATCCTGCGTCAACTCCAGCGCATCCACAGGGCATGCGTCTTCGCACAACCCGCAAAACATGCAACGCGACGTGTCGTACGTGAATGTGGTCAATTCTTTCCGCCGCGTGGCCTCGTTGCGCTCGCTGGCGACGACGATCAGGGTCTCTGGACACGCCAGGGCGCACAGGTTGCAAGCGATACAAAGGGTTTCGCCGTTATCTGGATTGATATTCAGCCGCGGCGCCCCCCGATACCGTTCCGCGACCTTGGGCCGCTCCGCCGGGTACTGCTCCGTGTAGATGTACTTCGGGTTCTGATTCCGGAATGTCACCCAGAGCCCTTGGAACAGGTCCACCAGGAAAATTGTCTTTAAAAAATTGGCCATGGTTGCTTCCTTGCGGTTATCTGTCGACCTCTCCCAGCACGATATCCAACGTCCCGATCACGGCCACGACGTCCGCCACCAGCCCGCCGCGGATCATGCGGTCCAGCGCCTGCAAATTGACGAACGATGGCGGCCGCACGCGGATGCGGTACGGCTGCGTGGCGCCGTCGCTCACCACGTAGTACCCGAGTTCGCCCTTCGGCGCTTCGATGGACACGTAGGCTTCGCCCACCGCCGGTTTGATCACCTTGCCGACCTTGCCCATGATCGGACCCTCGGGAATGTTCGCCACCGCCTGCCGCATGATGCGCACCGACTGCCGCATCTCCTCCATCCGCACTACATACCGGTCGTAGGTGTCGCCGTTCTGCCGCGTCGGGATATCGAATTCGTACTTCTCGTACCCCGAATACGGCTGCGCCTTGCGCAGATCCCATTTCACGCCGGCGGCGCGCAGCACCGGCCCCGTCACGCCGAATTCCTTGCACTCGTCGGCCGAGAGAATTCCGACGTCCTTCAGCCGGCCCACCCAGATGCGGTTGTTGGTCAGCAGTTCCTCGTACTCGTCCACCTTAGGCAGAAACATGTCGCAGAATTCGCGCACATCCTGCTCGAAGCCGTCGTACGTCTCGTACAGGAGCCCGCCGATGCGGAAGGCGTGTGTAGTCAGCCGCGCCCCGCAGTACTTCTCGAAAATCTTCAGCGCTTCCTCGCGCTCGCGCAGGCAATAGAACACCGGCGTAATGGCGCCGATATCGAGCGCGTGCGTCCCCAGCCAGAGCAGGTGGCTCGCGATCCGGTTCAGCTCCGTCAAAATGACGCGGACGGCCTGCGCGCGCGCAGGCGCTTCGACGTTCAGCATCTTCTCGACGGCCAGGCAGTAGCCGAGCCCGTTCGAGATCGCCGCCACGTAGTCCATGCGATCCACGTAAGGATTAAACTGCGCGTACGTGCGGTTCTCGGCGATCTTCTCCACGCCGCGATGCAGGTACCCGATGATGCATTCGGTCCCCAGGACCTTCTCGCCGTCCAGTTTGAGGATGACGCGCAGCACCCCGTGTGTCGAGGGATGCTGCGGGCCCATGTTGAGGACCAGTTCAGTGGAGTCTAGAAATGTCGCGTCCGGCATGGTTTGTTGTTACTGGCCGCTTTCGATACCCAGGTTTTCCTGCACCCAGCGGTCGTCCTGCTGGATAATTCCATAGTCCTTGCGCAGCGGATAGCCCTGCCATTCCTCCGGCAGCAGAATGCGCCGCATGTCCGGATGTCCGGCGAATTCGATCCCGAACATATCGAACACCTCGCGCTCCAGCCAGTTCGCCGTGAGGTGCACGCCGACGGCGGTTTCCGGCTGGTAGCCGTCCGCCACGTAGACTTTCACGCGCACCCGCTCGTTTCGCGCGAAGCTGTACAAGATATATACAATGTCGAACCGCTCCGCCCGCTTCGGCCAGTCCACCGCCGTGATGTCGACCAGGTAATCGAAATCGGCTTCCAGCTTGAGGAATTCCAAAAGGGAGATTGCCGCCTCGGGCTTGCACACCACGAAATTCTGTCCGAGGTAGGTGGAGGTCTCGCTTACCCGCTCGCCGAATCGTTCTTTGATTTCGCGAGCGAGGTCGCTGTCCCAGGGGGTCGCCGCCATCGTGGCCGGCGGCTTCGGGGCTGCATGCCCCCCCGCTGCCGCGGCAGGGGGCTTCGGAGGAGCCGGTTTCGCCGCGCCTCCCGCTGGCGGAGGCGCCTGCGGGCCTTCGGGCTTTTGCTCGTCAGCCATTGATTCTCCTCTAATTGAGAACCCTACGTTTTATCACCTGCGGCGGATGAGTGTCAATTTACGATCCGTAGATCTCATCCTGCCGTTGCTACACTGCGTGTATCGCATGTCATACGACGTCATCATTGTCGGCGGAGGCCCTGCCGGCTTGAGCGCCGCAACCATTCTGGGACGCGCCCGGCGGCGCGTCGCGCTGTTCGACGACGGTCAGTATCGGAACGAGGCGTCCAGAGCCATTCACGGCTTTCTGACCCGCGACGGAATCCACCCGGCGGAACTGCGGCGCATCGCCCGCGAACAACTGGCGCGCTACGAAGTGGAATACCGCTGCGCTCATGTTACCGCAGCGCGCCGGACCGATCCAGGTTTCGAGTTGACCATCGATGATGGCTCGATCTTCGAAACCCGCAGGCTTCTGCTCGCCACAGGCGTCACCGACCACCTGCCGGACGTCGACGGCATGCGGCGGTTCTACGGCTGTGGCGTCTTTCACTGCCCCTATTGCGACGGTTGGGAGGTGCGCGACCGGCCCCTTGCCGCCTATGGGAAGGACGCCGCGGGCCTCGCCGCTTCCCTCAAGACATGGAGCGCCGACGTGGTCCTGTGCACCGGCGGTCCTGCTGCCATCAAAGCCGCCGACGCCGCGCGGTTGGAGCGGCTTGGCATTGCGGTCTATCGCCAGAGACTCGCGCGCCTCGAAGGGAAAGACTCCCTCGAACAACTGGTCTTCGAGGATGGCTTTGTCCTCCCCCGCCGCGGCCTTTTCTTCAGCGCCGGCCAGACTCAGCGCTGCGACCTCGCGGCGAGCCTGGGTTGTGGGTTCACCCGCAGAGGAGCCGTCCGCACCGGTAAACTGGAGGGCACGAATATCCCGGGCCTGTTCGTGGCGGGGGACGCCTCGAAGGACGTGCAATTAGCCATCGTAGCGGCAGCGGAAGGCGCCAAAGCGGCCATCGCAATCAATTCCGCTCTGCAACTCGAAGATAGTCGGTAAGATTTTCCACAGTCGCCGTTTCTGCTCGTTTCTGTAACAACCCGCACTGTTTGATGTGTTCGGTTACGTCCGTAGGATCAACGGCTTACCTTATGGCTCTCTAATTGCTCAAGGTCTGACCGGAGTAGTTCTTGGAATGGCCGCGATCTCGAACATCCGACTGAAGTTGCCTGGGCAAACCGACAGCCCGGCGGTCGGCGCGATCCCCCTCGACGCAATTCCGGCTCCCGCAGCCATTGTCGATAGCAATGGCATAGTCCTGGCCGTAAACGCGGATTGGCGAGCCGTCAATCCGCGTATCGTCGAGGGGTCGTCAGCGTCCGAATGTTGCGGCGCGGAACTCCGCCAGGCTTTCGCGGGTGGGATCCAGCGTGCCTTGGCCGGCTCCGGTCAGCGATTCTCGTTCGATTATGAATCGTCCGGATCACCCCGGCGAATGATCGTATCGGCAACTGGCGCCGGCGCCGTGATCATCGACCAGCCTGTCGCCGTCTCCGCCGATCAGAAACGCAAACAGCAGGCGGAAAAGATGGAAACCGTCGGCCGCCTTGTGGGTGGCGTCGCGCACGACTTCGCGAATCTGCTGACTCTCATCGCCGGCTACAGCGACATTCTCCTCAACCGCATCGGCGAAAAGGACCCCGTGCGCCCCGAGCTCGACGAGATTCGGAAAGCCGCGAATCGTGGCGCCCGCCTCACCGCCCAACTGCTCGGCTTTACGCGCGGGCAGGCCGTTCAGCCGAAGCTGCTTGACCTCAATGCGGTAATCCTCGACTTGCAGCGGATGTTGGGACTGATCGTCGGCGAGCACGTCGATCTGGAGACCGATTTGAGTCCGGACCTGTGCAAGGTTGTGGCCGACCCCGGCCAGATGGAGCAGGTCATCATGAACCTGATCCTCAATGCGCGCGACGCCCTGCCTACCGGCGGCCGCATCCGCATCGAAACGGCCAATGCCGATTCCGGCGAACGGGTCGCCCGCGAGCATGGGATGCGCCCGGGCCCCTGCGTCGTCCTGTCGATCAGCGACAACGGCCTCGGCATCGATCCGGAGGCCATGGCGCACATCTTCGAACCGTTCTTCACGACCAAGGAGAGCGGCAAGGGCACCGGTCTCGGCCTCAGCACGGTATATCGCATCGTGAAGGAAAGTGGCGGCGATGTATGGGTGCACAGCGTTCCCGGCGAAGGATCGACTTTCACCGTATGCCTGCCGTGCGCGCCCAACGGACCGGCCCCGCGCGACATAGCGGCGGGGCCTCGGGTCTCCGCCGCCGGCTCGGAGACCATCCTGCTGGTCGAAGACGAGGATGGCGTGCGCAGATTGCTCACGCATGTCCTGCACAAGCGCGGTTATACCGTGATCGAGGCGCGCGACGGCGAAGAGGCGCTGCACATCTTAGACCGGCGGGGGCACGAGATTCACCTGGTGCTGACGGACATGGTGATGCCGCGGATGACTGGCCGTCAGTTGGGCGAGCGCCTGTGCCAGCGCCGGCCCGGCGTGAAAATTATCTACATGTCGGGATATACGGACGACGTTCTGGTGCGAACCGGCGCGCTCGGCCCCGGCATGTCTTTCCTGCAAAAACCCCTGCGTCCCGAAGTGCTGGCCGCCAGGGTCCGCGAAGTTCTGGACGCCGTCGCGCGCCCTTAACTACTTGCGCAGATAGGCGTCGTCGCCGCGAATCCAATCGTCACGCCGCGGCGCGAACACGTCGACCACCGTCGTGTCTTCCAGCGCCACCACGCTGTGCGGCACATTCGACGGAATGGCCACCGACTGTCCGGCGCCCAGCAACAACTCGCGGCCCGCGATGTTGAACCGCAGGGAACCGCGCTCTACCGTCGCGACCTGCTCGTTCACATGGCTATGTTCAGCCACTACGGCGTCCTTGGCGATTTCGAGTCGCGCGATCGTGAGATTTTCCGTGTGCACGGCGCGCCGCGTGATTTGCGGATTCAACCGTTCCGCGGGCATGCTGTTCCAGTCGTATTGCGTCATGGAAGTATTCTACTAAGTCTCTTGCGGCCGGTTCCGCCAGATGAAGTAGGCAGGCACGCCGGTGGCAATCAATCCAAGACTCGCGAACGACGGGCCCGGACGCGTGGCCAGCATGTTGCCGAGAAACCAGCCCGTGATGCCGAGGAAAAGCAGCGGCGTCACCGGATATCCCCACATCCGGTAGGGACGGGGCGTTTTCGGATACTTGCGGCGCATCACCAGGACTGCCGCGATCATCAGCCCGTAGAACAACCAGAACGCGAACAGCGCGTATTCGATCAAGGATTCATAGGAGCCGGTGACTACCAGCAGCGCGGCCCAGACCGCTTGCGCCACGATGGCGAAGGCGGGCGTCTGGTAACGCGGATGCTCTTCGCCGAACTTGCGAAAGAAGAGGCCGTCGGCTGCCTGGGCGAAGTAGATCCGTGGCGTCGTCAGAAAGCAGCCGTTGAGCGTCCCCAGGATCGAGATCAGGATGATGGCCGACACCAGCCTGCCGCCGCCGGCGCCTAGCGCGCGTTCGGCGGCGGTGGCCCCGACATGGTCGCTGGCCGCGATCTCGGGGATCGAGAGCACTTTCAGGTAGGCGATGTTCGCGAGCAGGTAAATGGCGATGCACGCAAGGCTCCCCAGCGCCAGTCCGCGCAGGACGTTGCGCTGTGGGTCGCGGATCTCCCCTGCGACGTCGCTCAGTTGCGCCCATCCGTCGTAAGCCAGGAGGCAGGCCACCAGGGCGACTCCGAAGCTGCTCAAAGAGAATGTCGACGCCGGCGGGGATGGGAACGCCCCTGCCCGCCCGCCGAAGAGAAAGGCGCTCCCGACGATCAGCAGGACGCCCGCCACCTTCGCCGCCGTGAAGCTCTTCTGCACGGCCGCGCCGGGGGTGACGCCGCGATAATTGATCCACGCGAAGACCGCGATTGCTGCCACGCCCAGCGCCTTCGCGGCGAGCGGGCCAATGGGGACGAAATAGCCGGCATACAGAGCGAACGTCACCGCCATCCAGGCGATCTGCGCCGATCGGGCAACCGTGAACATCGACCAGCCGCACAGGAAGCCGGCCATTGGGCCGTAGGCTTCGCGTAGGAAGACATACTGGCCGCCCGTGGAGGGGAAGGCCGCGCCGAGCTCCGCGCATCCCAGCGCGCCGAAAAACGAGACGATCCCCGCGAACGACCACACCGCTAGAATCAGCGGGATCGAACCGAGATTGCGCGCCACCAGATTGGGCACGAGGAAAATGCCGCCGCCCACGACGATCCCGATGACGATCGCAACGGAGTCGAGCAGTCCAAGCTTGCGCGGAAGCATTGGACGAGTGTAGCGCACGAGTCCGCGGGACCGGCAGGGATCGGCAAAACCGTTTTAAAAAACGGTTTTTGACGCGTAAGCCCTTTACTTCCGTTAAAAAACCGTTGCGCCGCACACGCGTGTCCGGTTATAACTCGATTAGATTCA
>CAZSQK010000090.1:0-34131 GCA_964608645.1 uncultured Solibacteraceae bacterium | reverse complement strand
CGTTGCACAGAGACAACCCTCCGATGGAGGACGTCCGAGCAAATCCGAGCAAAAGTCGCAATTAAATCCACCTAAACCATTGATTCTAAATGGTGGAGGCGGGGGGAGTTGCTCTGGGGGTGGGGATTGATTAGGCGTAACTTATTGATCTGACGTAGCGACGAAAACCAGAAAAGCACGACATCCTGTACCTCAGTTCACGTAGAATTCACTTTGCATCACAAAGAGATCCCGACCGCCTCCACCATCCGAGAAGAACACCGAACTGGGATACGTTCCTTCGAGTCTCAATGCCGATTTACCGTGCATTCTCGGACGGGGGTTCTGTCGGAACTACCTCCACCTAATCGCGCGAAACTGCGGGCCTTTGATCTAATGCCCAAGACAGAAGCCATTTGATCGCGGCGGCGCGCGATTCAAAGCGGTTCTTGAACCGGAAATCATCCAGTCGCTTCAACAGCTCGGGTTCGATAACGAAGCTCAGGAACGGCTTGTCGGATGCCATCGTGGGTACCAGTATAACCGCAATAATTTATGTTGACAATGCGGTGATAACGGCGTTATAACCAGCATATGCCGAGCACGAAAGCACGGAACGCCGAAAAGAACCCCCGCTCCCGTTGGGAGTTGCGCTTGGTCCTGATGAGCGATGGGGTGTTTATTCCCGTTGGTAGAACGCTTCAGGGATTCACCAGCCAACGTCAATTCACGCCTGAGTTGCGGCGCCTAGCTGTCAATGCCGTGCGCGCGGCTCTTGCGGATAAGACGAGCTAATCTTCCAGTCGCGCCGACACCCACCATGAAGCAACCGGCTGGACACCGGAAGGGCGGGTGTTGGGGCGCGACATCCTGGAACGGCGCGCTAACACCATTCACGGGAAAATTGAAAGGCCCTCGGCAAGCGCAAGCCGGGGGCCTTTCAATTTTCGGGGATGATTTCGGATATTAAGGTTTCATTAAAAATCTCCAGCGGCGCATAAACGACCTTCAAAAATGTCCAGTCAACCTATAGAAGCGGAAATTTCCGGAAATTTTCTGCGCTCGAAGCGCGGAAACCGGCCGGCAAAATGTCCCTACACATACGGGACGGAAAATTCCGGAAAATCTTGCGAACGTACTTGTAAAACGCCTCCCGTTTTGTCCCTACACCTACAGAGGAGAGATTCGATGTTACTGACTTTGGCCGAAGTCGCGCGGCGTCTTGGCGTGAGCGAAAAGACCGCGCGCAATATCGCCCGCGTGTTGCCGGCTGTTCGCGTTGGCAAGCGGAATCGCTACCCCGCTGAGGCGGTAGCAGACTTCGTTAAGACCGCACGCGCTCCCGAACCCTCAGCAAACAGTGTCGAGTGAGCGGCGGCTATGGCGATTATTGACCCCATCGGGTTATTCGGCGGGGATCGTTTGCGGCGATGCTCGAATGCAGCTCAACTCCATTGGCCCCGGCTATTTCTTGCATCTGATGGATTCGGCCGGCTTGAACTGAACTATGCGCGCATCGTCGGACACGCCTACTCGACCTTCAAGCCCGTTCCTTCGGAGCAGGAACTACGGGGCTGGATTCGGGAGTACGCCGAAAGCTTTCTGTTGTTCGTTTACGAAGTCAATGGGCAGCAGTGGGGACAGTGGGACACCCGCCGCGAATTACTGCCCCGCTACAAGACGGCCGCGGATCGGCGTAGCCCGATGCCTCCGGAGCAAGCCATAACCGAGTGGAAACAGCGCTACCGTGAGCAAAACAGGGCGTTTCCAAAATGTTTCGGGAACATTTCCGAATCTTTTCTGTGTGGGGTTGGGGTAGGGGGAGGGGTTGGGGAAGGGAAAAACACTTGTGCATCTGGCGATGCACGGTTGATTGATTCGCCTTTGATGCCTTCTATTGATAACCCTCCGTTTGAGACAACCGAACCCGATGCTCTCTTAGATATGCCCGTAGTGAGGCGCAAACGGGCCTCAGAGCTATCGACAGAGCAAGATGCATGGTTCGTTGTTTGGTGGGCTTCGTACTGGCTCCATAAGGCCCGCAAAGCCGCGCGTGAGGCATTCGGGAAGCACGTCAGAACCGCGGCGCGATTCCAACAGGTGATGAACGCAACCAAAGCACAGGCGCCCGAGATGCTGGCGCGTGAAGCAAGCAAGCGGCCCCACGGCGCATCCTGGCTCAACGGCGAACGGTGGGAGGATGAAGCCCCACGACCGGCGAAGCAACAAGAGGCGACATCGCCGTACAGACGGTGGGAACCACCAAAGCCAACGGAGGGAGACGAACGATGAAAGCGAAAAGCACAGAGCAGCGCACGTGCTCCGAAGCGAATCTACCCGCCTACATTCGCAAGAGGCGCGATGAATGCGAATGCGCGATCACTCGGGCGATGGCTGAGCACCTTGTGAAACTGGAAACTAAATGCCCTGGATACAAGATCGCGGGAATCGCGCTTGACGACCGCGGCGGCAGTACCCATTTCCGCATTCGATTCGAAGGGAATACGTGCGAGCAAAGACGGTAGGGAGTCGGTGCAACGGCTGTTCGCGGTGTGGTTGCCCAAACGAGCAACACGATTCCGGAATGGATGGACTGGACGATTGCATTCGGTACCTGGCACGGGCGATTCGCACGCTGAGGCGTCGGCTTCGAAGCCAGAGGGGTGGGGGCGGTCGAAATCTCTAGCGACCTGGCCCGTAGACCGTGCGTGGAGTCGCGTGTGTGTGCGACCACTTTTCCAAATTCGTTACAGGTTTTCGCCACCGGCCCAAGGTGGATAAACGGGAAGCGCGATTTTTGGTAGTCACCGCGTATAGGTGGCTAATCCCCGTAAACCTGTAATACCTGGCAATACCTGTAATTCGCGTTCATTCCAGAGGGTTTATGAAATCAAACGGAGATTACGAGCTTGCGGACGTTCCGCGGTTGATGCGAAGTTTCAATGAAACGAATGATCTTCGCGCGGGCATTGCGGCGCGTGGGGTAATGATGGATGCTTGCGAAGCGCTGATAGACGGCGCCGAGCGGGAATCGCGCGCCCTCACCGCAGATGAGCGGCGGGGTTTCGACCTGTACTCATCCGATATCCGCAGTATCAACGCGGAACTGAAGCGGCGAAAGCAAGAGCGCGCCTCGGGCCTTGTCGCGTTGGGTATCGACCCGAGCGAAGCGCGGTACTGCTACTGATCGATTTCGGCTATTCCGAAGAACGGCAGGCGCCGAGAAGCGGAATTGCCTTCGGGCCAGAGCCAATGCCCGTTATCAACTTGGCTCCAGTGATACCCCATCAGCTCCAGATGGATCGTTGAGGGGGTTTCGTGCGCTCTGGCGTGCGCTCGGGTGAGCGTTTGCCGGCGCGGACTGCCGATACTGCGGCAACACTTCATCACACTGGAGAAACAATTGGAACTCAAAGAACTCAGAACCAAGCGGGATAGCTACGCGAATACGATGCGCAATATCATCGCGCGGGCGGAAACCGAAAAGCGCGGCCTCACGGCCGATGAACAGCGCGACTTCGACGGTCTGAAAGCGAAGATTCAGAGCGTCAATGAGACGTTGGACCGTGCCTCTCAGTTGGGCGAAATGCGCGCGGATATCGAGCGGCCCATCGTGGGCGGCCCAATCGTCACACCGGACAGCAACGGAATGGTGTACGTTCCCCGCAGCCTGAACCCCGGCGAAGTGCGCGCCTACAAGCCGAACGAGGCGACGGCGGAAACCCGCTACAACGGTCCCGGACTCGGCGCTTACGTTCGCGGCATCGTTACCGGCCGGTGGAACGGCGCGGAGGAACTTCGGGCGCTTGCGGAGGGGAGTACGCCGGGTTCGTACCTGGTTCCCACGCCGTTGGCCGGCTATCACATTGACCTCGTGCGGAACGCAACGCAAGTCATTCGCGCCGGCGCCATCACGATCCCGCTGGAAAGCCAAACGCTCAAGATCGCGCGTCAGACCGGCGATGTCACTTCGGCGTGGAAAGCGGAGAACGCGGCGATTACGTTCAGTGACGCCAATTTCGACGTGGTTACGTTCACGGCTCAGATGCTCGTTGCCGGCTCGAAGCTCAGCATCGAAGTCGTTGAGGACGCGCCGAACATCGACGCGATTGTCACTCAGAGTATCGTGAAGTCGCTGGCGCTGGCGCTCGACTATGCGGCCCTGTACGGTTCCGGCAACTCGAATCAGCCGAAGGGCGTCCGGAATCAGACCAACGTTGTCGTGACGGACCTCGGGACGGACGGCTATACGCTCGTGGACTACTCGAAGTTCTCGACCGGCATTGCCACCCTCATGGGGAACAACTTCAACGGGCCTTTCGGAATCCTGTATTCGGCGCGGACGGCGGGCGAACTCGACAACCTTCAGGACACGCTTCATCAGCCGTTGCGTCAACCCGACCTGGTTGCGGCGGCGCGGAAGTTCGTCACGAACCAGATTCCGAACAACCTCACCCACGGCGCCGCGAACACCGCGTCCGATGCCTTTATCGGCCAGTGGGATCAATGCATGATCGGACTGCGTACGGGGATGGTTATGGAGATCTCGCGGCAAGCCGCGGACGCGACTGGCTCCGCTTTCGCCAATACTCAGGTCTGGATTCGCGCCTACCTCCGGGCCGATGTGCAGTTGGCTCACCCGAAGGCGTTCAACGTCCTGACCGGCATTCTGTAGAATCACGGCGCGCGTAGCGCGTCTTGAAAGGGATCGTTGCGGGAAACCCGCGGCGGTCCCCCCACCCGTGAACGGGCACGGGTTGACCGTCTTTTGGTGGTGCAGGCGGTTAGAAGGGGTCGCGTCCTATTCCGCATCGGACGTGGCCCCCAAAGGATCAACTATGCCGCGATCACCTGGCCCGGTATCGCGGGCGCGCGTCGGCGGGCGCGCGTTCTCTCTATGGGCCGTTCGCTGTGCGGCGCCGGAGTGTTTCCGAGGCATTCCGGCGCCCTAAGCACGCGAAACAGGAAAGCAAAACGATGACGCTTTGGGAACTGTTTGTACAAATTAAGGGCGATAACTCCGGCTTCAAAAAATCCGTTCAGGAATCCGGATCGGAGTTGACCAAATTCGGTAAGGTCGCGGATGGCGTCGGAGCGAAGCTTGCTACCGCCCTCGGCTTTGCCGGTATTGGTACGGCCGCATTCGCCGCGGCCGGCAAGTTTGAAGAAGCATCCGTAAAGATCCAGCGGGCGACGGGCGCCACGGGCGCGAAGCTTGAAAGCCTTGAAGCGTCGTTTACGAACGTCTACAAGGCTACCGCCGCATCGTCGGAACAGGTGAGTCAGGCCCTTGCGTTGATGAGTACCCGCACGGGCGCGACCGGGAAGTCTTTGGAGGATCTGACCCTCAAGGTTATGAAACTCGCCAAGACTCAGAATGAGGACGTTGCGACGATTACCCCGCTCGTCACGCGCGCCTTCGGGGATTGGTCGATTGCAACGAATCGCCAAGGGGATGCGATGGACTACCTCCGGGCGGTCAGTCAGCAGACCGGAACGAGCGTTGCACGCCTCTCTGAACAGGTGGTCTATGCCGGCGCTCCGTTGCGCCAGCTCGGGTACAACTTCGAGCAATCCGCGGCGTTGATCGGCAAGTTTGAGAAAGAGGGCGTCAATACCGAGCTTGTGCTTGGCGGCATGAAGGCGGCGCTTCAGAAGTTCGCGCATGACGGAGTTACGGACACGGCGAAGGCATGGAAGGAATTCGTTGCGGGCGTGAAAAGCGGTTCCGTGACGCTTCAGGACGTAATGAAGGAAGTCGGCGCGAAGCGCGGCGTTGACCTCTACAAAGCGATCACTGAGGGCCGATTCGAAATCGACAAGATGGTTGACTCCCTCAAGACGCTTGCCGTCCAGGGCGGTACCAACATCGAGACGCTACAGTCGAAGATCACTAAGTGGCGCCACGGACTTGAAGCGCTCGTTGTCTCGCATAAGGATCTTCTGATGGCGGTTGGCTTCCTGACGCCGGCTGTTATCGCGCTCAAGGATGCCGTCAAATTCGCCATTACGAAGATTGGAACGATTGTGGCCGGCGCTACGGCGCTTCTGTCTAATCCGGTTGTACTGGCGCTCCTGGCGGGCGGCGCCGCTATCGGAATCGGCTACTCTCAGCTTCAAGGCGCTACCGCGGCGTTTCACTCCCTGGACGCGGCGTTTGATAAGTGGATCACCGACCAAACGACCGGCGCAAAGACGGCCGATGATCTCGCCAAAGCCGAACAGCGGGTAAACGATGCCTTCGAGAAGGGCCTACTTTCGAAGGAACAGACCGGGAAACTCCTAGCGATCATCCACGAGAACCAAAACAAGATCGTGGGGCAAGACTGGAACGACTACGCCAAGAGTATGGGTATCAGCATCACGGTAATTAAGAAACCCGTGGTGGACCTGGCGAAGGCGCAAGAGGAAGCCCGGAAAGCCGCCGAAGCCCACGCCCGCGCCGTTTCCGGCGCTCTGGCAACGCTCGGGATCGAGTCGAAGCGCTATCAGGAGTTGGGTAGCGCCCTCCGGATCGTCTACGGGGAGTACAAAGCCGGTAAGTTGAGCGTGGATCAGTGGGTAGAAGCCCTTCAGAACGCCGGCCGGGAGATCGAGAAGCACAAGAAACAGGAAGTCCAACCCATCTTTTCGTCTGAGATGGCGGCTGAACGCGACAAGGAAATCGCGCAACTCTGGCAGTTGCCGAAGGTCTACGACGCGGTAGGCGAGTCCATCCGAATGACGATGGAACCGTTTTGGGAGTTCATCAACGCCCAAGACCTGGCGGCGCGCAACTCCGCAATCATGGAGGAAGCGTTCAAGCGGCTCGGAGTCACGAGCGCGGCGGAACTCCAGAAGCAAGCCGACGCCGCACAGGAAGCCTACGAACTCATCAGGGACGATGCCGAGTCTACGACCAACGACATTACCCGCGCTTGGCTGGCTGCAGAACGTAAGCAGATTGCCGCAACTCAGGCGAAGGGTGAGGCGGTTTCGGAGGAATACAAGCGCGTTCTCGATGAGATCGAAGCCGACTTGGACACTGCCACCAATGTTCACGCCCGCAAAGCGGAACAGAAGGTTTCGGCGTTCGGCCGGCAAGTCTCTACGATCCTAACGGACCTCGGGAGGGAATTGTCCGAGGTGGTACTTAGCGAAAAGAAGATCGGGGATGCTTTCGAGGCGGTAGGTAAAGCCATCGTCCGGACGATCACCGAACAGATTATCGCCAACGGCATCAAGAAACTGATGAGCGCGCTTTCCGGTGTCCTGAACCACCTCGGGAGCATCGGTAAGGCAATCGGCGGGATCTTGGGTTCCGGCGCATCCGGCGCCGCAAGCGGGGCGGCTTCAGCGGCGGGTAGTGTGGCATCCGGAGCGGCCGGCGCGGGGAGCGCGGCGGCTTCCGCTACGAAGGCGGTTTCCTCGGGTGTCATGGGGACCATTGGGGCGATTGCTTCCGTTGGCACGCTGGTTTCGTCGGTTATCGGCAACTTCCAGCAAGCCAAGATGGAAACCACCATGAACGCCGTTGAGCACAACACGCGCTATGCGGCGTTGTACCTCGGGGATCGCGCGGACGGCGGAATCCTTGGGCAGTTGTTCAAGATCGGTGACTACCTCCAGTTCGGGACGTTGGTTCACGCGGTGGAAGATTTCCGGAACAAGTTTTGGGATTGGTCCGGGAAGATGCTCAACGCGAACGGCGGCTCGGGTGGAGTTTCCCTGTCGTTCAGTAATTGCACGTTCGGCGGCGGTATTACGCAATCGGACGTTAACACGATGTTCAATTCGGCCGTTCGGCAAGCTCGGCTTGCCGGCGCTCGCATCTAACGGGGGGTGGCGCGTGAATCTACTTCGGCTGTATAAACGGTTTCGGGCGCGGTTGGCGTGGCGCATTGGGGAGCTGTGGGCAGCTCGGCAAATGAAGCGGGGCGTTGTTCCGACCGCGGCGTTTGAATCCCTCGTTGAGAGGGAATGCGGCATCAAGAGGAAACCGGGGGAACTCCCCTTGGAATTCATCGGCCGCGCCGTGAATCTCTCGCCCGATCAACTCCGGCGCACGATGGACCTGGTACGCGACGGCGTTGACCTCAAGGAAGCCGAGCGAATCGCGCGCCTCACCGCTTAGAAGTTTGTTTTGATTTTGCCGTCCATCCGCGGCCTATGGACGGCGGCGCATCGGCGTTTCTGAAGCCGTCGGTGTGCTCTGCGATGGGTCGTTCATGTTGCTTAGGCGGGCGCCGGGTTTTGCCTTTCTCCGGCGCCCATTTTTATTGGATATCCGCCCTATGTCTCAGATTCCCGCGTTCAACGAACGCCACTATACCGTGGAAGAAGTAGCCGAACTCTGGAAGCTCTCGCGTGAGTGCGTTCGGAAGATATTCCTTTCGGAACCGGACGTTCCGAGGATTTCGCGGCCCGGGAATCGGTACAAACGCGCGTATACGACATTGCGAATTCCGGAGAGCGTACTAAACCGCGTCTATCGCCGCATGTGCAGCGGGCGCGTATCGTGAATCACGAGGCGAGATTTCGGGTCAGTGGGTCATTCTCCCAAAACTCCTCAAGGCGCTTTTCTAAACGCGCCTGACGGCGAGTGTCCCATTTGCTGTAGTACTTCTCGACCACCTTCATGGAGTTCCCGAGTAATTCGGCAATCTCTTCCATCGGCACGCCCCGCTCAAGTAGATCACGCACGAGCGTATGGCGGAACATGTGCGGCGTTGCCTTCGAAACCGTAACCGTTTCGGCTTCCGCCTTCAGTTTCCCTCCCGAGCGCCGTCTTCCATCGCGCTCTACCGTTCGCACGCCGGCCGCAACGAACAGCCGTTGCAGGCGTGCTCCCCACTTACTTGTGCGCGTGTGTAGTTTTCCTTCGCCTGTCCAGAAGAAGTACTGCCCGCTATCGTGAGGCGCCTTCGCAAGCGCTTCGATGACGAAGGGCGGAACCTTCGCAAACACTTCCTCCCCCGTCTTCTTCCGGTACGTCCGGACGCGGTAGCCGTCGATATCGCCCTTCTCAAGCTTCGCCGTGTCACCGATCGACAGTCCGGTGTAGCGCATCACGAGAATAAAGGCGCGTGTTTGGTCCGCAATCGGCTGTCCTTGCCGACCGTATTCGTCCGGTAAGGTTGCAACCGCGGCGAAGATTCGGTCTAGTTCATCGCGCGTGAACGGCTCCGTCTTTGGGCGACCTTCGGGTATTGAATCGAGATCGGCGGCGGGACTCTTGACAATAAAATCCGACTTTACACAGAACCGGAAGAACCCCTTCATTACCTCCTGGTTTCGTCGCTGAGTGGTGAGCGCGTCGGACCAGCTCGCCCTAAACTCCACAAGATCATTGAACGTGATCTCAGGTACGGCGAGTTTCTTCCGGTGCTCCATGAACACCTTGAGGCGTCCGAGAATCAGGCGGGCTTTCCTCTGAACGTCGGAACTCCTACGGGCCTTGAATGCGAGAAACGACGCTATGGCGTCCTCAATGTCAACTTGGGGCTTTCGGCTTTGCTCCGGGGGCGCGGGGAGTTCCATTTCACGAATGATCTCCACGGCGCGGTTCCAGTCGCGGACACCGCTCCCGGTTGCCGGATCAATAAGAGCCTGACGCTTGCGTCGGACGCCGGCGCCGTCGATACCTTCGAAGTGGATAGCGCACTTCGGCTTGCTTGGGCAGTCCTGCGACCGCGTTTCGGCCTTCGAACATCCGGCGCGATGGCGGCGGAAGATGTTCAACATGGCACGAATTGTAGCACGCGGGTACTCACGTAAAATTCACTTGGCCCGCTAAATCTCCGCAAGTTATTGATTTAATTGTAAATATAATGGTGGAGGCGGGGGGAGTTGAACCCCCGTCCGAGAAAGCCCGCAATGAAGAGACTACGTGCGTATCCGGCTCATAATTTTCGGCCGCCGCTTTAGAACCGGCCAGAACGGCGACAGCCTAGCCCGATTGGATCTCAGCCGCCGGCTCCGGACCGAAGCCTTTGGCCTATCCCGCAAAATGACGCTCACTCACCGCCGCGCGGGCTCAGCGGCTGGAGCGGCTACTTAATTAATTAAGCAGCGTATGCAAACTGCGTGTTGGCAGTTATGTTTTCCGATCGTTTTACGGGAGCTCGGAACCCGGCACGCCTCCCCACCACGATTCGATCCCGTCGAATCCGTTACGCCCCCATACCGAAGCGCGGGTGGGATGAGATCGGGCTTCTCCCGACCCCACGTCCCCATTCTACCACCCTCCCGCTTATAATTAATGCATGCGGAATCAGGCCACTTTCCTGCGCGCCCTTCTTCTGCCGGCGCTCCTCCTGCTGGCCGTCGCGGCTTGGGCCGCGCCCATGACCAAGCTCAATATCGTCGTCAAAACCCAATCCGGCAAGCCCGTCGATCGCGCTTCCGTCGTCGTCCGGTTCGTCGAGGGACACTCCATCATCAAACTCGGCAAGGCCGTCCGCACGACCTTCGAAATGCGCACCAACCAGGAAGGCGAGGTCAAAATCCCGACCATCCCCCAAGGCAAAATCCGCATCCAGGTCATCGCCAAGGGCTACCAGACTTTCGGCCAGATCTTCGACATCACCGAGGACGAGAAGACCGTCGGGATCTCCCTGAATCCTCCCCAGCAGCAGTATTCCGCTCATCAATAGTGGTCCGCAACCGAACAGAATCGCGGATCGGTTGATTGCTACACTGCCGGTGTGCCTACCGCGCGACCCCTGCTCCTGCTCCTGCTCCCGCTCGCGTCTTCCCTGCTCGCCGATCAGGTAGTCCTCACCAATGGAGACACCATCACCGGCAGCATCATCAAGAAGGACGGCGGCAAGCTCACCATCAAGTCCGAGTTTCTGGGCGAAGTCTCCATGCCCTGGTCGGCTGTCCGCAGCCTCAAGTCCGACGAATCGCTGACCGTCGAACTCCCCGGCGATGAGCGCGTCGTCGGCAAAGTGACCACCACCGGCGACACTCTCGAGGTCGCGACCGCGTCCGCCGTCCGCTCCGCGCCCCTGGCTGGAATCGGCGCCCTTCGCAATCCCGCCGAACAGCGCACCTGGGAACGCCTCCAGCATCCCGGCCTGCTGGAGTTGTGGACCGGCTACTTCGACATTGGCCTCGCTCTCGCCCGCGGCAACGCCCGCACCGACACCCTTACCGGCAACTTCAACGCCTCGCGTGTCACCCGCAAGGACAAGCTCACCGTGAGCTTCAGCGAGATCCGGGGCACGGCGCGAATCAACAACGTGACCTCCGAGATCGCTAGCGCCGTCCGCGGCGGCTGGTCCTACAATCGCGACGTCACCGCGCGCCTGTTCGTCAGCACCCTCAACGAGTATGAGCACGACCGTTTCCAGGATCTCGACCTCCGCTTCGTCGCGGGGCTGGGTCTGGGCGTTAATGCCATCAAGACCCCGAATACGACTCTCTCCTTCATCGGCGGCGGGGATTACTCGCGCGAGAACTTCATCAGCGGAATCCACCGCAACTCCGGCGAAGCCAACTTCGGGAACGATTTCCTGCACAAATTCTCACCCACCACCAACATGAACCAGTCGTTCCGGATTTTCCCGAACCTCTCCAATTCCGGCGCATATCGCGCCAATTTCGATATCGGCGCCGTCACCGCTCTAAAGAAGTGGCTGGGATGGCATGTCACCGCGAGCGATCGATACCTGAGCAATCCCTTCGCCGGCCGGCAGCGCAATGACCTGCTGATTTCGACCGGCCTCCGCATCAGCTTCGCGAAATAGCGCCTTACAGGTGGAAGCCCTCATCCGCTTAGATCCCGGCGCCACCAAGTCATTCGGGCCGGAGTCCCGGAACGAATTGCCGTGACGATCAGTGGCCACAAGACGCGCTCAATTTCCGATCGCTACATCTGATCCGGCACAGCATACGCACACACACTCGGATGGTCGGGTCAACCGCAAGGGTGCCAGCAACAAGGCAAATAATTGATCACTATGGTGCCCGGGGCGGGAATCGAACCCGCACTTCCGTTGCCGGAAAACGGATTTTAAGTCCGTTGCGTCTACCAATTTCGCCACCCGGGCCCGATAGGGACTGCGTCCCATGAGCACCATTATCGTACGATCGCCGGGTCCCGATGGCCTTTTGGCTACTGCTGCGACGAACCTGAGAGTTTCCCGTGGTACTCGTGGATCGCGGAGTTCCACTCCGTCATCTCGTCGATGGTGAGGCGCCGGTCCGCGGTTGGAAAGAGGCCGCGGGTCTTCTTAAACGCGTAAATCGCGGCGGGATCCACCCCCGCCTGTCCCATCAGGACGGCGATCAGATCGATGGCATAGGCGGCGTGCTCGGGGCTGCGGAACTGTGGCGTGTCGGCGTCGGGGTCGAAGAAAAACGGGTCCTCGGGCCCCATCTCCCGGCCGAATTTGCGCCGGAAGGCTGCCGTCTGCTCGCGGTAAACCTCGAACTCCTCCGGGGTCCTGAACAGCTTGCGCGCTAGTGCGTTGTCCATAGAAATCTCAGTTGTCATAGTGGACCTTTCACTCTGTAGTGCGTTTTTCCGGCGTTCCATAACACACTCTTCGTGTAAATAAGTGACGGAGGGGACGGCCCAGTATTGGCGTTTGAGGGATAAAGCCGCGCCAGACCCTCTAGGCGAGGGCTGCCTGCACGCCGCGGAAATAGTCGACGGTTTCGCGCAGCCCTTCGTCGAGGGGGACGCGCGGTTCCCATCCGAGGACGGCGCGGGCTTTCGTAATATCGGGTTTGCGCTGTTTCGGATCGTCCTCGGGAAGCGGCTCGAAGCGGATGCTGGAGACGCTGCCGGTGAGCGCGCGGATGTGTTCCGCGAACTCCAGAATCGTCATCTCGCGAGGATTGCCGAGATTCACGGGATACCGCTCGCCGGAGAGCATCAAACGGCAAAGGCCATCGACCAGGTCGGTGACAAAGCAGAAGCTGCGGGTTTGCGATCCGTCGCCAAACACCGTCATGGGCAGCCCGCGCAGCGCCTGGTCGAGGAACGCCGGCACCACGCGTCCGTCATCCAGTTTCATGCGCGGACCGTAGGTATTGAAGATCCGGGCGATGTTGGTGCGCACCCCGTGCTTTCGATGGAAGGCCATTGTCATCGCCTCGGCGAAGCGCTTGCTCTCGTCGTAGCAAGACCGCGGCCCCACGGGGTTAACGTTGCCCCAGTAAGTCTCCACCTGGGGATGAACCAGGGGATCCCCGTAGCATTCGGAAGTCGAGGTCAGGAGAAACCGGGCGCCTTTCTCGAGCGCCAATTCGAGCAGGTGGCGAGTCCCTACCGAGCCCACATCGAGCGTTTCGATGGGGTGCTCCAGGTAATCCTTCGGACTGGCGGGCGAGGCGAGGTTCGCGATGCAGTCTACGGGACCGTCCACGGCGAGCGGCCTGGTAATGTCCTGTTCGACGAAGCGGAACCGCGGCTCGCCTTTCAGGTGCGCCAGGTTGCCGGCGCTCCCG
Source organism: uncultured Solibacteraceae bacterium (assembly GCA_964608645.1). Taxonomy (GTDB): domain Bacteria; phylum Acidobacteriota; class Terriglobia; order Bryobacterales; family Bryobacteraceae; genus CAZSQK01. The sequence goes on along the minus strand of CAZSQK010000090.1, from coordinate 20,712 downwards.
GTCAGGAAGTTGTCCAGCGCGAGCACAGAATGGCCGTCCGCCAGAAGCCGGTCGCACATATGGGAACCGATAAAGCCGGCCGCGCCGGCGATGACAATTCGCAAAGTTCCTCCACCCCTATTTTAGTAGGATTTGCTCGCCAGGCTGCTCCGCGACCCACATGTTACAGTCAAGCTGAGTGGATATGACTGAGGTCTCCTGGACGCAGCGTCTCGTGTTGATCGCGCTGATCGGGACGTCGCTGGCGGTATTCTGGCGGCGGTTGAGCGCCGTGTTGGACATCATTCGCCGTTCGCGGCCCACGCCGGATTTCGAGGTGGCGCCGCTCGGTCCGCGCATTCGCGATTTTCTCTGGGAAGTGGCCGCGCAAGGCAAGGTAATTCAACAGCGTCCGCTTCCGGGGCTTGCGCACGCCTTCGTGTTCTGGGGATTCTGCGCCTTCGGGCTGATTACCCTGAACCATATCGCCGCCGGTTTCGGAGCGGCATTTCTCTCGGCGGAAAGCGGCTTCGGACGGTTTTACTTCGCCTTCGTGGCGTTGTGGGCCGTCGGGGTCGCGATCTCCATCGCGGGTCTGTTCGTGCGCCGCTTTCTGGTGCGGCCGAAGTGGCTGGGGCCGGTCTCTCCGGAATCGGGGTTCATCGCCTTCCTGATCTTCGCTCTGATGATCACGTATCTGGCAGGTCTTCGGCTGGGTGACGAGTCCACGGCCGGACGCGTCAACTGGTGGTTGCATACGGCGGCGCTGCTAATATTCCTCCCCTTGATTCCGCACACCAAACATCTGCACCTGGCTCTCAGTCCGGTCACCGTTTTTCTGCGCCGCATGGGCTTCAGCCGCATCCCGCCGCTCACGGGTGACGAGGATTTCGGTCTGGACACCGGCAAAGATGTCACTCGCATCGATGCCATGCAGGCCTTTACCTGTGTGGAGTGCGGACGCTGCACGGAGCATTGTCCGGCGGCGAACACGGGCAAGGTGTTAAATCCCAAGGAGATCGTCCTGGGACTGCGCGGCTACCTGCGGGAATTCGGGCCCGCGGCGGAGGAGCCGTTGCTCGGCAAGCACATCTCCGAAATCGCGGCGTTCCAGTGCACCACGTGCGGAGGCTGCGAATTCCAGTGTCCGGTCGGGATCCAGCACCTCCCGATGATCATCGGACTGCGCCGGGGGGCTGTCAACACGGGCAAGTGGGAGGACGAATACGGGACCAAACTGTTCCTGAACCTGGAGCGGAACGGCAATGCGCTCGGCTTCGCCGCCGCCGAACGGCAGAAATTCATCGAGAAGAACCAACTGCCGGTTTACGACGGCTCGCAGGAATACTGCCTGTGGCTGGGATGCATGGGCTCGTACGACCCACAGGGGCGGGAGATCGTGGTGGCGCTGGCGCGCGTGCTGCGCCATGCCGGGGTGACGTTCGGCGTGCTGCGCAAGGAGAAGTGCACCGGCGACCCGGCTCGGCGGTTGGGCAACGATCTGGCGTTTTCGCAGGTGGCGGAGCAGAATATCGAAACGCTGAAAACCGCGAAGGTCGGCAAAATGGTCTCCATTTGCCCGCATTGCGTGCGGACCATCGGAACCGACTGGCGCGAGGCGGGACAGACATTCGAGATCGAGCACCATAGCGAGCTACTGGCACGGATTCAGGACCGGTTGCCGGCCGCCTCGGCGGCGCGGGAACGCGTGGTTTTCCACGATCCCTGTTATCTGGGGCGGTATCGAAACGTCTACGAGGAGCCGCGGGGCGTGGCCGGGAAGTATGGCGAGGTGATCGATCCGCGGCGGTCGCGGGAACGGTCGTTCTGTTGCGGGGCGGGTGGCGGGCAGATGTTCCTGGGGGAGGAGCAGGGCAAACGGGTGAATGTCGAACGGGTGGAGGAACTCACGGGAACCGGCGCCGGGATCATCGGCACCGCTTGCCCCTTCTGCCAGACGATGTTCCGGGATGCGCTGGGTGTAGTCACCCAGACGCCCCCGAAACTGATGGACATTGTGCAATTAGCCGCAGCATCGCTGCCGCCGGAGTGAACTGCGCTAGGCGACCCGGGTTTTGAATCCTTTGGCGGTCTTGAAGGTGTCGCGGAGCGCTTGAACGGCGGACGTGGCGGCGCGAAGCTTCTCGGGGTTGGTCTTATGCCCGGGGATCTTCGGGTCGATAAACTTCATTCGAAACAATTGATTATCGACGAGTTCCAGCAGCTCCTGCAGCTCCTCTAGCGTCAACTGAACGGAAAGTTTCTTCATTTAGGACTATTTTATCACGAACGGAGACGCCTTCCCCGACATGTACTGAATTTACCGCGTCCTTGTGCTAGTATGGAGAAACGCACGGCGGGCGCTGCAGTCCGGCAGCCGAGGTGTGGGTGGAGTCGCCCAGCTCCGCAGTCATTTCCGAACGGGCGCGTAGCTCAATTGGCAGAGCAAGTGACTCTTAATCACTAGGTTGAAGGTTCGATTCCTTCCGCGCTCACCAGAAAACAAACAACTTACGGCTGGATTCTGGCGAGAGTCTCTACTACAGGGACTACGTCCCTGATCCCGGCGACGGCTTCCCGCTTCGCGGCGATCCGAATATGGGAATACCGCCGGAGCATGGCTCGGCTCATGTGACCCATAAGGGCAGTCCGTCCAAGAGCGCCTTGTGATATGCGCGGCCCCCGTCCTTACGCTCTTCCAGTTTCCGCAGTTTTGGCCAAAGCGGGCGATCCCCTGGCGAAATTGCGCCAAGGCAAGAATCGCTACGCGAGGCCTCCTCGTTAGGTTTGGCGTTCGCAAATTCCTCCTGGCCGTCCGCTGCTACCAGGGGGCCTAGCCGACGGTACCGGCGGCTACGGCGCCTACCAAATGCCGTCAGATTCCACGGGCGGCGAAAAACAGCTTTTGCGTCGTTATTCAGTTATTCAGTAGACGTATAATCACAGGACATCGGGACTCAAAAAAGAAATCCCGGTCCAGAAGCCCGGTTTCTTTTGGGAGAGGCAACCCTTAAGGAGGCGAACAACGTGCAAACACGGCTGATATCCGCCACGCTGCTGGCGACGTTCTTGGGTTTTCCTGTTATGGCCCAGGAGACCCGTAGCGCGATCTTCGGACGGGTAAACGACCCCCAGGGTTCGGCAGTTCCCGAAACCGCGGTGGAGGTCACCAACACCGATAGGAACGTCTCGATGACGCTCCGTACCAACGAGACGGGCTATTTCGAAGCCAACCTGTTGATTGCCGGCAACTACCGCGTCACTGCGGAGAAGGCCGGCTTCCGTAAGATCGTCCGTTCGGGCATTGCGCTGCCGATCGGAACCCGCCTTGAACTCAACCTGGGACTTGAGGTCGGCGAGGTCAACCAGACGGTCGAGGTGACCGCGGCGCCGGCGCTGGTGGACACCAGCGCCTCCACTTCCGCCGGCAGGGTAATGGGGACGCGGGAGGTGCTCGACCTGCCGACGTTCAACAACAGCCCGCTCATGCTCATCAAGCTCGCTCCCGGGATCCAGGCGAGTAATAACCGCCGGTACAACGGCGTGAATGCGCTCGGAGGAACGGGCGAAGCCCACAACGTCGGTAATGTGGGCGGCAACGACTGGTCCATCGACGGCGCGCCGAACATGGGAACCGGATACCAGGCCGCCTCTCTTCCCTACTCCACCAATATCGCGGAATACAGGGTGGCGACGCAGAACTTCGACGCAGCGGTCGGCCATACCAGCGGTGCGGCCATCTCCATCATGACGAAGGCCGGCACCAATACCTTTCATGGAGACATCACCGAGCAGTACTGGAATTCCCGCTGGAACGGCGCCCTCTTCGTCGTGAGGCAGTCTTACTACCGCTCGATCGCGGCTGCGGAGGCCGCGGGCAACCACGCACTCGCCGAAAGCATCCGCAACCGCCCGGTGAATCCGCCCGGACACTCCAACACCTACGCGGCAAACTTCGGAGGGCCGGTGATGATTCCGAAGCTCATTAACGGACGGAACAAGCTATTCTTCTCTTTCAGCTTCGATGGCTTCAAAGACAATAAAATCACCGAATCTAATGTCAACCACAACGTGCCGACCATGCCGGAGCGGTCCGGCGACTTCTCCGACCTGCTGGCCGTCAGCTCCGCCAAGTACCAACTATTCGACCCTCTCTCGGTGCGACCCGATCCAAGCCGCGCCGGCCACTATCTTCGGGATCCCATCGCCGGCAATATCATTCCCGCTAGCCGGATGATCAACCCGACCTACAAAACCTACTTGGGGTTCGAGCCGGCTCCGAACAATCCGCCCGCCGCCGCCAACCTAGAGCCGCTCAATAACTACGTCGGTGCGACTGAGCCCCGAAACTGGATGTATTGGGCGCTCTCCAACCGGGTTGATTATCAGATATCGGACAAGCACCGCTTCTTCGGCCGCTGGTCGTATTTCAAGTACCGCGAAGACACACTGGATTGGACGTACGAAATCAAGCGGCGATTAATGAGCTACGGCTTCAACCGCAACAACCTCAGTGCAACGGCGAACTGGATCTATACACCGCGCAGCTCCACGGTGCTGGACGTCGCGGTGGCCGGTAACAACTACAGCGAAGGCAATATCCTGTCGGAAGTGGCGCTTGGATATACCCCCAGCTCGGTCGGCCTGCCCGCGTATCTGGACGCCAAAGCCGGCGCGAACCACGCTGTGCCGGTGATAACGTGGTCCACCAATGCCGGAGGTAAGGCGTACGAAACGCTCGGACAATCGGTGCCGGGCTGGAACCGGTACCAGGTTTTTTCCATAAAATCGAATCTGACCCGTATTATCGGCGCCCACACGGTGCAAGCGGGAATCGACGCGCGCGAGCACCGCCGCGCCGGCGGCGACCCGGGGAGGTCCGGGGGGGCATACGACTTTACCACCAAATACACCTGCCAGCAGGACGATTGCCTGACGGCCGGCACTCTCGGCCATAGCTGGGCTGCGTACGCAATGGGCCTGCCGACCACGTCCGTCATCGACACGAACGACACCTATTACGTCGCCGTTCCCTATATGGGCTGGTATGCGCAGGACAACTGGCGCCTCTCCCCGAAGCTCTCGCTGAACCTCGGAGGGAGGATGGAATATGAATGGGGGTTCAACGAACGCTACAACCGGTTCATCGGCGGCTTCGATTCCTCCACTACCCTCCCCATCACGGCCCTGGCCCAGGATGCCTATGCGAGAGCGCCGATTCCGGAACTGTCGGCTTCGGCGTTCTCCGTGCTGGGCGGGACTTTCTATCCCGGGGCCGGCAGCGCGGGCCGCCGTTTCCCCGCCGGCCAGCTCATGTTCCTGCCGCGCATCGGCTTCGCATTTGAGCTCTCTCCCATATCGGCGCTACGCGGCGGATACGGCATCTACTATGACACCCTGAACCCGAACAATCGAACTCCGGATCAAACTGGATTCAGCCAACCTACGTCCGATTCCTCGTCCACCGACTTCGGGCAAGCCTGGCTCTCCGGCAACCCGCGGAACGGCATTTCCCCGCTGACCGATGCATTCCCGGTGCGCGCCGATGGAACGCGATATGATCCGCCGCTCGGCGCCGCGTACGGCCTGTTGGCCGTAGCGGGCAACGGTGGGACTTTCCTCGATCCCAACTTCAAACGCGCCCGGCAGCAGCGCTGGCGGCTGGACTACCAGCGCCAATTGGCCGGCGGAATAGCCGTCTCCATTGGGTACTCCGGAATGTACTCCACCGACGTGCGCCTGACCAAGAAGCTGGACTACCTTTCGGAGCAATACTGGAATTTCACTTCGACCCGGAACAACGACATCGCGACCAACCTCAATGCGAACGTCCCGAACCCGTTTTACATCGAGAATTTCGCGCCATTGCAAACATCCAACCCGACGCTCTACCGGGCGATGGCATCGCGCGCCTTCTTCACCAGCAAGACGATTCGCAAGAACCAGCTTCTCCGGCCTTATCCGCAGATGAACGGCATCAATGTCAATGGCGGGTTCGGCTCATCCAAATCGCATTCCATCGAAGTGGTCGCGCGGCGCAGTTTCGCGCATGGATTCATGTTCGACGTCACTTTTACGGGCTTGCGCGAACGCGACCGCGACTTCTACTGGAACGAGTTCGATTCCCTGCCGAGTTGGGAGCTGAGCAATAACGGCGTGCCGTGGCGGTTCTCCACGACGGGCATTTGGCAGCTTCCATTCGGCAGCGGCAAGTGGCTGGCGCGCGGAAGCGTGGGAACCGCCGTGCTCGGGGGATGGCAGATCGCCGCGGTATACGAGAATCAGCCCGGCCCGCTGCTCACCTGGGGCAATCTCTTCTACAACGGCGACCCGAACAATATTTGCAGCAACTGGAAACAGACGTATGATGCCTGGTTTAACACCAGCGGTTTCGTAACCGATCCCGCGTTGCAACCGGCCGCGTTTCAGGCCCGTGTGTTCCCGCGCCGGATCGGTAACTGCCGCGCGGACGGACTGAACCGGTTGGATACGAATATCCAACGCACCTTCCGGATTCGCGACACCCTCCGTTTTCAGATCCGCCTCGATGCCCTGAATGTTGTCAACAAATCGCAGATGGACGCTCCGAACGTAAGCCCGACATCGACGAATTTGGGCAAGGTCACCGCCAACACGACCAGCACCAACCGCTTTCTGCTGATCCAAGGGAGATTGAGCTTTTAGGTGTTGACCTCCGGTAGAGGACTTCTCAACGGGGCGGAGATCGCGGCGGCGAGGCGGCATCGTGCGCGCCCGCCGGCGACGCCATCATCGTCGATCCCCGCTCCGACCCTTCGCCGACCCGCAATGGCCTCACAAGGGAGTGGCACAGTGTTCGTACTTTAGGAGAGATGCAACGTGTGCACCAGAATTATCTTTATCCCGCGGCGATGTTTCGCGGTGATCTGTCCCCTCCTGTTCGCGGTTTTGTTTCCGGCGCCATCCCGGTCGCAAACGAGCACGGTAGCGGGAGTGTTTCGGATCGATCCGCCCACGCTCACTGCGCTAGGATTCGAGTGGAAGATCTCAGGCGACGACAACCGCAACGCGCGCGTCGAGGCCACTTACCGCAAAAAGGGGGAGCGGGAGTGGCGCAAGGCGCTGCCATTGCTGCGCCTGCAACATGAAGCGGTATCGAACGGAGGACCCGGACGCGGCCGCAATTGGTATTACACCTACGACGCCCCGAACATGTTCGCCGGCAGCATACTAAACCTCGAACCGGGAACTGAGTACGAGTGCCGTCTCGCCCTCACCGATCCCGATGGCGTGAAGGGCGAGGCGGCGAAGATGGTCACCGTGCGCACGCGCGAGGAGCCGCAGCCGGCTCAGGGCGGTCGCGTATACCACGTGTATCCATTCGGCTACGAGGGCGCGCGCCAGGAGCCTGCCTTCACCGGCCTGATGGCGGCGTATTATCTGGGGGCGGACAATTCCGACCATAACAACGTGATGCCGCCGCGCGTCCAGCCCGGCGACGCCATCCTTCTGCACGCAGGGCTTTATAAAGACCGCCGGTTTGTTTACGGTGGCTTCGACCGCAGCATCCCGAACCTGGGGACGCCGTTCGACGGCACTTATTACCTGACTCAGAGCGGTACGGCAGCGAAACCGATCGTCATCAAAGCAGCCGGTGATGGCGAGGTGATCTTCGACGGAGACGGCTGCCAGACCCTTTTCAATCTGCTGGCGGCGAATTACAACTACTTTGAAGGCATCACGATCCGCAACACCAACGTGGGGTTCCTGCTGGGGCTGAAACACATCGCCGGGGCAAGCGGCTTCACCTTAAAGCGTTCCAAGTTGGAAAACATCGGCCGCGGCGTGCAAGCCGAATGGTCGGGCTCCAAAGACTTCTACATCGCCGATAACGTGTTTCTCGGCCGGCACGATCCCAACAAGCTGCTCAGTTGGAACCCCAGGAACGTCTGGTCGAAGTTTCCGGGCTATCCGCCGACCACCGAATCGGAATACGCCGTCAAGGTGTATGGCCAGGGGCATGTGGTCGCCTATAATTACGCGGCGAACTGGCACGATGGAATCGATATCGCCACCTATGGCGATCCGGACGGCACTCCCAACGAAATCGCTGACCGTGTTCCCGTCTCCATCGATTTCTACAACAACGATTTCTCCAATATGTCGGACAACTGCATCGAGGCCGATGGCGGCGCGCACAATATTCGAGTTTTCCGGAATCGATGCTTCAACTCGGCCGGGGGCGGGCTGAGTGCGCAGCCTTCTTTTGGCGGTCCAACGTACTTCTACCAGAACGTCGTTTATGCGGCGACCACCGGCGGCCCATTGAAATTCCTGGACACTCCGGCCGGCGTCCTGACCTATCAAAACACTTTTGTGGGTCAAGGCACGATGATCGGCCCAGCCTCGAACCTTCACTTCCTGAACAACCTGTTTGTGGGTGACAACTGGCCCGTGCCGGTTTTCAGCGTGCGAACGTTTACCAACTACTCCACGTCAGACTACAACGGCTTCCGGCCGAACACGAATGTCGAGAATCCTTTCAGCTGGAGTTCCCCGGCATTTGAGACCGCCGCCGATTACAAAAACCAGCTGGTCACGCGCCGCTACAAATCGCTCGAGGAATACAGCAAGGAAACCGGGCAAGACCGCCACAGCAAGCTGGTGGATTACAACATTTTCGTGAAGGTGACGATGCCCGATCCGGCCGACCCGCAGCGCCTTTACAATGCCGCGGATTTCGATTTCCGCCTTAAGCCGGGCTCCGCGGCCATCGACGCAGGAACGGCGCTTCCCACTATCAACGACAACTTCAGCGGCCGCGCCCCGGACCTCGGCGCCTACGAGATCGATCGGCCGGCGCCCCATTACGGCCCGCGTCCGGCGCCCGAGCGGATTTAGTTCAGCGTGATGCGGGCGTTCGGTTTTGGAATAAGGAAAGGTGAATCTCCGGTGGTGTCCATCAGCAGCACGGTGACGCGTCCATCCGAAGCGGCTGCCGCCAAGCGGCGATCAAGGTCTGACGGGGATTGGCCAACAAGGCGTTTCACGTCCGCCACTGGCCGATTAGCTTCTGCAGCCGGTCATAGGATGGCTTGGGGTGCAGATCGCGGCCGAGATACCCTCCGTTCGGCATGTAACCGGGGTCGGTGAAATCCCACCATGTGATCGCCGTCACTTCGGGCATGCTGAAGCAGAGTGTGTAGAACTGCTCGACCCAGTCGGCCTGGATCTGCTCGCTCCAAGCGGTTCCATGCCAAACGGCGTCGATAGGATAAGGGATGGTCTTGCCCCTCTCCTCATAGGTGCTCAGGGTCCGCTGGTCGTTCGCCGAGGGAATCCCAAGCTCGGTGATGTGGATGGGCTTGCCGAAGGCGGCGAAGCGCTGGATGTGCCGCTCGATCTCCATCATGTCGCGCCCGGGGCAGTATATCTGTAGGCCGATGGCGTCGTAATCCACCTTGGCGTCCCGGAGCGACTTCAGATACTCGAGCGGCGTTCGTGACGGCCGCTCCAAGGGCGTGTGGTTCGTCATCCGGGTGGCCGCGTACTCGGCCCACAGGCAGCAGTTGTTCACCACGCGGAACGCGGTGGGATCCGCCTCGCGCGTGGCGTTCGACATCATGGCGGTAATCTCGACCATCTGCTCAGGCGAAAAGTGAAACTCATTGGCCCAGTCGTGGGCTTCGTTGATCACATCCCAGGCGTGAATGCGGGAGCGGTATTTCCCCACGGTGACCAGCGCGTATTCGCGGCTGCTGGTCTTCACTTCCGGCCAGGACTTCTTGAGGAGGAACTCGGGCATGTTCTGGCGCTTGAACCAGAGGAGCGGGTGCCCCTTCAAGAGCAGCGGAGTTCCGGCCGTCTTCTCCAGGATGGCGTCCGCCTGCGAATAATTCCGCGCTCCCTCGGTGCGCTCCGTGGTGTTGCGGTAGAACGGCACGGTGCCGAAGTTGAAGACCGCGCTGAATCGCTGCCGATATTCATCCGAGCGCGCAAACCCGAAACAGTTGCAGCCGAACAGGAAGCCCGGGCGGGCGCCACTCCGCCGGATGCGATTCTGGGCCCGCTCGAATACGGCCATTTCACCGGCCGGCATGGTTTCGGCGAGCGAATCGTTGGCGTGACTCACGCGCGCCGGTCCGGTGGCCGCACTCGCCTGCTTCAGCGACGCCTCGCCGGCTTCGAGCCGTTTCATCATGGCTGCGCTGAATATCACGCCCTCGGCTTTCGCCGCAGTGATGTAACGGCGCAGGGTAGCCGCGCGGCTGCGAGCGAATTCGTAGTTCAAGATGACTTGCGGGCCACGGACCTGATCTGCGTAACAGTAGACCTCTCCGAAGTCACGGACCTTGAGCCGCATCATGAGCTGGAAATCGCGGTCCGGCAGCCCGATTGTGCAGACGCCCTCGCTCTTCACCTGGGGAACAAGCTCGAACGGGCGGCCCTCGCTGCCAATCAGCAGCAGAGACTGCAATTGCCTGGGGCCGGCCGGCTTGCCTTCCGGATCGAATGCTGCCGCAGTTAGCGTCCCGCCGGCGGCGGCAGCCATAAATGGAGCCGCCATGCCGGCGGCGGACTGAATTAGCATTTCGCGGCGGTTCAAGGTCTTCGCCCTCTCCACATTTTTCTAACGCGCGCCTCTTGGATCGATGCTTCTGGCCTTGAACCCGCCTAAGTCGGCGAATGCGCCCGGGAAACGCGCAGCGCCGGTTGGGGTTCCGAAGAAGTCGGTCGTGATGCTGACGGCATTGAACGTCTTGGTCTTCGGGATGTCTCCGCTCAGAGAGAGAGTTAACAGCAGCTTGTCGGGATCCAGGTCGGCCTGCACTGCGGCGGTTACTCCGTTCTTCTCCCAGCCGTGATAATCCCGAGCGGCGGTGATGTCGAGCAACTCCGGACGTCCGGGAGTGAGGATCCTGAGGTAACCGCTGCGCGGCCCGGCGTAAACGTTCCCGTCGGCGTCATTGTGCTCATTCTCGAAGTTGATCGACGAGTCGCCGGTGTTGTAGAAGATGTTGTTGTAGACTTTGTTTTCCCTGGACAACCCTCCCCGGTTGCCGATGATCCGGATCTCCTCCGTTCGGAAGTGCACGCCCGTGCGTGTGCAGTTGGCGATCAGGTTATTCGCGATGATCAGCTTATCCGTCCCCAGAATATAGAATCCGGAGCCTCCACCGGTTTCGACTTCGGACGGCGTGATTTTCTCGGCCTCCTTGACTCCGAAAATGATGTTGTTATCCACCTGATCCTGCTCGTGGGTGCCCTCGATCCAGATGCCAGCATGCGCCGTGAGGATATCCGTGAAGACATTGTGCGTCAGGCGGCAATTGACATTGCCGACGTCCAGCCAGATGCCGCTGGCGTGGCGGGTGTGCCGGATCACGTTGTTCCGCAGCAGCAAATTGCGGGCGTTGTGAAACTTGATGCCGGCGGATTCCGACATGTGCTCGGCATCCTGCCAGCCGATCCATTCGAAGAGGTTGTCCTCGACTTTCAGATTGCTGGCGCCCATGCCTGACAGCCCGCAGATTCCGCAGTTGCGAATGGTGTTGCCCCGAATAATGTGGAAGCTTCCGCTGGCGGTCAGGCAAATGGAATTGGCCCACTGGAAGGTGTTGCCCTCAATGACCCAATGGTTCCCTCCGTTGGTGGCGACCATGCCGGTTTGCGGGAACGGGAAGTTGTTGCCCACGTGCTCGAAGGTGATGCCCTTGATGCGGATGTAGCCGAGCCCGGGGGCGGGTGCGAAGACCTGGGCTTTGGTGGTGATTTCGACCTGATGTTGATCGGGGCCGTCGTCGTTGGGGAAGCGCACGCGCAGCGATAACCCAGTCTCAGAAACAAAAAACTTGCCCAGCCCGCCGCCCAGTTCACCGAAGAGTTGGGCGGAGTAGGGTTGTCCACGGGGCCCGATCCAAGTAGGGTCGCGTCCGAAGAACTCACCGGCGACCCTAACCTGGTCGAGGGGCTTGCCATCTACGAACATCAGGCCGCGCACGCGCGTGTAGGGCACGAGAATGTTGTGGACATTGATGCTCATGCGGTTCATGTACTGCCACCGCTGCGAGGGCATGTTCATCATGCCGAAAGGATTGTAGCCGCCGAAGAGGTTGCCGTCGAGGTCCACGGTCCAGGTGGGCGGCTGCGCCTGGCCGCCGCGGCCCTGACCCCCGCGACCCCGGCCGGCAGCAGCCTGCGCATCGCCCCCGCGTCCGGCTGCCGCCCGGCCACCCCCGCCGAAGCCTCCCAAAGCGGTGCTTTGCCGCCATCCATCCTTGATTACCGCCGAGCCCCGGACAATGACCTTTGCGCCATCGGCGGCCTCATAGCTGATCATGCGGTCGGGCCCGGCGCCGCCGCGCGGCGGCCGTATCACTTCGCGATAAATGCCTGCGGCAATTACGACACGCTCGCCGGGCTGAAGGACTTCCGCCGCCTTCGAGATGCTGCGGAACGGGCGCTCTTTGGCGCCGGGACCGGCGTCATCGGCGCCGGCGGAACTGCCGTCGACGTAGTAGGTCTTGGAGAACTGCAGCGGTTTCTCCCAGGCGGGGAATTCGGCGCCGTCTGGCATGCGCACGGCTTCCCTGGAAACGCCGGTCTGCTGGGCGCCGATGGGTTTCGAGAGCCAGGTGAAGGAAAGGACGCCTGCCGATAGCAAGGCCATCGCGCCCAGGTAAGGAACAAAGCGGCGGTTCGTTCTGGATACAGAAGGCATGCCGCGCCCCCCTATTGAATCATGTGACTTGTCGGCGCAGAGCAAGGGGTCGAGAAGAGTCTCGACCCTTGCAGGCTGAAGCCTGCGCCACACCTCAGATCAGAATGCGATGCGGGCCACCAGCAACAGGTTCCTGGCGGTGCCGGCAGTGATGTTGTTGACGTTCATAAATCCGAAGCCGCCCGTAAGCAGGCCATTGGAGTTGTGAGTGGCGCCAGTGAGCGGATTGCCTACACCCATGCCAGGGAAGACGATCCGGTTGAACGGATTATACAGTTCCATGCGGACTTCGAGGAATTTGCTGTGTTCGCTGGGGAGAACGAATCTGCGTCCCAAGCTGATGTCTTCCTGGGGCGACCGCCGCTGGCGGAAATCTGCATAGCGCGGGGCGCCGCAACCAAAGGTGGCGGTGGGTCCGCATTCCGCCCAGGCCGCGGGATTGAGAAAGAGCTCTTTGGTCGGGTCGATCTTGCCATTGGGATCGACCAGATAGAGCGGCTGGCCGGGAACTCGCGCCATATATTGCGCGGAAGCGCCGGCAAGGTAAGTACCGAGGCTGTTGTTCGAGCCCGGCGCGGTGATCAACGCGCCGCTCTGATAACGCAGCACGGAACTGATCTGCCAATCGCTGATGATGGACCTGACGACCTTGTTGCCGCCCAGGAGACCGGAAGTGGGGTGCGGGGTCTGGTACATGACGTTGATGGAAAGCGTCTGCGGAATGTCATTGACATCGAGCACCTTTTGGGTGTTGAAGTTGGTCCAGTCGTTGAAGGTGCCGGTGCGGTTGATCGACTTTTGCCATGTGTAGGTGCTCAGCGCCGAGATACCGTACTTCAGCCGCATGTTCAGTTTCGTCTGCAACGAATCATACCAGGAGTTGCCCACCGGGGAAGTCGCGGTCATGCTTCCGTACTGAGGGAAAGGCCGGAGCGCGTTGGTCAAGGTAGTACTGGGCGGGTAACTGGCGAAGGGCAGCGAAAAACCGGCGGCCTGGACCGCCGCCGAACCGATCTGAGATTTGAGAAGATTCTGGCTGGCGGGGTTGGAGAGGCTAAGCCCGTGCGCGGCCAGGATGGCGGGAGTAACGGAGTTGATGGGGTACATGGAGCCTTGCAGCCAGACGCCGCGGTTTCCGACGTAGGCGGCTTCGAGAGTTGCGCCGGAGAAGATCTCCCGCTGGATGGCGATATTGTACTGGCTGATGCGCGGCGGGCGGCCCAGGGCAGGATCATAAATTGTAGGCGAGTTGAGGTTGCTGAGTCCCGTGACCGGATTCGTCGTGGGGAGCGCACCGGGCTGATTTAAGGTAGCGGCGAACAGAGCGGGATTGAAAACCAGTCCTCCCCGCAGGCCGTTGGGAAGCGCGGACGCGCCAGCTCTGGCGGACGCAAACGTGACCGTATCGTAGCCCGTTCCAGCCGCGGGGAATTGAGGGGCGCTGGCCGAGAACGTCGAAGGACCGCCATAGAAGAAGCCCCAGCCGACGCGGATGACCGTCCTCGGCGTGAGCTGATAGGCCACCCCGATTCGTGGTCCGAAGGCGTAGTTATAAAGCCTCAGGAAATTGTCGCAATTGCAAGTGTTCGGCCCGTGGCCCTGGTAGAGGACGGCCCCGAGCAGATTGCCGGCGCTGGGATTGGGAGTGGTCGGGGAGAAAGAACTGGAGCGGTTGCGATCCTCGACCGGCGGAATCTGCGAATCGTAGCGTAGGCCGAGGTCGAGGGTCAGCTTTCGCGTGAGTTTCCAGTTGTCCTGGATGAACCCGGCAATGCCACGGTCGTGCCAGTTCACGCTGGTGCAGGGAGTGACGGTGACCTGGTTCGGCAGGCCCAGGAGGAAGCTGGCATAGCCGAGGCCGGAAAATCCGCTGGTGGGCGCGAGCGCCGTGCCGCCGGGGCCGAAAGGTTGACCGGTCTGGGCAACATTGAACGTATAGCTTCCCCAGCCGCCCTGGCACGCGCCGAATGCTTCCTGGCGCGTTTGCATGCTACCGCCGAATTTAAACGTGTGCGACCCTTTCACCCAGGTGAGGGCGGTAGAGGCGGAGAATTCTCCGGTATCGGGGATTTGATCGTATTGCGCCCCGTAATTGAGGGACATGCCGCCGATGGGGCCGCCGGTGGCCGAGGTATTGCCCGTGCCGCTGATAAACGGAAAACCAGGGGCCACGGCGCCCTTCAGTCCGAGGGTGGACACCTGATCGAAGTTCAGCACATTGTCGAACGCGAATTTGGTGACCTTGGCCTTCACATAACCGGTTCCCACATGCCACAGCAGATTAGGCCGGAGCGAGTCGTCAACGTTCAGGCGTACGGTGCTGGATACCTGGGTGTTGATGGCGGAAGTGGTGATGCTCGCGGGCAGCCCGTCAGTGCTGGTAGACCCCGACCCTCCCACATAAGAATAGAAACCCGACACTTTCAGCGCGGGCGAGACGTTGTGATCGATTTTGATGGAGGGCAGGTTTTGAGGCCGCGGAGTGAATTTGCCTAATTGGAAGTTCAGGGCCTGGAGACCGTTCGAGGGCTTTGGCAGATAGCTCGCAAGCTTGAGTGCGATGGGATCCATGCGGCTTTGCGGAATGGCGTTGCCCGCAAACGGGAAACGCGTAAAGCCGTCGGGGGCGACGTTGAGGGGGTCGAAGATCATGCCTTGAAGGATCGTGTTGCCCAACGCGTCTTTGCAGGCGCTGGCTCCGCACATCACCGGCCCGCCGATATCCGGCGCGAAATTGCCCGCAATATCATTCGCGTTGGGCACCGTGGTGTAGCTGCCCGAACTGGGGTCGGGCTGGGTGGAGCGGAAACCTTCGTAGGAGAAGAAGAAGAAGGTCTTGTTGTGGCCGTTATAAAGATGGGGAATCCAGACGGGGCCTCCGAACGTGCCGCCGAAATTGTTTTGGCGGTTTCGGGAAAGCAAGCCCGAATAAGGCTGGTGGGCGTTGAGCGCCTCGTTGCTGAGGCGATAGAAGACTCCGCCATGATACTGGTTCGTGCCCGACTTTGCCGTGAAGTTGAAGATGCCTCCCTGCGCCTGGCCGAACTCGGCCGAGTAGTTGGTGGTCTGAAGGCTGACTTCTTCGAGCGCTTCGACCGAAGGCTGCTGGTAGAAGAAGAACGCAGGCGTGTAAAGATTGGTGCTGTCCTGGCCATCGACCAGGGCCTTGAAGGTCCCGGGCGGGGCCCCATTGATGGAGGAACCGCCGGCGGTGAGCCCCTGTGAATTGAAGTAGCTCGTGCCGCCGGACATGCCGGGCATGACTTGCGCGACAGAGAGGGGATTGCGCACGGCCAGGTTGCCGTAGAAGCCGTTGGTCCACTGAATGGGAAGCTCGACAAACTGCTGGTTGCTGACGGTGGTGGAGATACCGGCATCTTCCGTCCGGATCGCCACTGCCTCCGCTTGCACGGCGACACTTTCGGAGCTTGAGCCGAGCTCCAATTTTGCGTCGATACGGAGGGTTTGCGCGACTTCGATAGTGTTCCTCAGCGACTTGAACGTCTTGAATCCCGGGGCTTCGACAGTAACGTCCCACGCTCCGACCGGCACTTGCGCCAACGTGAA
This sequence comes from uncultured Solibacteraceae bacterium, assembly GCA_964608645.1. Lineage (GTDB taxonomy): Bacteria > Acidobacteriota > Terriglobia > Bryobacterales > Bryobacteraceae > CAZSQK01. The sequence continues at coordinate 4,466 of CAZSQK010000090.1, read as the reverse complement.
GTTGCCGGTCGCGCTCGTGACCGTCTCCAGGATGTTATGAGTGGCGGAATTCTCCGCGTGGACCTTCGCTCCCACAATGACCGCCCCCGTTGGGTCGGTTACGGTTCCTGTGACCGTTCCACGATCGCTCTGGCCAAAAGCGCCGCTCACCGCCAAGGCGCCAAGACAAGCTACTGTAACGAGGCATCTCATAATCGTTTCCCCTCTCGCTATCGACCGGGTATTCCGTTAAAACCCAAATCGCACGCCCAGCCGTATTTCCCGTTCGTCGTACTGCCGCCCTGTGCGATCGGTCGTCGTGATCACGCCGAAACCGTTCAGGTTCCTGACGCTGCCGTCCGAGTTCAACTGCAAGTTCGAGACGTTCGTACTCGGGTTCCCAAAGTGCGGGGTGTTGGTCGCGTTCAGCCCCTCGACCCGCACCTGAACAGTCATCCGTTCGCGAATCGAAAAGCTCCGGAACAGGCTGGCATCGAGGTTCACGATCTTAGGCCCGTACAGGGCATTGAACCCGGCAGTCCCGAAACGTACGTCCGTCACCCCGCGGAATGCGGTCGGGTCAAAGTATGCCTGGGTGGGTCCGATCCCTCCCAGAATCTGAACGCTCCCCTTCACCTGGTCGGCGCGTTGATTCGTCCCGGACCCGGCGTTCAAGGAAGCGGAGCTTGCGCTCACGCTGAACGGCTGGCCGGACCGTGCGGTCAGGAAACCGTTGATCTGCCATCCGCGCGCAACGGCTGAAAGGGCGCCGCGATGCGTGAGAAATTTCTTCCCCGATCCGAACGGCAGCTCATAAACGAAGGTGGCATTGAAAAGATGCGGCGTGTTGTTAGACGCCACTCCCTTGTTCAGCGTCCAATACTGCGGTTGCGGAATGGTTCCCGCCCACCAGTTGATCGATTTCGCGAATGTGTAGGCGACCGTATATTGGAAGCCGTTGGAGAACCGGCGAATCAGGTTCGCCTGGAATGAGTCATACTGCACGTGACCCAGGTTGCTCTGCACGTTGAGGGCGGCGGCAGTCCCCAGAATCGCGAAATAGGGCTGGCTCGCGGTGCCGCCCCCCAGTGTGCCGTAGTTGAGATTCTGGCTGCGGGTCATGCCGTCCTGCCTGTTCGCCACGTAGCCCAGCGTAAGGCTGTGGCTATGCGGAAGCAGTTTCTGGACGCTGACGTTGAACGAGGTAATCTTGCCGCGAACGAATTCGCCGCGGTAGGTCGTAAGGCCGGCGTTGGGTTTGACGTGGCCGACCGAGAGATCGAATATGGGCACGGTGCTGACGCCGTCACTCAGGTTTCCGATCGCCGCGTAATTGTTGGCCGCGGTCTCGGTCAGAATGATGGTGACCGGAAACGACTGCGAGGGCGGCATCTGAGCCGTGGCTGAATTATCGCTCTGCGGATTGCGCGAATAACCGACGCGAATCACGGTGGTCTCGTTCGGACGGTAGGCCCACCCCAGCCGAGGGGTGAACAGCGCCTTCTCAACCGTGATTCCGCACGTCGGGGAGTTTCCGGCAATTCCGCAGATGTCTAGCATATTGGTGTTGAAGTTGAACACTTCCAGGCCGCGGTCGGCCCGCGTAATGAGCGGGTAGTATTCGTAGCGCAGTCCCACGGAAGCCGTCATCTTCTTGGTCAGCGCGAATTGATCGCGCACGTAGGCGCCATACTCCCAGCCGCGCAGGGTTGCGGGGCGGAAGTCGGCCGCATTCTCGGCCGTCACGTGCTGTCCGATCATGGGAGTCATGGCTTCGGAAGTACGCTGGTACATGTCGCCGAGCAGGAAATCAGCGAACGCGTTGAAGTTGTTGGGCGCGGCCGGCGCCAGTGCGGTGCGCCCTCCGGTGAAGGTGAACGTTGGCGTCTGGTCTTCGTAGTGGTTCTGCATCAGCCGCTTCACCTCGGCGCCGAATTTTATGTTGTGCTTGGATTTCATCCAGCCGGCATTGGCCGCGCCTCCCCATTGCGGGTCACGATAGGCTCGTGGCTGGCCGCCACCGGTCAGGGTCCACCCGGATGCGGTGATCGCCGGGATGGCGGTGCTTTTCGAGTACGGCGCCTGGCAACTGTTCTTGATGCCAAACGTATCGCCCCAGCAAGTGTTGTTCTCCGGCGTGGTCAGGACATCGGAGCGAGTGACACCGAAAGTCCCGTCCAGCACGAACGTCGGCGAAACCACATGGGTCACCGCAACCGAGTGGCTGTGAACGGTAGTGTCCCAGATGCGGCCGGCCTGGATGGGATTGGCGCCGGGGACCACCTGGGTGGGATTGGGGCCAGGAACCACCGCGGGTAGCAGCCCGTTGCCGAGTTCGTAACTGGTCGCGTAGCCGAACCGCCCGTTGATGGTGGTCTTGCGATTGGCGACCCAGGTGAACTTGCCATCGTACTTGGCGTAATCGGTAATGTAATTGATGGTCGAAAAGTAGTTGTTGTTAAAGCCGGGCAGCGTGGGCGCCACCAGATAGGTCAGAATCTTCGCGGAGATCGGGCTGATACGGCTCTGAGGAATTATGGCAGAGGTCGGAAACGGAGTGCGGCCGGCGCCGTTCGCGTTGCCGGTGAGCGGATCGTAGAGCACCACACCGGTGCCGGAGAAATCGCCCGTGCGCATTGCCCCCGTCGGCAGACTGACCAAACCATTCGCGCCTATATTCGATACCGGATTTCCGGCGTAGGCTCGCTGCCGGTTCCTCTCCACGCTGGCGAAGTAGAACAGCTTGTCCTTCTTGATGGGACCGCCGAGGGTGCCGCCATAGCTGTGCGTGCTTCCCGAGCCCTTGGGATTGCCCGGAGGCAAGAAGAAATTCTTGGCCTTCATGCGGTAGTCGGTCGCGTGGTCGAACAGCGATCCGCTCAACCGGTTGGCGCCGCTCTTCACCTGAACGTTCACCGAGGCCCCGCCGGCCATCCCCTGATCGGCGTCGAAGCTGCTCGTCACCAGGCTGACCGTCTCGATGGCTTCGATTCCCGGGCTGTACGCCTGGATACCTTGAAAGTACTGATTGAGCTGCGTCACGCCATCGAGCCGGACGATCGTGTTGCTGTTCGGCTGCCCATTCACGGCGATCGCCATCGCCCGGGTGGGATTATTGGTGCCGCCTGACTGGAGGTAGTCGGGCTGCGCTACTCCAGGCATCATCGCCGCGGTGGTTTGCCAGGAGCGGCCGCTCGTCGGCACGGCAATCAGTTGCCCGCTCGTCGTGTTCGACTGGACGGCGGCGGTTTCGGTCTGCAACGCGACAGCGCTGGCAGAGACCGAGACTGTTTCCCGCACCTCGCCGACTTTCAGCCGCGCGTCCAGACGAATCGCCGCGTTGGCTTCGACGTTGACGTCGCGCGCGGTGAAGGTTTGAAAGCCTGTGAGCTTGAAAGTGAGTTGGTAGGTCCCGGACAAAATATTCGGGATGTTGTAGAGACCGGTGTCATTGGTAAGGGTGCTGCGCGAGAAATTAGTCTGCGCCTGGGTGGCGGTTACTACGGCGTGGGCAAGAACAGCACCGGACTCATCACTGACCGTACCGACGAGCGAACCGTACAATGACTGGGCTGGCGCATTCGAGGCGAAGCCCAACAGAGCCAGCAGAAGCGTCCCAATCCGTTTTTGCATGCCAAGATGCTATTAAAGGAGGCCCTTGCAGTCAAGCCTTTTCTCGTGGTAAGCGCTTGCCGCCCGACCGTAACATTGGTATAATCCCTGCAATTTATGCGGATGCGTGCTGGGTCCCTGGGCGTATTGTGCCTCATTGTTTCGATAGCCCTGCTTCAGAACCTCGGCGGGCAGATTCGGCCGCAACCTGTTGCCGGCAATCAGAGTTTCGATTCTCGCATACGGCCATTCCTGGCGAAGAATTGCGCCGGCTGCCATAACGCGAAACTGAACACCGCGAACCTCAATCTGGATTCGTTCACCGATGGCGCCTCCGCCGCAAAAAACCCCGAACTCTGGGACAAGGTGCGCGACAAACTTGTTAACGGCAAGATGCCTCCGCCGCCAGCCCAAGCGCCCGCGAAGGAGGAGATCGCCGCCGTTACGAGCTGGATTGACGGGGTGCTCAAGAGTTCGGGCTACGCCTCGGATAATCCCGGCCGCGTGGTGGCGCGACGGCTAAACCGCGTCGAGTACAACAACACAATCCGCGATTTGCTGGCCGTTCCGATCCGTCCGGCAGACGAGTTTCCGGTCGATGATAGCGGTTACGGTTTCGACAATGTTGGTGACGTCTTGACGGTGTCGCCGATGCTGATGGAAAAGTATCTGGCGGCAGCGGAGAAGGTTTCGCACCTGGCGATTTACGGATCAGCGTTGCCGGACAAGCCGACGCGGCTCATTCGCCTGCTGAATCGCCGCTCGCCCGATGTGAACGACGTGGCCAACAGCACCTACGGCGTCGCTTTGCCGTATTCGATGCGAGGCGCAATGTACGGCGCCTGGGTCTTCCCCGCCGATGCAGAGTACGAATT
>CAZSQK010000089.1:0-34284 GCA_964608645.1 uncultured Solibacteraceae bacterium | reverse complement strand
CCGCCACGCCGCGCAGTGCGCCCGCCAGCGCCGCCTCGACAAACTCCGGCCCTTCGGGCGCGATCGCGAGGCCGATCTCGTCATCCACGATCTCGGCCGGCCCGCCGTGCGCAATCGCGATCACCGGACGCGCCGCGGCCATCGCCTCGAGCAGCGCCGCCCCTCCCGATTCCCGGACGCAAGGCAGGCAGAACACATGCGCCTCGCGCAGTTCGGCCGCCACCCGGTCCAGCGCCACATTCCCGAGGAAATCCACCGAGCCGGTCAGTCCCAGCGCGGCGGTCTCCTGTTTCCACGCCTCCGCCATCGGGCCATCGCCCGCGATCCGCAGGCGCACCGGAACCTCCGTCTTTATCCGGGCCATGGCGCGCAGCAGCAGCGGAACGCCTTTGACCGGGATGAGCCGTCCCGTGAAGAGAATGCGCAGTGGATTCACCGCCGACGGCGCCTCGGGCCACGCCGACGCCTGAAAAATCTCCATGTCGACGCCGTTTTCGAGCATGCGCTGCGCGCGCGCCCGCCCGGCCGCCGGCAATGCCCGATCGGTCGCCCCGGTCGCGGTCAGGATGACCGCGGCCCGGCGCGTGCAGTGCACGAAAAACTCCATCACACGTCCGAACTCCCGTATCGGATAGAGCCATGTCGAATCGGCGGTGGTGAATTCGGGAAAGCCCGACGGCGTGTCGAGGCCTCCGTTCCAGGGGCCCACCACCAGCGGCGCGCCGAGTTTGAACAGCCCTGTGACGGCCATCGGTGAAACGGGCGTCACGGCATGCACGATGTCCGGCCGCGGCGCCTTCCGCAACTGGCGGACAGCGGCGCGGTCGTAGATGTAGAAATCGAAGGACGACACCAGAAAGACCGAGTGCTGGCTCTTGGGAAACAGGCGCGAGGCGAACCGGTAGAGCGGACCGGCGAACCACTCCGTGTCGATGTACACCACCTTCGACCCCGGCAGCGGTGCGCCCGCGCGCTCCAACACCTCGCGGTTGCGGATGTGCGTAACCAGCGTCACCGGAGTGCGCGCCGCCAGCCGCCAATACCACTCCCACCCGATCTGCGACACCGACCCCATCCCCGGACCGCACTGGTACGCCGAGAGCAGCACCGTCATGCAGTCCCCTTCCCCAACGCACGCGCCGGCACGCCGCCCACCACCGCCCCCGCGGGCACATCCCGCGTCACCACCGCATTGGCGCCGACGACCGCGCCGTCGCCGATCGTCACGCCCCCCAGCACCGTCACGCCGCGGCCGATCCAGACATTGCGTCCGATCGCGATCGGCTTTCCGCTGTGCCCCGAATGGCGAATCGGCGCGTCCCCGCCGAATTGGTGATTCGCGTCGCGGATACTCGTGTACTCGCCGACCATGGAGCCGGCGCCGATCGCGATGCGATGGAACGCCACCAGGTGCACGCCGCGCGAGAGGACGACGTCGTCGCCCACATCGATCGCGCCCTCGCCCTGCGTCTCGAGGTATAGCTCGCGATATAAGTACAGGTTCCGGCCCAGTCGAATGCGGCCCGTCCCGTGCACCTCGGGAGCGCCCAGAATCACCGCGCTCGGGTCGAGCGGCCCGTCGATCCGCGAGGCCAGCGAGGCATGCGCCCAGAGCCTCCGGACGGGGTCGAGCGCGCGCGAAAGCGCCGCCATCGGACGGAGCATGCCCGTCAAAATCAACTTCGCGGCGCTCACGACCCCGCTCCCTTATACTCGATCAGTTCGCGGCGGCGGCCGGCCTTGCGGGCCCGCAGATACTGCAACTGGCCGATCAGAATCGGAATCTGTTGCAGATGCGAGTGCGCGCCATACAGCAGGCGCGTCCCCGGACTCCCACCCTTCCAGCCGCATTTGCGCGCGGAGCGGACCGCGATCGCGGCGTAGAATAGCGGCGCGAGGACCAGCAGCCACGCCGTGTGCAGCAGGATCGCGGCGCCGGCCGCCGCGAATGGGACGAACAGCAGGACGGCCGCCCGCTTGCGGTTGCGCCGCACTTCGTCCTCCCAGAACGGCATCCCCGACCCGCGGAAACGATCGGCAACTTCCGCATAGGCATGCCCGGCCCGCAGCGCGCGTCTCCAGTATTGCCGCCACCGCGTCATCGCCAGATCGTGGCCCGTCATCGGCTGATCGATGTGCAGAATCCGATGCCCCCGCGCGCGCATGCGCCGGCACATCTCCGGCTCCTCGCCCGCGATCAGGTCCTCGTCGTAGCCGCCGACCTCTTCCAGCGCGGCGCGCCGCATCAGCGCGTCGCCGCCGCAAAAGTCGGCCGGGCCGGGCGGATAGATCCAATCGAGATCGAGCACGCGATTGTAGAGCGAGGCTTCCGGGTGAATCTCGCGCCGGTGGCCCCACACGATGGCTGTCTGCGGGTCGCCGAATGCGGGCAGCGCGCGGACGACGAAATCGGGATCCAGCAAGGTGTCGCCGTCGAGGAACAGCACGTACTCGCCCGAGGCGGCGCGCCATCCCGCATTGCGCCCGCGCGCCGCCGTGGGCCGGCCCGAAGTCAGCGTAAGCACGCGCGCCCCCAGTGTCGCCGCCCGTTCCGGACTGCCGTCCGTGGATGCCGAATCCGCGTACAGAATCTCCATCCCCCCGCCGGCCGGCGTCATCGAGCGGACCGACTCCAGACACCGCATGAGGCGCTCGCCTTCATTGCGGCCGATGACAACCACCGAGAGCAGCGGCTTCATGCCAGCCCCGCCTCCAGCAGCCGCCGGTAGTCGGCAAGCCGTTCGCGCGGCGAGAACCGGCCGTCCAGCGCCGCGAAACCGCCGCGCACCGCCTGGTTCAACGCGTCCGGCCCCGCCGCGTCCAGCGCGAGAATGCGCGCTGCCAACGATCCCGCATCGTCCGCTGCGAAATGGAAGCCGCTGCGGCCATCCTCGACGAGCGACCCCGCACCTCCCCGATTGGGCGCCAGCACCGGCACGCCGGCCGCCATCGCCTCCAAAATTGCCAGGCCGAAAGGCTCCGCCGGACAAAGGTGAATCAACAGATCCGATTGCGCCAGTTCGCCGTCCACATTCGAGCTGAAACCCGCGAACTGCACATTCGGGCACGTCCGGGCTGCCCGCGCCCGCAGCGTCTCGAGCTCCCATCCCGTCCCGAAGATCCGGATGTCGATGCGCCGCAGGGCGGGCTCACGCTCGATCGCATCGAGCAGCAGATCGATGCGCTTAATCGGGTCGATGCGGGAAACCACGATCGCCCGGCGGATCCCGGGGGCGTGAAAGGCTTCGCGGCGGGGGAAATCCGCGCGGCGCGAATCCGGCAGGAAATTCTCCACCACCGAGATCTGCCGGTCCGCGACGCCATGCGCCAGCAGCCGCTCCCGCACAAATTCCGAGACCGCCACGAAACGAACCGGCTTGCCATTCAGGCGGCGTTTGCGCCCGTAACTCAGATGCTCGTCGGTCCCGCCATGCACCAGGTGCAGGTGGGCGACCCGCCGCCGGTAAAGCATGTTCCACGCCAGCAGGGCGAGCGAGTGGACCACTCCGGTCGCCAGGAACGCGAGACGCTTCGACCCCGCCAGATACGGCCGCAGTTGCAGCACCAGATCGCGGCTGCCGCCAAACGGGCAGGCGCCGAAGCCCAGACGCGCCGCCTCCTCGATCGCCGGTCCGGGCGGCGCGAAGATGATTGGACGATAATCCGCTACAAGCCCTTCCGCCGTCGCCAGCGCCATCCGTTCGGTGCCGTAGAGATTGCCGCTGTGCAGGACATACAGCAGGGGCGTCATTTCCAGAGCCATGGCGAGAACATGGCAAACTCCCGTTTGCGCTTGCCGGATTGGAATTCCTGGATCGCGGCGCGGTAATACCCGCCTCCGGAATACACCCGCACGCGGTTCACAATGGCGCCCGCCGCCTTGGGACGCATCCGCTCGAGCCATCGCGCCGCCCGCCGCAGTTCGCCCTTCGTGATGAATTCCGCCTCCACCACCAGCAACACCACGTCCGCGCAATGCGCCACGATTTCCGCGTCGGCGGAGAGCAGCAGGGGAGGAGCGTCGAGAACGATCACGTCGAAGCGCGACGCGGCCGCCTGCAGCAACGGGCGCAGTTCCTTGAGATTGGGGAGATGCCGCTCGCCGCGGGTCACTCCGACGCTCAAATGCTGGGCCCGCAGTTCACCGTCTTCTTTGAGCCGGGAGTTCGGCAGGCCGGAGGCTTCCGTCACTTCGCCGCGCAACAACGCCGCCAGTCCGGGTGTCTGCTCGTAGCGCGGGTCCGGCTGAAACGCATTGACCTCGACGATCAGGGTCCTGACGCCCAGGCGCGCCAGTTCCTCGCCCAGATGGAGACACAGCGTGGTGGTCCCGCCGCCGACTTTGACGGAAGTCAGCGCGACAATCCTCGATCCGGCGCTGTCCACGTCGCGCTGAATTCCAGCCGCGATCCGCAGCACCTGGTCGCGGAAATATTCCGGAGTCGCCTGCGATTTCTCGGCGAGCCAACCGAGCGGGGCAAAGCCCAGAATCCGCTCCACATCGTTCGCCGAATGAATCCGCGGATCGAGCATATCCACCGCCGTGGGCGCGGCCAACGCCAGCAGGATCGCCGCGAACCAGAACATCAGGAACAGACGTTTTCGGCCGCCGCGGACCGGCACGTCGGCCGGCCGCGCGTAGGAGAAGATGCGCGTGAATCCGGGCGCGGCGGACTCCAGCGCCAGGAAGTTGACGCGTTCGTCGATTGCCTCCAGCCTCTTCCGCCCAATGTCGATTTCTCCGCCCAGGGTGAGCCCCCGTTGGTATTGCAGCGAGAAATCGGACGCCCGCGCGCTCTGCTGCGCCACATCCGCCGCCAGCGCCTCTTCCACGTGCTTGGTCTTGTAGACTTCGGCCCGCCGCTGGTCCAGCAGCGTCTTCGTATACATCGCCAGCAGTTCCGCGTACTTGCCGTTGAGCTGCCGGTCGATCTCGGCGATTTCCCTCTCGATCGATTTGCGCCCCGGATGGTCCGGCATCAGGCCGCTCACCTGCGCCAGCAGCAGGCCGCGGCGTTGGTTGAGGTTCGATTGCAAACTGGTGAGCGACGAGTCATGCGCCGCCTGGTCCTGCGCGATTGCGGCCAGCGCCGCCCTCGATTCGGCGCCGCGCTCGGGATCGAGCGCGCCAAGCTGCGATTCCGCTTCGTAGCGCTTCTGTCGCGCCCCGGCCAAAGCCTCCTTGCCGCTCTGAATCAGCCGATCGTACGGATTCTGGAAATTGTCCGTGAAACTGCTCACCGCCAGGGCCTGCGAGATCTGCGCGCGCTCCGCCGCTTTCACGTCGATGTCGGCGACGAGCCGGGCGCGCTCCTGCTTCAGATTGTCGATGCGCCGGTCGCTGGCGTAAAAATCCTCGCCCCGTTCCTTCTGCATGTAGACGTCGGCGACCGTGTTCACGATCTCCGCCAGCCTGTCGGGCTTGCTCCCCTCGAGGCCGATGGCGACCTGGTACGTGTCCGGCACCGGCTTGATCTCGAGGGCGCTCTGCAGCCGCTCCGCCGCGCGCCGGTCGGTTTCCCCCGGCGCCTGCCACGCGAACCTCTTATTTCCCAATTTCTGCAGCGCTTCGTAGACGATGTCGTAGCGGTTCATCATGCGCGCGTTCTGCTGCACGAACTCTCGGTATTGCGCGCCGGACTGGAGTTGTACCTCTTTATCCTCCGCCAGGTTCTTCAGAAACGTCGGCGAAATGTAAACGACGCACTCGGCATAATAGACGGGACGGCCCTTCCAGTAGCTGATGGGCACACCGCCGCCTGTGACGCCCACGAAGATCAGGACAGCCAGCAGGGGATGGGCCGCCAGGCTGCGCAGAATATTGATGCTGCGGCCAGGGGCCGGCGCGGCCGGCGGATGGCCGTTTCCTTGCTGAAAACCGGCCGTCATTTGGCCACCGCCGCCCCGAAGATCATGAAGGTTGCGATCGGATTCAGCTTCTCGATCCAATACCCGAAATTCGCCAGGCCGCGCCGCGGAACGTAGACGATATCGCCTTCCTGGAGCGCCACATTCACCTCGGGCTGCGGCTGCACAATCTGCTTCATGGAGATGACGCGGTTTTCGCCGTTCACCGGCCGGATCATCTGAATGTGATTGGTGGAAGCGTCCTTGGTGGGCCCGCCCGCCTGGGCAAACGCGTCCATCATGGTCATTTCCGGTGTCAGCCGGATCGCTCCCGGGTGCTGCACCTCTCCCAGAACATACACCAGTTGATCGTCCGAATCGGGTATGTAGACAATGTCGTTGCGCCGCAGCCGGATGTTATACGCCAGGTTGCCCTCGGCCAGCACCGCCTTCAGATTGATCCAGACAATCCGGTCCCCGCCGCGAATCACGGCGCAGCGATTCAGCGTCGCCTTCTCGGCGCTGGCCCCTCCCACCGGGAGACTGCCGGCGCGCGTGATCGCTTCGAGCAGCGTCGGGATGGCGTCGAATTGCAGCGCCCCGGGATTCGCCACCCGCCCGAGAACGAAGATCCGGTTGGACACATAGCGGTCGATGCGCAGCGTGACGGCGGGCTCCATATAGAGCGGCGCCAATGCCTTGCGGACCACCTCGACCGCCGCGTCGCGCGAGAGATTGCTCACCCTCACCGTCCCCACCACGGGCACCGTGATGCGGCCGTCCGGCCCCACCACATGCTTGCCCGAAAGCTCCGGACGCCCCCAGACTTCGAGAGTGATTTCGTCTCCCTCGCCGATCAGGTAGCCATCGGGATCGGGTCCCTGAAACTCGCGGATGAGCTCGACCGGCGTGATCTTCCGCTCTTTTGTGTGGACTTCGAAGTTGTTGCTCTGATCCTGCTGCGCCAGCGCCGACGCCGCGGCCAGAAGGAGCGGAAGCAGCACTCTCAAGTGGCGCTCCTTTCGGCGAGCGGGGCCGCCGTCTTGCGCGGAAGGATGCGGGCGGGCACCCCCACCGCCAGGGAGTTCGGCGGAACGTCCTGCAGCACCACCGCGTTGGCGCCGACTGCCACGTCGTCGCCGATGCGAATATCGCCCAGGATCACCGCGCCCGTCCCGATATCGACGCGGTTCCCGATGACCGGCGCGCCGCGCACTCCGGTCCGGCGCAATCCTATTGTGACGCCGTTGCGGATGACCACGTCATCCCCGAATACCGTATCGCCGCTGACGATAATCCCTCCGAAATGTTCGATCCGGAACCGCCGTCCCACCACCACTTCGCACGGCAGATCGATTCCGGTGAGGATCTGCGACCACAACTTCAGAATGCGGTAGAGGAACGAGAACGGCAACCGCAGCAGCCGGAAGCGGATGCTGTAACGCCACCGGCCCAGCCGGTAGACCCACATCACCCACAGTCCCTGGCGCGCCAGATCGTGTTCGTAGGTCGCCCAATCCTCCCGCAGGTTTTCAAACATACCGGCCCCTCACCAGGGTCGCTCCGGCGAGACTCGCCCGCCACGGGTCTCCTGCCAGGCCTGCCGCATCAGTTCCATCGTGCGCAGGGAATCCTCGCGTTTGGCCTGCGCGTCCGCTCCTGCGCGCCGGTTCCGCCACGCCCGCAGCCGGTGCCAGAGAACTTCCAGTTCCTTCACCAGCCATGCCGACGCGCCGTGGTGCTTGCGGTAAAACAGAAGCTCGCTGCGCATCCGCCACAGCGTCAACTGCGTGCCGCTTTTGGAAACCGCCAGCCGCTCCACGGTCTTCGAAGATTCACCGCCCAGGTGCTCCACCACGACATCCGGCCAATACCATATTGTGTATCCGGCCTGCTTGATCCGGCGGCACAAGTCGACTTCCTCATAATACAGAAAGAAGTTCTCGTCGAAATTCCCCACCCGCTGCAGCGCTTCCCGCCGCACGATCGAGAAGGCGCCGGGAACCCAGTCCACCTCCGCCGCCTGCTTCTGGTCGGCCCATGTGCGGTCGAAACGGCCGAAGATCCGCGACTGCGGATACCGCGCGGAGAGCCCGGAAAGGGTGAACAACTCGATCCACGGGGAGGGAAACATACGCGCCGACGGTTGCCAGGAATCGTCCCGGCCCACCAGCCGCGCGCCCCCGAGTCCGATTTTCGGGTCGGCGTCCATGTATGCCACGGCTCGCGCCAACGCCCCCGCGCGGAGAAAGGCGTCGGAATTCAACAGCACGACATAGCGGCCGGACGCCAGAGGGAACGCCCGGTTATTCGCCCCCGCGAACCCGAGGTTGACATTGCTGCGCACCACCTTCACCTGCGGGAATTCCCGTTCCACCATGTCGGCCGACCCGTCGCGAGAAACATTATCCACCACGATTGTCTCGACCGCGAGGCCGTCCGCCTTCCGCTCGACAGTCTGCAGACACTCGCGCAGCAGGTCGCGCGTGTTGAACGAGACGATCACCACGGAAACGTCCGGCGCGTTCACTTCCGATCCCCCGCCGCGGCCCTTTCGGTCCGCACCCATGCGGCATTCCGCCGCGAGGCGCGCCACACCAGCGGGATCATCCCGATCTTCCAGACCACGTAGAACGGCGCCACGGCCAACACCGCCAGATCGCGGATTCCGCCGCCGCCCACCGCAATCGCCGCGACAATATGGAAGGCGATGGCGCACGCTGCAACGACACCGTAGGTCAGCACCGGTCCCGCCGGCGCCGCCAGCGTGAGCAGCACCAGAACCGTGTGCAGCGCCAGCGGCAACAGCAGCAGGTCCAGCAGAGGCTCCAACAGCCGCCACCTCCCCCGCCCCGCGATTTCGAGCGTCAGCGCCGGGACGAAATCCCGCGCCATCCGCAGCCGGCCGCCTTCCCACCGCGACCGTTGGCTGCGCACGCCCGTGCCGCCCGCCGGCATTTCGCCGAATACCGCGGCCGGATTCGCGAATTTCACGGCGAAGCCGGCCCGCACCAGGCGCAGATGATACTCCAGGTCCTCCACCACCGACACCGCGTTGTAGGGAACAGCCTCCAACACCCGCCGCGTCAACCCGAAACCATTCCCCAGAATCCCCGCCGACAGCCCGAGGTTGGCCCGTCCGCGCGGCCGCAGCGTATTGAACGCCAGCAGCGCCACATTCATCAGGCGGGTGCGGATCGAAGCTCCGGGATTGCGCACCGCATAGCGGCACTGCACCGCATCCGCCCCCTGTTCGAACCAGGCGCGCAGCTCGGAAATCAGGTTCGGAGCCGCCAGCGAATCGGCGTCCACGACGACGAAACAGTCGAAGCCCTCGGGCAGCAAGACTCCGAACGCATAGTCGAGAGCGTACCCCTTGCCGCGCCGCTCGTCGTCATGGCGCACCAGAACGCGCGCGCCGGCAGCCTTCGCGCGATCGGCCGTGTCGTCCGCGCAATTGTCCGCCACCACCGCCACGCAATATTCGGCCGACGCCGGTTCGCAGGCGAAAAGACTGTTGACGCACGACGCGATCCCGGCGGCTTCATTGTGCGCGGGAACCACCACGGCCATTCTTCCCTTGACGCCTCCCCCGGCCGCGCGCCGCGCCGGCAGGATCGCGCCGAACGTCAACAGGAGCAATTCAATGGTCCCCGGCAGCGAAGCCACCGCCGCCGCGGCGCCGATCGTCAGCCGAAGCTGGTCGACGATTGTCATCGCGGCCGCCCTCGCATCGTGAACGGCCGCGGCGTCAACACCGCGAAAGCCCAGCCCGGCACTTCGACGCTGATCGTCGCGCCCTGTATCCGGAATTTCTCTTCCACGATGCGCACCGACTCGGTGTCTTCGTTCGTGGCCTCCGGCGTGTCACCGTCGATGCGGTACATCCGCGCCGGCAACGCGTCCTGCCCCCCTTCCGGAAGCCGGATCGTCACTTGCTGCGGTTCGCCCGTCGACGACACCAATGCCACCGACCAGCCATTCTCCGACCGGAAGGAATATGCCGACACTCCGGAATCGGAGGGCGCCACGGCCACCGGGTGATACTCGCCCTGCGCGACGCGATTGAGCAGCGCCACCGCCAGGCCGGTCGGCCGGAACCGGCCAGTCTGGCCGAAATCCCGCGTCAGGCCGAAAAGGCGCGTGTACCCGGTCGCTTGCGAGAGGTAGACGTCGAATCCGGAGAAAGCATACACGCACTGCCGGCTCACCCCATTGGCATATGCGTCGAGAAGGGTTTTCGCGAGCGCCGAAGCCGCCACGCTGCCGGCAACCACGCTGTCCCGCTGCGCCTGGTGGGCGTCTCCTTCGAGCGTGTTGATATTGACCTCGTACACGGCCGTTTCCTTGCCCGCCGCCAAGGCTGCGGCCGCGATGTCCTTCAGCCGGCCGGAATCGCCCTGGAACATGTCATGGTAGGAGCTTTGCAGCGGCGCCGTCTGCAATAGCGAGGGGAAGAAATAGGGCGCAATGGCGACGATATCGGTGCCGGACGCTTGCGTCAGGAACTGCTTCGTCAGCGACGGGTTGGCATGCTGTCCGTTGATGACGAATTTCAACGCCACGTCCGCCCCCGCCGCCTGACGGATGAGTTGGAAGGCGCGCGTGGAAGCCAGGCCGTGGCCGCGCGGATCCGGAATGCCGGCGAACCGGAACATCTGGTTCCAGTTTTCGTTGCCGAACTCCACCAGCATTTCCGTGAAGCCGCCTTTGCGATACTCGGCCCCCAGAAGCCGCCCGAAGTTGTCCCACTCGCTGTCGGAAAAAGTGACTGGCGCCACGATCCAGGGGTCGGCGCCGACTTTCCGGCACAGCCCCAGGAACTCCGGCAACGAGTACAAAAAATCCGACGAGTTATTGTCCCCCGGCCGGTAGCGCGACGTACGGCGCGCGAAAATATCCGCCACGCGATTGTCGAAGGTGTCGCCGAGTTGGCCCTCCCAATCGCGCAGAAAGCCCGGGTGCAGGCTGGCGAGCGCCTCGACCGCCGGTTTGCGGAACGCCGTGTCGTCCTCCAGACTGCGCAGTTCCACGTCGTCCACCAGGACTCTCCCGCCTGCGCCCGACGCCTGAAAATGGAGTTCCAACGGCCCGGGCGGACCCGTGTCCTCGGCCGTGAAGTCGATCGTCTCCTGCTCCCACGCCAATCCCGGCGTGATCGTCTTCTGCACGAAAGCGGAGGCGCCCTGCCGGAAGAATCGCGCCGTCAACGACGCGCCCCCGTCGGGAGCCGCCGACCAGAACGACAGCCGCCACTTGCCATTCACCGGCAGCATCTTGCCGGCGCGATTGGTGATCATGTCGAGGTACGAGATGATCTCGGTGGACTGGTCTTGCCGCGTCCGCAGCGAAATCGAGCGCGCGCCCCCGCTCCCGGGCCGGTGATTGCGATCCACCCCCACGGCGGCGGCGGCGTCCGGCGGAATCCACCAGTTCGCGGGCACGCCCGTATCGTCCACCCGTGTGAGGACCACCACATCGCCCGCGGCCAGAGCCAGATCGTCCGCGATTTCGAACTGCGGCAGGCCGAAACGCCCCACCTGCGTCGAATTCACGATGCGGGTCTGGCGGCCCGCCGCGGACCCGGTCCGCACGTCGCAAATCGCGTTGGCCCAGAACCCATTGGCGCGCGCGGTCCAGGACTGGTCGTCCAGGAAGGAGCGCCCATCCACCGAATGAACGATCACGATGGCCCTGTCGACCATGCCCTCGAATCCCGGGTTCTTGAGAATATTGGAGGAAATCTGCTCCGCGCCCCACGAAGTCCAGATCCCCAGATTGATCCCGGCCCGGCGAACGTTCTTGACGGTGGTTTGCGCCTGCACGGACGCATCGACCGGACCCGGCTGGGCCGTCGCGCCGGCGCGCCCCGGTGCGCCCGTTCGCAGCAGCAGCAACAGTCCGGCGGCGATGACGATGATGATGGACGCGATCCGAACGCCTAACCGCATGCCACGCCCCCCAGCCTCCGATCGAACACCTCCGCCAGTTTCCCGATATTCCTGCCCAGGTTGTAGTTCGCCACGACGCGCCGCCGTCCCGCCTCTCCCAGGCTACGCCGCAGCGCGGAATCGTCCATGAGACGCACGATCGCGTCGGCAAGCTCTTCATGGCTCGACGGCGTCACCAGCAGCCCGTCGACCCCGTCGCGGATCAGCTCCGGTATCCCCGTGATGCGCGTCGAGACGCAGGGCACCGTCATGGCCATCGCTTCCATCAGCACCACCGGGATGCCTTCGGCGAAGCTGGCCAGCGCGAAGACGTCCGCGCTCTCGTAAAACGCCTGAATGCGGTCCTGGTTGACCGCGCCTTCGAAACGCACGTCCGCCGTCAGGCCTAACCGCTCGACAGCCTGCTCCAACGACGGCCGGTCCGGCCCGTCGCCCACCAGCCGCAGCATCACCTTCCGCCCCGCGGCGCGCATCGTCTGCACCGCGCGTAAAAGGACATGCTGCCCCTTCGCTGCCACCAGCCGGCCTACGCAAAGGACCTCGAACACCGCCGGCGATTCCCGGAATGCTCGCGGGCGGAACTGTTCCGGATCGACCCCCAGCGGCGTGATTTCCATCTTCTCCCACTGCTCCGGCGCCGACAGCTTCATCAGTTGACTGCACGCGAAACGGCCGATGGCGCAAAGGAACGCCGACCCCTCGATTTTCTCGCGGAGCCGGTAGGCGGAGACGTCATACAGTTCGTCGGGACCGTGCACCGTGATCGAAAGCGTCACCGGCATCACGCGCGTCAGGATCAGTCCGACCGACGACGCGGGCGTCGCGAAATGGACGTGGAGGTGGCGCAGTTCCTTTTCTTCCATCCATGCCGCCAGCAGCACCGCCTCCACGAAATAGAACAGGCCGTAGAGCACGCGTTTCAGATCCGTGCCCCCGAATCGCGCCGCAAACCACAGCCCGCCAAAGTAGCGCGCCGGCCGGCGCGTCAGCATCCGCAAGTGCGCGCGAAGAATCGCGCCCTTGCGCGCCCCTTTGACGTAAAAAGTCCGTTTCGTCTCCACCCGCTCCGCGGCGGTGCATTTGTCCGGCGCCGCGTCCGGAGGGTTGATCGAAGCCACTTCAATCTCGAACCCCATCTCTCGCAGCGCCAGGACCTCGCGCAGGATAAATGTGTGCGACACCGCCGGGTACCGGCTGATCAGGTAGCCCAATCGCGGATGGGGCCTTGGCGTCATTGCACCACCCTCGCGAACTGATACGGCGCCGGGGTTGCCATGACGGCCTCGAACCGCCCCATCGGCCGGTCCCCGGTGTAGAGGAGAAACCCTTCCGCCCAGCCCGTCAGCAGGGCGAACAGCGGCAGCAACTGCGTGCCCATGAAAACCGTGCCGATGGTGATAGCCACCGACGCGAAGATCCCCAGGAACGTGAAGGCCAGCGAGCCCCCTCTCGGCAACAGGTGGGCGGGCACGCTCATTCCATGGCGATACAGGCGCGACATCATCCAGACGAAGATCGACACCAGAAATCCGACCGCGATCAGCCCGTGCATCAGCGCCAGCAGCAGGTAATAATTATCGATCGACGGCATCCCCTCCACTCGTGGCCAGGTATTCCGGCCCCACCCGAGCCCCGCATGCCGGACCGCGATGTCGAGATATTTATCGATCAGCTCCTTGCGATAGGCCGCCGTCTCCTGCGAATCGGACTTCGCATTCGCCCGCCCCACCGATGCCCATGAGTAAGCCGCGATTCCCACCGGAACCCCGATCACCAGCACGGTCGCCAGCATCGCCCCCGCGGCGGCGCGGCGGTTGCTCGCCAGCCCGATCGACGTCAGCAGCCCGCCGGCAATGCCGCCGATCCACGGGCCTCGCACCAGTGTCATGCCGATGCCGGCCACCAGGCCGAGGGTGATCAGCCGCGCCTTGCCGATACGCTCGATCCACGAGAACCGCGGTTCCCATCCCCCGATCCATTCCAGCCAGCGTTGCAAACGATAACCCACCACCAGAATCGCGCCCGCCAGGATGGCATGGCCGTACGGTCCCGCGATGCGCGCCAGGCCATACCGGAATGTCGTCACCCAGCCCGTGCCCTGCCACGGAAAGAATCCGTCCAGCAAGATGCGGAACGGAGTCTTGCCGAATTTGAATTCATACACCGAGATCAGGCAGATGAGAAACAGCAGCCACACGATTTGCCGCGCGAACGCAATCCGCTGCCCGAACGGCTCCACCAGCAGCTTGGCGCAGAAATAGGGGAGCACCACCGAGGCCGCCATGTCGAACATCAGGTTCTGCGCTTCGCTGTATCCCGCGTTGCTGTACTCCGAGAGGCCGATGACCGTCGCGAAGCCTAGCACCAGCAGGTCCGTCAAAGACCAGCGCCACCGGCCAAAACACCGGAACAGCGCCACGCCGGCGATCGGCAGGATCGCCGCCTGGTTGAACGTCGGATCCGGCAAACCCGGCAATACCCAGCGGTAGTAGTCCGGCAGGATCAGCAGCACCGGAAGATAGACCGCCAGAAACGCGCGCGCCGGCCCCTGCCGCAAGGCCACAATCAGCGCCAGCAACGCCGGAATTGCGACGATGGCTTCCACGCGTTCCTCTTAGCGCGCCGCGCCGAAAGCGCGGACCGCCTCCTCGCGGTCGTTCAGAATATCGAAGATCCTGTGCATGCGGACGAGCTCGAAGAGGGCTCGCACGGGCTTGGAAAGGCCGCACAACTTCAGGTCGCCGCCGGCGGCGTTGAGCTGGCGCAGACAGGACAAAATCGCGCCCAGACCGGAGCTGTCTACGAACTTCAGTTGCGACAGATCGAAGACCAGCTTTTTATGCGCCGCGAGGACCGGAGCAACCTCCGCTTTGAAATCGTTGCTGTTCCCCGAATCCAGGCTGCTGCCGGGGATCGCGACGATCGCAACTCCTTCCGCGGTTTCCACTGTAAGAGGCATCTTTACTCCGAAGTAGACGGAAACTGTTTTTCCATGGTGATTAACTGCCCGAATGCGCCATCGTGATGATACTGTACCGAATCCATCGTATTGGCAATCAGAAAAAGCCCGAAACCCCGGTCGCGCGTCCCGTCGAAGGATGGGGATGGAATCAGGTTCGGATCGAACGCCGCGCCCCAATGCAGAAATCGCATCGCCAATCGATCCCGGTAGAACTGCAACTCGATCCGAATCATCCGCGACGAGTCCCTCGCGTATGAATGCTCCACGATGTTCGTGAAGGTCTCCGCCGTGGCGAGCTCCACGCTCCAGTAACGGAGCTCGTCGTCGATGTCTGGGAAGACCCGCCGCACGTGGGATACCACCCATTCGCGGGCTGCCGACGCGTTCGCCAATGTCGCCGCCCACTCCGATCGCACCAGTTCGATCGGCAGCTCCGAACCGATCTGCACGATCACGCACGTGAAGTCGTCGCTCAAATGATCGCTGCCGGCAAATCGGAAGACCGACTGTTCGATCGCCTTCAGGATCTCTTGCGCCGGCAGCGACGCGTTTTCCGCGAGTACGGCCGCCAGCCTGTCCGAGCCGAAAAAGGCGCCCGCGGCGTCGCGCGCTTCCGGCAAGCCATCGGAGTAGAGCAGGAACAAATCTCCCGGCGCGAACGCTTCGGTAAAGGGCTCGTAAGTGGCCGTCGCGCTGAATCCGACCGGCAGGCTGGCCCCTTCCAGGAACGTCCACTCGCCGGTTGCCCGATGGTAGTGAATGCTGCGCGGGTGCCCGCAGTCCACGAATTCGACCGTGCGCGCGTTCAAATCGAAACGCGCATAGCAGAGGCTGACAAACGATTCGAGTCGCAGCAGGTCGGGAACGATATCCTCGTGAACCGATCGCAGAATCGCCCCGATCCCCCCACCCTCTTTATCCGACGACATGTGCGCCATGGCCCGCAGGAAAGCGCTCTTCGCGGCGGCCCCTAAAAGCGCGGCGGGAATGCCCTTCCCCATCACATCCCCCACCAGGACATCGATACAGGAATCGCGCCACCGGATAAAGTCGTAGAAATCGCCGTCCACCGTCTGCGATGGTTTCGAAACCGCCGCCACCGTAATGCCCGGCAGGTCTGCGGGCGCCCGCCCGAATAGCAGCGTCTGCTGGATCGACGAGCCGATCTCGATATCCCGCCGGATCCGCGTGCTCTCGACGAACGCCCGATTGAGGCGGTCGTTATCCATGACCAGCCCGGCCTGGTGCGCCAGGGCTTCGATCAGGCGCAACAGGTGCGTCGTGAATTCGCTGCCGGGCTCCGATCGCCAAAGTTCCAGCACACCCTTGAGTCCTTCGCTGGTGACGATCGGCGCCACCGCCACCTGGTGCGCCGTCCGCAAGTGCTCCGGCAACGGCATCGCCGCCAAGGCCGCGCGCCGGTTCACGATCAGCGAGTTCCGCGTCGCCATACAACGAGCGACCGGACCCGAAGGTTCCAGGATCGTCTGCGGCGCGCAGTTTTGCGCCGCCGCCGCGCGAATTGTCCCATCCGCCTGGAGCAGCCACAACACCGCCTGCAGGTCCGGCCCGATGGTGGTCGCGCGCGTCAACAGCCCTTCCAGCAGGACTTCCGGGCTATTCGACAGCCGCAGGCTGGAACTGACCTCGTATAACGCTTCCAGGCTCTCCCAGCTCGAGCTCAATTCCTCGAGCAGCGCTTCCTCGCGCAGCGTGGCCGCCAGTTCCGCCGACCACGCGCTGGTTAACTGGTCCAGGAAGGCAACCGCGCCCCCGGCGCCGGCTTGGAACACCTGCACGACTCCCGCCGGAACCCCATCGAGGGCGACCGCGATCTCCCGCACCGGATTCTCTGCCGGCTCCTGCGGCTCGTCCAGAACGCACACCCTCTCCGGGGCAACGTACCGGACAACCGTTCCAGCTTCCGCAAGCAGCGAGCCAATCTCGCCGAGCCGGCCCTCGAAATGGGCCTCGATGCGCGCCAGCCGGTTGGCGTCCGTCTCGGACTTTGACGTGTATGTGGACACAGCTACGCGAGCCCGCCGGGACGAATCCCGAACTCGGTCAGCTTCTTCAGCAGCGTCGACGGCGCGACCGGCTTGGGACACAGAGCCTGCACGTTCGAAGCCGAAAGCGCCGCGCTGTCTTCCGCGGAAGATCGCGCGCTCAGCACGATCACCACCAGCGAATCGTATCGCCGGTCCGACCGGATCGACTGCAGCACGTCCATCCCCGACATCCCGGGCAGCACCAGGTCGAGCAGCAGGGCGCTCGGATTGCAGCGCGCGATGCTTTCCAATGCTTCCTCGCCGTCCCGGGCGGTAAAGACCTCGTAGCCTTCCTTCATCAGCACGAACTCGAGGTAGCGCGCAATATGCCTCTCGTCCTCGACGATGAGGATACGTGCAGCTTCGGATTTTACAGGCGTAGCGATCCCCAGCCTCCGAGGTGAAACCTGCTATTATAACAGGAGCTTGGCCCCATTCGGGACGCTTCGAATCGATCGTTCCGAATCCGAGGTGACGGTGGCGCGAGCAAAGCCAGACATGACTCTCACCGGCCAGCATTCCTCCGCTGCCGCGCCCGCGGCCAGTGCCTCCCGAGCCGACCGTCCGCAATTGATCGAGGAGCTTTATCTCCGATACGGCCGCGGTCAGGGCGGTTCTCCGTTGCGGCGTCTGCGCTTCTGGTGGAAACGCAATGCCTGGCGCGTCGTCGTCGGCGGAACCCGTCTCCTCAAACGGATGATCGATCTCGCCGGCGCCTGCACCGCCCTCCTGCTGCTCTCCCCCCTGTTCGCCGCGGTGGCCCTCTTCATCAAATTGACCGACGGCGGGCCGGTCCTGCACATGCAGCGGCGCGTCGGCCAATGGGGACGGGAATTCGCGTTTCCCAAATTCCGCTCGATGGTCGTCAACGCCGAGAAGATCCAGGCCGGCCTCCTGCAACAGAACCAGCACGGCGCCGGCGTCACCTTCAAGATGAAGCGCGACCCCCGCGTCACCTGGATCGGCCGCATCATCCGGAAACTCAGCATTGACGAACTGCCTCAGCTCTGGTGCGTCGTCAGGGGTGAAATGTCGCTCGTGGGCCCCCGTCCCCCGCTGCCCCGCGAAGTCGCGCAGTACACGCTGTCCGACCGCCGCCGCCTCGATGTCGTGCCCGGCTTGACCTGTATCTGGCAGGTCAGCGGCCGCGCCGATATCCCGTTTCCCCAACAGGTTGCCCTCGACCTCCGCTACATCGAAAGCCAGAGCGTCTGGGTGGACATCCAACTCCTCGTGAAAACGATTCCAGCGGTCCTCTTCGGAAGAGGCGCATACTAGATGGTGGTCTCGGGCTTCTGACCATGCCGCCGCTCCCGTCCAGTCCGGCTCGCCGCGATGCGGCAGGCGCGCTTGAACAGCGTTTTTCGAAGTCTGGCCGTCTTCGCTCGAAAATCCGGCGCGCCTTTGTTGGCTTCCGATGGGGTTTGCTGCTCTATGCCGTGTCCGGCGCCAAGAGGCTGTTGGATTGGACCTTCGCTGCCGGACTGCTCGTCTTCTTCAGTCCCCTGTTTGCGGCCGCCGCACTCTCCGGCGTGGCGCGGCGCCAGCCGGTCTTCGTCCGAACGGTCAAAGTCGGCCGCTGGTGCGAAGAGTTCGGCGAATTGTCCTTCTCCCCCGGTCTCGGCCCGTTCTTTCGATCCCGCGCCATCCGCCGCCTCCCGGTCGCCTGGAACGTGTGGCAGGGCGAAATGGCCTTCGTCGGCCCCCGCGCCGCCGCGCCGGGCGAAATGAGCCCCCGCGAACGCCAGATCCGCCGCCGCTACGAAGTCCGCCCCGGCGTCATGTGTTTGTGGTGGATCCGCCGCCGCGCCAACATCGCCTACGAAACCGAAGTCGCCCTGGACGGCGAATACGTCGACTCGCACGGGCCCATGCGAGACCTCGGCATTGTGCTCCGCGCCATTCCCGCCGTGTTCTATGGCGAAGGCGTCGCCGCCGCCCCCGATGTCGTCCGCATCCTCGATATCGAAATGGCCAACCTCACCATGTCCGAGGCTCTCGACTGGATCGTCGAACGCCTCCATGGCCCCGCCGCCTCCCAGGTCTGCTTCGTCAATCCCGATTGCGTCAATATCTCCACCCGCGACGCCGAGTACCGCCGCATCCTGACCCGCGCCGCGCTCGTCCTCGCCGATGGCATCGGCTTGAAAATCGCCGGCAAGATCGTCGGCATGCCGATCAAGCAGAACGTCAACGGCACCGACCTGTTCCCGCGCCTGATGGAGAAACTGGCCGGAACCGGCCGGAGTGTATACTTGCTCGGTGGCCGCCCCGGTGTCGCCGATCTGGTCGCCGATTGGATTCGCCAAAACCATCCAACCGTGACAATCGCCGGCGCCCGCCATGGCTATTTCACGCCCGAGGAGGAAGACAGCGTGCTCGCCGGTGTTCGCAATAGCAGCGCGGACTTGCTCCTGGTTGCCTTCGGCGCCCCGCGGCAGGAGACGTGGATCGCCCGTTGCCTCCCCGAAACCGGCGCGCGCGTCGCCATGGGCGTCGGTGGCCTGTTCGACTTCTATTCCGGCAGAATTCCCCGCGCCCCCGTCTGGATACGCGAAATCGGCATGGAGTGGCTCTATCGCTTCGCCCAGGAGCCGCGCCGCATGTGGAAACGGTACTTCGTCGGCAACCTGTTGTTTCTGATCCGCGTTTATCGGGGCCGCTCGGGGACCGGCAAACCATCGGGAGCCGCCGCGTGAGAGCCATTCTCTTTGCGACCGGGAATACCGCCATGTCCGGGCTCACCGAGACCGTTCCCGCGCCTCTGCTGCCCCTGCTCGACCGGCCTTTCCTCCAGCATGTCCTCGAGCACCTCGTCGACCATGGGTTCCTGCAGTTCGACTTCGTGCTGAGCGAACATCCGGACCAGATCGAGGCCCACTTCGGCGACGGCAAACGTTGGGGATGTCAGATCCGCTACTATCTGGCGCGCGATTCTGCCTCTCCCTACGGAGTCCTTCGCGTGGCCGCTCCCGGCGACGGTCTCACCTTGATTGCCCACGCCGACCGCCTTCCCCTGCTGCCCGAAGGGTCGTTCACGGCCCACGCTCCCGCCCTCTTCGACGACACCCGGAAGCAGTGGACGGGCTGGGCCAGGATCCCGGGCGAGTTGCTGCCCGGCATCGCCGCCGCGGCGAGCGAAGCGGAAGTCGAGAAGACCCTCCGTGCCGCGATCTTAGGCCGCGTCGAAACCGCCGTGGTCCTCGATATCCTCAGCTATGAGGGCTTCCTGAACGCGAACCGCCAACTGCTCGACGGCCTCTTTCCAACGCCGCTGCTGACCGGCAGGCAGGCCGAGGAACGCGTCTGGATCTCGCGCAACGTCAGCATCCACCCGACCGCCCGCCTCACCGCGCCGATCTTCATCGGCGAGAACTGCCGCATCGGACAGGCCGCCGACGTCGGACCGATGGCCGTCCTCGGCCGCAATTCCGTCCTCGACAAACAATCCACCGTGCGCGAATCAATCGTGCTGCCCGGCAGCTACGTCGGCGAGGCTCTCGACGTCGAGAATTCGATCATCGACCGCGGCCGCCTCATCAATGTCTCCCTCGGCGTCGAGTTGACCATCGGCGAGGAGTTCCTGCTGGGAAGCATCGCCGGCGGCGGCGCGTCGCGCGGCATCCAGCTCGGACGCCGGGCCTTCGCGGTATTGGCACTGCTCGCTCTTTCCCCCGTCTTCCTGGCCGCCGCTCTCGGGCTCGCGATCTTCCGCCGCGGACCGGTCTTCTACAAAACCCAGATCGTGCGAACCCCTGCCGGGAGCGACCCGGATCGCTGGCGCACCGTCCCCGTCCTCGCCATGTCCAAAGGCGCCGTGCGTTCCTCCGCAGCCCATTTTCTGCTCTGTTTCCTGCCGGGTCTGATCTCGGTGATCGCCGGCCGCATCGGGCTGGTCGGCGTCGAGCCGCGCAGCCGCCCGCAGATCGAGGCTTTGCCGGCCGATTGGCGCGCCCTCTGCCTGCGCACCAAGGCGGGGCTCGTCACCGAAGCCTTCGTCCAGTACGGCGCCGAATCCGATCCCGACGAACAGTTCGCCTGCGAAGCCTTTTATGCCGTCTCGGCGCGGCCGCGGCTCGACGCCGCCATCCTCTTCCGTTACCTCGGCCGGGTCTGCGGCTTGGCCGGCGACCGGTCTCGGTCCCGGGCCACCACCGCCGGAGGTCCTTCATGAATCCCGCCGAACGCGCGCAGTCGTGGAACATGCCGCAGGATATGGCGGAGCTCGCCGAAGCGGGTGAAGTCGAGATGATCCGCGAGATTTTGCAGATCTTCCTGGAGGACACACCGCGCAATTTGAACCGCTTGATTGCCGCCATCGATGCGCACGACACCGCCGCGGTCGAGCGGCTCGGTCACGGCCTCAAGGGCGGCTGCGCGCAGATCGGCGCCGCCCGCCTGGCGCAGATCGCAGCGGAATGGGAGCACGGCGCCAACGATCCCCTGCGCTGGCGCACGCTCCTCGGTTCCTTCCAGTCTGAGTTCGTGAAAGTCGAAGCGTCGATGCGGGCCCACCGGGTTTTTTCGTCGGACTGATCGCCGGATGCCGCGCCTACTCCAACATCTGCTGGGGCAGTTCGCGAATAATCCTCTATTGGCTCTTTTGTGCGTTGGCGGCATCCCTCTCCTGTGGACAATGGAGCGGCGCGGCCGCGTCTGGTTGCTCGTGACGCTGTGCGGGACGGCCGCCTTCGCGCTGGAGCCCGCATGGGCCGGCCCGGCCGGCGCCTATTTCCTGTCGAACACCCTCGCTTTCCTCGGCCTGACCGGCGTTGCCGCCGTCGGCGCGCTGGCGATCCACTCGTGGCGCCGGCGCGAGGCGCGGTGGCTGCTGGCGATGTTTGTCAGCCTCCTCGTGTTGAATCTGATCAGCGGCCGCTATCTGAGTTTCACGAGCACGGCGATGCCCATCACCTTCGACCGCGTCGTCGCTCTCGCCGACGCCCAGTTCGGCCTGCAGCCGTCTTTCGCCCTGGGAAGGCTCTTCACCCGCTTCCAGGTCCTCGCCAACCTATGCTTCCTGACCTACAACGGGTTGCTGTTCGCGCTCCTCTTGTTGTGCTCGGTTCGCTTCCGCAAGGACCTGAAATCCTCCGTCGAACTGCTCCTTCAGTTTGCCGCCGCCGCCGCCCTGGGCTCCCTGCTCTATGTGCTCCTCCCGGTCTGCGGCCCAATCTACGCCTTTCCCGCACAGTTCCCCTTTCATGAGCCGGCCCTTGCCCTCAGCGACTTGCCCGGGTTTCTGCCCGCCGCGCCGCGTAACGGCGTGCCGTCGCTGCACTTCGCCTGGGCGCTGCTCTTCTTTCTCTGCTCCTTACGGGAAGTGGCGTGGGTCCGCGCCGTGTTCGCATTCTTCCTGGCCGGCACATTTCTGGCCACCATGGGCATGGGCGAACACTACCTCACGGATCTGGTCATCGCCGTGCCGTTCGGATGCGCGATCGCCGCTATCCGCCTCGGCTCCCCGCGGTCCGCAATCGCTTGGAAAGCCGGTTCCGTTCTCCTGGGCGCGACCCTGCTCTGGATGCTCCTGCTGCGCTTCGATCCAGTCCGGCTGCTGTCTCCTCCGCGCATGATTGCCCTGACGTTCGTAACTACGGTCGGCGCCCTCTGGGGCTGGAGAGTATATATCGCGCCAAAGCCGGGAAGGGGAACACGGACCCTCGCGGTCCGATGACGCCTCAACGCGCCGCCGGAGGCTCCTGGTCGGCGGGAATTCCGGCGATGCGGCGGAAGGTCGCGGCCGCGCGGTTGATCAATGACGCGTCATGCCCCGATGTCAGCAGGCTCACGCCCTTCCCCGTCCGCGCGATCGCGTAATACCGCCAGACCTCGCCCGATTCCCGCTCCAGAAAACAGACCGACTGCAGTTCGCCCGCATGCGCCACCGGCAATCCGAAATAGGTGACTGTAGTGCTGTTCTCCGTCGCGAAAACCAGGCGGCTCGCCGACGCCTCCCGGATGCGAAGCCGGTAGGTCACTTTCCCCAGCAGGCTATCTTGCTGCTGCAGGTACAGCACACGATCCGGCGCCACTTCCTCCGCCGCGAAATCCTGCCGCGGAGCCCCCGACGGCCCGTCGATCGCCGCCGCTTCCAGAATCATCGGCTGCCACCGCTGCTGCGTCGTCGACCAATACAGCAGGCCCTTCATCTGCGATATGGCCCCCACACGCCGCCGCAACGCTTCGACCCCGCCCCGCTGCCGGAAGCGAGCCACCGTCGTCACCAGCGTCGAGGCGCTCGACGCCTCCCATTGCATGCATGGCGGCGGGTTCCACGCCTCGCGGTCCCACACCTGAACGGCCGGCGCGGCGCCCGCAGCCGGATAGCCGGGAACCGCCTCGCCGCCGCATGGCGGTTGCGGTCCGGCGGCCCATACGGCGAACGCCATCGCGGGCGCCAGCGCGCAGATCCTCATGCCGCCAGGATAACCTCCCCGCTTAATTCCCGGCCGGTCTCTCCGCGCGATCCACAATCAGGAAGTCCCGCGACGCCGGCGCCACCTCGAGTTTCAGCCCGAGCTGTTGCTGAAGGGCCTCGAAGATCGAAGGTCCGGGAGGCTTCGACGGCACCGCCGGAGCCCCGCCGTTCCTCTTCGCCATGATCGCAAGACGCGTGAGCGCGCCGGGAGTGGCCTGATCGGGCGTAAACACCATGTCCAGGAAGAATCGTCCCGTAAGACCGGTTTGGTTCGAGACCGGCCGGTCCGTCATCACAAAGAGCCAGAGCCCAAACTCATCCAGGCTCCTCACGACGCTGTCCGGCGCGAAGGATGGGCTGAAGTTCGCCTGCTTCCGTTCGCCGCCCATCTCCCAACAGTGTTTTTGCCCCGGCGCCAGCGGCAGGACCGAGTCCGCGACGCAATCTCCCTGGAAGGGCGGCGCCTTCGGCCCGCCATCCGCCACCCGCAGAACGTAGCCCGGAACGGTTCTGGTTTCGCGGCGGACCTTCACCTGGAACCGGTCCTCCAGAAGCGCCTGCATCATCGGCCCCCGCATCATCTCCATGCCCGGATTGCCCGGCGCCTTCGCCTCAATCTGAAACTGTTCGGTGTAGATCCATGCCGGCCCCCCCGACAGCGGGACCGCATCCAGGTAGTGCAGCGGACTGCCCTCCTCTAACGGACGGCCGCTGGCAAACGGCCCGTATGCCGCATGAATCATTCCCGCCACCGTCGAGCAGTTCAGGTGCAGGCTTTCCAGAGAAGGAGGCGCGGGACTCCCCGTTTTCCTGGTTCCGCTGCCGCTCTTGCGATTCTCCATGCCCGATTGGCCGCAGCCGGACTGGATCGACACGCTTTCGAATCTCGGCGTGCCCGCCGGAGCCGCTTGTGCCCGCACGCGCGGCGCGTGCATCATGCCGATCACGATCGGCGCCGCCACAGCCGTGATCCCAGCCGCCGCCAGCGCCGCCTTCTTCGCGAAATTCAATCGGAACGAAATTCGGTTCGTCATAATCAGCTCGATTCGCTTCTTGATATTGGACCCGGTCACCCCGGACACACACGCCAGCGGCGACCCCACGTAGAATTTGCAGACGTTGAGAATCCCTTCCGCGTACACCCGCGGCTCTCCGCCCAGGCTCAGCACCTCCTCGTCGCAGGCCCGCTCCCGTTCTTCGACCAGCCTGGCGCCGATCCACCACACCGGCGGATCGAACCAGAACACCGCCTCCACCAGCATGTGGATCGCAGCCGACACGTTGTCGCGGCGCCGCACGTGGCAGAGCTCATGCGCCAGCACGGCCTCCAGTTGCGCCGCCGTCAGATACTCCGCAATGCCGGCGGGCAGCAGCAGCACCGGCCTGAGCCACCCGGCCACGCCCGGCTCCAGCAGCCCCGGACAGCACCGAACCTCCACCGCCGCCCGAATGCCGCTCGCAACGCTCGCCCGCAATGCCCTCCGCACCCGTCGCCAGCCGCGAAGCCGCAACAGGCCTACCCCGGCGAATCCGATTCCCCATACCCCGAGGATCGGCATGACGCCCCATGGCCGGCTCTCCCGCGCCGCTGAAACCGCCGGCATTGCCTCCGTAAATGGCTCGCTGACCCGAGCGATCGCAATCGACACCGGCGCCATTGCCATCGGCCTCGCCGCCGGAACCGCAGGCGCCCAATGCAGCCGGCCGCCCAGCCCGATCAGCAGCGAAAACGGCAAAAGGAACTTGAGCGAGGCGCTGAACCACAACCAGTAGCGGACCTTCGCCCCGTTCCTCCGGAACGCGGCCGTCAGAAGCCCTGCCGCGATTGCGAACAGCGTGGACTGCCACACGTGATTGGTCACTTGGCCGATCATTTGGGTCCACGCGTCCTTTCCGCCTTGTGCCGGTCGAGCTCCTGGATCGTCTTTTCCAGCTCGCGAACGTCATCCAGCGTGAGCTTCCCCGCCTCGGCGAGCTGCGCCATCATGGGCTGCGCCCGCCCTCCGAAGAAGCTCAGGATTTCGTCGAGCACACGGTTCCGCGTGACATCGCGCGGCACCAGCGGCTCGAAAATGTCCGCATTCCCGATCTTGCGAACGCGCCGCACGGCCTTCTTTCCCTCCAACCGGTACACCGTCGTCTGGATCGTCGTGTATGCCGGCCGAGGTTTCGGAAACTCCTCCTGGATCTCGCGAATCGACGCCTTGCCGTGAGACCAGAGGGCTTCCAGAATCTGTAGTTCCAGCTTGGTGAGTTTCGCTTGCGCCATCGGCACTCCACTATTTCCTGTTTGAATCTACTACGAAATAGTAGAGAGGTCAAGCGAAATGATTCGCGTCATTCGCAGCGCAGAGCGCGCATGGCATCCATCGTCGCCGCGCGGCGGGCCGGCAGCCACGCCGCGACCACCACAACGGCGAGCACCACCACCGCCGCTCCCGCGAGAGTCCCCGCATCGTGTGCGCCGATCCCGAACAGCAGCCCCTCGACGAGGCGGCTCTCCGCCAGCGCCGCCGGAACTCCCCAGATCACCCCGGCCACACCCAGCGTCAGAGCATAGCCCAACACCATGCGGAGCACCTGCAGCGGCGTCGCCCCCAAGGACATCCGGATGCCGATCTCGCTGGTCCGCCGCGCCGTCACATACGACATCATTCCGTACAGCCCCAGGCACGCCAGCAGCAGCGCCAACCCGCCGAACAGCCCTGCGATCCACGCCACCATCCGTTCGCTCGCCAGCGACTGGTCGATGGCCGCATCCATCCAGTCCGTGCTGCGCACCGTCACGTCGGGAGCCAGGATGCGCAGCCTTTCCCGAATCTGCATGGCAATTCCCGGCGCCGCCCCCGCGGTCCGCACCACCAGGATCGAATCCGAGATGTCCTGCCAATCGGCGCCCTCCGGCATATAGATCATGACTGCGCCGCGGTTGCGCAGAGTGTTGTAAGCGGCGTCCCGGACCACGCCAATGATCTCGATCGATGGATCGGTTGCCCGACTCCCCCACGTGAAGTGGCGTCCCACCACGTCCGTGCTGCCGAAGAAGCGCAGAGCCATGGCCTGGTTTACGATCGCCGTGTGTGGCGGCTCCGTCATCTCGCGAGGCGTGAAGTCGCGCCCCGCCAGCAGGCGGATTCCCACCGTTTCCAGGAAACGCGGCGCGATCCTGTCAGCCGCGACAATGCGGTCCGCCGGCTTTCCCGCGGGACGGCCCGCCACCGTCACATCGACGAATACCGCCGGCCGCAGGATTCCGAACTGTGACGCGCTCACCGAGCGGATTCCGGGGATGCGGCCGATTTCCTCGTACAAGTCGGCCACCGGCTTCTGGTGTCCGGCCGGCGCTGCATTGGTCCGCACCAGCAGCAGGCGCTCCGGTTCGAACCCCAGGTCCTGCGATTTCAGATTACGCAGCGTGCGCACGAACAGTCCCGCGCCCATCACCAGAACCAGCGACAATCCCACCTGAAGCACCACCAGCAGCCTGCCCAGCCGGAATCGCCCTGGAGCGCGGGCCGCGCCTTTGATCGCGGTGGCAAGCGCCACTCTCGACACCGACGCGGCCGGCGCGAGGCCGAACAGAACGGCCGTCAGCAGGCAGAGCGCCGCGGTGTAGGCCAGCACCCGCGCATCCGGCCGCAAATGCAATTCCACAGCCCACGGTCCGGTGCTCGCCAGTCGCGCCAACGCCGTGGCCCCCCACCACGCCAGCGCCAATCCCGCCGCGCCACCCAAGCCCGCCAGCAGCAGGCTCTCCATCAGGACCTGCCCCACGATCCGCCCGCGTCCGGCGCCCAGCGCCAGCCGCACGGCCATCTCTTTGCGCCGCGCTTGCGACCACGTGAGCTGCAGATTGGCCGCGTTGGCGCACGCCAGCAGCAGGATCAGCCCGGCAATCGCGGTGAGCGCGGCCAGCGGCTGCCGGTAGTGCTCGCGCGGCCGCGAAATTCCCTGGCCTTCCGGCAGCAGCGCCAAACGGTCGGGATTCTCGGCCGCGGCGCGCCCCAACTCGTGCGCGATCTCCCGGTACACGACCTTCGCCTCGGCTTCCGCCTGCAAGGCCGCGACCTCCGGTTTCAGCCGCGCAATCACCCGGACCGGATTGTTGTCCAGAAGCTTCGGCCAGCGGAATACAACGCGCGGCGCGAGGCTGACAGGGATCCACAAATCCATCGGCTGGCCCACCGAATCTCCTGTAAACGAGCG
Source organism: uncultured Solibacteraceae bacterium (assembly GCA_964608645.1). Taxonomy (GTDB): domain Bacteria; phylum Acidobacteriota; class Terriglobia; order Bryobacterales; family Bryobacteraceae; genus CAZSQK01. The sequence goes on along the minus strand of CAZSQK010000089.1, from coordinate 6,849 downwards.
CGGCGCCACGCCCGCAATCGTCACCGCGGCGCCATTCATTCCCACCGTCTGCCCGAGAATGTCCGGCCGCGACCCAAATCGGCGCCGCCAGTAGGCATAACTGATGACCGCTGCCGTTTCGCCGTCCGCGAAGCTCCTGCCCACGGCCGGCCGGACTCCCAGCACGGAAAAATAATTTCCGCTGACGATCCCGATGTGGGTCTGCCCTTCGTCGGCGGTTCCATTCGCCACGATGTTGGCCCGATCGGCGGTCCAGGTGGCTGCAACCCCCGCAAAACTCCGCATGCGCCCCTGCAGCTCCTTGAACTCGCGATAGGTGAAGAAGTATGTCCACTGGTGGAGCGCGTCGTCCCAATCGGCGAACACCAATAGTTGTTCCGGCTTCTCCACCGGCAGCGACTTCACCAGCAGCGCGTCGGTGACGGTGAAGATCGCCGTATTGGCGCCGATCCCCAATGCAAGCGAGAGGACGACCACCGCCGTAAACCCGGGATTGCGCGCCATGAGCCGTATCCCGTGCCGCAGATCCTGCAGCAATCTCTCCATCCGGACCCAGCCCCACACCGCGCGGCTGTCCTCGATCGACAGCGCGACGTTACCGAACTCGCGTCTGGCCCGCAGCCGCGCCTCCCGTTCCGGCATACCGCCCTCCATCAGATCGGCGGCCTTCTCCTCGATGTGGTTCTCGATGTCTTCCGCCACGAGGTCCTTCATCCGCCGGCCAGGCCACTTCATGATTGCGCCGGCCTCATCACCCGGCTGATTCCCCTCAGCATGCGCTCGAAACTGGAGATCTGCCGCTCGAGTTGTTTCCGCCCCGCCGGCGTGATCCGGTACATCCGGACTTTCCGGTTTCTCGCCGAGACGCCCCACTCGGCATTCACCCAGCCCGCCTTCAACATCCGCTGCAGGGCTGGGTACAACGACCCCTCCTCGATCTGCAGCAGATCGTCGGACGACCCCTTGATGTCCTGCGCCAGCGCATATCCATGTTGGGGCCCTCTGCGCAGCGTCTGCAGGATCATCATCTCCAGAGCCCCTGGGAACAAATCCCGCTGTGCGGCTTGATCCATACTATTTTGCTCTATGCCTAGAGTGAACCAGTTAGGCGAGGCTGTCAAGACCGAAGTGGAAACCGCGTGGAGTGCTGGGCGACTTCATGCCGCATGACATGCTGGCGGGTAGGCGCGCCGCCCGCCACCCTCAACGCTCCTCGGTCTGCGGCTTCTTTTCCTCCTTGTAGCCGACAAACGCGCGGAGATCCACCTCCTGGGACAAATAATAGGAGTAGAGAAACTCGCGCGACCCGTCCTCCCGCTTGACGTCCACCCTGCGATCTTTCTCATCCTCACGGCCCATTGTGAACCGGCGATCGGGTTCGAGGAGCGCATTATAGAACTCCACTACCTTGTCTTTATAATCCGCCGTCCGAAAATAGGATGCCCTCAGTTTGTGCTGGTCGTTGTCGATTTCCAGGCAAATGGTCTCCTTGCGGCGCGGATAGAGCAGGCTTTGGGGAATTTGGGACAGGTCGCAGTCGCCGACCGTGATCCGGGCGTTTCCGGCTTCGGACTTGGGCAGCATGACCCGCAGGGTCTTGCCCCCTGAGACAGGATATTGAATCCAGTAGATGGGCAGGCGCTTGAATTCGTCCTCAAACTGTAGGCCCGGGTTCAGCGCGAACAGTTGAGCCAGGACCGGGTCGTACCGCTTGGCCCAATCCTCAACGCTGACGGGTTTGGCTCTGGAGTAGACGAAGAGCCCGATCGCGATTGCCACACCGGCAGCCGGGACCGCGAGAAGCAATATGGTTCTGGTCACGTGTGATTTCCCATGCTATGTGCCTGCGCCGCCGCTTGCAATCGGCCCGCTGCTGTGTCCCGGTGTTCTGCCGGCTCTGCCAGGTGGAAGTTCCGCTGTTGACGTTGTGCCGGGTTCCGATTCCTGCATACTGTCTCAACCGGAGGGATAAGTTCGCGCCCCCATCCTTCCGGCCGGCCTCGATCCAATCCTGCACCGGGAGGTTGGCGCCATGTTCACCGGCAAGCTGGTGCTCTGCGCCCTGCTGGCGCCAATATCCATCTGTATTGCACAAGACTCGGGTGGTTCCGGGGATCCGCTTAACGAAGAAGTCGGTAATTACATGAGGAGGGCGGCGATCTGTGGCCCCTACGTAGGTTGCAGAATACAAGCCCTGGTTGACAAGATGGTGTACGATAGCGTCGGAAACGACCCCGAGCCCTCCACCCTTTACGGCGCCAACTGCCCCGCGAACTCCCCGATCCCGTCGCCCTCCGCCATTCAGCTCTTCGGCTATCCCGGGGCCCTAGCGCAGTCTCGATCACCATCGCGTTCCCCTCCGCTGGCGGCAACATCGTCTACGGCAATCTGGAGCCGCAATGCAGCGCCTCCCCCCAGTCGTCAGGCGCCACCGGCTCCTGCACCGGGCGCACCCTGCTGCCCACCGGCGTAACGGTTACCGCGACTCTCCCCTTTGCCAACCAGGTTTTCTCCAGCATCCAATTCACGCAGTCCGGAGTCGGGAGCATCACTTGTCCACTGACTCCCATGCAGAATCACGGTTCGGGACAGCCGAACCAGTTCTCCACTCGCGACCCCATCTCCACCGCCAGCGGCGAGCTGAAAGCCGGACCTTTCCTCGATCTCTCTCTCGGCGGACCGCTGCCGCTCGTCCTGCGCCGTTCCTACGGCTCCTTCCTCTTCGAGAACGCCAATGCCGGGTCGCCTGGCTTCGGCTGGACCACCAATTTCGACCCCTATCTCGCCAGCGACGGTAACATCTTCATCGTGGTCCTCGAGAGCGGCGGCCGCGTCACCTTCCTGCCAAACGGCGCTGGCTTCCGGTTGGCCTTCCCGGCGCGGATGGCGTACCAGATGGTCCGCGGCGGTCCAGGCTTCCGCTTCCTCGATCCCTCGCGGCGCCTCATTTACAATTTCGATAACAACGGCCACCTGGTGAAGATCGAGGATCGCAGCGGCAACGCTCTCACCCTCACTCGCGGGTCCTTCGGTCCCACCCAGATCACCGACGGGCTCGGCCGCTCCCTCACCCTCACCTACACCGCCAGCGGCTTCCTCAACCGCGTGGCCGATCAGACCGGGCGCGCCGTTTCCTACCAGCAGACTGGGCCTGCTCTCACGCGCTTCACCGACGCCAATGGCCACATCACCGCGTACGCCTACACGCAGTACAACGAGCTGACCGCCGCCACCCTCCCCCGTGGCAACGTGCCGGTCACCCAGAGTTACGACACCCTTTTTCGTGTCAAGGACCAGACCGATAGCGCAGGCAATAAGACCACGCTCTCATATGTCGCTGGCGGCAAACCCGGCGTCACCACCGTCACCGATCCGCTGGGCCAAGCCACGACCGCCACTTATGCCAATCTCATCGACCTCTCCGCAATGGTTGACGCCGCGGGAAACAGCTCGTCCGTGCTCTACGATGCCGCCCGGAGGCCCACTACCTTCACGGATCGAACCGGCAACAAAGTCTCGATGGCCTACGACGCGGCATCTGGCTTTCCGGCATCCATCACGGATGCCTTAGGCAAAACCACTTCGATCGCCTGGCAGTCGCAGGTGCAGGGCGACTTCACCTTTTACAATCTGGCCAAAATCGGATATCCCGACGGCGCCTCGCTCGCCTTTACCTACGACGCCGCCGGCCGTCCACTGCAGGCAACCGGGCCCGACGGCAAGTCCACTCAGTACACTTACAACTCCCGGGGCCAAGTGCTCACGGTAACCAATCCGGCAGGCGGCATCACCACCCTGACCTACAATAACGACGGCACGCCGGCGACAAGCAAGCTGCCGTCCGGAGACGTGACGGCCTTTACCTACGACAACCTGAAGCGGCTCTCCGGCGTGCAGTTCGCTGACAAGACGTCGATCGCCCTCACGCGCGACGTTCTCGACCAGGTCCTCTCGATAGCCGATGAAGCGGGTGCCGTAACCAGATTCGCTTATGATGCCAACAACAACCCGCAGTCTGTGACCGATTCCGCCGGCCATGCCACCACGGCAGCCTACGACACGGACGATCTCGTCAGCTCCTTCACCGACCGTCTGGGAAACAAAACGGCCTACCGGCGCGATTGGTCCGGCGCGGTGGCGGCTGTCACCAATGGGGCCGGTGAAACCACGGCGTTCACCTACGACAAACTGGAGCGGCTCCAGGCCGTCTCCGACCCATCCGGGAAGGGCCCCGCCTTTACGTACGATGCCGAAGGCCGGCTCACCGGTCTCAAGGACGCCCTGGGCAACGCCGCCTCCATTCAGGTGGATGGGAACGGCCGCCCCGTTCACGTCACTTCGCCGCTGGGCGAGGGAAGCAGCATCTCGTACGATGCCATGGGCAGGCCCGTGACAACCCAGGATGCGCTGGGGCAGCAGACGGCTTTCACTTATGAGAGCCGCGGGCTGTTGTCCGGTGTCACGGCTCCGGGAGGTGTCGCCGGTGTGTTCACTTATGGCGATCTGCCGCTGTTGAATTCCGTAAGAGACCCGAACGGGAGCGCCTGGACGATCACGCGGGACACGCTCGGCCGGATCACCACGGCATCCGATCCGCTCGGCCAGCAGATCTCCTATTCGTACGACCAACGAAGCAGGATGTCTTCGTCAGCGTCGGCGGTAGGCTCTGTGCAGCTCACCTATGACGCGGCCGGCTACGTGACGAAGACGCAGTTTTCCGATGGCACGGCGCTGAACTATACATACGATGGCCTCCATCGTCGCACCGGCGGCTCCGGCTTTTCGATCAATTACGATGCCGGGCGGATCGTAGCCTCCAACGGACTTGCGATCGCGCGCGATCCGGCGGGCCGGATCGCCTCCATTTCCTACGCCCCGGGCCGTACGGTGAACTACACATACGACAGTCGTGGTCTCCTCGCCGGCGTCTCCGATTGGGCCGGCGGCTCCGTCAAGTTCACGTCCGATGCCGCACACCGTCTGGTCTCGGCGGTGCGCGCCAACGGCGTCGCCACCCAGTACACCTACGATAACAACGGCCGGCTCGCCTCCATGACCGACGTCCAGAGCGGCAATACGCTCGCCTCCATCGCGCTGTCGCGCGACGCCATTGGGCGAGTGACCGCCGCGGCCCGCAATCTCCCGCAGGAGGCAGCGCCACCGGCGCCCGTGACGGCGTCGTACGCCTACGATGCCGCCAGCCAGCTCGCGGACGCTTCCTACGACGGCCTCGGCCGCCTGGTGAACGACAACGCCGGGTCAGCGTACCAGTGGAGTCTGGGTTCCCGCCTGCTGGCCTACGCGCGGGCGGACGGATCGGCATCGTTCACCTACGATGCGCTCGGCCAGCGCACCGGCCGCACGGACGGCGCCGGCAATTCGGTGAACTATATTGTGAATTACGCTTTGCGTCTGCCCTCCGTCGCAACCGTCCAATCGGGCGGATCGGACGTGCGGTACTACATCTACACTCCCCGCGGGTCGCTGCTCTATAGCATAGAAGCGGGGTCCGGCGCGCACCGCTACTACTCGTTCGACGACACCGGCTCGACCACGCTTCTTACCGACGACGCGGGGAACGTCACGGACACTTACGGCGTCAGCCCTTATGGCGATGTCGTCACAGCGGGAGCCGGCAATTCCACGGACAATCCCTTCACCTGGCAGGGCCAGTCCGGCGTGATGCAGGAGCTTGGGACGAGCCTCTACTATGCGCGCTTCCGCTACTACGATAGCGCCACCACACGGTTCCTCTCCCGCGACCCGCTGTTCTCCGCGGCCCCTCGCCAGATCGACCCCTATGCCTATGCGGCCGGGGATCCTGTAAGCAACGTCGATCCGATGGGGCTGAAAGTGAATTTCCCTTCCTTATGGGATTTTGTCGACGAGTCCGGGCAAGTCGATCCGAATTCCGATCCCCTATGGCTGCGGCTGTCCCCTGAGCCGAACGGGTATGTCATCTCGTTGGCGCCCCCCGCCGGAACGGGCAACGCTGAATTGGCTCGAGAGTACGCATACATCGCGCCCGCAGGCCTCGACCCGAGTCAGGACCCCGGGGCTTTTCTCCCCCGGGGTCAATACGAACCGCTCATGGACACGCCGGTTTCCACGCCCTGGGCCCCGTCACAAATAGATCTCGCGCCGGTTCCCACTCCCCGGGACCCGTTTAGAATGAACCTCGTTATCGATATGACGGGACGGGATTGTGCGGAACCGCGGCCGCCTTTCCAGCTTCCGGATAAGTCGTTCGAATACCATGCCGGCACAAACGGAAAGCCCGGCGCCTGCCGCCGGAGATAACCATGCTGAAGAAGATTGCGTTTTGCGCCCTCATCTGCTGGATGCCGCTCGCCGCGGCCGTCAATTACACCTACGATGCCGCCGGCCGCCTCGCGCTGGTCGATTACGGCAACGGCACCACCATCGCCTATACCTACGACAACGCCGGGAATCTGCTCACCAAGACGGTGACCGCTCCCGCGGCTCCATCTTCGGCATCACCGGACGCGAAAGCCAGGCAGACCACGGGCAGCAAAAAACAGGCGCCCAAGCAGTAACGTGATTGCAGTGCTGCGAACGCATCCCAGCACCTTGGCAGTGCGCCCAGGTAGCCAATGTCAAGGCCCCGTGGTGAGAGGATCACGGCGGCGGGGATGATGGACCTGCAGTACATCTACCTGAATGGCCATCATCGGGCCTGTTCAATCGACGCCTACTGGAGGTCGCCCGCGTCAGCCACAATAGCGGCTTCCGCGGCGACAGCATCCAACGCGTATGCAACCAACCGCCGTGCACTGTCAGCAATCATCTGAAAACGTAGTTTTCTGAGCGCCATTCGACATCATCCGC
>CAZSQK010000088.1:0-34537 GCA_964608645.1 uncultured Solibacteraceae bacterium | reverse complement strand
CGCTGCCTCGCGCGTCTTCGACACCAAGGCCGAGATCTGCGCCTTCGTCAGAGGCTTGAACGTCCGCGCCGCCTCGAATGCCTGGTCGAGCCGCTCCATGCTGTCGCACCCGTTGATCACCACCGATGTCGGCAGACTCAGCGCGAAATGCAGGCATTCCACCGGGTCCGCGATCTTGTTCTGCGGAATCGCGCCCGACGCCAGAGGCTTCATCCCCAGCACCGCGATCCCCTGTTCCACCAGCTTCGGAACCACCTGCTGACCGAAACTGCGGAAGCTTGCGTCCAGCACGTTCAACGGCATCTGCGCGGAATCGAAATGGAACTTGTGCTGCGCCGCCACGTCCAGCATGCGCAGATGCACCACCGGGTCCTTATGTCCCGTGAATCCGATATAGCGGATCTTCCCCGCTTTCTTCGCCTCCAGCAGCGCTTCGAGCGGCCCGCTCTCCGCGAAGAACCGGTCCGGATCCTCCATGCGGATGTTTTCGTGATACTGCATCAGGTCGATCACGTCCGTCTGCAACCGGTCCAGCGATTCGTCGATCTGCTTCGCCGTCGCCGCCTTCGTCCGCCCGTCGAACTTCGTCATCAGGAAGACCTTCTGCCGGTACCCGTCGCGCAGCGCCTTGCCCATCCACTCTTCGCATTTGCCGTTGGCGTAATCCCAGCAGTTGTCGAGGAAGGTGATCCCACGATCCACGCCGCTGCGGATGATCTTGATGCCCTCCTGCTCGTCTTTCGCGCGTCCGATATGCGAGCCGCCGAGGCCGATCGCAGACACGCGCTCGCCGGTCTTCCCAAGCGTGCGATAAATCATATCGCCCGAGCGCGTCTGTCCCGCCAGCACCTGTGCCGCCGCTGCGCCCAGCAGCGTTCCCAAAAACTCGCGCCGTTGCTGTTCCATGTGCAGGATCTTATCATCCGCGGCGCCGAACATCCATACCGGCGAAGCCTTCGTATACCCTAATCCGCGACGGGCCCTACTTCAGGATCTTCTGCAGCCAGGCGATCATCTCGGCCTTCCAATGCTGCATCGCAGGGTCCCGCCATCCGCCCATGCCATGGCCACCGCCGTCGATCGTGATCAATTCACACGCGGCGCCGGCCTTGAGCATGGCGTCGCACATCGCCGTCGACTGGTCGTACGACACCTGGTCGTCTTTCGTCCCGTGAATGCAGAGGAACGGCGGCATCCCTTTGTGAACGCCGGCGATCGGAGACACCGCGCGCAGCTTGGCGAGACCCGCGTCGTCCAGCGTCTCCACGCCGAAGAAGTGGATGCCGCCGCCATTGCCCGCGTGCCGGTTGATCGTTGTCATGTTGAACCGCTCCGGATGGTCGCGCCGCTGTAACGCGAGTTTTCCGTAATCCACCGGGCCGTAGAAATCCACCACCGCCGCGACTTTCGTCTCCGCGGTGTCATGCGTTCCCGCATAGTTCACCAGGTAGCCGCCCGCCGATTCTCCGATGAGCGCGATCTTCCGCGGGTCCACGCGATACTCCGCCGCGTGCGCTTTCAGCCAGCGAATCGCCGTGTTCACGTCCGCCATCGCCTCCGGAAAGTGCGCCGCCGGCGCCAGCCGGTAATCGATGCTGAACCACGCGTACCCCGCGTCCGCGAGCGGCGCAAACAGCGGCCGCACATTCGTGGCGCGGCTGCCTTCGTCGAAGCCGCCCCCGTGGATCAGGATGGCGGCGGGAAATGGCCCCTGCCCGTCGGGAACGTGCAGATCGAGCAGTAGGGGTTTGCCGTCGGGGCGAGCGAACTCCACGTCCTTCCGGTCAACCGGAGCCGCCAGCAGGGAGCACGCCGCCAGGGTCAATATCGAGATCGATACGCGCATGAAGCGTGATTCTATCGCACACCCCCGCCCTCCGGAATCGGCGCACGTTTCGGTCTAGCGCTACTTCTCGACGGGCAATTCGGTGTGACGGCTCCAGTCTTCGAACGACCCGTCGTAAAGGCGCGCGTCGAAGCCGAGATAGCGGGCCACGAAATAGACGACCGTCGCCTGCTGCCCGATGTGGCAGTACGACACCACCCGGTCGCCGGCCTTCACGCCAGCGTCGCTGAACTGCTTCTGCAGAGTCTCGATGGATTTGAACTTGCCCTGCTCGTCGAAAAGCGTGAGGTACGGAATGCTGGCCGCGCCGGGGATGTGGCCCGGGCGCTGATTGCGTCCGGGGGTCTCGCCGGAGTAGAAATTCGGCGTGCGCGCGTCGATGATGTCCACGCCTTTGTGGCGCAGGTTCGACTTCACGTAATCCACATCGACGATGACATCGCTCTGCGCGCAGGGCTCGAGTTTGCCCGGTTTTGGATCGTGAACCTCGGTCGTGACGGGCCGTTTCTCGGCCTGCCAGGCGGGGAAACCGCCGTCGAGGAACGACGTCTGAGCGCCCAACCCCATGGCATCGAGCGTGAGGTAGACGCGCGTGGTTGGGGAGACATAGTCTTTGGTCATGTACAGGACAATCCGGGAGTTGTTCGAGACGCCGAGGTTGCCGAAGACGGCCGCGAGGTCGGACATCGGCGGAAGCTCAAAACTGTTGGGGCGCTCCGGAGACGCCTTGAGAACGATCGTGGTGTAGTCGAGGAACTGCGAGCCGGGAATGTGCCCCTGGTCGAATTCGGTTTTCTGCCCAATGCCGAGCAGGACGAGATTGGCGTCGCGCGAATGGTCGGCCAGCCAATTGGTGGTGACCAGCATGGTGGCGCGGTCGCCGTGACCGCCGCAGGTGGCGGCAAATCCGTTCATGTGGGCAAGCAGCAGGACGGCCAACGACAGTATCGCGCGCATCATTCCCTCCGGTATGTCGTTCGTAACTATATCGTGCGCCGCCGTAGTCTGTCAAACCGTATAATCGAGAGAACGCATGGAGACGGGAACATTTGCCTCGCAATCCGTTACAAAGCTATTGGAGCGCCTGGCCTATCAGGTGAATCATACGCTGCATGCGGGAGACGCGGACGCCGTTCACGATCTTCGGGTCGCGATCCGGCGTTTCGATCAGTCGCTCGCGCTCTTCAAACCCGCGTTCGCCGGCAAGGAAGTAAAGAAGATCCGGCGGCGGTTGAAAGATCTGATGGAGCTCACGAACGAGCCGCGCGATTGCGACGTTGGCGCCGAGTTGCTGGCCAAGGCGGAATTGCCCGGCGCGCCCGCTCTCCTCGAGCAACTTCGCGGACGGCGCAAGGACGCGATGCGCGTGCTGGCGCCGGCGCTGCGCCGATGGGGCGCGCGTAAGACATCGTCCAAGTGGCGCGCGGCGCTGACGCCGAACGGCGGGAGCCATACGCCGCTGGAAGAGACGTCGGGCAACCGCCTGCCGCGGCTCCTGAAGCGTTTTTTGAAAGACGGCGAACACGCCGCTTCGGCCGACGACCTTCACCACGTCCGCATCGAGGGTAAGAAACTGCGGTACTCGATGGAGCTGCTCCAACCCGTTTACGGCGCGCCGGTGAAGGGGTGGGTGGAGAAGGTGCAGGCGGTGCAATCGCAACTCGGCAAGGTGAACGATTGCCGGGCGGTCCGGCTGCTGGTGGCGGAACTCGGTGGCGACACGGAAATCGAACACTGGCTGAAGAAGCGGCAGCGCAAGAACATTCGCGCGTTCCGGAAGGATTGGGGTCCGACCGCGGAGTCCTTGCGCGGCGTGTTGGCGCGGCTGAAGCATCCTCCGCGCAAGCCGATTGCGCGGAACACGGCAGCGGCCGCGAAAGTCGCGAAACAGGCGTAGGCGGCGTTCGCGCCGCTACGCCAGAATATCCCTCACGACCTCACCGGAGATGCCGGTGAGCCTCACGTCCAAGCCCTGGAACTTGACTGCCAGCCGCTTGTGGTCGACGCCCAGCAGGTGCAGGATGGTCGCGTGGAAATCATGCACGCTGACGGGGTTCTCCTCGGCGGCGTAGCCCAAATCGTCCGTCGTGCCATAAGTGATGCCGGGCTTGATGCCGCCGCCGGCCATCATGTAGGAAAAGCCCTTGATGTGGTGGTCGCGCCCGTCGCCGCTCTGCGACATTGGAGTGCGTCCGAATTCGCCGCCCCAGATGACGAGAGTATCGTCGAGCATGCCGCGCTGCTTCAGGTCGGCGATCAAAGCGGCGGTCGGCTTGTCGACCTCCTCCGCCTTGAAGGCGACGCCCGGCTTGAGCGAGGAGTGATGGTCCCAGTCGCGGTGATAGAGCTGGATAAAGCGCACGCCGCGCTCGGCGAGGCGGCGCGCCAGCAGACAGTTTGACGCAAACGATCCATCGCCGGGCTGGGCGCCGTACATCTCGAGCAGCGATTTCGGCTCCTGGCTCATGTCCATCAGACCGGGAACGCTGGTCTGCATCTTGAAGGCCATTTCGTACTGGGCGATCCGGGTCGCGATCTCGGGATCGTGCAGCGTCGTGTCCTCCAGGCGGTTCAGCCGGTTGATGGCGTCGATGGAATCGCGCTGCATCTTCGCGCTGAGCCCGCGCGGGTTCTGAATATACAGGACGGGATCGCCGGCGGAGTTGAATTTGACGCCCTGGTACTTGCTGGGGAGCAGGCCGGCCGACCATTGCCGCGCGGCGATCGGCTGCATCTGGCCGCCGCGTCCGGCGGAAAGCAGCACGACGAAGCCCGGCAGGTCCTTCGCCTCCGCGCCCAGCCCGTAGAACACCCACGATCCCATGCTCGGACGGCCGGGGATGATCGAGCCGGTGTTCATGATGGTGTGCGCGGGGTCGTGATTGATCTGCTCGGTCCACATCGAGCGCACGATGCAGACGTCGTCGGCGATGCTGCCGATGTGCGGGAAGAGCTCGCACATCTCCTGCCCCGATTTGCCGAATTTCCGGAAGCCGAATTGGGGACCGAAACAGACCAGCGGCTTTCCCTGGAGTTGCGCGATCTGCTGCCCTTTGGTCAGCGACTCGGGCATTCCCTTGCCGTCCATCTGGACGAGTTTGGGCTTGAAATCGAAGGTCTCGAGATGCGAGGGGCCGCCGGCCTGGTAGAGGAAGATGACGCGCTTCGCCTTGGCCGGATGGTGCAGCGGGTTGACCGCTCCCTGTCCGAACAGCTCCGGTTTCAGCAGCGCGTTGAGGCCGAAGAGTCCGAGCCCGGAGATGCCGCGGCGCAGGAACGTGCGGCGGGCGATGTGGCGATCGTTCTGCATTCGTCAGTTCCTCGTGATCATCTCGTGCAGATTCAAAATCGCCCGGGCGACCGTCGTCATGGCGGCGAGCTCGGCGGGGTCCAGGTTCACGGGCACGGGCGATTCGCCAGTGTGGACGAAGCTCGCCGCGCCCGACGGGTCGCGCCGGAACTCCGCGAAACTCTTCCGGTACAGATCTTCGAGAATCTGCCGCTCCTCTTTGGTCGGCTCGCGATCGAGAGCGCGTTCGACGGCCCAATCGACACGACCGCCGAGGCCGCGTCGACTCTTCAGGACATTCGCCGCGAAGACGCGCGCCGCCTCCACGTACGTCGGGTCGTTCAGCAGCACCAGCGCCTGCAGCGGCGTATTCGACGTCACGCGATTGATGGCGCACTCTTCGCGCGTGGGCGCATCGAAGGTCAACAGGCTGGGGTGCAGGAAAGCGCGCTGCCAAAACGTGTAGACGCCGCGGCGATAGAGGTCGTCGCCGCGACTGGCGCTGTACTCGCGCTTCGGAAAATTGAGCGTCGCGAGATAGCCGTCGGGTTGGTAGGGTTTCGCGCTGGGACCGCCGAACTTCTCGACGAGGAGACCGGAGACCGAGAGCGCCGCGTCGCGCACGACCTCCGCTTCCACGCGAAATCGCGTCTGGCGCCCCAACAGACGATTATCCGGATCGCGCTCGTCGAGCAGGGGCGTGCTCTGCGACGTCTGCCGGTATGCCTCGCTGGTGACGATCGTGCGGATGAGATGCCGCACGTCCCACGAGTGGGCGCCTTCGGCTTGCCATTCCGGCTTCACGAATTCGGCGGCGAGCCAGTCGAGAAGCTCGGGGTGCGCCGGCCATTCGCCCTGCGAACCGAGATCGTCGAGCACCTTGGAGAGCCCCGTGCCGAAGAACTGCCGCCACACGCGATTGACGAATACGCGAGGGGTCAAGGGATTCTCGGGAGACACCAGCCAGTTCGCGAGATCGAGCCGGGTGGCGCGGCGGCCGCCGGTGTCGAGTTTGCCGAGGAAGGCGGGCACGGCGGGCTCCACGATCTCGCCGGAGTCGTCCATCCAGTTGCCGCGGGCCAGGATGCGCGTCTCACCCGGCGTGGTCGCCTCCGCCACAACGACGTGAGGAATCGCGAGCTCGAGGAGGGCAGCCTCCTCCTCCACGCGGGCCAGGTCCAGCGCCAGCTCCTGCGCTTCCGGGGACGCCCATTCGAAGTGCGTCGCGATGGCGGCCTTCTGTTGTGGAGTGCGCTTCGCCTCGTCGGCGCGGAGGGCGCGCAGGACGGCGTCCGGAATCTCCTTGCCCTTGTCCGGCGCGGGCCACGCGTAATCGTTGGCGGAGAGAGCGATGCGGAATCGTCCGAGCGTGGCGCGGCGGAACTCCGAATCGTGATGCAGCCGGACCGTCATCACCGAGGCGGCGGTGGTTTCTACCGGCGAGGCAAAGCGGAGGGCGAGCATCGCCTTGGCGACGTCGTTATAGGTGGCTTCGGCCCAGCCGGTCTTCGGGTCGCCGTCGAAGGCGGCGGCCGGCGGATGTTCCGGCGACGGGTTGTTCAGGTTCGCGATGGCGTTGGAAAAGGTCGCGCGCTTGCCGCCGGTCTCCGCCTCGATCTCGGTGATGACGACACGATCGGCGCCACGCGCCACACGAATGCCGGGGAGATTCTCGTCCTGCACCAGCTCGATTCCGAGGGCGGTCCACAGGCCGGCGCCGGGCTTGAACGTGATCGTATACGTTTCGTTGTCGGGGTTGGGTCCGCCGGCGACCACGAGACCGTTGCCGGGAGCGCTGCCGGCTGTCATGGCGCCGCCATCGTAATTCGTGAGGTCGACCGGTTCATCGTTGTATATCTTGAGCACAGCGCCGTTGGCGGCTGCCGCGGAAATCGGACGCTGCACTTTCCACGCCAGCTCGCCCGCGGCAAATTGCGCCAGGAGGCGTTTCTCCCACGCGGCCCGTTTCGGCTCGAGCTCCGCCATCTTCGCGGCGAGGCGGGCGCGCGCATCGGCGGCCTTGATCTTCAACTCCTCCTGCCGCTTCGTCTGCTCGGGAGCCGGCAGAGCGAGCTGTGTGCCCCACGCAGTCTTGCCGCGGTCGGGCACCAGGCCGGTCTCCTTGATGTCGGCGAAAAAGGCCTTCATCGAGTAAAAGTCGCGGGAAGTGAAGGGGTCGAATTTGTGGTCGTGACACTCGGCGCAGCCCAGGGTGCTTCCCATCCACACCGCGACGGTGGTGCGCACGCGATCGGCGGCATACTTGGCGAGATACTCTTTGGGCTGCAGACCGCCTTCGGCGGAAGTGCGATTCAAGCGGTTGTATGCCGACGCCACGCGCTGCTCGACGGAGGCGTCGGGGATGAGATCGCCCGCGAGTTGCTCGCGCGTAAACGCGTCGAAGGGCTTGTTGTCACGGAAGGCGCGCAGGACGTAGTCTCGAAACGGCCACGCGGGCAAGGCATTATCGCCGTGGAAGCCGCAGGTGTCGGCGTAGCGGACGGCGTCCAGCCAGTGCATCGCCTGTTGCTCGGCATATCGCGGCGAGGCAAGCAGGCGGTCCACGAGCTTCTCGTACGCGCCGGGCGCGCTGTCCTTGAGGAAGGCGGCGGTCTCCTCCGGTGTGGGCGGAATGCCGGTGAGGTCGAACGAGAGGCGGCGGATGAGCGTGCGGCGATCGGCCTCGGGCGACGGCCGCAGACCCGCGCGTTCCAGCCGCGCACGGAGAAAGGCGTCGATCGGGTGGGTGGCGCCGGGCGGCGGCGCCGCGCGCTGCACCGGCTGGTAAGCCCAATGGCCTTCGTACTTCGCGCCCTCGGCGACCCATTGACGAATCGCGCTTTTCTGGGCGTCCGTCAGCTCCTTGTGGATTGCGGGGGGCGGCATGACGCGCGCGCCCGGCGCAAAAATGCGCTGGATGATCGCGGATTTTTCGGGATCGCCCGGCACGATCGGCGTGGCGCCGCTCCGCGTAGGCTTGAGCGCCTCGTCGCGCAGGTCCAGCCGCATCCCTGCCATGCGCGAGCTCTTGTCGGGACCGTGACAGCGGAAACACGTCTCGGCCATGATCGGCCGGATGTCGCGATTGAACGATATTTCGGCGTGCGCGCCGGCTACGACGGCCACCGCCAGAACCCATCCCCTCATTGACCCGCAGTATACACCCGTGGCGTTCCGGACCGGGCGTCATATAATGGAACCCGATGCTCAGAGCGGGGGCCCTTTGTCTTTTCATGTGCGCGATTTCCAGCGCGCAGCCGCCGGACGTTCAGACTCTTCTGCAAAAGCGCTGCTACCTCTGCCACGGACCGCAACAGCAGATGAGCAACCTGCGGCTGGACCAGAAGGATTCGGCGATGCGGGTCATCGAGCCGGGAAAGAGCGAGTCCAGCCGGCTGATCCGCATGGTTTCGGGTTCGGAGAAGAAGATCATGCCGCCGGTGGGCGCGGCGCTGACGCCGGCCGAGATCTCGATGCTGCGCGCGTGGATCGACGGTGGCGCGTCGTGGTCCGTTGCGGCCAAACCGGGACTCCACTGGTCATTCCAGCCGATTCGGCATCCCGACCCGCCCACCGTCGCCGATCGCGCATGGCCGCGCAATGCCATCGACAACTTCATCCTGGCGCGCCTGGAATCCGAGAAGATCAAGCCGTCGCCCGAGGCGGCGAAAGCCACCCTGATCCGGCGCGTGTCGCTCGACCTCACGGGGCTGCCGCCGAGCCCCGTCGAACTGGCGGCGTTCCTCGAGGACACCCGTCCCGACGCCTATGAGCGGATGGTCGACCGGACGCTCGCCTCGCCCCACTTCGGCGAGAAATGGGCGAGGTACTGGCTCGACCTGGCGCGCTACGCCGATTCCGACGGCTACGAGAAGGACCGCTCGCGCCCCTGGGCATGGCGCTACCGCCAATGGGTGATCGACGCGCTCAATCGCGACATGCCTTTCGACGAGTTCACGGCGCAGCAACTCGCCGGGGACCTGCTGCCGAACCGGACGATCGACACACTGATCGCGACCGGATTCAACCGCAACACGCTGACCAACCGCGAAGGCGGCACCGATCCCGAGCAGTTCCGCGACGAGCAGGTGCTCGACCGCGCCGCGACTCTGGGCACCGTGTGGCTCGGCCTGACGGTGGGATGCGCGCAGTGCCATAACCACAAGTTCGACCCCATCGCGCAGAAGGAGTTCTATCAACTCACGGCGTTCTTCAATACGCAGGAGGAGGCGAATATTCCCGCCCCGGCAGCGGGCGAGGTCGGCCCGTACCTGGCGGCTCGGCCTGCGTATGAAGAGAAGCGGCGGGCGCTGTTCGAACAGTACAAGGTGGCCGAGAACGAGAGCGACTGGGAAGAAAAGCTGCGATACGCCGCGCTGCATCCCGGCGAGCACGACGATTGGAGCTTCGCATACGGCGAGTTCACCCACAACATCGACAACGCCCGGAAGGTGTTGTTTCTCGACCCGGCGCGGCGCAGCGAGCTGCAGCAGAACGCGCTCATCGACTACTTCCTGAGCTCGTGCGGGGCGCTTTATCCCAAGCAGCACTGCGCGGACTTGAAGCTCGGCGAAGTGCGCACGAAGCTGAACGAGCTGAACGCCAAGCTGCCGCCCTACAGCTACGCGCCGGTGCTCCGCGAGAACGACACGCCGCCCAAGACCTATGTGCACGTGAAGGGCGACTGGCGCGAACATGGCGACGAAGTGCGCCCCGGCGCGCCGGCCATCCTGCCGCCGCTGCCGGCTCCGGCGACGCGGCTGACGCTCGCGCGCTGGCTGACGGCGCCCGAGAATCCGCTGACCTCCCGCGTCGCCGTGAATCGCCTGTGGCAGGAGATCTTCGGACGCGGGATCGTCTACACTTCGGAGGACTTCGGCACGCAGGGCGACCGGCCGACGCATCCCGAATTGCTCGACTGGATGGCGACGGAGCACATGCGGCGCGGCTGGAGCATGAAACAGATGATCCGCCTGATGGTGACGTCGGCGACCTACCGGCAGTCGTCGAACGCGCGCCCGGAGCTGACCGCGCGCGATCCGCAGAACACGCTGCTGGCGCGCCAGTCGCGATTGCGGTTGCCGGCCGAACTGGTCCGCGACCAGGCGCTCTCGGCGGCCGGACTGCTCGACACGCGGATCGGCGGGCCCAGCGTCAAACCGCCGCAGCCCAAGGGGGTGGCGGAGTTATCGTACGCGGGCTCGGTGAAATGGGTCGAATCGAACGGGCCGGACCGGTACCGGCGCGGATTGTACATCCACTTCCAGCGCACCACGCCGTATCCGCAGCTCATGAACTTCGATGCGCCGTCCGCGAACCTGGCCTGCACGCGGCGCGAGCGCACCAACACGCCGTTGCAGGCGTTGAACCTGCTCAACGACCCGGTCTTCTTCGAGGCCGCGCAGGGGCTGGCGTTCCGCGTCTTACGGGAATCGAGCGGCGCCTTCCGCGACCGGCTCAATTACCTGTACCGGGTCACGCTCGGCCGCGACGCCTCGACGAGCGAGGCCGAACGCCTCGGACG
The DNA here is from genome assembly GCA_964608645.1 of uncultured Solibacteraceae bacterium. Lineage (GTDB taxonomy): Bacteria > Acidobacteriota > Terriglobia > Bryobacterales > Bryobacteraceae > CAZSQK01. The sequence goes on along the minus strand of CAZSQK010000088.1, from coordinate 23,878 downwards.
GTATTACGACGACGCGCTGAAATCGCTCGCCGCGGATTCGAAGACGGCGGCCGCGTTCTGGCCGAACCGGATCGAGGGCGCGCCGCGGACCGAGGCAGCGGCGTGGGTCGAACTGAGCCGCGTCGTCCTCAATCTGGACGAGTTCATCACAAGGGAATAACCATGGATCCCGCAGAGTTCCGCAGAATTCAGACCCGCCGCAGCTTCTTTCGCGAGTGCGCCGGGGGCATCGGCACGGTCGCGCTGGCGCAATTGCTGGCGCGGGAAGGCCGCGGCGCGACCACACCCGAACTGAATCCGCTGGCGCCGCGCCAGCCCCACTTCGCTCCCAAGGCCAAGAACGTCATCTTCATGTTCATGGAAGGCGGCCCGAGCCAGATGGATCTTTTCGATCCCAAGCCCGAGCTGCAAAAGTGGAGCGGCAAGCCGCTGCCGCCTTCGATGACCAAGGACCTGCGGCTGGCCTTCACAAAACCGAACGCCGCCGTGCTCGCCAGCCCGCGCACGTTCCAGCCGTATGGCAAGAGCGGCATCGAATTCTCGGACTACATCCCGCACATCGCGTCGCGCGCCGACGATCTGTGCCTGGTGCGGTCGATGTACACCGACGCCTTCAATCACCACCCCGGACAATTGCTGCTCTTCGGCGGCAGCATCCAGGTGGGGCGTCCGACGATGGGCGCGTGGGTGCTGTATGGGCTCGGCAGCGAGTCGCAGAACCTGCCGGGATTCGTGGTGCTCGGATCGGGCGTCGGCACCAGCGGCGGGACGTCCAACTGGTCGAGCGGGTTTCTACCCTCGACGTACCAGGGCGTCGTGCTGCGCAGTTCCGGCGACCCCGTGTTGTACCTTTCGAACCCGCCCGGCGTCTCGCGGGAGCGGCAGCGCGCTTCGCTCGACGTTCTGAAGGACCTGAATCAGGAACACTTCACGAACACCGGCGACATGGAAATCGCCTCGCGGATCTCGTCGTACGAGCTCGCGTTCCGTATGCAGATGGCCGGGCCGGAGCTGCTGGATTTCTCCAAGGAATCGCCCGAGACGCTCGCGATGTACGGCGTCAACGAGGAGCCCACGCGGCAGTTTGCGACGAACTGCCTGCTGGCGCGCCGCATGGTGGAGCGCGGCGTGCGCTTCGTGATGTTGACGCATGCAAGTTGGGACGATCATACGGACCTCAACCGTAAGCTGAAAAAGAATTGCGATATCGCCGACCGTCCGACCGCCGCCCTCATCCAGGACCTCAAGCAGCGCGGGCTGCTCGAAAACACCATTGTGGTGTGGGCCGGCGAGTTCGGGCGAACGCCGATGGTCGAGATCCGCGATCCGCGCGACGCCAACAACGCCGGCCGCGACCATCATCCGCTGGCGTACAGCCTGTTTCTCGCGGGCGGCGGCATCAAGCCCGGCACGGTCATCGGCAGGACCGACGATCTGTGCATGAACGTCGTGGAAGACAAGGTGCATGTGCACGACCTGCAGGCGACCTTGCTCCACTGCCTCGGGCTGGAGCACACCCGCTTGACGTACCACCACATGGGGCGCGATTTCCGCCTGACCGATGTGGCGGGCAATGTCGTGCAGAAGATGCTGGCGTAGGGTGGTGAAAATGCGGAGCCCACTGATCGCTCTGTTGGCCTGCCTGTCGCTGACATCCGCGCAGGTGAAGGCCGATGCGGAGGCCGCCATCCGCGCCGCGCGCCAGCGATCGAATCTCGCGCTGGCGAAGCGCGACATCAAAGCCTTCGCGGAAAGCCTCGCGACGGATTTCGTCATGGTCCGGGGGAATGGCGTCTTCGTGCCGTCGCGCCAGGCTTACATCGACCTGATCGGCGACGACTTCAAGGATCCGAATTCCGTGCGCTACGAGCGGATCGCGGATCGGATCGAGATCTCATCGGCAACCGCGCTGGCCGCCGAGCATGGGCATTGGACCGCCACGCTTCCCGGCGGCAGACGCGCCTATACCGGCTCGTACCTGGCCATGTGGCGGCAGACGGGGAACGCCTGGCAGATCCGTTCCGAGTTGTTCGTCGTGCTGACCTGCGCGGACGCGGCGGCCTGCGCGGCCTACCGCAAATAGGTCACACCTTCCGCAATTTCGTGACGCGGCCGACTTCGACCCATTCCACGACGAAGATATTTCCGGCGTGATCGAAGCAGGCGCCGTGCGGACAGACGAATTTGCCGGGGGTGAAGTGATCGCGCGAGAGCCTCCGGGTGTCGCGCCACTTGCTCTCGGAATCATCGCCGAGATGCTCGATCACCTGGTTATCCTTGTCGAGCAGAGTGACGCGCGCCCCGAGATCGGGGATCACGACATCGCCGTTCTTGAAGTAATTGAAGTGGCACGGCATCTTCGTGCCGTCCACGAAGTCGATGTGCTGGCCGTCGAGGGTGAACCGCTGGATGCGGGCGTTGGCGCGGTCGGCGACCGTCAGATTCGGCGTCTTGCCACGCGTGTCGACGACGATTCCGTGCGGGCAATCGACCTTGCCCGGCTCCTTGCCCTTGCCGCCGAACGTGCGCTGATACTCGCCCTTGCTGTTGTATTGCAGAATGTAGCTTGACCCGTAGCCGTCGCCCACGTAAATGTCGCCATTCGGCGCGATGGCGAGATTGGTCGGGCTCCATTTCGGCTTCTTGCCGGCGGCATCCGGTTTGTAGGCCTCGGACTGCTCCGGATACCCGACGCTCCACACGGTCTCGCCGTCGAGAGTCGCCTTCACCACCACACCGCGCGCCGTGTCGCAGAGGTACAGGTACTCCGTTCCGCCTTCCTTGCGGATGTGAAGCCCGTGCGCGCCGCCTTTGAATTCCCTGCCCCACGATTTGACGAACTTGCCCTTGCCGTCGAAGACCACCATGGAGTCCGCGCTCTCGCTGGCCGCGTTGACGGTATGGTGCACGTAGATGTGGCCCTGCGAATCCTCCACCACGCCGTGCGTATTGCCGTAAGCGATGTTCTTCGGCAGTTCGCCCCAATCGTGTTGGACCTCGTAGGTATGATCGCCGCTGCCCACGACCGGTAGTTTCGTCCCCGCCTTGTCATCGGCGCCGAGAATTGCCGGCGCGGCGATGGCCGCTGCTGTTTTCAAGAAAGTCCGCCTCTCCATATCGTCAGATGATATCGCAGCCGGGGCGCCCGGCGCCGCATCGTCGGAGGGGGTGAATTTGGGATAACATGTTCACGTTATGACTCGCCGATCCGCCCTGAAAACGACCGCCGGGATTGCGTTGGCCGCAGGCGCGGCGCGCAATCTTCCGGCCGCGCCCGCCGGGCGTCTCAAGCAGTCCGCAGCCCGCTGGTGCTACGGCAAGATCCCACTCGACGACCTTTGCCGGCAGGCCGCGGAGTTCGGCCTGAGCGGCCTCGACCTGGTCGAGCCCGCCGATTGGCCGACCATCCGCAAGTACGGCCTGGTGCCAACCATCACGTCCGGCAAAGCGCGCATTCCCGACGGCTGGAATCGGACCGAAAGCCACGAGCGGCTGGAAACCGAGATCAAGGAGCGCATCGTCCGCGCCGCCGAGGCCAAAGTGCCCAACGTGATTACTTTCTCCGGGAATCGCGCCGGCATGGCCGACGACAAGGGCAAGGAAAACTGCATCGCGGGCCTCAAGCGCGTCGCCAAGTTCGCCGAGGAGCACGGCGTCACCGTGATCCTGGAGCTGTTGAACAGCAAGGTGGACCACAAAGATTACATGTGTGACCACACGGCATGGGGCGTGGACGTGGTCAAGGCGGTCGGCTCGGCCCGCGTGAAGCTGCTGTACGACATCTATCACATGCAGATCATGGAGGGCGACGTCATCCGCACCATCCGCGACAACATCCAATATATCGGCCACTTCCACACGGGCGGCGTCCCCGGCCGCCACGAACTGGACGACACACAGGAACTGCACTGGCGCACGATCGCGCAGGCCATCGCCGACCTGAAGTTCGAAGGGTTCGTGGCGCACGAATTCGTACCCGTAAAGGACCCCATGACGTCTCTCAAACAGGCGATCGAGCTTTGCACGGTGTGACGGGGAACATGTTCGGGGGCATCGAAGCGGGCGGCACCAAGTTCGTGTGCGCCGTCGGCACCGGACCGGGCGATCTGGAGACGGTGCAGATTCCGACCGAGTCTCCCGGGGCGACCATCGACGCCGCGGTCGAGTTCTTCCGGCGGCGCCGGCCGGACCTGCGGTCGGTCGGGATCGCGTCGTTCGGGCCAGTCGATCTGAACCCCCACTCGTGGACATACGGGTACATCACGTCGACGCCGAAGCCCGGCTGGCGCAATGTCGATCTGGCCGGCGCGATTCGCAAGAGCCTCGATCTGCCGATCGGCTTCGACACCGATGTCAACGGAGCGGCGCTCGGCGAAGGGCGTTGGGGGGCGGCGCGCGGGCTCTCGGATTTTCTTTACCTGACGGTGGGCACCGGGATTGGCGGGGGCGCGGTGGCGCAGGGACGCGTGCTGCACGGGCTGATGCATCCGGAGATGGGGCATATCCGCGTGCCGCACGATCGCGCGGAAGACCCGTTCGAGGGCCATTGTCCGTTCCACGGCGACTGCCTGGAAGGTCTGGCGGCCGGGCCGGCGATGGAGGCCCGGTGGGGCAAGCCGGCGCGCGATCTTCCCGCGGGACATGAGGCCTTTGCGCTGGAAGCGCGGTATCTGGCGCTCGGTCTGGCGAACTGGATCTGCACCTTGTCGCCGCAGCGGATCGTGATGGGCGGCGGCGTGATGCAACAGGGACAACTCTTTCCGCTGGTGCGGGCGGAAATGCTGCGGCTCCTGAACGGGTACATCGAAGTGCGCGAGGTCACGGATTGCGCGGACCACTTCATCGTTCCCGCCGCCCTGGGTCCGCGCGCCGGCGTCCTCGGCGCGCTCGTACTCGCGGAAGAGGCCGCCAGGCTGAACGAATAGGGGATAGGGGACGGGGGCACTGGGACTACGTTCGATTCTGAAACTCGCCGGGAAGGGCGACGCCAAAGTCGCGCTTGTCTTTGCGCACGACGCCGCCGTTTGCCACCGCGCGGTCCTACACCTGCGCGACGGCGCGCCCCAGGTTCCGGTCTGGGTGTTCTCGACCGCCAGGGTCCTGGCGGATACCGAGACCCTGTGCGAGCGCGTGTGCGTCGGCGGCAGCGCGCTGGCGCTCGTCTTCCAGGCGGCGCGGCAGTCGTGGCCGCGATGGGTGGCGCTCAGCGTCGCCCCCTGGACCGGCGATCGCCGGGGCTGGCCGTTGAAGCTCGCTCCGTTTCTCATTCCGCCCTTTCGCGCGCTGATCCTCAATGAAAACGGCGATTTCTTCGCGGGCTCGCCCGGCGCCATCGCGCGACACCTCGGCCGCCGCACTCGGGAAGCCGTCAGCGGCGCGTGGAACGGCGCGCGGGAGTTCGTCCACACCATCGCGGACCGGTTGCGGACGGCCTTCACTGCCGTGAAGCTGATCTGCATGCTGGCGCCAGGAAGAGCGCTGGGGTGGGCGGCTCATCGTTTCATGCCACGGGTCGCAAAAACAATGGGGTGGACTGGCTATCATCACCATCAATGGTTCGACCGGGCGCACGGAGATCTGCGGTTGTACGTCGACATCGCCGCGCCACGCGGTGTTCTGCGCCGGCCGCTGGATCGGTTCAGGCAGGTGGATTCCCGCCTCGCGGTTTGGGGTGAAGGCGAGGCAACGCCCGCGATGATCGCGCTGTTCGACGATCCACGCACCTTCGCCGTCTCGCCGCAAACACATTTTCGCGCGTGGAAGCCGACCATCGTGCCGACGGCGCCGTTCCGCACGCTACAGCCGGACGAAGCCAGCCAGGTGCTGGCTCCGCTTTCACACACGATCCTGGTGGATCGGGCGAAGCTTCTCGCGCTCGGCGTTCCCGAGGCCGGCCTGGCCTGGACGGCCTGGCTACTGCTTTTCTGGAAGGCGGCAGCCGCCGGCTGGCGCTCTTACAGTATCGGCGGCGGCGCCAGTCTGGAGGAACAGCCCGATCTTCCCGTGCAGGAGGCGGAGTTCTTCATCATCGCGCTGCTGCATCGCGAGTTTCGCCAGCTTGGACCGGCCGAGCCGGAGCTCGCGCGCGGCGCTGTGGCCTTCCGAGGGGCGCCTTCGCCGCCTTCCCGCCGCGACAAACCGCGCGTGCTCCTCGTCTCTCCCTTCCTTCCCTACCCGCTCTCGCACGGCGGAGCCGTCCGCATCTGGAATCTCTGCCGCGCATTGTCCTCGCGCGTCGCGTTCGTCCTTGCGGCCATCCACGAGAAGGACGAGACGATCCACTATGAGAAGCTCGCCGAGGTCTTCCACGAGGTCCGGGTAGTCGACATCGATCAGCGGGCGTCCACCGAGGAGCGACTCCCCGCGCAGGTGCGGGGACACCAATCCGCCGTGCTGCGCGCCCTCATCGCCGATCTGGCGCGGGAATGGCAACCCGATCTGCTGCAGATCGAGTACACCCACATGGCGCACTTCCGCGACGCGGCCCCCGAAATCCCCGCCATCCTCGTGGAGCACGACTTGACCTTCAGCCTGTATCGGCAGCTGGCCGACACGAAACCCACCGCCGAGGCGGCGGCCGAGTATCGCCGCTGGCTGGAATTCGAGCGGGGCTGGCTGCAACGCTATGACAGCGTTTGGACCGTCTCGGAAGACGACCGGCGGGCTGCCCTACAGGAATCGGGGCGGCCTCCCGAGACCACGTTCAATATTCCCAACGGCGTGGATATCGAGCGGTTCCGTCCCCAGCCGGGCGCGCGAGGTCAGGAGATCTTTTACGTCGGGTCATTCCGGCACTTGCCCAACACCATCGGGTTCGAGAGACTGGAGCGCGAGGTGATGCCGCACGTCTGGCAGCGATTCCCGGAGGCGCGCCTGCGCGTGGTCGCGGGGCCGCGGCACGAGCGGTTTTGGAAGAAGCGCCCGCTCGATCCGCGGATCGAGCTGCATGGCTTCGTCGAGGACATCCGCCCGATGTACGCGAGCGCTGCCGCGGTGGTGGCGCCGCTCGAAGTCTCCGCGGGAACCAATATCAAGGTGCTGGAGGCGATGGCCTGCGGCAAGCCGGTGGTCACGACGCCCATCGGCTGCGCCGGCCTCGGGCTGAGGGACGGAGACGATGTCCTGATCCGCGACGACTGGCAGTCCTTCGCGGACGCCGTGTGCGACTTGCTGGCGGACAGCGGTTTGCGCGACCGCGTCGGCGCGCGCGCCCGCGCCTGCGCCGAAAAACGTTTCAGTTGGACGGCCGTAGCGGATCGAGCCTATGCCAGCTACCACGCGATCGCGCCGATCGACGCGAACCGCCCCGCGCAACCTACTGCGCCGTGAAGGTCGCGACCGCCACTTTGCCTGGATCGGTCTGCACCGCGAGCACGGTTTTCCCGCCGTTGACCAGAATGCCGCGGAGCTGCACTCCGAAATTCAACTGGACGAAGCAGTCGGCGTCGACGCGATAGGTTCCGCTGTTGGCGGCGTCGTCGCTCGACCAGGAGAGGCCGCCGTTGCCATCGGCGGCCGTGACCGTCTTGCGCGCGCCGATGGTGACGGAGAATTTGCCCTGAAGCGAGGCCGCGCTGCACGCGTCCGGCAGCTTCTCGAGGACGCCGCGGCCGCCCGCGCCCGGATCGGTCTGGTGAAACTCGGCGCGCGCCCCGCCGGGCCGCATCGCGCCACGGAAGTGCTGCCACGCGCCGGAATCGTCCTGCAGGTCGAACGTGACCGAACAATCGGTCTGGAAGGTGTAATTGCCCGTCACCGGATTGCCGAGAAACAGGCCGTCGAAGTTCACCGAGGAGTAGCCGCTGACATGGCCGCCGGTCTCGAACAGGAGGCGTCCGATTGCCGCCATGGGTTTGGGAAGCCCCGCGATGGACGTGGACCCGGAAAGCTGGAAGCCATACCCTCCGGAAAGATCGTTCCCTCCGCAGACCTGGGCCGATGCGGTAGCCGACAGCAACGCTGTCCAAAGAATCACCCGCATGAGACCATCGTAGCGCAGACGCTACATGTGGCCGGAGTGCCGCTTGAATATCTGAGACATATTCTGCGAAAAAGCGGACCGCGCCAGCACCATGTCGCAACCCGCCTCTTGCGCCTGCTGCTTCAACTCGCCCTGAATGTGCGAAAGATACCCGACCAGGCTGATGCCTTTCGTCTCGGCGTTAGCCTTCAACGAGCCGATCAGCTTCAGGGGATCGGCCGATTCGAAATTCAGATCGAGAACAATCAACTGCGGGCGGGTCTTGGCCTTCTCCAGCACGGCGTCCGGCTCTTTCACAAACTCCAGCGACATGCCGGAGCGTTTGGCCGCCTCGATCAGCTTGGACGAGAAGAAAAGATCGCTCATAACTGCCAGAACGCGCTTCGGTTCCTGATTAGGCATACGGATATAAGGTTCCCGGTAAAGATCAGCTGTTACTGAAACTAGGAGGATGGGACGCTTGAATTCTATCATGAATCCTATGGACGTCCACTCGTACTCACAGCCCGATCAGGTCCGGGCGCGCCACCTCGATCTCGACCTGAACGTGCGCTTCGGCCGCAAGACGATCGAGGGCGCGGCGACCGTCCATTTCGATCGCCTGGCGGGCGGCGAGCTGATCCTCGACACCCGCGATCTCACCATCCACTCCGTCGAAAACGCCGCAGGCTTCGAGCTCGGCGCGGCGGACGCGATCTTCGGCGCGCCGCTCAAGATCCGGTTGAACGGCGCCGGCTCCGTTCGCATCCACTACTCGACCTCCCCCGGCGCTTCCGGTCTGCAATGGCTCGAACCCGCGCAGACCGCCGGCAAGCGCGATCCGTTTCTCTACACCCAATCGCAAGCCATCCATGCGCGCAGTTGGATCCCGCTGCAGGATAGCCCCGGAGTGCGCGTCACCTACTCCGCGCGCGTGACCACCGACGCGGGCCTTCCAGCCGTGATGAGCGCCGCCGCGCAGCCCGACGGCTCGTTCCGCCTCGACCATCCCGTGCCGTCCTATTTGATTGCGCTGGCCGCGGGCGATCTCGCCAGCCGCGTCATCGGCCCGCGAAGCGCCGTGTATGCCGAGCCCGCTCTGGCCGACGCGGCGGCGCGCGAATTCGAGGACACCGAAGCGATGATCGCCGCCGTCGAGGAGTTGTACGGTCCGTATCGTTGGGGCCGTTACGACCTCCTGGTGTTGCCGCCCAGTTTCCCGTTCGGAGGCATGGAGAATCCGCTGCTCACCTTCGCCACGCCGACCGTCATAGCCGGCGACAAGAGCCTGGTCTCGCTGATTGCGCATGAACTGGCGCACTCCTGGTCGGGGAACCTGGTGACGAACGCCACGTGGAGCGACTTTTGGCTGAATGAGGGCTTCACGGTGTATGTCGAGCGGCGCATCCTCGAGAAGGTCTACGGCCGCGAGCGCGCCGCGATGGAAGCGGTTCTCGGCCGGCGCGAATTGGAGCGCGAAATGGCCGGGCTGCCCGACTCCGACCGCGTCCTCCACATCGACCTGGCCGGGCGCGACCCGGACGACGGCGTCACTCTCGTGCCTTACGAGAAGGGCGCGCTGCTGCTCCTCACCATCGAGCAGGCCGTGGGGCGCGATCGTTTCGACGCGTTCCTGCGCGGCTATTTCGACCACTTCGCCTTCCGCAGCATCACCACGGCCGAGTTTCTCGATTACATTCGCCGCGAGCTGCCGAATCCCGTTCCGCTGGAGGAATGGATCTCCAGCCCCGGAATTCCGGCCGGCGCCTACGAGCCGCGCTCGGACGCGTTTGCGCGCATCGAGACCGGCTGGCCCGCGGACACCAGCCGCTGGAGCACGCACGAGTGGCTGCATTTTCTGCGCACGCAGAGAGCCCCGGATCTGGGGCGCCTGGATCGCGAGTTCCATCTGACACAATCGGGAAACTCGGAGATCCTGTCGCAATGGCTGCAAATGGCGATCGCGGGCGATTACGCCCCTGCCTATCCGCGCGTGGAGGAATTCTTAGGCGCGGTCGGGCGGCGCAAGTTCCTCAAGCCCCTATACACGGCGCTGCTGAAGACACCCGAGGGCGCGGCGCGGGCGCGCCGGATCTATGCGAATGCGCGCGCCGGATACCATCCGATCGCGAGGGCGACGCTCGACGCGCTGATCAACGCCTAGCGCGCCGCACGGATCGTCTTCGCCCAGTCGAGCAGTTCCTTCACCGGCGCTTCCCGGGGGCAATGGAATAACACATACGCCGTCAGTTCGCGGAACCGGTCGCCGGGGACCAGATCCGTCTCTTTGCCCGAGATCCAGTGCCGCGACCAGTATCGGCCATTCAATACGCCGGTGCGGCTCTCCACGCCATCGGAAATCGTGATGTCCGCATTGGCGGTCTTCGAGGCCTCCGACTCGAGCCTCACAAAGCCGTACCCGTAGCCCTTCTCGAGGTTCACAAAGGCCAGCCACGGCGCGTCGGCCGGAATCGGCGTCTTCTCCAGGATGGGCTTCCTTTCGTCGAACGTCGCGATCTGCACGGCGCCGCCGCGCCCCGGCCAGGCGAGATGCGTAAAGAAGAGATTCATCGTCATCTCGTTGTCGCGTAACAGAACGGCCTTCAGCGGCTTCTCCACCGTCATCGACTCCGCCACCAGAAAGTAGGGCTTGTCCGCCGGGAAGCGATATTCCACCTCGACCTTCACTTCCGGATAATCCGCGAAGTAGCCCTCGCGATGGTGCACGTACACGCCGCCCCTGGTCTCCTCGCGGAAGCTCTGCACCGGCGTCCACACGCCGATGTCTTTATATCCCGGCGCGCCCGCCCGCTGGATGCTCACGCCTTTGTGCATGCGGCCTTTCGCCGGATTGCGGAACAGCGTGAGATCGAACTCTTTGAACGTCAATCCGCGGAGGGTCCCGCTATCCTCGTCGCGCCCGTTGATCGTCCGCCGCGACAGGTCGGCGATATAGAGCGCCGTCTCGATCTTCCGCCCCACCGCATCGGTCTTCTCGACGCGGAGATCCGCGCCCGGAGCGGCGAGCGCGATCAGCAGGAACATGCCGACAGGTTTGGTCATCCGGCTTTCCAGTCCTTGCCCAAGGGATTGTAATTCAATGGCGCTCCAGTTTCAGTTTTCAACTTTCAACGGGATGACGTGCGAACCGAAGGTCGCTTTTTTACGGGCGACCCATCAAGCGCCAACTTCCCAAAACCTGATTGGTGGCAGCCACTCTAGATGGACTTATGCTACTTGGCGGCTCGGGGCTGCTGCCGCCACTTGGTTGCCTGGTCGGGTTTACCCCAAGCGTCGTACATCTCCGCAATCAAATCTCCAACGCGATCGATTCGGGCCAGGTGATCCGGCCCCATTTTCTGCTTTCGCGCGTTCATGCCTTCATAACCCTCCAGCAGGAGCGGTTCGGCTTCGACGAACCGCTTTTGTCCCGAGAGGCTCCCACCCAGCTCCGCCTTGACACTGAATCTTTCCCAAGTGTCGGCGCGATTCCTCTCATACCATGCATTTGCCTCCCGCAATAGCGGCTCGGCCTCGCTGAATTTCTTTTCCTCGACGAACAGTTCCGCCAGATCCGCCGCCGCATTCATTGCGGCCGGGCTATTCGATCCCGAGGACTTCCGGAGAGCGGCGAGGAGCTCGCTCTGGTAAATCTCGGCCTGTGCGTATTTCTCTTGGCTTTCGTACAGCAAACTCAGATAAGAGAGGCTGTTGAGAGTCGGCTGGCTATTGTTTCCCAGGACGCGCCGCTTCATGTCGAGTAGCTTCAAATGAAGCGCCTCCGCTTCCGCATATCGCTTCTGGTTGGCGTAGACATTGGCGAGAGCGGTCAGCGGAGAGAGGGTGTTCGGATGCTCCGGACCGAACGTTTTGCTTCGCTCCGCGATGACCTGGTTCAGAGTAGCTTCGGCTTCTTTGAATTTTTGTTCTTCGCCGTAGACCTGGCCGAGAAGGTTCAGACCCCGAATGGTGTCGGCGCTCGACGGGCCGAGAACCCGCCGAGTGATCTCGACATATTGCTGCAAGATGGACTCCGCTTCCGGGTATCTGCCTGCCGTGAAAAGGAATTCAGAAAGCACGGACATCGCAAGTCTGGTATTGGGGGCTTCGGGGCCGCTGACCCGCTTTTCCAGTTCGAGCAGCTCTTTGCACAAAACGATCGCCTCATCGGTTCGGCCCATATGGTGCTTCGCCCTTGCGAGATAATTCATTGCTGCGAACGTGACGCGATGCTCGCGGCCCAAAACCCGCTGCGCCCGCTCGAGCAGCGCGCCTAGGAATGCCTTCGCTTTCTGGAATTCGGTTTGGTTCAACATGTCGAGTCCGAGCAGCGTCTCGGCCTCAATCGTCTTCGCATCATTCGGGCCGAGAGTGCCGCGGAATAACTCCACTGCCCGTTCCAGATTGGATCGTGCGTGAGGAGCGTCTCCGACGCCGTTGTAAGCCCGGGCGATTGTGGTGCGTACCTCCGCCTCGACTTGGGGGTGATCCTTGAATCTTTCGGAGACTTTCGCCTCGGCGCGATCTAATAGAGTGCGGACCTTCAGGTCGGGTTCCGGCTGGCCTCCCTGATACCGGGGACTCACCTGCACGAGCAGGTCGTTCTGCAGGAAGCGGTTCACCGCCGCCGAGGTCGCGGCTTCCGTGTCGGCTCGTTTCTTCTGCTCGACTGCTACGTTGCGGTCCTGCTCGGCTTGGTTTTCCGCTGCCACTGCACGGTTGCGGGCCTCGATGGCCCGTTGTTCCGCGTCCCGTGCGCGGTCGCGCTCACTGGTGGCGGTCTGGCGTGCGAGCACCGCCGTATGCTCTGCGCCGCGGGCCCTGGCCGCCTCGAGGGTGCTCGCGATCACGCCGGCTAACAGAACCACGAACACCGCGGCTACTCCCGCCACCACTGCCCGGTTCCTCCGGGCGAACTTATACATCTGATAGCTGACGCTGGCGGGCCGCGCCACAATCGGTTCGAACTTGAGGTGGCGGCGAATGTCGGCCGCCAGCTCCGCGGCGGACGCGTAGCGCCGCGCCTTGTCCTTCTCCATCGCCTTGGCGACGACCGTCTCGATATCGCCGCGGTAGACGCGGCTCACCGAGCTGAGCGCCGTGGCTTCCTGTTCGCGGATGGTGAGCACGGCCTCGTGGAGCTTATTGCTCAATTGGTAGGGCAGCTTGCCCGCCAAGAGCTCGTACAGAATGACGCCCAGAGCGTAGACGTCGCTTCGCGTATCGAGAGCGAGCGGATCCGCCAGCGCCTGCTCCGGGCTCATGTAGGCCAGGGTGCCGACCAATTGGCCGACATCCGTCTGCCGGGTGGCGTGGGCATCGCTGTCGGTCAAGCGCGCCACTCCGAAGTCCAGAATCTTGGCGTGCCCGTGCTCGTCCACCAGAATATTTCCCGGCTTCAAATCGCGATGAATGATGCCCCGCTGATGTGCGTGCTGCACGGCGTCGCAAACGTCCGCCATAAGGGTGAGCCGCTGCTGCGTATTCATCCCGCGGGTCTTGGCGTACTCCGTCAGAGTTTGCGCGCCAACGATGTACTCCATCGCGAAATATGGCTGGGCGCCCATTCCGGAATCCGCAGTCCCGGCCTCATACACTTGCGCGATGCCGGGATGATGGAGGCGCGCCAGCGCCTGCGATTCCTGCTCGAAGCGGTGTAAGAGAGCCGGGCTGGCCCAGGCGCTCTTGATCACCTTGAGCGCAACGATACGGCGCGGATGATCCTGTTCGGCTTCATAGACGGCGCCCATGCCGCCTTCTCCCAGGAGCCTGATGATGCGATAGCTCCCGATCCGGGCGGGAAGCGACCGCCGCTGTCGCTCACGACCGTCACTCGCGAGCTCAGCCGGATTCCCCAACGTCCGCGTCTCACCATTCGAATCCTCAGGAATAGAAGGTGCTGGGCCCATCGTCCGGCCTCCTCGATCAGTCCACTCTACACGAGTTGCAGCGAGAGTGGAGAGCCCACTGGCGCATGAGGCCTATCTGTTCTGCCCGCGTCGTCGCTAGCCGGAATTTGAGACTCCGCACCCTTACCCTCACGGCGCAATCCTGCCCAAACGATAACCAAAATACCGAGGACTATGCCTACGACTTCCACGAGAGCGCCATCCAGGATCAGGCCAGTTCAGGCAGTTTGCTCCAAAACCACTCTACTTCCATCCCATTCCACCTTTTGAAAGAACTGCCTGAACCGGCTGAAGGGGACAACATGAGGGATGGTGTTCAAGGCTTGAAGTCACTGCCATGGTCTTCCTTGTTTCAGAGTTTGACATCTGATATTCTCTTGGCGCTGATTGCTTATGCGCCATCGTCATCTCATGAATCTCTTCGCCTCTGGCTCAGGCTGTTCATGCTTCACTCTGCTCCTGGCGCTGGCGATGTCATCGCTTTGCTTCGGTCAGGCAACGATCACCGAATACTCAATTTCCAACGCTTTCGTGTTTCCCTGGACGATCACGACGGGATCTGATGGCGCTCTATGGTTTACAGAGGATACTAGTGGAACCAAGATTGGGCGAATCACGACCGCTGGCGTGATTACTGTATTTCAAAACGGCACTGTCAACGGTAACACTACCTGGATGACACTCGGTCCGGATGGAGCGATCTGGTTCAGTCAGGTTTTTGGGGGTATAGGCAGGATCACAACATCGGGTGGATTTACCTTTTTCCCGACCGGAGCGACAGCCGGAATTACGACTGGACCGGATGGAGCAATTTGGTATTGCACCTTCGGCGGGAGCTCGATTGGGAGGCTTTCGACGGGCGGCGCTATCACCCTGTTCTCAGTTCCGACACCCAATAGCCAATCCAGCGATATTATTGGCGGTCCGGACGGGGCGTTGTGGTTCACCGAGAGCGGAGCAAGTAAGGTTGGCCGAGTGACGACATCAGGGTCTTTCAGCGAATTTCCAATTCCCTCGGGCAATTCGCCCTTCGAGATTGTTGTCGGACCGGACGGCGCCCTTTGGTTCGCCGAAGGACTGAAGATTGGACGGATTACAACGACCGGCACGATTACCGAGTTTCCAGTTCCCAGCTTGACTACGAGTATTACCGTGGGGCCTGACGGGGCACTCTGGTTCACTGAAGCGGGCGCGAACAAGATCGGACGCATGACAACGGCGGGCGTTGTCTCTGAATTTGCCGTTCCGACACCCAATGCGTCTCCTGGCGGAATTACCACCGGACCCGACGGCGCTATCTGGTTCACTGAGGCCAACGCTAGTGCAATTGGCCGGCTAGTCCCACCGCAATCATTCGGCGTGCCAACGCTCTCCGGTTGGGTCCTCGGCGCTTTGGCTGTACTGCTTGCGATGGTTGGTATCTGGGCCAGACGTTGACGGCACACGCACCCCTCGGCCACTTATCCGTAGCGTATGTCATATGCGTACAATACGTAGCGGATGGCGCCGCCGAGGCCCCGTACTTGTACGATTTGCGCTCATCCCGACCGCGCCGAACTTTCAATCATTGAGATCGGGGGAGCCAACAGTTGCTTTGTGACGGATCGCATCCAACAGCACTCGTCTCGAAAATCGGCGTGTCAGTTTCGCAGTGAAGGGAACGCTCGTGTAGTAGTGGTCCCAATCGGTTGCTTTCTTGGCTCGTTCCCGTTTCATGAACACAGAGTTCCCCGAGGCAGGCTGTGATAGACTGATCCTCCCGTCTGGGAGAAGGGGGCGAATGGGGGGACTCGTGCGGAGCGTGGCCTGGATTCTCTGTCTGCTGGCCGCGAAGGCGGCGGCGAGGCCGTCCGTCCAGCCGATCGCGTATTCGCACAAACAACATCTGGCGCTGGGGCTTCAGTGTCTGGATTGCCACAGCACCGCCGATACCAGCGCGGCGGCGACGATTCCGTCCGTCCGCAAGTGCATGCTGTGTCATGCCAAGGTGGCGGCGGCCAAACCCGAGATCCGGAAGCTTGCCGCTTTTTTCGCGAGCAAGCGCGAAGTCCCCTGGCGGCGTGTCTACGGATTTCCCCAGGAGTCGCTGGTAAAATTCCAGCACGCTCCGCACGCTCGCGCCAAGGTCGCCTGCGCCACCTGTCACGGCGACATGACGCAGGCCTCCACGGCCGAGCTTCTGGTGAAGCACAACATGGGCAGCTGTTTGCGCTGCCATCGGCAGTACAAGGCCACGGAGGATTGCGCCGCATGCCATTACTGACGGACCCGCCGCAAGGACAGGAACTCTAACCGATGGATCGCCGCAATTTCTTTAAGATCCTCTCCGCCACGTCCGCCGGCGCGGTGGGCGGCTGCGGCCGGAAGACCGACAAACTGATTCCGCTGCTGGTCCCGGAGCATGAGATTGTGCCCGGTGAAGAGCAATGGCATCCCGCGGTTTGCGTCGAATGCGGAGCTGGGTGCGCGACGGTGGTGCGGGTCATGGAGGCCATTCGAACGGTCGACCGCAACGGGGAGGCGTGCCGCGAACGCATCGCCGCGATCAAGAAGATCGAGGGCAATCCGCTCGACCCGATCTCCGGCGGGCGGCTGTGCGCCCGTGGGCAGGCGTCCGTCCAGTCGCTCTACCACCCCGACCGCCTGCGCGGCCCCATGCAGCGGACCGGCCAGCGAGGGCAGGGGCAATTCCGCACGATATCGTGGGACGAAGCCATCGGACGGGCGGCGGAAACGATCGCCAAGGCGCGGGCAGCCGATCCCGCCCGCATCGTCTTTTTGTCCGGAGCGCAGAGCGGCGCCCGCGCGCTCTCGATCGAGCGATTCACGCAGGCGCTCGGCGCGCCCGCTCCGGTGGCCTGCACGCTTGCCGATCACGCCGTGGAGCGCAAAGCGGCCGAGACGGTCTTCGGCTGGCAGGGGCTGCCGGTGTACGACCTCGCCCACGCGCACTATGCGCTCGGCGTGGGAGCGGACTTCCTCGGCGGCTGGGCGTCGCCGGTCTATTATGCGCGGCAATTCGGCGAGTTCCGGCAAGGCAGGCGGAACATCCGGGGCCAACTTGTGCAGGCCGAGTCGCGTCTTTCGATTACAGCGGGAGCGGCGGACCGGTGGCTGCCGCTGCGTCCCGGTTCGGAGGCGCAGTTCCTGGCCGCGATGGGGCGCATGCTGCTGGATGCCCGGCTGGCGCCGAATCGCGCGGCACTGCCGAAGGCGGCCGCCGCGGCGTTTGAATCGGCTGACGCCGCGGCGCTGCTGGCTGCCTGCGGGGTCGATGCGGAGGGCGCGCGGCAGGTGGCGCGGGAACTGGGCGAATCGGAAGCGCCGCTCGTGATGGCGGGCGCATCGTCGATTCATACCAATTCGGTGGACGCGGTGGTCGCGTCGCACTATATCAATCTGATGCTCGGCGCGGTCGGGAAGCGGGGCGGCGTGCTCGCTCCCATTCCATCCGCGGAGCCCCTGGCAGGGCAGCATCGCGGTTTGGCGGAGTCGCTGGCTCGGGCTCAGGTGGTGTTCGTCGATGGCGCGAACCCGCTCTACACCATGCCGCGATCCTCCGGGGTGATGGACGCGCTGGCGAAGGCCGAACTCGTGATCAGCTTCGGCGGCTTCCTCGACGACACGGCCGCATGGTCCGACCTGATGCTGCCCGATCACCATGCGTTGGAATCGGAGATGGCGGTGGCGCCGGCGGTCGCGCCGCAGGCGGGCGTGGCCATCGCAACGCCTTTCGTGCAGCCGCTGTACGATACGCGCGCGGTGGAGAGCACGCTCTTCGAACTGGCGCGAAAGGTGGGCGTAGAAAGCAAGCCGGCGACGCCCAGGGAGTTCGTCCAGCCACTGCTCGGCGACCGGGCCTATGACGACGTCGCCCGCGAAGGAGGCCTCTGGCTGGATGCGCCCCGACCGGCGGCGCGGCCCCGCTCCGATGCGGCGGGCGTCGACCTCGCCCCCGCCCGATTCGACGGCGACCCGGCGCAATACCCCTTCCATTTCCAACCGTATCTGTCGCTGCAGTTTCACGATGGACGCGGCGCCAACCTGCCGTGGCTGCAGGAGTTGCCCGATCCGGCCTCGAGCTCGATCTGGGGATTGCCGGTCGAGATCGATCCAAAGACCGCCGCGAGATTGGATGTCCGAAACGGGGACGTCGTCCGCGTGGAGTCGCCGCACGGGTATTTGGAGGCGCCCGTCTATGTGCACCCTGGCGCCGTGCCGGGTGTCGCCAGCATGGCGATTGGCGACGGGCATTCGCAGTATTCGCGCTACGCTTCGGGGCGGGGCGCCAACCCGCTCTCGATTCTCGCGCCCGTCTGGGAGAAGTCGACGGGAGCGCTGGCGATGGGCGCAACGCGGGTCCGGCTGGCGCGCGCCGGCGGGTCGCGCGAGTGGACGCAGTTTTCGACCCAGGACCGGCAGGAGAGGAAGTCGGACTACAGGTAAATCGGAGGAGACGGAATGGAACACCGTTGGGGGATGGCCATCGATCTGGACCGGTGCACGGGCTGCGAAGCCTGCGTGGTGGCATGCCACGCCGAAAACAACCTGCCGGTGGCGACCGCCGGCCAGGCGGCAAAAGGGCGCACCGCCCACTGGATCCGCATCGACCGGTATTACGAAGGCGAGTTCCCGGATGTGAAGGTCCGCTACATGCCGGTGCTGTGCCAGCACTGCGACGACGCGCCTTGCGAGCCCGTGTGCCCCACTTACGCTACTTACCATAACCCGGAGGGGCTCAACGTCCAGGTTTACAACCGGTGCGTCGGCACGTTTTACTGCGCGAATAATTGCCCTTACACGGTGCGGTATTTCAATTGGTTCGCTCCGGAATGGCCCGAGCCGCTCGCCCTGCAACACAATCCCGACGTCGCCGTGCGCCCCGCCGGAGTGATGGAGAAGTGCACGTTCTGCATCCAGCGGATCAAGCGGACGAAAGAGGACGCGGCGCAGGACGGGCGGCGGCTCGCCGACGGGGAGGTCCAGCCGGCGTGCGTGCAGTCCTGCCCGGCCGAGGCCATGGTCTTCGGGGATCTGAACGACCCGGAAAGCAAAGTGTCGCGCCTCGCGCGGAACGGCCGGGCCACGCGCCTGCTCGAGGAATTAGGGACGAAGCCCAAGGTCTTCTACTTGCAAAAGGTGGGGTAAGGCATGGCAACGGCTCCCGAGCTTCTTCCTTATCATCAAATCCGCGAAGACCTGTTCCGGCCGCTTTCGCGCGTCAGCGGACGGTACCTGCTCGCCACGCTCGCTGCTTTCGTGGTGGGCATGGCCGGCCTGGTGGCATGGAGTTTCCAGCTTCGCCGCGGAATGGGCGTGACGGGCTTGCAGCGGCCGGTGTTTTGGGGAGTCTACATCGTCGACTTCGTCTTCTGGATCGGCATCTCGCACGCCGGCACGCTGATCTCCGCGATCCTGCGCCTTACGGACGCCGCCTGGCGGAAACCGGTTACGCGCGCGGCCGAGGCCATCACCGTGTTCGCCCTGATGATCGGAGGAATGTTTCCGATCATTCATCTCGGGCGCGCGTGGTTGTTCTACTGGCTGCTGCCGTATCCCAACTCGCGGCTGCTCTGGCCCAATTTCCGCTCCCCGCTGCTGTGGGACCTCACCGCCATCGTCACCTATGTCACCGGCAGCGTGATCTATCTTTACCTCCCATTGATCCCCGACCTGGCGCAACTGGCGATCAAGCACAAGACGCAGTGGCGGCGCAGATTCTATCGCGCCCTGTCGCTCGGCTGGACGGGCAGCGATCGCGAGTGGCACGCGCTCGAGCGCGCGATGAAGCTGATGGCCTGCATCATTCTGGCGGTGGCCATTTCGGTGCACACGGTGGTCGCGTGGGATTTCGCGATGGCGATCGCGCCCATGTGGCACAGCACGATCTTCGGGCCGTACTTCGTGGTGGGGGCCATCTTCAGCGGCATCGCCGCGCTGCTGGTGGCGATGGCCGTGATCCGCCGAGTGCTGCGTCTCGAGGTCTATCTGACGAAGCACCATTTCAACCGCCTCGCCAAGCTGCTGCTGCTCATGAGCCTGTTGTGGTTCTACTTCACGATCGCGGAGAACCTCACGGTGTGGTACGGCAATGAGCCGAAGGAAATGGCTGTCTTCGGCCCCCGGACGCGCGGGCACTACGCGCCGTATTTCTGGACCATGATCTTCCTCAACTTCGTGGTTCCGTTCGTGCTTCTCGGCATCCGGCGGCTGCGGACCATCACCAGCGCCACGATTGCGTCGATTGGAGTGCTGATCGGGATGTGGCTCGAGCGCTTCGTGATCGTCGTGCCCACGCTGACGAACCCGCGGCTGCCGTCGGCGTCCAGCTTCTACGCGCCGACGTGGATCGAGGTCGCGATCACCGCCGCCACGTTCGCCGCCATGGCGATGCTGTACATGATCTTCGCCAAGCTGTTTCCCATCATCGCCGTCTGGGAGTTCAAGCCGCACCCGCAGGAGGACGATTGAGCATCTATGTGGTTGCCGAATTTCGCGAGCGGACAGCCGTGGCCGCGGCCATTGGGTCGCTGCGCGCGGCGGGCATGACGCCCGCGAATCTGGACGTCTTTTCCGAGGAGCCCCTGGAGCTGCCGCGCGGCGTCCTGGACCGGCCGAGCCGGATGTCGCTAGCGTCGGTGTGCGGCGCGCTACTGTGCGGGACGCTGGCGACGTCGTTCATCTGGTGGGCGCAGCACAACTACCGGGTGGTCACGGGCGGGATGCCGATCTTTTCGTTCTGGGCGACGGGCGTGATCACGTACGAGATGACGATGTTGGGGGCGATTCTGGCGACATTCGGCTGGTTCCTGTGGGAGAGCGGGCTGATCCGCAAACGCGATCCGGGCGCGACCGTCCCCGATTTGGATCCCGGCGCCATATGCCTGCGGGTCCGCTGCCGCGCCGGCGAGGCTGCGGCGGCCATCGACGCCATGCGGCGCGCCGGCGCCCTCGACGTGCAGCGGAGGGAGGAAGCGTGAGGCGCCGTTCCGCGATTTCGACGTTTGGGCGCGCCTGGGCTCTGGCGCTGGTCTTTGCCGCCGCCATGGGCGCAGCCGACCGCCGTCCGGTCCCGTGGGAAAAGAACGAGCGATTGGGCCAGGCGCTATTTCGCGAAAACTGCGCCGTTTGCCACGAAATCGAACGGCAGGAGTCGAAAAAGCTCGGGCCGAGTTTCTACCGGCTCTTCCAGCGGGCGCAAATGCCGATCGCGAAAATGAAGCCGAGCCGCGACTACATCAAGGTCCGGATCCGATTTGGCGGTCCGCTGATGCCGGCATTCCGCGGATGGCTGTCCGATCGCGAAATCGACACCCTGATTGATTACATCGCGTCGAAATAGAGGATGACTACACGCCCGATAGCGCGTTGATCGAGCCGACGCGCCGCGCTTCGAAGGCGGCGATATCGGCCTCGTGCTGCAGGATGAAGCCGAGCTCGTCGACGCCGTTCACCAGGCAGTGCTTGGAGAAGCTGTCGACGGGAAACTCCACCTTGCGGCCCGCGGGGGTGGTCAAGGTCTGGTTCGGAAGATCGATCTTCACGGTGGCGGCAGGGTCGGCGGCGACAGCCGCGAACAACTCCGCATGCACATCCGGGGGAACGACGATCGGGAGCAGCGAGTTCTTCAGCGAATTCTGCTTGAAGATATCGGCGAAGGACGTGCTGATCACGGCGCGGAAGCCGAACTGGGTCAGCGCCCACGGAGCGTGCTCGCGCGAGCTGCCGCAGCCGAAGTTGTCGCCTGCCAGGAGCACCTGCGCGCCCTTCGCCTGCGCCTGATTCAAAATGAAGTCCGGCTTGGGATTCCCCTCGGCGTCGTAGCGCCAGTCGTTGAAGAGCTGCTTGTCCAGCCCCACCTTGGACGTCGTCTTGAGGAACCGCGCCGGAATGATCTGGTCCGTGTCGACATTCGTCATGCTCAGCGGAACGAGCCGGCTTTCGAAGTTGGTGAATGGCTTCATAGCATGGTCCTCACATCGGTGACAACGCCGGTGATGGCGCTGGCGGCGGCGGTCAGCGGGCTGGCCAGGAACGTGCGGCCGCCCTTGCCCTGCCGGCCTTCGAAGTTGCGATTGCTGGTCGAGACGCTGTATTGGCCCGGGGCGAGCTGATCGCCGTTCATGGCGATGCACATCGAGCAGCCGGGCTCGCGCCATTCGCAGCCGGCCGCGCGGAAGATCTCCGGGAGTCCCTCGGCGATCGCCTGGCGCTTCACTTCCTGGGAGCCCGGCACGACCATCACGCGCACCTTGGGGCTCACCTTGCGGCCCTTGAGGACGCCGGCGGCCGTGCGCAGGTCGGAGATGCGCGAGTTCGTGCAGCTCCCGATGAAGACTACGTCGATGGGATGCCCCAACAGCGGCCTACCGCCTTCGAGGCCCATGTACTGCAGCGCCTTCGCGATGTTCGGGTCGGAGGCCTGCGGCAGGGCGGCGGTGATCGGCATGCCCATCCCGGGGTTGGTGCCATAGGTGATCATCGGCTCGAGCGCGTCGGCGTCGATGGTGACGCTGCGGTCGTAGACCGCGCCTTCGTCCGTCGGGAGCTGTTTCCAGCGCGCGACGGCGGCGTCCCATTCGGCGCCTTTCGGCGCGTGCGGACGGCCGCGGAGATATTCGAATGTGGTGTCGTCGGGCGCGATCAGTCCGGCGCGCGCGCCGCCTTCGATCGACATGTTGCAGACCGTCATGCGATCTTCCATCGACAATGACCGGATCGCGCTGCCGGTGAATTCGAAGACGCTGCCTGTGCCGCCGCCGACGCCGATTTGCGCGATCAGAGCGAGGATGATGTCCTTCGCCGAGACGCCGGGTTTCAGCGTTCCTTCCACGCGCACCTGGAAGCTCTTCGACTTGCGCTGCAGGAGGCACTGCGTCGCCAGCACGTGCTCCACCTCACTGGTGCCGATGCCGAACGCCAGCGCGCCGAACGCGCCGTGGGTCGCGGTGTGGCTGTCCCCGCAGACGACCGTCATGCCCGGCTGCGTCAGTCCCAACTCGGGGCCGATGACGTGGACGATGCCCTGCCGTTCGCTATGAATGCCGAGACAGCGGATGCCGAAGTCCTTGCAATTGGTTTCCAGCTGGTCGAGCTGTTTGGCGGCGATCTGGTCGACGATCGGCAGCGAGCGGTCGGACGTGGGAATGCTGTGGTCGGCCGTCGCGATGGTGAGGTCGGGGCGGCGGACTTGGAGCCCACGCTCGCGGAGACCGTCGAAGGCCTGCGGCGACGTCACTTCGTGCACCAGGTGCAGGTCGATGAAGAGCAGCGTGGGCGCGCCGGGCTGCTCGTGAACGACGTGGGAGTCCCAGAGTTTCTCGATAATTGTGCGAGGCATATGTGTTTTGTCCGCTTCCTGACGATCGCGGAGGCTCAGATCGCGGCGCACACGGCTTCGCCGACCTGTGCGGTGGTGGCCGGCGCGCCCGAAGGCCGTAAATCCGCGGTCACGCGGCCGCTGCGCAGCACCGCCTCGATGGCGGCGTCCACGGCGGACCCTTCTTCCTTCAATCCGAAACTGTATTCCAGCATCGCGCCCACCGAGCCGATCGCGCCCAGCGGGTTCGCCTTATTCTGCCCGGCGATATCCGGGGCCGAGCCGTGGACCGGTTCGTACAGGCCGACCCATGCGCCGGACGGCCGGCGGTCGCCGATGGACGCCGAGGGCAGCATCCCGATCGATCCCGCCAGGACCGCGCCTTCGTCGCTGAGAATATCGCCAAACATGTTCTCGGTCAGCACGACGTCGAAGCGCTTCGGGTTCAGCACGAGCTGCATCGCGCAATTATCCACCAGGAGGTGATCCAGCTCGACATCGGGAAACTCTTTGGCGATCTCGACGACGACGCGGCGCCAGAGCTGCGAATTCTCCAGCACGTTCGACTTGTCGACCGAGGTCACCTTCTTGCGGCGGGCCCGCGCCAGGTGGAAGGCCCTGCGGGAAACGCGCTCGATTTCCGGGCGCGTGTAGGTCCGTGTATTTACCCCCCGCTCCTCCCCGCCCCTT
>CAZSQK010000087.1:0-34766 GCA_964608645.1 uncultured Solibacteraceae bacterium | reverse complement strand
AACTCAGAAGACTTCGGGATATGGAAGTGAGGAGTCAGGAGCCAGGAGTCAGAATCGCGGCGGTCTCTAGGCGTTGAGGAGACGACTGATTTCCTCGAGTAGGGCGGCGGGTGTTGCCGTATCGCCGTAGTCAAGGTCCCTGGCCAGGATCAGAAAGTAACGACATTCCTCGACAGACCCTTCGGCGATATTCATGAGCCGAGCCTTGTCCGCCTTACTGCGGCGACGGAAGCCTTCGGCGATGTTGGCCGGGATGGAGACCGCTGCGCGGCGCATTTGTGACGCCAGGCCGTAGGTCTCGTGCTTGGGAAATACGGCGGTGAGAGCATAGACCGCCAGCACGAACCGGTGGGCCTTCCTGCCACACCAGCAGATCCTGAAACGTCCGTGCCGGTCTCGAAGTGGCCATAGACCCGGCAACTAATCCAGAGGCTCCGCCGCCGCGGCGCTGCGGAGTGGCGGCCGCGGTTTCTTCGGCGCGCCCACCATCGCATATGGATCCTCGGGCGGTTCCGGCTCGCGGTGGATGAATCGCTTGATTCGCCGGAGAAGATCGCGAAGGGCAGTTCGGCCCGATCTCATCAGAGACCCTCCTTTCCCTGATGATACCGCCGCAGCGATTCCTGCGTGGCAGTTACTGGCCCCAGGCTAATCCCCCCGCGACATTTACCAGGATCTCTGGTAATATCTCACGCGGGTTATTATCGAGCGGCAAAAAGGTGAGTAAGACATGGCGAAAGTACGCGTCTGCGCATACTTCATGCACGAAACCGAGAAGGCTGCGGCCGAAGCGATTGTGGGCGCCGCGGAGATGACGGATGGCTTCGTGAGCGGCGAGGTCGAAGAGGCCGACATCGAGAAACTGCGGAAAGCCGGACTCATCGTGCAGGAAAAGACCGCGCCACGGCCGATGCTGGAGAGCCGGATCGCGAGCTGGTCGCCGCTGGCGGCGGCCCGCCGCGCGCGGGACGTGGCGAGGATCGACGCCGAGGCGATTCCCGCGAAGGTCGATTTCTACAAGGTCGCGCTGGCGGGGCCATTGCTCGAAGGGTGGCGGAGCGCGCTCTCCCAGCAGGGTGTCGATCTCCTCGAAGCCGACCCGGCGGGGGCTTACAAAGTCCGTCTGGATATGAACCAGCTTCAGCCGCTGCGGTCGCTCAACTTCGTCGAGGATCTCAGCTGGATTTCTCCCACGCAATCGGCGCCGGTGACCGTGACCCATTCCGTCAGCCCAGCCGCGGGGCTCGCGCCGCCGTCCGGGGCGAAGATGTTGACGTTCGACGTGCGCGTGCACACGCCGCAGGATCTTCCCGCAGTGGAGCAGTTGATCCGTGGAAAGGGGCTGGCCGTCTCTGGCCGGTCGTCGCGCAAGATCCGGTTCTTTGCGCTCGAAGACGCCGCGGAACTCGTAGACCTGGCCAAGCTGCCCGAGGTGGACACGATCGCCGAGTACATTCCGCCGAAGCTGGCGAATGACGTGGCGCGAGTCTTACTGGCAATCGACGCGCCCGCCGGACAGAACCCGGCGACGTCGATCCCGCAGGACGGCACGGGGCAGGTGGTGGCGGTGGCCGACACGGGGATCGACGACCAGCATCCGGATTTCCAGGGGCGCATTGTGGGAACGGTCGCCCTGGGACGGCCGAACGACGCCACCGATCCGCACGGCCACGGCACACACGTCGCGGGGTCGATTCTCGGAGACGGCGCGGCGTCGAATGGGCAGGTTCGCGGCGCCGCTCCCAAGGCGCAACTCTTCTTTCAATCGCTGCTCGACGCGCGCGGCGAACTTGGGGGGCTGCCGCTCGATCTGAACGATCTCTTCCAGGAGGCGTACAACGCCAAGGCGCGGATTCATAACAACAGTTGGGGTTCGGAGACGCCGTCAACATACACGATCAACAGCGAGGAGGTCGATGAGTTTGTGTGGAACCATCGCGACATGCTGATCGTGATCGCCGCGGGGAACGCGGGCACGGCCGCGCAGCCGTTCCGGTCGGCCAAGGGTTTTGTGGATTGGCTTTCGATCGGGTCGCCAGCCTCGTGTAAGAACGCTTTGACGGTGGGGGCCAGCCGGAGCAGCCGCAAGGACGGACCGATGGCGTCCATGACGTGGGGCGCGGGATGGCCGCAGGCTTTTCCGGACCCTCCGATCGCGCAGGAGGCGATTTCGGGCGATCCCGACCGGCTGGCGGCTTTCAGCAGCCGCGGCCCATGCGACGATTACCGGATCAAGCCGGATGTGGTGGCGCCCGGAACGGACATTGCGTCGACGCGTTCGTCGCTGGCGCCGATCGCAAATTTCTGGGGAGGTTATCCGGCGACACCCGGCGTCCCGGCGAATCCGAAATACGCCTTCGACGGCGGAACCAGCATGGCGACCCCGCTGGTTTCCGGGTGCGCGGCGCTGGTTCGCCAATACTACCTGGAACTGGCGCCGGCGCACGAGCCGAGCGCGGCGCTGGTGAAAGCCACGCTGATCAACAGCACGCGGTGGCTGGGCGGCCCGGACTCGATCGCGCCCGCGGTGGGAACGCCGAACTATCATCAGGGGCACGGCCGGATTGCGATGGACCGCGCGATTCCGAATGCGTCGGATCCGCGCTTCCAACTGCGCTTCGTCGACGAATGGAAGAATGCCGGGGCGTCTTTCACGCAGACAGGCCAGCGCCGGCGCTACCAGTTCACGCTGGGCCAGGGAACGCCGGAACTGTGCATTTGCCTCGCGTATACCGACGCGCCCGGGCGGGCGCTGCAGAACAACGTGAACGTGCTGGTGCATCACGTGGAGAGCGCGACGAAGTGGACGGGCAACAGCTCGCTGCCGAATGCCCTGACGCCGCTGGACACGACCAACAACGTCGAAGTCGTGCGCATTCCGAATCCTGGCGCGGGCAACTACTTCATCCAGGTGGTGGCGAGCAATCTGTTGAAGCCGCCGCAGGATTTCGCGCTGGTGGTGACGGGCAGAGACGTGCCGGTGTTAACGGCGATTTAGCGGGCGTGCCGTGACGCGGTATTACTGCAAGGGTAGCGTCGCGCGGAGGAATGGCTCATCCGTGGGCAGCCAGAGGGAGTGCTGGCGCAGCGTCTGCACCTCGACCGTCACTTCTGCGGCGGTGAAGCTCAGGGCGTGGCCGCCGCCTTTGCGGTCGTCGGACACGAAATGGAAGTGGTGCCCGGCCTGGTTGATGCCGGCCGCATAGGCGGGGCAGCGGATATCCACGGCGGTGCCGACGACATTGCTATAGGTGAACAGACTCTGGCCCGGGATCAGGGCGGCGAGAGGCGGATACGGAAGAAACTGCTTGGCAATCGCGCGCGTGTTCATGACCGAAAACACGCCGCGCACACGGACGGCGTAGAACAGGTTCTTGGAGGGCAGCACGGAATCGATCAGGTCGGACATCTGTGGCATCGTGGCGCCCTTGACAGAGAATTGCGCTTCGGGCTGGAAGGTGGTCACGGCGGCGAACGGAGTGCGGCGGTCGGGGGGCGCTTCGGTGAGGGCGCCGTCAAAGCGCATCTGGTAGAAATGGCCGTCGAGGAGAATCATCTCGCCGTCGATTCCTTCGTACGTGCCGAGTCCGAAGTCGCCGTGCTGCCGGAGCTCGGCGAGGGTCATCGAGGCGCCATAGACGCCCTGCAGGAGCGCATCGAGAGTGGAGACCTGGAAGAGGACGCTCTCGTGTTTGGGGGCGCGGGCGGCCGCGGCCTGGGGTTGCGGCGCGATTTGCGCCGCGGCTCCCAGCGAGACCAGCAGGAGGACCGCGCAAAACTTGCGGATGGACATGCGCCCAGTGTAACGGAGACGTCAGCGCCTGGGATAAACGGAGCGGCAGTTGGGGCAGACCAGCGACTCCGCATTGACGCGGGTGGCGCGGACCCGGCGGCCCTTGTTGTCATAGCATGCAGCGCAGAAGAGCCCCTCGGAGTCTTCGAACTGATAGCAGCCCCACTTCTTCCGAAGGGTGCGCTGCGGCGGGACGAGAAGGGGGTCGTCACCCTGCCGCCGCATTTGGACGGCACGGCGTTCGTTCTGGTCGTGCAACTGGAGGATCTGATCGCGCACGTTCAGAATCACGGCGCGAAGACCGACGATGGTTCCCGTGAGCCGCAGCCGCACCTGCTCGTCCTGGACAGTCTCGGCGGTGTCGGCGAGAGAGTGGAGACCTGCAAGAACTGCGTCGAGACTCTGGAGCGATTCATCCACCATCGCTCACAGAATACCCGATTTCGGCGGCAGTGCGAAGATTGCGGCGCAAAGGACTACTCGTAGCGCAGGGCAACCAGGGGATCCACACGCGTGGCGCGGCGGGCCGGAAAATAACAGGCCGCGAAACCCGCGGCGGCCACCACCGCGACGACGGCCGCCAAGGTGGCGGGATCGCGCGGCGATACGCCCCAGAGCTGGTTTGCGAGCACGCGGGTGGCCCCGAGCGCGCCCAGCAATCCCAGCGCGACGCCCGATCCGAGCAGCTGAAATCCCATGCGGAGGACCATGCGGAGCACGTCGGGCCGCGCGGCGCCGAGCGCCATGCGGATTCCGATCTCGTGGGTCTGCCGCGAGACCGTGTACGCGATCACACTAAATACTCCGAGCGCGACCAGCAGCAGACCGACGCCGGCGAAGACAGCCATCAGGACCAAGCCGAAACGCGGCTCGGCATAAGTGAACTGCCGCATGAAGTCTTCCAGGCTGCCGGTGAGGGTCAGGGCGACGTTGCGATCGACGGCCCAGATCTCGCGCTGCACGTCCTTGAGCAGCGTCATCGGGGGAACGGACGTGCGGACCAGAATGCCGCGTTCGAAAGCTCCCGTAATGGTGTAGGGGACGAACATCTCCGGCATCGCCGGATCCTGAATGCCCTGGTTCTTGGCATCGGCGATCACGCCGACGATCTCGAAGACGGGATCGGGCACCGGGCCTTGCGGGAGTTTTTCGAGCATCTTGATTTTGACCAGGCGGCCGATGGGGTCCTCCGCGCCGAAGAACTTGTTGACCAGGGTCTGGTTCACGACGGCCACTTTGCGCGCGCCGTTGACTTCGGTCTCCGAGAGCGTGTGTCCGCGCAGCAGGCGGAGCCGCAGGGTGGGGAAGTAGCCCTCGCTGCACAGTTGGAAGATGGACCGCCACGTCTCGCTGTGCGTTTTTCCGGGGACGTCGATCTCGCTCTGAATGCCTCCGTACGGCGGCAGAGTCGTGGTTTCGGTGGCGGCGACCACTCCGGGAATGCGCCCCACCCGCTGCAGCAGTTCGCGGAAGAAATGCTGCTTTTCGGCGGCCGTCCGATATTGCCCTTGCGGGAAGGGCAGACGGGCCACCAGGATATTCTCGGGGCTGAAGCCGAGATCGACGGTCTGCAGGCGGATGAAGCTGCGCACCAGCAGACCGGCTCCGGAGAGGAGGATCATCGACAGCGCCACTTCCGCGATCACCAGGGCGTTGCGCAGGCGTCCTTTGCGGAAGCCGCCGCTGACGCCTTTGCCCGAGTCCTTCAACGGTTCGACCAGATTCTTTTTCGCGGTCTGCAGCGCCGGCGCCAGCCCGAACAACAACGCGGTGACGGCCGCAACAGCCAAGCTGAACAGCAGCACCGGGACATTGAGCCGGATTTGCGCCTCGCGCGGGATGAGGCCTTCGGGAATCAGGGCGGCCAGACCTTTGATTCCGGCGAACGAGAACAGACAGCCTACTGCCGCGCCGCCGGCCGCGAGCAGGAGGCTCTCGGCCAGCAACTGTCCCACCAGCCGCGACCGGCTGGCGCCCAGCGACGAGCGGATCGCCATCTCCTTTTCGCGCGCCGTGGCGCGGGCCAGCAGCATATTGGCGACGTTGCCGCACGCGATCAACAGGAGAAGGGCGACCGCGGCGGCGACGGTGTAGAGCGTCGTTTTGAACTGCCCGACCAGGGTGTCGACCCAACTGACGATGCGCACCGCGAAGTTTTTCGGGTAGTTGTCGGGGTAGACCTTGGCGAGCCGGCGGGCGATGACGTCGATCTCAGCCTGCGCCTGCTGGGCGGTCACACCGGGTTTGAGTTTGGCTTGAAAATTCCAAAAGTTGCCGCGCGATCCAGGCGGGACGTTGCGGTCCATCGCCTTTGCCATCCAGAGATCGGCGCCGAGTTTGGTGAAGCGCTGCGGCATGACACCGACGAGCGTCATCGGCGCGCCATTCAGGGTGAACGATTTGCCGAGGATGGAGGCGTCCCGGTTGAAGCGCTTCACCCACATCTTGTACGCCATGACGAAGACGGGAGGCGCGCCGGGGCGGGCGTCGTCGGGCACGATGCCGCGGCCGAGCAGGGCCGGGACGCCGAGGAACTGGAAGGTGTTGGGCGTGACCGAGCCGCCGGTGAACTGCTCCATCCCGTCGCCGCTGTTCCACAGGACGTCATCGTTGGTCCCGCCGATCACCTCGGAAAACACGTGGCTCTGCTCCTGATAATCCAGGAACTCGGGCGTCTGAAAATAATTGCGGCCGCCGGGCCGGCTGTTGGAGGTGTCGCGTATCTGGATGGCGACGACGCTCCGGGCGTCGACATACGGGAAGGGGTCGAGGAGGATGTTCTGGATGGCGCTGAAGATGGTGGTCGCCGATCCAATTCCGAGCGCCAGCGTGATCACCGCTACGGCGGCGAACCCCGGTTGCTTGCGGAGCCCGCGCGCACCGTAGGCGAGGTCCTGGAGGAGCCAGTTCATACCTGTGAGACGCCGCATCCCGGGTTTTGTTCCTCCATTTGCCGATAATTTCCGGCCCATCGTGCGGACGTTCGACATCGGCGTCCCGGCGTCGAGTTGCTCGTTTCGGAGAGCGCGGCGACCGCGGCGCGCTAGACTTCTACTGATGGCGTGGATGCGGACGCTCGTGGCGGCCTGGACGCTGGCCGCGCAGGGCGGCCTTCCCGAGGCCAAGTCTTTGTTGAAAGACGGACAGGCGGCGCTGGCGGCGGGCAACTATGCGCGCGCGCTCGAGTGCGGGGAGAAGGCCGCGGCGCTGTTTCAGGGCTTGCAAGATCCGGCGAACGAGGCGCTGGCGGCGAACCTGGCGGGATCGGCGCAATTGTACCGGGGTGAGTATGCGCCGGCGATCGAGCACTACCGGCGGGCGCTGGCGCTGGACCGACGGCAGCGCGACGTGAAGGGCGAGATCAACCGGCTCACGAATATCGCGGGGGCGCAATTTTTCCAGGGGCGCTATCTCGACGCGTTGGACGGATACCAGACGGCGTTGCGGCGCGCGGACGAGAACGGGCGCGAGCCGTGGAGCGCCAACCGGCGGCAAATGGCGCTGACCAACATGGCGGTGCTGTACGAGCAGTTGGGACAGAACCAGAGGGCGCTGGAATACTTCCGGCAGGCTCTGGCGCTGGGTCCGGCGCTGCAGGCGAGCGAACGCGGGCAACTGCTATCGAACTTGGGGACACTGTACCGGCGGCTGGGCGATGCGGTGAAGGCGCTCGAAACCTATCGCGAGGCGCAGAGGCTGTTCGCGAGCGAGCACCTGTCGGCGTTCGAGATCCATGTGCTGCAGAACGTGGGGATCGCGTTGACGCTGGATATCGGGGATGCGCGCGGCGCCAACGCGGCGTTCACCGAGGCGCTGGTCAAGGCGGAGGCGACTTCGAACCGGCGGGAGATCGTGCTGGCGCACCTGTTCCGCGGCGAGTCCAACTTGCGTGAAGGCCGTGGGGAATCCGCGAGGGCGGATTTTGCGGCGGCGCTCGAAGGGGCGCGGGCTATCGGGGCAAGCGAGGAGCAGTGGACGGCGCTCTACGGGCTGGCCCGCCTGCAGCGGAAGGAGGGGCGGAAGGAAGAAGCGCTGGTCACGCTGCGGGAGGCGATCGGGATCGTGGAAGGGCTGCGGTCGGGGTTAGGCGCGTCATCGTTGAAGGCCGAGTTTTTGGGTAATAAGCGCGACGTATACGACGCCGCGATCGGGTTGACGCTGGCGGCGGGGGCGCCGGCGGGCGATGCTCTGTTCCGGCTGTTCGAGCAGGCGCGCGCGCGGAATCTGCAAGACGCGCTACGCGGCGGCGGAGGTCCACCGTCGCTGGCCGCGGCGCAATCGCGGCTGGGCGACGGGATGCTGATCGAGTATTGGATGGGCGACGGCAAGGTGGCGTGGCTGTGGGCGACGCGGCAGGGTTGGGGGACGGGCGTGCACGCCTGGGGTGCGGAAGACGACGCGGCGGTGAAATCGCTGAGCGCGGCATTGCGCGACGGCGCGGACGGATGGCGGGCGCAGGCCGAGCGGCTCGGATCGATGCTATTGGGGGGCGCGTTTCCAGAGACCCGGCAGGTGACGATCGTGCCGGATGGCGTGTTGTGCCAGGTTCCTTTCGAGGTCCTCGCCATGGGGCCGGGCGGGCCGATGTTGATCGAGAAAGTGGCGGTGAGCTACCTGCCTTCGGCCGCGCTGTTGATGCGGACGCCGCTGCCGGGCACGCGAATGCCTCCGTGGCGGACGCAACTGGCGGGCTTCGGCGATCCGCGCGTCGATTCTCCGATGGCTCTGCCGGGCGACGAACAATGGAGCCGGCTGCCGCAGTCCGCGCGGGAGTTGAACGATATCGCCCGCGCGCTGCCGGGCCGGGCGCGCATTTATGCGGGGGCGGAGGATCAGAAGCGTTATGTGTTTACCGGGGCAACTTCGACCGCCACCATTCTCCATTTCGCGACGCACGCGGTGGCCGACGCGAACGACGCGGACCGGTCGCGGATTTTCTTCACTCCGCAGACGGGCGACGCGGGGTCGGAGTACCTGTTTCGGGCGGAGGCGCAGGGTTTACGGCTGAGCGGTGTGGATCTGGTGACGCTATCGGCGTGCGATACGGAGTCGGGAAAGATGGTGCGGGGCGAAGGGGTGCAGAGCTTCAGCCGCGCGTTTCTCGCGGCGGGGGCGCGGTCGACGGTGACGACCCTGTGGCGGGTAGAGGATCGCGCGACGGCGGATTTCATGGGGACGTTTTACCGGCGGCTGGCGAGGGGCGAGGGACGGGCCGAGGCGCTGCGGGCGGCGAAACTGGGCTTCCTGTCGCAGGGCGGGGCGCGCGCGCATCCGCGGTATTGGGCGTCATTCGTGATGAATGGCGAGAGCCGGGCGCCGATCCGGCCGGTGTTTCCGTGGATGGGGATTGCGCTTCCGGCGGCCGCGGCGGTGGCTGCGGTTATAGCGTTTTGCCGCTACCGCTGCCGCCACCACCGCCTCCCGATGTGGTAACGGGAGCGGGGGCCGGGAGCGCAGGACCGGCCAAGATGGTCGCTGCGATCGGCAGAACGATGTTCGTTGCCTGGTTGCCGAGAAGGCCTAATACCTGAACGGGCTGCGACGAGACGACGCGCATGAATGCGCCGGTCGGGAGGGGCGCGCCGAAGAGTTCGGTGGCCTCGCGCGACCAACGCGAACCGGCGGGCAGCGTGACGGTAGCGGCCGCGAGGACGGCTCCGGCTGCGGACCGGGCTTCCACCGTGGCGGAGGCGGCGGCGCGCGAGGGATTCTGCAACGCGATGGCGGTGAAGTAATCCGGGTTGAGCAGCGGCGAGATCGTGGAGGGCACGACCGCTTCGGTCGCGGTGAGGATAGAGAAAACGGGCACGGTGTGCGCGAGGAGAGGCTGGGCGGTCGAGCCAAGGGGCACTCCGCGCATGTAGGAATAATAGTTGTCGCTGGAATTATCGGGATTGAGAACCTGGATGAGGGTTCCATCGAGGCGACCGCCGTCCCTGACGACGACGTGGAGCTGAGTCGGGCTGACGTATTGGATCGAGGACGTGTTCATGCCGCGCACGGTGAGCTTGGTCTTGGGGCTGAAGCCGACGCCGAAGACGTCGAACGAGCCGCCGGGGGGCAGAATTCCGCCGCCGGGCACGACGTTGGTGACGGAGACGCTGCCACCGATCGCGATTCCGCCCGGGGCGAATTCGATCGGGATGGGGCCCAGGAGGTTCTGCCACACGGAGGCCGATGGGTCGAGCGTGACGGGGAATTTCTGACCGGGCGCTACGGACTTGGACAGGGTGACGGCGATGGTCAGAAGCGGATAATCGAGGGTGGAGCCGAGCGTGCCTTTGGGCGAAACGAACCGAACGTTGACTCGTCCGTTTTGGACGAGGGCGGCTGCGGCGACGTCGCCCGCGGCATCGAACATGGCGATGCCGTCGATGGAATCGAGGAAGAGGCCGGAGAGATCCGTAACCGCGTTGCCGGTGATGATCGGCATGGGCGACGTGAGCAGAACTTTGAGTTGCGCCATGCCGCCGGGGGGCGCGGTCTCGCTCGAAACGCGGATCGTGGAGGGAAGAACCTGGGCCGCGAGCGGCAGGCAGGCGAAACAGGAAAGTAGTCCGATCGTTCGTCTCATGTTTTTTGGAACCCCGTATTACCGGCTGAAGGTAGAATCGCGCAATCCGTTTACCGGGGTGTCGCGAGGATGTGAAAGCTTTGTAAAGAGGTGGAAGCGACAGGACGTCCGCGCGAATCTCGGGCGGCGACTTCCCATTGAAACGCGCGGCCCGCGATGAGTTTGGGCGCGAGGCTATCGGGTATTTCCACGAGAGGGACGGGGGATTCGGCCGACCAGATTTCCGTGCCGTCGATTTCGAGCAGCCGCAGACGATAGGACGCAGCGGCGGGCGCAGGCTCCCAGCGAAATTGCGAAGGGGGGCGGTCGAGATCGCCGATGGGAGCGACGGCGGCAATTCGCGCGGATCTCCACACCGTCGCGTCGTCCGACGAGGGGGCGGGCGCGGCGCCTCGTTGACGGACGAAGACGCCTACCGCGAGAAGGACCAACATCGCGGCGGCGGCCATGGCGAGCCGGCTGTGGCCGACGGGTGTGAAGAGAACGGCGGCCCAAGCGCGCAGACGGGCGGCGAGCGGCTGGGGTTGGGGAGCGGAGCGGGTCGAATGGCGAACGAGCTCGGATTCGATCCAGGCGAGATCGGCGGTCTCTTCGGGCCGGGCTTCCGCGTTTTCGAAGGCGCGCAACAAGGAGAGCTCGGCGCGGCAGTGAGGACAGCTCTCGAGGTGCGCCTGGAGGGGCGCGGCGGGCGCGGGAGCGGCGAGAGCTTCGAGCGGGGGACACTCCGGAGTGCGGCCGAGAGCAGCGCGAAGAGGATGGGCCGGGTTGCGGTTCGGGTCAGACATGGGAATCTCCCGGATTCATGGACGCGTTCCCTGATGGCGCGCTTTCCATCGTTCCGCGGCGCGGGCCAGCTTGCGTTTGGCGCTGACAATGTAAGCCTTGGCGCCGCTGGTGTTGTCGAGACCGAGGAGGCGAGTGATGGCATCGAGAGGCAGCTCCTCGACGTAATGAAGAGTCACGACCTGCGTTTCCACATCGGAAAGGGATTCGGCGATCATCTCGCGAACCACGCGGTCCGCCGTGGCCCGCTCGAGTTGGGCGAGAGCATCGGGCGTGCGGTCGGCGACTTCGAAGAGGATCGGGTCCCCCGAGGCGTCCGGCGTGGCGGCGCGGGCCTTGACTTCGTTGAAGCAGTGATTGCGGGCGATCGTATAGAGCCACGTGGAGAATTTGGAGTCTCCGCGGAATGAGTCGAGGGCGCGGAAGGCTTTGAGGAACACCTCCTGCGCCAGGTCGGCGGCAGCCTCGCGGTCGCCGGCCATGCGAAGACACCAAAGCGCAACTCTCGTACGGTAGCGCTGAAAGAGTTCGTTGAGGCAGCGTTCGGATTCGGTGGATCCGCTCTGTGCCCGATAGCGCGCAACCAGCTCTTCGTCTGGCAAGGGCTCCATGAACGAAGCCATTATAAGGCCGCTGGAATCGCGTTCGACTCATTACTTTGGTTAAGACAAGGTGGAGAGGGCCGGTGGAACAGAAATTTTACGAGCCTTTCATGCGCAGGCATGCCGATCTGAGACGATTCTCAATGCTTCGTCAAATCGCGCCTGCCGCGTGTTTTGCAGGAGCCGTTCCCAGTGGGCCCGGCCGTAAGCGACTTTCGTGGGGCCGTCTTCCAGGCTGACCTGTCCGGCCCACATGCGCCGATGAAGGTCCGTCAGATCGGGCGCGCTCACACTTCGATCAACGGGCTTGCCCGCCGAACCGATGAAGAGGAAGGCCATGGTGTAGAAGATGTGGGCGAGCTGCTGCATGAGGAAGAATCGGGCGAGTTGGTACGGATCGGGCGGGTGGCCAAAATACTCCTGGAGGTAGACTTTTTCCTCTGCGTCATTGGTGACGATGAGATTCGCGACGACGGCGAGGTCGACATACCTGTCGTTGAAGAAAGCGGCTTCCCAGTCCACCAGCCACACGCGGTGTCCGTCGAAGAGAATGTTGTCCGGCTTGAACAAGTCATTGTGACTGGACACCATCTGCGGATCGTGGCGGGGGTACACCGCAGCCACCTGCGCGTATCGCGCAAAGAGCTCCCCGCACTCGCTTTCGGCGAGAAGACTCGCCGCCTGAACCTTCCGGAGGAAGGCGTCCAGGGCCGGCCCCTGGTTGATGAGGAACATGCATGTGGTGTTGAGGTGATCCGGCGTTCCGGGAAACGGCGGCAGCGCATGCAGGGCGCGCAGCGTAGCAGGCAGCCGAAGGACCGCGTCCGTCCGCGGAAAGGGCACCGCCTCCACAAAGTCGGTGATCGAGAGCCGGTCTTCTACGCTGGTGTACCAGACATGAGGCGCGAGGCCCGCTTCCGCCGCCGCCTTCATGCAGGTGAAGTGGCGCGTCGGATCGTCCGTGCGGCGGGGTCCGATGATGCGCAACAGGTACGCAGATCCTCGCACGACGATGCGAAAGACAAGGGCCCCTGACCAGTGACCGCCGGGCATCCGGCGGATGTCTTCGCACTCAGTGACACCGAAAGCCTCGCGCAGGCCGCGAGCCACGGCCGCGCTGTTCTCTTGTGGAATCATGAAGTCCTCCATTGGCATGCTGCGTCGCCTGTCGATACTAGCCGAAGATCGGGTTGAAATCTAGTCTTGTTTTCAATGATTTAGCGTGCTAGTATAAAAATAGAGGGGACTTCTGAGGGTCAGGCGCCGACGACGATGTGGACGCATGCGTCTATGCGGACGGCGTCATCCTGGCGATGCCGGGAAAAGCGCGCCGTCAATGATTGGCGCGCGTTCTCGAGCGCCTCGCCACCGGCTTCGGCCAGCAACTCACTGAACGACGAAAAGGACGCGAGCGCGAAATTCGCGGCGTCCGCATCCGTCAGCGCGCCGCCGATGGGAAGGGTCCCGCGCCAATCGACCACTTCGAGATCGTTGAAACCGGCCCGATCGAGCAGCGCGAGCAATTTGCCGGCGCCGGCATAGCGAAACAGACCGGGAGCTTCGGGATCGGCCGGCGGTATGTCGACAACTTCGGCCACCACCTGGCGGACGATCGCGATCCACGGATTTTCCGCCGGAGGGCCCCAGACAGCGAAGGCGAACCGGCCGCCTCGCGACAGCCACTGGCGCAGGTTGGCAAAGGCGGCGGGCGGATCGTCAAAGAACATGAGGCCGAAGCGCGAGACCAATCGGTCATACGGCTCTGCGGGCGCACGCGCCGTCGCCACGTCGGCTAGTTCGAAGGCAATGGCGCGTTCGGCGGGCGGTATTCGTTGGCGAGCCAATTCGATCAGGCCTGGCGAGATATCGCAGCCGTGAACGACGCTTCCCAGCGGCGCGCGGCGCTGGATCGCGAGCGTCGTCCCGCCGCCACCGCAACCGAGATCGGCGATTCTCAAGGGCGCGTCGAGTTGCAGGGCGCGGAGGAGCGGTTCGTCGACGGCCGCCAGCATCGCTTCCATGCCCGCGAGCCGGTCACGCCACTTCGCGCCGCGCGAGCCGGCCCAATCGGAAGCGGCGGGTCTCTCGTTCATCGACTACTGGCCGGGATGCAGATGCATCTCGAGGAACTTGAGATACGTGTCCCAGTC
Source organism: uncultured Solibacteraceae bacterium (assembly GCA_964608645.1). Classification (GTDB taxonomy): domain Bacteria; phylum Acidobacteriota; class Terriglobia; order Bryobacterales; family Bryobacteraceae; genus CAZSQK01. Next base: position 20,864 of record CAZSQK010000087.1, on the reverse strand, counting down.
GGAGGCGATCGTGCCGTGACCGCCTTCGTGCATGAGATAGCCGATGGTGTGCAGGATCGGCTGACCGGCGGCCGGCATCTCTTCGGTGTCGAGGGCTTGTTTGCCGAAGAGGCGATAGACCGGGGCGGCGGCCACGGCTGCGAGGAACTCGCCCCTGGGGTCCGACCAGCCGTCGGTGCTGCCGGTTTGCAGCAGCACGGGACGCGGGGCCATCAGCGCTACGAGCATGTGCGCATCGACGGGGAACTGATCGACATGTTCGGCATACTTCGCGTAGTTGGCGGCAAACTGGTAGGGGTATCGCGACGGCGCGGTAAGGTGCGCGATGGTTTCACCGTAGTTGCGGCGGCTCAGCGCCGCGCCGCCTTCGCCCGAACAACTGGCGATCACCAGCGCGACGCGCTGGTCGTGGGCGCCGGCCCACATGACTGTCTTGCCGAGGCGCGAAACGCCGGTGATCGCGACGCGTTTGGCGTCGACGGCCTTGTCCGTTTCCAGGTAGTCGATGGCGCGGCTGATTCCCCAGGCCCAAGCCGCGATGGCGCCCCATTCGCCGGGTGCGGGCTCGGTCTGTCCGGGCTTCAGGTAGAGGGTGCGCACACCCATGGAGACGCCGCCGAGGAAATCCGGGTCGACGTCGCCATAGTAGAACGTGGCGAAGCCGAAGCCCGCGTCGAGGAGGCGGGCGACGTCGATCCGTCCGAAATTCGGCCCCTGACCGGCGGGGACTTTCTTGTGGTCGCGGCCCCAGATCTCGCCGGTTTTGACTCCCGGATCGTTGACGGTGGTGGAGTTGGCGGAGAAGCTCGCGTTGAGCAGGAGAGGGACGGGTTTGGCGGCGCGCGATGGCACATACAGCAGCAGATCCATTTTGGGACCGCTCTTGTCCTGGGAGAAGTAGATGGTGACCTGGCGTCGGGTGCCTTTGCCATCGAACGCGGGAGTGCCCTTGTCGAAGACATCGAAGGACATGGCAGCGGGCCGGCCCGGGCTGCGGCCGTACTCGTTCTCTTCGAACAGTTGGAGGATTTCGGGCCGCCGTTTGGCGGTCCAGGTTCGGGCGTCGCGCACGGGTTGTCCATTGGCTAGCGACAATGGATCGGGTAGTTTGTACCCGCCGGCCTTTGTCTCGTCATAATTCACCGGAATGCCGGCGACGACGGCGGGGGGCGGGGCGGGAGGGCGGCGGGCCGGGGCCTTCGAATCGGTCTGAGCGTGCGCTGCCAGACAAGCGAGGAGCGGCAGGAATACGGATCCGCGTGAAGACATTCGATTGACTATACCAGTCTGGAATCGCACCGAGCGTGCGCTGCCAGCAAGATGCCCGGCGCCCGAGGTTGGGCCTTTCCGCACAAAACCGAGGCTTGCGGGATTCGTCACGACCGCGGGGATGGGATGGGCGGGGCGGCCGCCTTTGGAAGACAGCTTGCAACAGTCTGAGCACGGCTCGACGCCATCAAAGAATCCGCCGAGAGCCTCAGGCCGCGCCATTTTAACGAGACCACAGAGGAGTTGCACAAGGTATGAAAATCGGAACAATGATGATCACAGCGGGCATGGTGGCCCTGGGGCTCGCTGCATGGAATACGCCCAGCAAAGCTCAGGGCCCAATGTACGACCGCGTCAATGTCAGTCTGCCTTACGCCGTGACGATCGGCGACCGCACTCTACAGCCTGGCGATTACGTCATTCAGCAGTTGCGGGATCAGGGGGGCGGGAGCCGCGTGCTTCTGATCTACTCGGATAAGGGCATGAAGTTCGAAACGTCGGCAATGACCATTCCGGCGCTGGACCCCAACACTCCGGAGAGCACCAAGGTGATCCTCCATCATTTTGGGAACGACTACTTCTTCGACAAAGTGTGGATCCAGGGCAAGGACTACGGTTACGAATTTCCGCTGCCGGACAGCGTGAAGGCGCGCGAGCGTGAACGGATGCAGTCCCTGTCGGTAGCGGCAAACTATTCGACGGTGCAGCAGACCGACACGTCGACGACCACCAACACCACGACAGCGCAATCCACCACCGAATCCGCGGCTACGACGCGGACGACGACGGCCCAGTCGGAAATCACGACTCAGTCGCCGGCGACTACTCCGGCCACCGTGGCCGAAAATCAGAGCACGGTGCAGAGCCAGACCACGGTTCCGCCGGCGGAAATGCCCAGCACCGTTCGCAGCACCAACGACACGGGCTCGGCCAACCGTTCGATGCCGAACACGTCTGCCGGCTGGCTGATGATGCTGCTCAGCGGCGGCGCGCTTTCCGGCGCCGGCCTTTCGCTGCGCCGCAAGCGGTAAGACTCGATCCGGTGGAGCAAGGTTCCGGGCCGCTATAGCGGCGGCCGGGAAGTTTGCTCCACCTGTTTTTTTATCCATATGAAGAATCTGCTGTCCGTGCTGCTGATTGCCGGTGGAATGTGCCTCTTTTACCTGGGCGCGCGCGACTATCTGGGCGCGCGGATCGGGCAATCCGAGGCGGCGCGCAATTTCGAGCAACCTGTGCTCGATATTCCGGAGACACGCGCCGCGACACAACCGGCCGCGTTCCATGCGGTTCCCCGCGGCGAAACACTGGCAAAGCTGAAAATTCCGCGCCTCGACACGGAGCTCTACGTGATCGAGGGCGACAGCGCACGAGAATTGCGGCGCGGTCCCGGCCATCTTGCCGGCACGGCGCTGCCGGGGACGAGCGGCAACTGCGTGATCGCGGGACATCGCGATACGCACTTCCGCGTGCTGAAAGATATTCGCGAAGGCGACGATATCGTGCTGCAGACGGCGGCGGGACAGTTCCTCTACCGGGTCCGGCGGACGCGCATCGTCGAACCGGAGAACACCGGTCCTCTGCAGCCCTCTTCAAACGCGCAGCTCAACCTGATCACCTGCTATCCGTTCTACTACGTGGGATCGGCGCCAAAACGCTTCGTGGTCGAGGCGCAATTGGCGGGATCGATCCAGCGGCCGTCGTAGAATATCGGTAATGCCCCAAAATTCGGAAGAGTACCACCGTATTCAGAAGCTACCGCCGTACGTTTTTGCCGTCATCAACGAGATGCGCGCGCGTGCCCGCGCGGCGCAGATCGATGTAATCGACCTCGGAATGGGCAATCCCGATGGGGCGACGCCGCGTCCGATCGTCAACAAGCTGATAGAAGCTTCGCGGAACGCGCGGAACCACCGGTATTCGCAATCGCGGGGGATCCCGGCGCTGCGGCGGGAGATCGCGAACCGCTACAAGAAAAATTACGACGTGGACCTCGACCCGGAACGCGAGGCGATCGTCACCATCGGCGCCAAAGAGGCGCTGGCGCACCTGCTCTTCGCCACGGTGGGTCCTGACGACGCGGTAGTGTCGCCCAACCCCGCGTATCCCATCCATCAATATGGCGTACTGATGGCGGAGGGGCATGCGTGCATGCTGCCGATGCCGGACGCCGCGACGTTCCTGGGACGGCTGGAGGAGCTCTTCCGCACGTCGTCGCGCAAGCCCAAAATGATCCTGATCTCGTTCCCGCACAACCCGACAACGATCTGCGTGGAGCTGGATTTCTTCGAGGCGGTGGTGCGGCTGGCGCGCGAACACGACGCCATGATCGTCCACGACTTTGCATACGCCGATCTGGGGTTCGACGGCTACAAGCCGCCGAGCATTTTGCAAGTGAAGGGCGCGAAGGATGTCGCGGTCGAGATCTTTTCGATGTCGAAGAGCTACAACATGGCGGGGTGGCGCGTCGGTTACTGCCTGGGGAATCCGCGGATGATCGGGGCGCTGGCGCGGATCAAGAGCTACCTGGATTACGGCGTGTTCCAGCCGATTCAGATCGCGTCGATCATCGCGCTGCGGGAGTGCGAAGAAGACACGCGCAAGATCTGCGGTTTATATCAGCGGCGGCGGGATGTCCTGGTGGGCGGACTCAAGCGGGCGGGGTGGTATGTGGAGAAACCGCGCGGCTCGATGTTCCTGTGGGCGCCGGTGCCGGAGCCGTACCGGGCTATGGGGTCGCTCGAATTCGCCAAGCTGCTGTTGGAGAAGGCGCAAGTCGCGGTGTCGCCGGGCGTCGGTTTCGGGCCGATGGGCGAAGGGCACGTGCGGTTCGCGCTGGTGGAAAACGATCAGCGGATCCGGCAGGCATGCCGGGCGATCGGAGCATTCTTCAAGGCGGACGGGCGATAACGCTACTGCACCGAGTAGGGGAGAGCGATTTCGATCGTCTTGGGCGGGAAGCACGCTTTGTCGTTGCAGGCCTGATAGCGCAACTGGCCGGCGGCAACGCCGGGGCCGGCCGGGGCATTGGCGGCCACTTTGAAGGTCGCGATCACGTCGAATTTGCCGGTGAAGACCGAGAGAGGCTTCTCGGAAAATTCGTACTTCTCCTGTAGGGGCTTGGGGTAGTCAACCTGGCCGGATTCGAGCGCGCCGGTGGCTTTCCATGTCAGCTTCAACGGGATGAGATACTCCTCGTTCGGCTTGTTGCTGTTGACGTGGAAGCCGGGATCGACCGTGAGCGGAATCTTCGCGTGGAGCGTCTCGCCGCGCTTGCCTGTGACCTTCAGGGGCTCGCCGAGTTTCAGGTGGCCGCTACTTTGGGGCCACAGCGGCGCGCACAGGAGGATCGCCGGAAGTAACCGGCGCAGTGTCTTGGAGGAGCTGTTCAATGCCATCTTCAAAATCTTTCTTGCTCGCGAGACCGACGTGGACCGCGGCGATTTTTCCGGTGCGGTCGATGAGGAACGTGGTGGGCAGGGCGTCGACACCGCCATAGGCTTGGGCCGTCATGTCGTTGCCGATGACCATCCGATAATTCACGGCCATTTTGGCCACGAACGGCTTGACCACTTCCCAACCTTCATCGTCCATGGCGACGCCGAGCACCTCGAATCCCTTGTCCTTGTTCTTGCGCTGGATGTCCATGAACCAGGGAATCTCGATTTTGCAGGGGCTGCACCAGGTAGCCCAGAAGTCGAGCAGGACGACCTTGCCCTTGTAATCGGAGAGATGGACAAGCTTTCCATCGGCGTCCTTGAGGGCGAAGTCGGGCGCAGGTTTGCGATCCTTATCGGCCTTCACGGAGGCCGCGTTCACGGATCTGGTCGAGGAGGAGCTACCGACGACCCGATAGCCGGCGTAGCCGATCAGCAGCGCGATCGCGATCGCAAGGGTCAAACGCTTCACAGACACAAATTATTTCCTATTTCGATTATATCGACAAACAGCGGCAGTCCAGCGTCGCATCGAACCACGCCTGCCGTCTTTTCCGGCAACGCTGCGGAAGTGTAAACTCGGCGTGGCGGTTGACGCCGGAATAGAGCCATGCCGCGGTGTCGCAGAAACTCTCGCAACAGTACTCGCGCCAGCGGCGCGAGCGGCGGCGCAGATCGCGGGGCCGGAGTTCGGCTTTGCGCCACTCGGCAGACCAGCCGAGGTCGCCCCGCGCGCCGGAGCGGCACTCGGCAAGCAGCAGGTCTTCGAAGGACCAGCGCGCGGGGTTGCCGGCCCGCGCCCAGACGAAGTGGAATAGCTCGTGGACGACGATCCGCGGAAATTCAGCGGGGGCGCAGTCGAAGGCGATGCGGCGTTCGCGGAGGAACGAGGCGGCGTGGACGGGACCGTGGCGGTCCTGCAATCCCGGAATCGACTGGAGACGGATCGGGCGGCCGCAGAGTTCGGGCAGTCGCGCGGCGAGGGCGTTTGCGCGGCGCGCGAGAGCGGAGTCGCTGGAAATAAAAAGCGGGGAGGACGGCACTCTTTTGTAGAGTACCGCCTCCCCGAAGGCAGACATGGGAGGACAGACCGGTTAGAAGTTCAGGCGGAGCGAAAGCTGGATCTGGCGTTGCGCGCCGAGACCGACGTCCTTGCTGACCGTCGAGTTGAAGACGCCGAAGGCCGCGCCGGCAACCGCCGGGGAATAGGGCTGGCCGGGCTGGAGCTGGTTGCTTGCGGTTCCCAGCCCGGTGGCCAGGACGGCCGGCGGGTTGGCGAAATTGGCGCGGTTCAGGAGGTTGTAGAACTCCGCCCGGAACTCCAGGTTGCGCTTTTCATCCATCACGAAGCGTTTGTGCAAGGTGAAATCGAACTGGCTGAGGCCGGGCCCGTGGAGAGCGTAGCGTCCCAGATTCCCGAACTGTCCGGGCGCCGGGAAAGTGAAAGCGGCGGGGTTGAGAAAGAAGCGCTTGTCGCCGGCGCTGAGGAAGGGATCCACTCCGGCAACGACGCTCGGACGGCGGTTGCTGCGAAACGCGCCTCCGTAAGGATTGTCGATCACCGGGGTCGTCAGCACTACGCCGTTCGTGACGATGGGCGAGGTTACATATTGACCGGTGGCATTGACCTGGTACACGATATCGGGCCGCGAGAGCGTGATATCGATGGGCAGGCCGGCGCGCACATTGTAGATTCCACCGACTTCCCAGCCCTCCGCGAGCACATTGACGACCTTGGAGTTGGTCTTGACGGGGAGCTGATACAGCACCGACAGGTTCGCGCTGTGACGGACGTCGAAGGCATTGTTCCCGTGGTCCTGCCGGAAATTGAACGGGTTCTGCGTGGTTTGCGCTTCGTTCGATCCGCCGGTGTTGCCGATGCTGTGGCCGTAGGTCCACTGCAGTCCGGCGGTCAGCCCTTTGCTGAAGCGCCGGTTCAAGGTGGTCTGCAGGGAGTCGTAATGGTCCGTGCCGCCGCTGGTTTTGTAATCGATCTGGGCAAAACGCGGGCCGAATTGCAGGACCGGGGTTCCGGCGCCGGTGGTGGAGTTCATGGTCACACCCACGATTCCGTTGGTCCATGAGCGCAGGAAGAGATTCCGGCCCTGGCTGCCGACATAGGCGACAGTCAGCAAGGCATCGCCGGGCAGCGCCTGCTGCAGCGACGCGGTGTACGACAGGACTTTCTCGGGCAGTGTGTAGCCGTTGCCGTAGGCGCGCGGCTGGTAGCCGAGATTGGGATCGTTGATGTTGTATCCGGCCAGAACCGTGGCCGGGTTGACGGGCCAGGCGATATTGGAGGTCAGCGTGCGGCTGGCGCGGTCGGAATCGATCGGCTGCACCTGGTCTTCGGTCTGGCCGGGGCCATAGTAGTAGCCTGCGCCGACGCGTAGGACGGTCTTGTTCTTCATCGACTGGGGCGACCACGAGAGGGCCAGCCGCGGTCCGAAGTTGGTCTTCTTGGAGTGATACCAGGGGGTGGTGGCGGGGAGGTCGCAGCCGGGCTGGGCGCCGCAAGCAATTTTGCCGGTGTCGGCATTGAAGAGGACGAAGAGGTTGCGATCCTCTTGCAGCGGCCGGTAATACTCGTAGCGCAGGCCATAGCTGAGGGTGAGGTTGGGGCGAAGCTTCCATTCATCCTGCGCGTAGAAGATGAGGTAGTACTGTTTGAGGAAGCGATTGCCGGCGGCGCCGTTGTTCCACGGGTCGGGAGCGCTGGTGTCGCCCAGCACCTGGATGTTCGAGGGCTGGTTGGCGATCATCGCGGTGATGCTCGGGAAGGTGTAGGTGGTTCCCCCCTGGCGATCCGTATAGAGGCGAATCGCGCGGTACTCGCCGCCAAACTTGAACGAGTGGTCCTTGCGGATCACGCTCAGACTGTCGATGAACGAAAGAGTGTAATTCGTATAGGGCTGGCCGCGGCCGTTCTGCGAGCTATTGCCGCGGACGAGATTGCCGAGCGACGATGCGCCGGCCGAAGCGCCCTGGCCGCCCACCCCGGGAATCGCCACCGTGCCCGTGAAACTCACCGCGAAGGCGCTGGTGTCGACACCCGGAATGAGAGGCGTGACGCCGTTGATGCGGGTCTTGCTGCCGTTGAAGCCCAGCTTGGTTTCATTGACGAGGGTGGGTTTGAGCACCTGGGTGAGCGTGTACACGACATTCTGCGGAACGCCGGTGACGATCTGGCTGGAACCGGTGACGTCGAGCGGTTGCGTGAGGTAGCCCTGGTCGCGGTTGTACCGCAGATATTGAGTGAACTTGTCGTTGATGTGATGATCGATGCGGAAACTGCCGAAATACTCGTCGATCGAAGAAGACGCCGCGAGCTGCGCCAGATCGAGATCGGGGTTGCTGGTCGGAGTGCCGACCGGATAGCCGGCGAGGAGCGGTCGAATCGAGGGAACGGCGCCGGCGCGGGCGGTGAGGCTGGGGACGGTGGCGATCAGATTGACACCGGCGCGCTGCCGCAGCGATTCCTGCGCCACGAAGAAGAACAACTTATTTTTCTCGATTGGGCCGCCGATCGAGCCGCCATACTGATTCAGGCGCAGCGGCGCTTTGGCAGCGCCGTCGAAGAAGTTGCGGGAGTCAAGCGCGCTGTTGCGGAGGTACTCGAAGACGCCTCCGTGGAAGTCGTTGCCGCCCGACTTGCTGATGACGCTGATTTGACCGGCCGTGCCGGTGCCGTATTCGGCCGGGTAGTTGCTCGAATCGACACGAAATTCGGAGACGGTTTCGAGACTGTTCTGCAGACGAAAGCCGGTGGAAACCTCGCCGTTCAGGTTGCCGGGAGAAGCGTCGATGATCGAACTGGCCTCGACGCCGTCGAATCGGACGGCATTTTCCTGATTGGCGCGGCCGCTGAAACGAATGTTATCGAAACTGCCGCCGCCGGCGGTTTGGGCGCCGGGGGCCAGGAGGTAGAGTTGAGAAAGCTGGCGGCCATTCAGGGGGAGTTGCGCGACTTCGCGCGAATTGACGTTGGTCCCGATGGCGGCGGAACTGACATCGATGACCGTCATGTCACCGCCCGACACCTGCACTTCGGTGGTCACCGCCGCGGGGCTGATGACGATATTCAAGACCCGCTCCTGGCCGACGCTGAGTGGAATCCCGGTGTAATCCGCGGGTCCGAGGTTGCTTCCCTGCGCGGTCACTTTGTACGTCGACGGCGCCAGATTCGGCGCCACATAATAGCCGGCGGAATCGGCGACGACCTTTCGTTCCTGACCGGTCTTCTCGTTCTTCACGGCCACGGAGGCGCCGGGAACGACCGCTCCCGACGGGTCGGTCACCGTGCCGACGATGCGGGCGACATCGCTCTGGCCCAAGAGCGCGGGAAGGGCTAGCGCCCCGAGCAGGCCAATTCGTAGAAGTTTTCTCGTCATTCGGGACCAAGGTAACCAGTCCCCGGTTACAGACCGATAACGATTTCGTGAAGAAACGTGGGGCGGAGCTAACGAGGATGGACGACTGCCTGCGCATCGCGCGACAGTGCGGACGCGTACAGTCTTATATCGGAATAAGGGACCGTGATCAGGTCCTTTTCCATATCCTCGCCGGTAGAAATCAAGTGACTGAGGTGCAGGGCCGCTAGGCGCGCGCACCAAGGATCGTCAACCTTGCGTCCGGTCTCGGCGGCGAGACGCACGACATCGGCATGCGGCAGCGCGATGGTCTTTTCGGCGCGGGCGCCTTCCTCCTCGACGATGAATTTCACGTCAATCGTGTCCGAGTGACGGATCGAGATGGCGGTTTGCAGCCACTTGAAGAGGACATGGAATTTGCGTCCGAACGGGTCGGGGCCCGCATCGAACTCCCGGTAATTAAGCATCTAGGCCTATCTTACAATGGCTGGAGAATGCTAGTCGCCGAACTGATTGGACAGCGGGAATTCCGCGTGACAGAACAATCCATCGAACCGCCCGGCCCGGGCGAGGTGCAGGTGCGGGTGGACGCCGTCGGCATCTGCGGCTCGGACGTGCACTCGTACGCCGAGGGCGCGATCGGCGACACGCCGTGCGTGTATCCGATGGTGCTCGGGCACGAGCCGGCGGGGACGGTGGTGCGGACGGGGGACGGGGTGACCGGCTGGTCACCGGGGGACCGGGCGGCGCTCGAACCGGCGATCTATTGCTACCACTGCGAGTATTGCCGGTCGGGCCGGCACAACATTTGCGCCAATATCCGATTTCTGAGCAATCCCGGACACCCCGGTTTCTTTCGGGAGTTCGTCAATCTGCCGGTGAGCAATCTGCTGGCGCTGCCGCCGGCGATCTCGCTGGAGCTGGGGGCGCTGGTCGAGCCGCTTGCGATTGCGATGCACTCGCTGGAGTTCGCGGCTATCCGGCCGGGCGACACGGTCGTGGTGTTCGGCGCGGGTCCGATCGGATTATTGACCATTGCGAGCCTGAAGATCGCCGGCGCGGGGCGCATCTGGGCCGTGGAGCCGGTGGCGCACCGCCGGGAAATGGCGAAGGAGATGGGCGCGGACGTGGCGCTCGATCCCAACGACGGGGATTTTCTGGGACAGATCATGTCCGACACAGGCGGGCGCGGGGTGGATTGCGCGATGGATTGCGCGGCGAAGGAGCAGACGCACAACTGGGCGTTCCGCGTGGCGCGCAACGGCGGGCGGATGGTGCTGACGGGGATCCACTCGGCGGCGGTGGTGCCATTCGAGGTGTCGCACATGCGGCGTAAGGAGATCGCGATTTTCAACGTGCGGCGGTCGAACCATGAAGCGCACGACGCGTTGCATCTGCTGACGGAGAAGGCTTCGTGGTTTGCGCCATTGGTGACGCACCGCCGGCCGCTGGCGAATATCGCGGAAGCCTTCGCTTCGGTGGAGCGGTATGAGGACGGCGTCGGCAAAATGGTGATTGTGTAGGGCGGAGATCATCGAACGGCATGCGATGATGTTGTCTGAATGTCGCATCATCATCATCGTCATCCGCCGCACACGGAAAAGCACTTTCAGGCCTCGGAATCGGTCCGCGACGTCGTGATCGGAATGGCCGACGGCCTGACAGTGCCATTCGCGCTGGCGGCCGGACTCTCAGGAACGGTCAAAGACACCTGGATCGTGGTGGTGGCGGGGATGGCGGAGATCGCCGCGGGCTCGATTGCGATGGGGCTCGGCGGATATCTGGCGGCGCGGACGGATCGCGATCACTACCAATCGGAGCTCGATCGCGAGGTGCGGGAGACGATCGAACTGCCCGACAAGGAACGCGAGGAGGTCGCGGAGGTGTTTCGCGGCTACGGCATGTCGGATAAGGACATCGCGCCGGTGGTGACGGCGATCGCGTCAGACCAGAAGCGGTGGGTGGACTTCATGATGAAGTTCGAACTGGGGTTGGAAGAGCCCGACCCCAAGCGCGCGCGCAACAGCGCGGTGACGATTGCAGTGTCGTACATCCTCGGGGGGCTGGTGCCGCTGGCGCCCTACATGATGATCCGGCAGTTGTACTCGGCGCTCGAGGTGTCGGTCGCGGTGACGCTGGTGGCGCTGTTCGTGTTCGGGTTCGTCAAGGGTCGGCTGACGGGGATTTCGCCATGGCGCGGCGGATTTCAGACGGTCGTGATCGGCGGATTGGCGTCGGCGGCGGCGTTCGGACTGGCGCGGCTGATCAGCTAAGAACAGCCAAGGGCGGCATCGACGATCTCCTTGGCAATGGCATTTCCGGCCGTCGCTGTCGCTGTTTTTTTCTCGCCAAGCCCCAAAGTCGCAAAGAACGCCACGGCCAGAGGAGGCGAATCTTCGTAAGCTGAAGGCCCACGCAGTTTTGGCTGTACTAGAGATAGAACATTGCGAGTGTGTGCGGCATCACACCGCGCGTGGCGGGCTCTGCCGGTACTCTCGGAAGTATGAAATTGCAGGGCAGGAACGCGCTGGTCACCGGAAGCGACCAGGGCATCGGGCAGGCAATCGCGCTCAAACTGGCGGCGGAGGGGGCGGACGTTGTCGTCAACTACCGCAAGAACCGCGATGGCGGAGAGGACACTGGCAACCAGATCCGCGCCATGGGCCGCCGCTGCGCCGTGATTCAGGCGGATGTCGGCAAGATCGAGGAGGCGCGGCGCCTGGTGGAGGAAGGCAGCGGCGCGCTCGGCCCGATCGACGTTCTGGTGAACAATGCCGGGATCGAGAAGCGCGCTTCGTTCGTCGAGATCACGGAGGAAGACTATCGAGCGGTGATCGAGGTGAACCTGACGGCGCCGTTTTTCCTCACGCAATTCGTCGTCAAACGGCTGGTGGAAGCGAAAAGGCCGGGCAAGATCATCAATATCAGTTCGGTGCACGAGGAATTGCCGTTTCCGCATTTCACGCCGTACTGCATGGCTAAGGGCGGCTTGAAGATGATGATGCGGAATCTGGCGATCGAGCTCGGGTCCTGCGGAATCACGGTGAACAACATCGCGCCGGGGGCGATCGAAACGCCGATCAACCGCCAGCTCATGAGCGATCCGAAGCTGCTGGGGGCGGTTTTGCAGAACATTCCGCTGGGACGCATCGGCAAACCGGCCGACGTCGCGTCGCTGGCGGCATTCCTGGCCTCGCCGGACGCGGACTACATCACTGGCGCGACGATGTTCGTCGACGGCGGGCTGCTGTGGAACTATAGCGAACAATGAGCTATCAGCCGATCGAGCACTATGGCGTGATTGGGGATATGCGATCGGTGGCGCTGGTCGGGAAGAACGGGTCGATCGACTGGTGCTGCCTGCCGGCATTCGATTCGCCGAGCGTCTTTGGGGCGATCCTGGACGACCGGCAAGGCGGGTGGTGGTCGTTGGCGCCGGCCGCCGATTGCGCGGTGCGACAGATGTACCTGCCCGACACGAATGTCCTGATGACGCGGTTCTTCGCGGATGAAGGAATGGCGGAGGTCATCGACTTCATGCCGATTGGACGCGAGGCGGGCGGGCAGACGGAGCAGGCGTCGCGGCAGGTGATCCGCATCGCCAAGGCGATCCGCGGACCGATCCGCTTCCGCATGGAGTGCCGGCCGGCGTTCGATTTCGCGCGTCAGCCGCACGAGGTCCATCTGGATCGAGAGGGCCGGGCGGCGATCTTCGCCGCGCCGCGCCAGCAGTTCGTGTTGAAGAGCGCGTATCCGCTGGAGCGCAACGGTCCGGGCGCGGGCGCGGAGTTCACGCTGGAGAGCAACCAGGAAGCGATCTTCGCGCTTCGGCATCGCGATGGGACTGCCGATGCCGCGCTGGCCGCCGAGGAAGTCGACGGGCAGGCGCTCCTCACCGAGACGGTCCGCTACTGGCGCGCCTGGGCGGGACGGAGCCGTTATCGCGGCCGATGGCGCGAGATGGTGACGCGCTCGGCGCTGGTGCTCAAGCTGCTCACCTACCTGCCGACGGGCGCGATCGTCGCGGCTCCCACTACCAGCCTGCCGGAGGAGGCCGGCGGCGTGCGCAATTGGGACTACCGTTACACGTGGGTGCGCGATGCGGCATTCACGGTGTATTCGCTGATGCGGCTGGGCTATACGGACGAGGCCGGGGCGTTCGCCCTCTTTATGCAGGCGCGCGCCAAGGAGGAGGCGCCGGAGAATGGGCCGTTGAACGTGCTGTACGGCATCGACGGACGGCACGACCTGGCGGAGGAGACGCTCGACCACCTCGACGGCTACCGCGGGTCGCGTCCGGTGCGGATCGGGAATGCGGCGTACGGGCACCTGCAGCTCGATATTTACGGGGAATTGATGGATTCGCTCTATCTTTACGATAAGTACACCTCGCCGCTCTCGTACGATATGTGGTCGACGGTGGAGCGGGTGCTGGAGTGGGTGGTGAAGAACTGGGAGCAGCCCGACCAGAGCATCTGGGAGGTGCGGGGGCCGCGGCGCGACTTCGTCTATTCGAAGCTGCAATGCTGGGTGGCGCTCGATCGGGGAGTGCGGCTGGCGCGCAAGCGGTCGTTCCCGAGCGAGAGCGACACGTGGGTCCGCGAGCGCGACCGGATCTACAACGCCATTATGCGCGACGGCTGGAGCGAGCAAGCGGGAGCGTTTACGCAGGCGTTCGGATCGGAGGCGCTGGACGCGGCGGCGCTCATGATGCCGCTGATGCTGTTCGTCTCGCCCAAAGACCCGCGGATGGTGTCCACGCTGTCGCGGGTTCGGGAACAACTCGCGGCGGACAGTCTCGTCCTGCGCTACGACATCGGCAAGGCGGCGCGCGACGGGTTGCCGGGGACGGAAGGGTTCTTCTCGGTGTGCTCCTTCTGGCTGGTGGAGGCGATGGCGCGGGCGGGGCACGTGGAGGAGGCGCAGTTGCTGTTCGAGAAACTGCTGGGATATGCCAACCATCTGGGGCTGTTTTCAGAGGAGATCAGCGGCAAGGGGGAGTTGCTCGGGAATTTTCCACAGGCTCTGACGCATCTGGGACTGATCAGCGCGGCGTTCAATCTGGACCGGCTGCTGGGGTGAGGGCGAAAAAAATCGAACCTTTTCCGGCGGAGCGCGTCTCAAGGTCGAGGAGAGCCCATCTCATGAAGATCTTCGTGTGCACGCTAATGATCGCGATCTGCGCCATGACGGCGCTGGCCGCCGATGTCACCGGGAAGTGGTCAGGCACGTTCTCGCCCGAAGGGCAGGACGCGTCGAACGCTTTCGTCATTCTGAAGCAGGCCGGGAGCACGGTGACCGGGTCTGCCGGTCCGGACGAAAACCAGCAGTGGCCGCTGAACAACGGAAAGATACAGGGCAACAAGCTGACGGGAGAAGTCGCGTCACCGGACGGTGTGGTTTACAAGCTGGACCTGGTTTTGGAGGGTGAACACATCAAGGGCAACATCACGATGTCCCGCGAAGGCCAGACAATGAAAGCGACCATCGACGTTACAAAAGTAAAGGGCTAAGGCTGTCCGCGCAGGGCACTGGTTTCCCAATGCCCTACGCGTTTGAGCTCCGGCCCTACCCGAGGAAGCCGAGATTCGACGCCGCGAAGTTGCCGACGTTCGGGCACACCGTGGTCAGGCTCTGCGCGTCGACGCCGAACCAGGTGGCCAGCGTTGCGGCGTACTGCGACACGGAGGTGGTGGGAATGAGCGTGCCGCGCGTGTTGGCGTCGTCGGGACCGCCGAGCGCGAGGGCCGGATACTGGCCGTAGATCTTGCCGCCGAGAACACTGCCGCCGACGACGAAGTGGTGGCTGCCCCAGGCGTGGTCGGTGCCTCCGTTGCCGTTGGGCTGGAGGGTGCGGCCGAACTCCGAGGCGGTAAACGTGGTCACAGCGTTGGGCACGAGCAGTTCCTGCGTGGCGGCATAGAACTGGCTGACGGCGGGGCTTAACTGCGCGAGCAGCGCGTCCTGGTCGGCCAATTCGTTGCTGTGCGTGTCGAACCCGCCCAACTGGCAGAAGAACACCTGTCTCTGAATGCCGAGGGCCTGGCGGATGCTGATGATCTTGGCTACGGTCAGCAACTGCTGGCCCAACAGGCTGTTGGGGAAGATCGTATTGACTTTGGCGGTCTTGATGGCCGAATTGAGAGCCTGCGAGAAGCCGACACCGCGGAGATAGACGGTATTCGCGGCGGCCGCCATCTTGAGGCCGTTGTCGAAGGTCATCAACTGCTGCACGGCAGCCAGACGCGACGGGTTGTTCGCGCCGATGAGCAGCGACGCGCCGCCCACCGGGACCGTGGCGGCAAAGGTCTGCTGTCCGGTGCAAAACAGGCCGCAGCCGGAGGTAGCCGTGATGGGCGAAAACGCGGCGTTTGCATTGGCGGTGGCGGCCATCAGGTCTTCGGCGCGGCCCCCCCAGCCGGTCGAGGCGCTGCCGTTGGGGATCGCGCTCTGCCACTGGCTGGTCTGGTCGGAGTGGGAGAACAATTGCGACGGAACCAGCGACAGGTTGTTGCTCTGATACTGCGCGCGCGTGACCGGTTGGACCAGATTGCCTACATTGGCGACAACCGCGGCCGCGCCGGAGTTATACAGCGTCTGCATCTCGACCAACTTGGGATGGAGTCCGTAGACGTCCGCCCCGTCGTTGATGGTGGGGACGCCGACGGAAGGGAGCGCCAGCCCTTGCCGTCCCGCATGGTACAAGTTGTAGGTGTTCTTCGCGGTGGCGATCGGAAAGACGGTGTTATGGCCGTCGTTGCCGCCCGCCAGGAAGATGCAGACCAGCGCCTGGTAGGGCTGGTTATTGGCGGGATTCGCCGCATACGCGGCCATTTCTCCGAACTTGCCGAGCGCGCCCGCCGCGCCCACGGCGCCGAGAGCGGTTTTGAGAAAATTGCGTCTGGATCGAATCAACATGGTGAAATATCTCCTCTTATATCTTTTTAGTTAGCCAGAGCGGGCCGGTGGAGCCCGGCCCCGCGATCTAGTGCCACACGCTGTAGTAACTGGACTGCAGCGTCAGATAAACCGCCGTTTGCACCCGGTGAATGTTGCCGCTCGCATCGGCGGTCACCCCGTTGACGATCGTCTGTTTCATGGCGGCCGGCATCGTCCCATGGGTGAGCGTCAGGTCGATGGCGTCCACGAGGGTGGCCGGCGTGCCCGCCAAGGCCACGAAGGGCGTCAGGTCCACCGTCGTGCCGGGGCCGTAGGTTTGAATCGGGTTATTGTACGCGTTGAACAGGTTGGCGACCAGGTTCTCGCGCAGGATGGCGGCGTTGGGATTGTAGATCTGGAACTCGGGTCCCTTCAATCCTCCGGTGCCCGCGACGGTATAACCAGGGGAGTAATAGTTGAACACACTCGCCGGGTTGTAGAGGTCCTGGCCCATGCTCGCCATGTCCGAGGCATAGTAGTTCTGGGTCGTCATCTTGCCGCCGAAGGCCCGCACCAGGCCGGGCAGGAAAAGCGCCGGCTCCTGCAGGTGCCCGTCGGTCGGCAGATCGGCGCCGCCCGCGTCGTTGGCGCGCGCCTCGGGGTCGAGCAGGATGGCGGTGATGACCGCTTTCATGTCGCCCGCGTTCAGGTTGAAGGCATCCACCACGCGCTTTACATAGGCCGGGGTCGGGTTGCTCTTCACCAGGTGCTGGATGAGCTGCTTGGAGATGAACGGCGCGACATTCGCGTGGCCGGCGATGTTATCGAGCGCGTTCTGCAGATCCAACGCCGGCGAGATTCCGGAGGGCGAAACGAAGCCGTTCAGGAGAGTCTTGGCGCCGACGTCGTGCATCGCGGTGAGGAAGACCATCGGAGAGTTGACGTTGTTCAGGTAGGCGTTCCACTGGATCTGCCCACCTGGCATGGGCGCGTAGGTCCAGCCGGTGAAGACGCGCGCGAATTCCGTGATGGTGAACTGGTTGTACGCAGGAATCGGCTGCGGGGGAACCTGGGCGTCGAGTTGCAGGGTTCCGTCCTGGTTCAGCAGGTTCGTGCCGATGCTGAAGAGCTGCAGGACTTCGCGAGCGTAGTTCTCGTTGGCGACCGTGCCGGCGACCGGGTTGGCCTTGGCATTGTTCGCCATGTCGAGATACTGGCCCATCGCCGGGCTCAAGGTGACGTCGCCGAGGATCTTTCGATAGTTCGTAAAGGCGTCCGCCATGAGCATGTGTTGATACGGAATCATCGTCGAGGTCCAAATCAACTTCGTCAAAGAGGTGACAAAGATCTGGCTCAGGGCGAAAGCGACGCGCTGCCGCAACTGGTCGGGGTTGGTGACGGCGTTGGCGAGGAAATAGGTTCCCATGCCGCCTTGGCTGCCGACTCCGTTGAAATTGGAGATCTGCGGCATATTGAACTGCTCGTTGAGCCAGCCCTGGAATCCGACCGCCTGCACGTGGTCGGCTTCCTGAGGCGTCGCGCCGAAGGCGGCCTGTTCGAGGAAGCGGCGGGCGGCGGAGGCGGACACCAACGGGTTAGCCGCGCCGATCTGCACCGGGAACTGGGGCGACGTCAGGGGGCCGTTGACGACGGTCAGGTTGCCCTGCCCGACGGAGCCCGCAAAGCCGGTTACGGTCAGGACGCCGTTATTCAGCATGGTGGGAAGCGCCTTCCCGTTCAACTGCACGACCGACTGCGTGATGAAACCGGAGCCGTTGACGGCCAGCGAGAAGACGCCGAGCGGAAGAGACGGCGGGTTGATCGACGTGATCTGCGGCGGCGTGTTGGGGATCAGGGTGACGTTCGCCTTGCCCGATCCGCCCGGACCGGTCGCGGTGATCGTGACCGCGTTGGAGGCGGGCATTACGGCAGGGGCCGTGTAGAGGCCGGTGTTATCGATCGACCCGGCGGTGGCAGTCCAACTCGTCACGTTCGAGGCGGAGAACTGCTGAGTGGCGCCGAGCGGCACGGTGGCGGCGGCGGGCGCCACTACAGGCGCGGGATTCGGAGGAGGAGGAGGCGGCGGTGAGCCTCCACCGCCGGAGGTCGTCGTGACCGGGACCACCAACGAGTTGCTGCACACGGAACCCGGGTTCCGCACGCAGAACGTCGCCGACGCAGCCGGCCCCTGGTATCCCGTCGCCGTGACGCTGTTGGCGGTCACGGCGCCGACGGTCGTGAGCTGCACATTGCCGTCAAAGACCGTGGCGCCCGCAAGAAATCCCGATCCGGCAATGGTCACCGTGATCGTGCCCGAGGGCAGGGGATTGGGAGTGACGGCGGTGATCGCGGGACCATTGGTCAGAAGGTAGGCATACGTAATCGCCGAGGTCTTGCCATCGGCCGTGCTCACTGCCTTGATGGTCACGGGGTTCTGCCCCGGAACGGTTGCGGGCGCGGTGTAGAGGCCGGCTGCCGTGATGGTTCCGTAGCTGGCGCCGGCCGGCGCAACACTCCACGTCACTCCGGCATTGGGGAGGTTCGTGACGTCGACCGTAAACTGCACCGTCGTTCCGACTTTCACGGAGGGGGTGCCCGGTTTGATCATGATGGTGGGGAGCACCTGGACGTTGGCATACGTGCTGCCGACGACCGACATCATGGCGGTGCTGGTGGCAGTGATGAGCACCGGGTTCGGGGACGGAATCGCCGAGGGAGCATGATACAGGCCGGTGGCGTCGATGGTTCCGACGCTCGTGTTGCCCATCGGGATCCCGGCGACTGCCCAAGTCACCGTCTCCGGGGAAAGGCCCATGGACTGTTTCGTAAATTGAACAGTTCCTCCGGGGGCCACGGTGGGATTCGCGGGAAGGACGGTGATGCTCTGGGCGTGCAGGAACGGGGCTGCGGAAAGCGCGGATACGAGTAGTAATCCACGCCAGGTGCTAGACATCTGTGAATCTCCTCCGAATGACTGTTGGCGCGCAATTTCGCCAGGGCGAATCGCGCGCTTCGGGAATGAAGAGGGCAGGACGGAGGAGATATTCGTATCGGCCCACCCAATTTCCGACGGAAGCGTTCCCGAGGACTTATTTCTTCAGCAAGCCCTTGCCATCGAGCCATTCGTGAAAGCGAACGATCCAGCCGGCGACCGGCCCTTTCGTCCGATCGCGGACGCCGAAACCATGACCGACTCCGGCGAAAACGTGCAATTCAGCCGACGCGCCCGCCCGCTTCATCGCGAGGTAGAGCTCGGGGAGGCCCTGCGAGATGTTCTGGCGGTCGTTCTCGCCGCAAGCGAGGAACGCGGGCGGCGTATCCCTGGAGAGCTTCATGTCGGCGGGAATGGCCGGGTACACAAGGACCTGGAACGAGGGCTTGTCGCTCTGTCCGTCCGTCTCGCCGGCGCCGGCTTCCGCGGTTGCGTGATAGCGGGACGCCGCCAGGGCCGCGATTTCGCCGCCGGCGGAGAAGCCCATGACGCCGATGCGGTCGGGCTTGACGCCCCAATCCGCCGCGTTGGCGCGAACGACGCGGATGGCCCGCTGCATATCGGCAAGGGATTCGCCCTCGATCTTGTAAGTCGAGCCCTTCTCGCGCGCGAGGCGGTACTTCAGGACGAAGCCGGCCACGCCATGCGCGCTCAGCCACCGCGCGGCATTGTGGCCTTCATGATCGGCCCACAGCTCGCTGTGGCCACCGCCGGGGGCGATGATGACGCCGGCGCCGCTCGCCGTGTCCTTTGCGGGCAGGTAAACGGAGATCGAAGGCCGATGGATGCTGGAGATCACGTGCTCCCCATCGGGAGTGGTGCGCGTCGATTCCGCGGCAGTTTTTCCCTCGGAACCGGGGGCGCCATTCGGCCACAGGAGCACGACCTTCGGCTCGGCGTCCGCGGCAATCGCGGGGGCTGCGGCAACTAGCGGCAGGAGACAGACGATCCAGGCGGCGGATTTTGACATGCTCCCTGTTGTATCAGAGGCGGGGCCTTGCGCCAACCATCCCTTAGTCGGATGCGCGCGCCGGATCGCGCCGATACCATGAAGGGGACATGACCCGAGTGTTACTTGTGTGCGTCGTTGCGCTGACTGCCGCGGCCGCGCCGCCGGCGGCGTCCGCCGCGGTTTTCGTCAACAATGAGCGCCGGCAGCCGTTCACGGACGGCTGGCGTTTTCACAAAGGCGATTCCCCGGGTGCGGAACGTCCGGAGTTCGACGACTCGCAGTGGCGGCCGCAGCGGCTGCCGCACGATTGGGCCATTGAAGGTCCGTTCGACCCCAAGCTGAATCCGCACACCGGCGCACTGCTGATCTTCGGCGTGGCATGGCACCGCAAAACCTTCACGCTGCCGGCGGGCGCGAAAGACCGGTTCTTTCAAGTCCGACGGCGCCATGTCGAACGCGCGGGTGTGGCTGAACGGCCACGACCTGGGAGAGCGGTGCTGGCCGTCCGATTGAGTCCGGAGGATCGCTCCTCGCGCTGGTATTCCGGCGCCGCGGTCTATCGGTTCGTGTGGCTCGACATGACCGGGCCGCAGCACGTCCCGCGATGGGGAACGTATATCATGACGCCGCGGGTTACGGACGAAGCGAGCGGCGTTTCGGTCAAGACGGAGGTGCGCAATCGCTCCGCGCAGGAGGCGCGCGTCGTCCTGCGCAGCTCGGTCTCGACGCCGGCGGGAGGTGGCGCGCGTCGAAACACCGGGAACGTTGCCGGGCGGAGGGTCGCAGAGATTGGCTGCCGAGCTTACGGTCGCACGTCCGCAGCGATGGGATGTCGACCATGGAAATCCGCTTGAGCGGGCGATCCATGGATTTGCGAAAATGGGCTGTCGATTGTTATTCTCAAAGGGCAGGGCCACCCTAGCTCAGCTGGTAGAGCGGCTGATTCGTAATCAGCAGGTCGCCGGTTC
>CAZSQK010000086.1:0-35386 GCA_964608645.1 uncultured Solibacteraceae bacterium | reverse complement strand
ATCAAGACGGCCTAAATTTTGGTTTTTTTCGCTCCAGAGCAACTATAAGGCGCGAAGATCGCAAAGAAGAATTCGGGATCTCGCGTTATCCGGCGAGGCGCTCGATGGCGTCGGCGCCGCAGATTTGTTCGACGGCGGCTTTGAATTCTTTGTCGGGGCGGACTTTTGCCGGGACGTCGAGCAGGACCGAGAAGTCTCGGGGGGATTCGAGGCGGAAGCGGACCTGCGTGGGGCCAGGTTTTTTGCGGAACAACTCTTCGAGGGCCTGGGCGCGGTCGAGGTCGCCATTGCGGTGGAGCCAGATGCGGATGGCGATGACGCCGGGCATGTCGACACGGGCGTTGTCGAGGGCGACGATGTCCTGGACGGAGAGCTTGGGGGCGGCGCCTTCTTCGGGGAGGACGAGGGCGCGGACGAGGACGGCCGTGTCCTCGACGATCTGGGGGGCGAGGCGCTCATAGCTGGTGGTGAAGACCATGGCTTCGACGCTGCCCTTGGCGTCTTCGAGGGTCATGGCGGCCCAGGGTTTCTGTTCCTTATTGCGCTTGCGCTGGATGGAGCTGAGGACGCCGCAGATGGAGACTTCGGCGTTCTTTTGCAGGCCTTCGAGGGAGCCGGTGTCGTGGGTGGCGAGCTCGGCGATCTTCTCGGCGTAGCGGTCGAGGGGGTGGCCGGTGACCCAGAAGCCGAGGAGCTCTTTTTCGCCGGCGAGCTTCTCTTTATCGGTCCAATCGGGGACGGCGGGCAGCTCGGCGTGGTGGGGCCCTTCGGCGACGATCTCGCCGAAGAGACCGACCTGGCCGCTGGCGAGGTCGCGCTGGGCGCGCTGGCCGGCCTCCATGGCGCCTTCGACGGCGGCGAACTTCCGGCTGCGCGCGCCTTCCATGGAGTCCATGGCGCCGGCGCGGATCAGACTCTCGATCATGCGGCGGTTCACGGCGCCGAGGTCGACCTTTTCGCAGAATTCGTGGAGGGAGGTGAAGCGGCCGAGGACGGCGCGGGTCTTACAGATGGCTTCGACGGCGGACTGGCCGACGTTCTTGACGGCGCCGAGGCCGAAGCGGATGGCCTGGTCATCGGGCGTGAAGCTCCATTCACTGGCGTTGACATCGGGGGGGAGGACGGTGATGCCCATTTCGCGGCATTCGTTGATGTACTTGACGACTTTGGCGGTGTTGCCGGTTTCCGAGGTGAGGAGGGCGGCCATGAAGTCGATGGGGTAATGCGCTTTGAGATAGGCGGTGACAAAGGCGAGATAGGCGTAGGCGGCGGAGTGGGACTTATTAAAGCCGTAGCCGGCGAACTGTTCCATGAGGTCGAAGATCTTTTCGACCTTCTTCTGGTTGTAGCCTTTTTCGAGGGCGCCCTGGATGAAGCGGTCGCGCTGTTTGACCATTTCCTCGAGCTTCTTTTTGCCCATGGCGCGGCGGAGCAGGTCGGCGTCGCCGAGGGAGTAGCCGGCGACGCGATTGGAGATCTGCATCACCTGTTCCTGGTAGACGATGACGCCGTAGGTTTCCTCGAGGAGCTCCTGGAGGACGGGCAGGTCGTACTGGACGGCTTTGCGGCCCCACTTGCGCTCGATGAAATCGTCGACCATGCCGCCCTGGATGGGGCCGGGGCGGTAGAGGGCGTTGAGCGCGGTGAGGTCCTCGAGGCGGTTGGGCTGATAGCGGCGGAGGATGTCGCGCATGCCGGGGGATTCGAACTGGAAGACGCCGGAGGTGAAGCCTTTGCAGAAGACTTCGTAGGTGGCTTTGTCGTCGAGCGGGAGGTCTTCGGGGACGATCTCGACGCCGTGGCGTTTCTGGATGAGGCGGAGGGCGTCCTGGATGAGGGTGAGGGTGGTGAGGCCCAGGAAGTCCATCTTGAGGAGCGCGAGCTTGTCGAGGCCGTTCATGTCGAACTGGGTGACAATTTCGTCGCGGTTTGTTTTGTAGAGCGGGACGAGCTCCTTGAGGGGCTGGGGCGAGATGACGACGCCGGCGGCGTGGACGGAGCAGTTGCGGGCGAGGCCTTCGAGGCGGAGCGCGACATTGAGGACGTCGTCGACGCGGGGGTCTTTCTTGCGGGCCTCGGTGAAACCGGGCTCCTGCTCGATGGCTTCGGCTAGCCCAATGTTGAGGACGTTGGGCACCATCTTGGTGACGCGCTCGACATCCGCGAAGGGCATTTCCAGGGCGCGGCCGACATCCTTGATGGCGGCGCGGGCGCCGAGGGTGTTGAAGGTGATGATCTGGGCGACCTGCTCGCGGCCGTACTTCTGGGTGACGTACTGGATAACCTCGCCGCGGCGGTTCATGCAGAAATCGACGTCGATATCGGGCATGCTGACGCGCTCGGGGTTGAGGAAGCGCTCGAAGAGGAGGCCGTACTGCAGGGGGTCGATATCGGTGATGGCCATGGCATAGCCGACGAGGCTACCGGCTGCGGAACCGCGGCCGGGGCCGACGGGGATGCCCTGCGATTTGGCATAGCGGATGAAGTCCCAGACGATGAGGAAGTAGCCGGAGAACTTCATCTTCTGGATCATCTTGATCTCGCGGTCGAGGCGCTCCTGGTACTCGGCGAGATCGTGCTTGAGGATGCCCCTGGCGCGCATGGCTTCGAGACGGGCGGCGCGCTTTTCGAAGCCCTGGCGGGCGACGTACTCGAAGTAGGTGTCGGTGGAGTGCTCGGGGGGGACATCGAATTTAGGGAAGGGCTCTTTGACCTTCTCGAGGGTGACGTTGCAGCGTTGGGCGATCTCCCAGGTGCGGTCGAGGGCGTCTTCGAGCTCGGAGAAGAGCTCCATCATTTCGTCGCGCGATTTGAGGTAGAAGTCGGGGGTGTTCCAGCGCATGCGGTTCGGGTCGTTGAACATCTTCCCGGTCTGGATGCAGAGGAGGATCTCGTGGGCGCGGGCGTCGTCCTTGCGGAGGTAGTGGGAGTCGTTGGTGGCGACGAGGGGGAGGCCGGTCTCGTGGGAGAGGCGGTTGAGCTCGGGGGTGAGGCGCTTGTCCTGTTCTAAGTGGTGGTCCTGGACCTCGAGGAAAAAGTTATTTTTGCCGAGTATGTCGGAGTAGGTATGGGCGAGGCGTTTGGCGTCGTCGTACTTATCGGAGAGGATGGTTTCGGCGATGTGGCCGCGGAGGCAGGCGGACATGCCGATGAGGCCTTCCGAGTGGGAGTTGAGCAGGTCGAGATCGATGCGAGGCTTGTAGTAGAAGCCCTCGAGGTAGGAGGTGGAAACGAGTTTAATGAGATTGCGGTAGCCCTGCTGGTTTTCGCAGAGGAGGACGAGGTGGTTGTAGCGGTCGGTGTCGGAGCGGGTCTTGTGGCCTTTTTGGGAGACGTACACCTCGCACCCGATGACGGGGTGCACACCGTTGGCTTTGGCGGCGTTATAAAACTTGACGGCGCCGAAGAGGTTGCCGTGGTCGGTCATGGCGACGGCCGGCATCTTCTGCTCGACGGTGATCTTCATGAGCTGGTCGATATCGCAGGCGCCATCGAGCAGCGAGTAGTCGGTGTGGCAATGGAGATGGACGAAAGACATTTGGGCCCTGCACTCTCCGGGGGAGGTGAGTGTGTCCGGATTCAGCCGGTGGTAGGGACGGGCAGATTCGAACTGCCGACCTGTCGCTTAGGAGGCGACCGCTCTATCCATCTGAGCTACGTCCCCGCTGTGAGTTCATTTTAGCAGGACGGGGGATGGCGACGTCATTCGACGGGCGGGAGGATCACGGGTTTGGGGGACGGTGGGGGAAGAACTTCTCGCGTTTGACGCAGAGCCAGCCTGCGGCGGCGCGGGCCCAGGTGTCGCGATAGAGCGTGGGGGCCGCTTCTCCACGCCGTCCTTGTTATGATGAAGCCCGCATGACGTATTTCCGGAGTATGGCGCTGTTCGCCATGGCAATCGCGGCCGCGGCGCAGACGCCTACGCCGCCGGCGGTGAAGGAATTGGCGGCGCGGATCGTGGAGGCGGCGAACGACTCCGAAATGGCGCGCATCCTGGAAACGACGGCGCACGAGCTGCTGGCGGCCGGCGCGCGGGAAGCGGCGGCGCAGGCTTACCAAGAGTCGCAAATGGGCGATCAGGCGGGCGGGCTGCGGGGTGGTGGCGCGGGCGGAGAGCGCGGCCGAGCGGAGCGGCGACATTGAGGCGCGCGCGATGTGCGGCTATTGGCACGACGTGATTCTGGTCACGGGCGGCGATCCGGAGGGCGCGCTGCAGTTCGCGCGGGAGGCGGGAACGTGGGCCGCCGGGACGCGCGCGGGGCCGGGGTTTCATCAGATAGCGTGCGACGCTCTGCGGCAACTCGGCGATTTTCGGGACGCGATCTCCGAGTGCGAGGCGGCTCTCGAAGGAGTACGAAAGTTCGGTCCTCCGGTTCGGGAGGGACAGGTTCTCAATTCGCTGGGACTTCTCTACCACTCGAGCGGGCAGTACCGGCTGGCGTTCGAACAGTACGAGAAGGCGACCAAGATCGCAGAGACCGTCAAACAGGCGGACTTCGCCGCCAACGTGAAGAACAACCTGGGCAACCTGTTCGCGGCGCAGGGCGGATTCGACATGGCGCTGCGCTATTACGAAGAGAGCCTGGCGATCAAGCGGGCGGGCGGCGCCAAGCGGCAGATCCTCTCGACCTTAATGAACCGGGCGGACCTGGGGACGGTGATGGGGCGGCACGATCTTTCGCGCAAATACCTGGCGGAGGCGTTTCCGTTGGCGGAGGAGGTTTCGAACCGGCCCATGCTGGCTTTCTGCTACAAAGAGCGCGGCATGCTGGAGCTCGACGAAGGAAAGCTGGACGCGGCGGTCAGCGATCTCAAGCAGGCTCTGGAGGGGGTAAGCCCGCTCGATGCGATGCCGGTGACGGTGCACCTAGGAACGGCGCTGCTGGAGAAGGGGGATGCGGGGGGCGCGCTCCCGTATGCGGAGCGGGTTCGGGCGGCGGCGGACGAGGCGGGGTATTTGGAAGCACGGTGGGGGGCGCGGAACCTTCTGGCCAAGATCTATCGCACCCAGGGCAAGACGGCGGAAGCGGAAGCGGGCTTCCGGAGCGCGATTGCGATTATCGAGGATTTGCGGAACAACGTGGCGGGGGTGGAAGAGGACCGGCAGCGTTACCTGCAAGACAAACTGGAGCCATACCGCGGCTTGTTCTCCCTGTTGATCGGGGCGGCGCGGCCGGAGGATGCGTTCGCGGTGGCGGAGCAGACGAAGGCGCGGGTGCTGGCTGAGGTGATCGGAAGCGGCAGGCTGCGGATTACGAAGGGCATGACGCCAGCGGAGCAGGAACGGGAGGAGACACTGCGGCGGCTGCTGGCGGCGGTGCGGCAATCGCGCGCGGTGACGGCGCGGGCGGACACCGACCGGGCGGCGACGGAATACGCGGAGTTCCAGGCGGCGCTGTACACTTCGCATCCGGAGCTGGCATTGCGGCGGACGCGATTCGATCCGGCGCGGCCGGCGGAGATCGCCGCGCAACTGGGGGACTCGCGGTCGGCGGCCGTGGAATACGTGTTGACGAACGACGCTGTATTCGCGATGGCGATTACAGGCGGAGACGCGACGGTCCACTTCTATAAGCTGGCGGTTTCGCCTTCCGCGCTGGCGGAAAAGGCGGCGCGGTTTCGAACGGCGCTGGCGGGCCGGGAGCTGGGGTTTCAACCGCTGGGGCGCGAGCTGTATCAACTGCTGCTGGCGCCGGTGAAAGAGGCGCAGCGGAAGAAGACGCTGGTCTTTGTCCCGGAGGGTCCGCTGTGGCAGGTTCCCTTTCAGGCGTTGCAAAACGCCGGCGGGCGGTACCTGATTCAGGACGCGGCTGTGTCGTACGCGCCATCGATGACGGTGCTGGCGCAACTGCGGCGGCGCAAGGCGGAGCGTCCGAGCGGTCCTTCCGCGATTCTGGCGATGGGCAATCCGCTCCTAGCGCCGGCATCGGGTCTGGCGGAGCTGCCTACGGCGCAACGGGAGGTCATCGAGATCGGGCGTCTGTATGGCGCGGAGAACAGCCGGATTCTGACGGGAGCAGAGGCCTCGAAGTCGGTTCTGCGGGATCAGTCCAGGCAATACTCGGTGCTCCATCTGGCGACGCACGGCGTGCTGGACGCGCGGAATCCGATGTATTCGCACCTCTACCTGGCGGCCCACGGAGAGGATTCCGGCATTCTGGAGGCGTGGGAGGTGATGGGGCTCGAGCTGCACGAGGAGATGGTGATTCTTTCGGCATGCGAAATGGCGCGTGGGGCGGTGGGCGGCGGCGAGGGGCTGATCGGGATGAGCTGGGCGATGTTTGTGGCGGGCAGTCCGACGACGGTGGCGAGTCAGTGGAAGGCGGACGCGGCGAGCACGTCGATGTTGATGGCGGATTTCCATCGAGGGCTGCGGCAGCGGGTGGCGGGGAAGCCGGAGATCACGAAAGCGGAAGCGTTACGGCGGGCGGCGATGGGGCGCTTGTCGAAGGGGGAGTTCAGCCATCCTTATTATTGGGCCGCCTTCGTGATGTTGGGTGACGGCTCGTGATGGGGCGGAAATAGGCATGGGACTTGCGGAAGGTGAGCGACTCGGTCCTTATATCGTCGCGGCGCGCATTGGGGCGGGCGGAGGCGCGATGCGGCAGCTGACGGATTTCGGGGAGCGGCCGATCGTGATCGCGCGGCTATGACCTTTCCTCGATTGCTGCCAGTGCTGCTGCTGACGGCGCCGCTCGCGGGCGCGGGACCGGTCGATTTCGGACTGAGAGAGTTTCGCCGCGCGGCGGCGGAGCGGGGGTCGAAGGCCGGGGCGCCGGCGACCAGCATGGCCGGCGGAAAGCCCGAGTGCTTCACGATCTCGAACGGCGCCATCGCCGGCAGCGACGAGCGCGGGTTGATGTACGGGCTGCTCGAAGCGGCGGAGCAGGTGCGCGAGAGCGGGCGGGTTTCGAATGCCGCCGGATGTCCCGCCGCCGCGATGCGCGGCATCCGCTATTTCCTGCATAACGAGGACCTGGAACGGAACTGGTACTACTCGAAGGATTATTGGCAGGATTACTTTTCGATGCTGGCGCGGAGCCGGTTCAACCGCTTCAACCTGGTCTTCGCGCACCAGACGAATTATCTGGCGCCGCCGTACCCGTTCTGGCTCTCGCTGCCGGAATTCCCGGCGGTTCGGGCGCGAGGCCTCAGCGACGAGCAGCGGCGCAAGAACCTCGAGATGCTGCAATACATCTCGCAGGCGTCGGCGGACCACGGGATCGATTTTACGCTCGGCGTGTGGGAACACAACATCCAAACGCGCATGATCCCGACCACGGAAGGGATCACGCGGGACAACATCGGACCGTACAGCCATGCGGCGCTGGCGGCGATACTGCGGCTTTGCCCGGCAATTCGCAGCGTGCAAATGCGGACGAACGAGGAATCGGGCATCCCCGCCGATTTCCGCGTGGCGTTCTACCGCGACTACATTTACACTGCGATCCGTGACGCGGGCCGCCCGGTGTATCTCGACCTGCGGGCCTGGGCGGTGGCGAAGGACATGATCGACGCCGCCGAACAGGTGGGCGTTCCGGTGCGCGTCTCGACGAAGTATTGGGCGGAGGACGTGGGGCGACCGTATCAGCCGGCGGAGACGTATCCCGGCTACAGTTACCTGAATTTCCTGGAGAAGCCGCACGCGTACGGATTCTATTGGGAGCTCTGGGGGCTGGGATCGCACCGCCTGCTGCTATGGGGCAATCCGGAGTTCGTGCGCCGCGCCGTCCCGACGTTTTCTCTGGGCGGGGCGGTGGGTTTCGAGATCGATCCGCCGCTGGCGCAGAAAGGCTTCGGGAACCGGCCCGGAGTGTGGGGCGTTTTCACCGAGGCCCACAAGGACCGGATGTTCTGGAAGTGGGAATTCGAACGCTACTGGATGTTCTACGGGCTTTGGGGGCGGCTGAGCTATAACCCGGCGGCGGCGGATTCGATCTGGCTGGCGGAACTGCGGCGGCGCTTTGGCGCGGCCGCGCCGGATGTTTTCGACGCGTACCGGAACGCGAGCGGCGTCGTCAATGAAATCGTGGCGGCTCACCTGGCCGATCCGAACATGTACATCTGGCCGGAGATCAACCCGGGCGGTTTGCTGGACGCGTACCGCGACGTCCTGCCCAGCGACTGGCGATATATCGCGTCGATCGCGGAGGCTGTCGAGAACCGCATTCGCGACAGGGCTTCGGCAAAGCAGACGCCGCGGCAGACTGCCGCGCTGCTCGACGGGCTGGCGCGGCGGACGGAAGAGGCGGTGGCGCGCGCCGACCGGAAGATTCCCGCGAAGCACGCGGAGTGGCGGTCTACCAAACCGGATTTTCAGGTGCTGGCGCTGCTCGCCCGGTATCACGCGCTGAAGCAGACGGCGACGGAGCAGACCGCATACTTCGATGCGACGGCGGAGCGTGCCGCGCTGGACGCCGCGATGCGCGACGTGAAGGCGGGGATCGCGGTGTGGGAGCAACTGGTGCGGCTGACCGATGGACTCTACCCGGAGGAGATGGCGTTCGGCCCGGAGGATATTGGCCATTGGAAGGACAAGCTGCCGTATGTCCGGCATGATCTGGAGCTGTTGCGGGAGCGGGCGGCGGTGCTCGACCGGTTCGGGAGGTTCGATTACGGGTTCGATTTCGGCGGGCCGGTGAAGACGCCGGCGAGCGCGGCTGCCTATCGCGCGAACGGGTTCGTTCTGCAGAACACAGTCGCGCCGCGATTTCAGGCGGTGGCGCCGGACACGCTATACAGCGACGCGCTGGGGTACGGGTGGGCTGCGGAGGGTCCGCGTACGGCGGACGCGATTCCGCTGACGCCGTACCTCGAGGTCCGCGCCGCCGCGAAGGGGCCGGCCAATTTGCCGCATGACGTTCTCGATCGCGACGCGATTCGGGGGACGGGGCGGCAGATCTTTCGCGTGAAGACAGGACCGGGGGAGTTTACGGCGCGGTTGCTCCGTCGGATCGCGGCGAGACACCGTTGCGCCTGACAGCGGATGGCGGGTTGCTGAATATTCCGTTGCCGGACGGGGAGTGGACGATCAGTGGGATCGTGGTCGAGGGGCGGTCGCGGGAGCGGGTTGTGAAGCCGCGGATGGCGGCGAAAGAGTCGCCGCGGCCGGCGATCGCGCATGACCCGCCGAGCGAGATCGACGCGGGACAAGCGCTGACGTTGAAGGTGAGGATCTCGCCGGCGCACGAGGTGACGCGGGTGCGGCTCTATTATCGAGCGGTGAACCAGCAGGCGAAGTTCAAAGCGATGGAGATCGGCGGAGGAGAGGACACGTTCACGATTCCGGGAGAGGATATCGCGGCGCGGTGGGACTTGATGTATTACTTCGAGGCGCTGAATGGCGCTGGCGGGGGTTGGTTTCACCCGGATCCGCGGATCGCGACGCCGTATTTTGTCGTGAAGGTACGGGGGGCGAAGTGAGAGTGGACTGTCTTCACGTCCGGAACTCAGATGTGGACCGTTCAAGATTGATTTGCTCCGTTCGACGCGAGGATTCGTCTGCATGATGAGATTCTTCTTGCTACTGGCCCCGGCGGCTCTCCATGCGCAGGATGTGGGAGAGATCGTGCGGCGGTCGCTGGAGCATGAACAGTGGAACCCCAAGCCCGCGCGCGATTATGTGTGGACCGAGGACAACGAGAACCGGTCCTTCGACGCCGCAGGGAAGGTCCTGAAGACGACCAGTCAGACCCGCGAAGTGATGGCGATATACGACCAGGAGTACACCAGGCTCATCAGCAAGAACGGCAAGCCGCTCAGCGAGGCGCAGGCGCGGTCGGAGCAGGCGAAGTTCGAGAACTCCCTGCGAAAACTGGCACACGAGTCACCGGAGGCGAAGGCGAAGCGCGAGAAGACGGAACAGAAGGCCGACGCCGAAGACCTTTTGTGCCGCACCGAGTTCGGGAAACTGTTTACCTTCAAGCTCGCTGGTGTGGAGACCGTCCGGGAACGCCCGGCGTGGATTGTGGACGCGGACGCGCCGGTGGGCGCGGCGGCGAAGTGCGGCGATAACCAGGTGGCGCGCAAATTTCACATTCGCCTGTGGATCGACCAGGCGGACTACCGCTGGGCCAAGGTGGTAGCTGATTCGGTGGCGCCTCTCACCTTCGGCAAGGTGCTGACGCGCATGCCGGCTGGGGCGATCCACGTCGTAACCGAGGAGGCGCGGATGGCGGATGGGCAGTGGGTTCCCGTCCGAGATTGGCAGCGCTAGGACGTAAAGCTGCTGGGCCTCAAAACTCTGCGGCAGGAGGAGACGACGGTCTTCAGGGACTATCACAAGTTCCAAACGGACTCGCGCATCCTGACGATGGGCGATGGGAAGTAGCTTAATCGGCACGCCGGACGAGGACACAGCAGCATCGAGGCCAGCAAGATCGCTACTGGGTTGTTATTGCTTCTCCAGCACGCTGATTTCCTTGGGGCCTTGTGGCAGCAGCGCCAACGTCAGAACCATCTTGTGAACTGCTTCCTCATCATAGAATGTAATCTTCAGTTCGTTCCCCGCTGTTTGAAAGCTGGCGCCCCTTAATTAACGGGTCGTGGCCCCAGAGTTCTTTGAAACGCCGGCCATCAAAGCTGTAGATGCGGAGCCGCTCGTGGTACTGCATGACTCCAGTTTGCTGGCCGTGTGCGAGTAGCCAGACATCCGTTGTCCACGGACAGGGCAACTCCTCGAGTTTGGATATGCTGTTAGCGAGTCGCTCTCCAGTCTGATCCGCCAGTACATACCCGTCTGCACTCTTGCGATACGCTTCGATCACGACCGTCGAATCAGGCAGTGCGCTCGCGCCATGTCGGATCGAGTACCCAGCGATCACGAAGTCAGTGCCGTTCAATTGCTTATGGATTAAGCTCAGCGGGTGGCTTTCATGGTTGAGAGCGGGAGCGAGACCAGATCGCAGCGTGGGGACATCACCCTCGGAGTTCCACGAGCAACGCCGCTAACAGAGGGTGAAGCGCCGGCGCAAACGGGTTGGTCACGGTGACTCCACGCCACGTAAACCCCTCCTGGAGATCCTCCGACAGAAACAAGCGACATTCGGCTTCCGCCGACGCGGCCAGCACAACCGAGTCCCAAATCGTAAGCCCATGATCGGACGCCAGATCGGTTGCGTTGACCATTACGGTGGCGGACGTCTCAACCACCGGATACGCGTCGCGCCAGCTCAACACTGCTGCCCGCGCCCGTGCGGGCCGCCGTTTGGCTTTTCGGACGAGCACGTTAAACAGCTCGCCCAATGCCTGAACGGGAACGACGACAGCCGTTGGCGGCAACCGTTGAATCAGCCCGAGCGCCCTATCTCGCATGTCCGCTCCATTGATGCCCTCTGCGTATGCCAGGATGTTGGTGTCCAAGGCGATTTTCATAGCGCCTCGTCGTACAACTCGTCACGCGTCCAGCGGCCGACGTTCACAACTCGTTCTCTTTGGAGCCGGGCGAACAGGGCCGAGCGCGCGCCCGCGGCGGCTCGCTCGTCCTCGACGACGGGCGTAATCCTGGCCACGGGCTTGCCGTGACTCGTCACGATTACGCTTCGGCCCTTCTTTACGGTTCGCAGGAGTTCCGAGAACCGGCGATTGGCGTCGGCCGCCGAAACTGCCTTGTCCATTGGTCTCCTCGCGGTAGTGATATTAACTACTATAGCTCAGACCCGGCGTTTACCAAGACTGTCCACCGCGGCAGCAGCCTGCGGAATTGAGGATATCCTCATAGCCGCGCGACCGCCGCCGTCATGCATTCGCTTCGAGCGCCGCGGCGCCGGCCGGCGCCGTCTCCCGCACGATCCGCATCGGCTGGCGTTTCCAGTACGTCAGCGATCGCCAGCACCACTCCAGCGGACCGAAGCGGAAATGCTCCAGCCACAGGGGGCTCGCGATCATCGAAAACACCCACATGCCCAGCACTACGTAATAGAGTTGATAGCGCTCGAGCTTCCCGAAGAGATTGAAGCCGTAGCCGTAGAATACGAAGCCGTAAATCACCGAGTGCGCGATGTAGTTCGAAAATGCGGTCTGTCCGACCGCCGCGAAGCGCCGGCGCAATCCGGCCAGCCAGCCGAACTGGCACATCAGCAGCAGCGCCGACATGTGACCCAAGGTCATCGCGATCCGCGCCGCCTGGTACGTGGTAAAGACGAAGATGGTCTGCATCGGCTCGAAATTCTGTTTGTAGGCGAGGTATGCCGCTGCCGCGCCGATCGGCAGGCCGACCGCATAGCCGCCCGCCATCAGGAGGGTATAGAAGCGCCGGGAGCGCGCCGCCGCGAGCACGCCCGTTTTCGCGAAGGCGATCCCGATCAGCATCATCGTGAACATGTCCCACCCGAACATGTAGAACGGCGAGGAGTGCCATTGCTTCACCTCCGCCGCGCGCTTCCCCACCAGGTGGAAGTACGAGCCGCGATACATGTCGAACTCCTGCTGGAGATCCTCCTTGCTCGGATTGAAGTACTTTCGCGTTTCGTCCCATTCCTTGCGGGCGGCCTTCTGCTCCTCCGTCAGCGGCCGGTTGGTTGCGACGGCCTGTTCGGCCTCCGCCGCGAGGCGGTGCGTCGTCCGGATATGGAACCCCCGCTCCGTCTGGAACCCGGTCATGATGAGGATGCACACGCCGGCGCTCACCAGCAGCCACTTGGGCCGTGCGCGATGCAGCGGGAACAGAATCAGTCCGAGCAGCGCGTACGGATAGAGGATGTCGCCGTGCCAGATCACATACGCGTGGATAATCCCGAAGAGCCCCAGCCAGAGAATGCGGCGGTAGTAGACCTCGACCGCCTGAATTCCGGCGCCGCGGCCTACGGCGCGCGACACCAGGTAATAGGAGCTCGCGCCGAACATGATCGAGAAGATCCCGCGAAACTTCCCATCGAGCAGCACGTACTGAATGACGAATGCCGCCAGGTTGGCGCCGGTGGCGCCGCCCGAGACTTTCGGGTTCCAGTCGGCCGCCATCGGCAGTCCGGAGAACACAATATTCATCAGGGCGATCCCCAGCAGCGCCGCCCCGCGCAATACATCGATCGACGAAATCCGTTCCGCCGGGCTTACCGGCGCCACTTCGACGTCACTCATATCCCCTCCTCAACCGATCTCGCTTACCCGATCTCCCGAGCCACCCGCTGCGCCGACTGGAGCGCCCCCTGCATCCAGCCGCTCCAGGGGGAGGTGTGCTCGCCCGCGAAGTGGATGCGTCCTTCGGACTTTGCCAACGTCTCGATGTAGCCGATCTGGCCTGGCGTGTGGAGGGAGAAGGCGCCGCGCTGCCAGGGGTCGAGGCCCCAGGCTTTGGAGACGCCGCCCTCGTATGAGGCGGCGAGCTCGGGGAAGATGCGGCGCGCCTGCTCCAGCGCGACGGCGACGCGCTGCGCTTCGGTCATGGTTTCGAGCGCGGCGGTATAAGGGCCGATCGGGTAGGCCGTGAGGGCGCCACGCTCGTGGGATCCGATGCCGGCATCGGGCGAGAGGCGCTCTATGGGCAGGTCGGTGACGACGTGGCCGCTGAATTCCTGTTCCAGCCAGAAGCGCGTGCGGGCCTGAAGGAAGACCTTCACGGTGCGGGAGTAGTTCTGGTCGCGGATGGCGTTGCGCTTGGCGGTGGATAGTCGCGCGTCGTCGAGGATGCGGCCGATGGCGGGACACGGGAGGGCGCAGACGGCGCGGTCGCCGGTGAGGGTCTCGCCGGTGTGGAGGGTGAGCTGGACACCGCGATCGTCCTGGCGGAGCGAGGCGGCGGGGGAGCCGCAGCGGGCGTCGGAGAGCTTGGAGGCGAGGGCGCGCGGCAGGAGGTCGTTGCCGCCGTCGATGCGGAAAGCGCCGGATCCGCCAGGGGAGTTGATCATGTGGAGGAAGAAGGAGGCGGCGGAGCCGAACTCGGCGCCGAAGCCGAGCGAGAGGAGCTCAGCCGCGCCGCGGGACGCGCCCTGGGAGCGGAAGTATGCGCCGGGCGTGTGGGGGTCGACGGCGGCGAGCGCCGTGCCGACGTGGGCGGACCAATCGGCGGCCTGCGCGGCGGCGATCACGGGCTCGATGTAGCGGCGGCGAAGGCCGGCGAGGCCGAGCTCGCGCTCGGCGGCGGTGAGCTCGAAGGGCCAAACGGTTTGGGCATCGGGAATGATGCGGCGGTCTTGCAGGTGGTAGAAGAAGCGGGAATTGGGGACGCCGGCGGGGAGGAGCTTGAGGCCGAGCGCGTTGACATAGTGTTGCGTGATGTCGTGCGCGGCGGGGATCTGCTCCGCCCCGGCCTCGAGCGGGACAGCCAGGGTGTCGCGGAGAGTGCGCACGCGACCGCCGGGCCGGGGCTGGGCTTCGAGGACGGTGACTTCGTGGCCCTGACGCTCGAGCTCGTAAGCGGAGCAGAGTCCGGCGAGGCCGCCGCCGAGGATGAGGATGTGCTGGCGCGCCGCGCCGCGGCTCAGCGCCGGCAGGGCTGCGGCCGCAAGGAAGGATCGGCGCGTGAGCATTGCCAGATGATACGGGGGATCGGGCGACGGAGCAAGGGGTTTGTTGTCGTGGGTCGTGGCGATTCTCGTGGTTTGGGCTGTCAGTCGCGGGTGAGGCCTTTTTGTCCGATGTCACGGCGGTAGTGCATGCCGTCGAAGTGGATGTGGGCGACAGCGGCATAGGCGGCGTCGATGGCTGAGGCGAGATCGGCGCCGGAGGCGGTGACACCGAGAACGCGGCCGCCGGCTGTTTCGAGTCCGGCGGGGGCTTGGCGGGCGCCGGCCTGGAAGACGGTGGCTCCGGTGGATTCGGCTTCTTCGATTCCGGTGATCCGCTTGCCGGTTTCGTAGGAGCCGGGATATCCGGCCGAGGTGAGGACTACACAGACGCTCGGACCGGGGGCCCAAGTGAGGCGCTCCGGGGCGAGGCGGCCTGCGGCGGCGGCGAGGAGGGCGGGGACGAAATCGGACTGGAGGCGATGCATGAGGGGCTGGGTTTCGGGATCGCCGAGGCGGACATTGAATTCGAGGACCTTGGGGCCGTCATCGGTCATCATGAGGCCGGCGTAGAGGAAGCCGGTGAAGTTGGTGCGCTCGACGGTGGGGAGGATGACGCGGTCGAGGACGTGGCGGGTCTGGGCGGCGGTGAGGATTTGGGAGTCGCAATAGGCGCCCATGCCGCCGGTGTTGGGACCGAGGTCGCCGTCGTTGACGGCTTTGTGGTCCTGAGTGGGGGCGAGAGGGAGGGCGTCGCGGCCGTCACAGAGGGCGATGAAGCTGACTTCGCGGCCGCGGAGGAACTCTTCGATGACGAGGCGGCCCTGGAGGGTGGAGAGGGCTGCTTCGGCTTCGGGGCGGTCGTGGGCGATGACGACGCCTTTTCCGGCGGCGAGGCCGTCGGCTTTGAGGACGACGGGGAAGCCGAAGCGGTCGAGTTCGCGGCGGGCCTCGGATGGGGTGTCGACGGTTACGAACTGCGCGGTGGGGATTCCGCTTTGTACAAAGAAGTTCTTTGCGAACACTTTGCTGCCTTCGAGTTGGGCGGCCTGGGCGGTGGGGCCGACGATGGCGAGGCCGCGGGCGCGGAAGCGGTCGACGATGCCTTCGACGAGGGGGACTTCGGGACCGACGACGGTGAGGTCGGGGGCCAGGGCTTCGGCTTCGGGCAGGGGGAGGCAGGTGGCGAGGCGGGCGATACCGGGATTGCCGGGGGAGGCGTACAACCGAACGCCGGGGGACTGGGCGAGTTTCCAGACGAGGGCGTGTTCACGCCCACCGCTGCCGATGACGAGAATTTTCATGTGGTGGCCAGATTTCGTGTCGTAGCTACAATGGTAGCAATGCACGACACTTACGACGCCGTGGTTATCGGCGCCGGACACGCCGGGTGCGAGGCTGCCCGGGCCTGCGCGCGGATGGGGCTCCGGACGGCGATGGTCACGATGAATCTGGATCTGATCGCGCAGATGTCCTGCAATCCCGCGATCGGCGGAATTGCGAAGGGGCACCTGGTGCGGGAGATCGACGCGCTGGGCGGCGTGATGGGCGAGGTGGCGGACGCGGTCGGGATTCAGTTTCGTCTGCTGAATACTTCGCGGGGGCCGGCCGTTTGGTCGCCCCGGGCGCAGATGGATAAGAAGCAGTACCGTGTGCGGATGCGGGAAGTGCTGGAGCGGGAGCCGAACTTACGGATCAAGCAGGCGGAGGTGGCGTCACTGATCTTGGATACAGGGCGGGATGCAGGGCGGGAAGTAGGGCTGGCGGGCCGGCGCGTGACTGGGGTGCTGCTGCGGGACGGGCGCGCGATCATGGCTCCGGTTGTGGTCGTGACGACGGGGACGTTTCTGAACGGGTTGGCCCATGTCGGAGAGAATCGTTATAGCTGCGGGCGGAATGGGGAGGCTCCTTCGGAGCTTCTCGGCGATCAGTTGCGAACGCTGGGGTTGCAGTGGACGCGGCTGAAGACGGGGACGCCGCCGCGGCTGGATGGGCGGACGATCGACTGGTCGAAGTTCGAGGCGCAGCCGGGGGATGCGGAGCCGACGCCGTTCTCGTTCTTGACGGAGAAGATCGACCGGAAGCAGATTGAGTGCCACATCGGGTACACGACAGAGGAGACGGGGCGGGTGCTGCGGGAGGCGATCCCGCGCTCACCTTTATATAGTGGGCAGATCGAGGGGGTGGGGCCGCGGTACTGTCCATCGATCGAGGATAAGATCGTCAAGTTTCCGGACAAGGGGCGGCATCAGATCTTTTTGGAGCCGGAGGGGCTGGATACGAACGAGGTGTACGTCAACGGGATGTCGACGAGTATGCCGATTGATGTGCAGGCGGCGATGGTGGCTTCGATTCCCGGGCTGGAGCAGGCGGAGATGATCCGGCCGGGGTACGCCATAGAATATGATGCGATCGATCCGAGGGAGTTGGCACATACGTTGGAAGTTAAGTCGATTCCAGGATTGTATCTGGCGGGACAGATCAATGGGACATCGGGGTACGAGGAGGCGGCGTGCCAAGGGCTGATCGCGGGAATGAATGCCGGGATGAAGGCGGCGGGGAAGTCGGTGGTGTTGTCGAGGACGGACGGGTATACGGGGATTCTGATCGACGATTTGATCAGTAAGGGGGCGGATGAGCCGTACCGGATGTTCACTTCGCGTGCGGAGTATCGGCTGCACCTGAGGATCGACAATGCGGATGCGCGTCTGACGCCGCTGGGGAGGCAGGCGGGGCTGGTGACGGATGAGCGGTGGGCGGTGTTCGAGAGAAAACTGGGGCAGATGGGACGGTTGCGGCGGGCTTTTGAGGGGCATCGGAACGGGCAGGCTTTGAAGCGGCCGGAGGTTTCGATTCGTGAATTGTTGCCGTGGGTGAGGGAGGCGCTTGGGGAAGAGCCGATGCTCGGGGTTTTGGAGACGGTCGAGACGGAGATCAAATACAGCGGGTACATCACGCAGCAGGAGAAGCAGATCGAACGGCTGAAAGGCGCGGAGCGGCGGCCGATCCCTGCGGATTTCGTGTATCAGGGGATTCCCGGACTGTCGCGGGAGGTTCAGGATAAGTTGGAGCGGGTTCGACCGGTCACGGTGGGGCAGGCTGCGCGGATTCCGGGCGTGACGCCGGCGGCGGTCGCGATTTTGGATGTGTATTTGAGCCTTCCCCGTGTTTCCTGAGTTGCTGGCGCGGTGTTCGACACCGACACCGGCGCTGAGCGCGGCTCAGTTGGCGGCGTTGGAGGGGCATTATGAGTTGTTGTGCCGGTGGAATCGGAGCTTGAACCTGACGACGGTGTTGGAGGTTGAAGCGGCCGTTGAGAGGCATTACTGTGAGGGGCTTTTTTTGGCTATGAGGTTGGATGGAGGGGGGTCGGTGGCTGACATTGGTTCGGGAGCGGGCTTTCCGGGGTTCGTGGTGGCGGTTGCGCGACCGGAATGTGCGGTGACGTTGATTGAGTCGCATCAGCGGAAGGCGGTGTTCTTGCGCGAGGTTTCGCGGAGGATTTCGAATGTGCGGGTGGTCAGCAAGAGGGCGGAAGAGGTTCAGGAGCGGTTCGATTGGGTGGTTTCGCGGGCGGTGAGTTATGAGGATTTGGGGAAGAGTGTGCTTCGGTTGGCGAGCCGGGTGGCTTTGTTGACTGGGGTGGATGAGCCGCCGGAGGATTGGGGTTTGGAGTGGGAAGTAGTCCCATTGCCGTGGGGCAGACAGCGGTTTTTGCGGATCGGACGGGTTGTTTCACGTGAAACAGCGTAGGCCTGAACAGGATTGCCGGTCTTTGTTTCACGTGAAACAGGCTCCGTCCAAACCGTGATAGTATGACCCCTTGAGCCGCGTATTTGCAGTCGCCAATCAGAAAGGCGGGGTTGGAAAGACTACTACCGCCATCAATCTCGCCGCCGCACTGGCGGCAAATGACCTCAAAGTTCTCGTGATCGATTCCGATCCTCAAGGGAACGCTACGACCGGGCTGGGAATTCAAAAGACGCCAGGCCGTCCCAGCCTGTACCACGTTCTTCTTGGCGATTCGCCCCCACGCGACGCGGTCATCCCAACGGACTTCGAAGGTCTGCACCTGATCAGTGCGGACAAGAACCTGATCGGCGCCAATCTGGAACTCGTGGAGTTGCCTAACCGCGAATACCGTTTGCGGGAACGGCTGGGCGACTTCCGCAACGATTACAACTACATCCTGATCGACTGCCCACCGGCGCTGGACCTGCTCACGTTGAACGCGCTGATCGCCGCGGACGCGGTCGTGGTGCCGATCCAGTGCGAATTCTTCGCCCTGGAAGGGATCTCGGAGCTGATGGACACGATCGACCGGATCCGCGCGGCGTTTCAGCACGGACTGCAGGTTGAGGGGATTCTCCTCACGATGTTCGATGACCGGACGAACCTCACGAAGCAGGTCGCGACGGACCTGAAGGAGTTCTTTGGAAGCCAGGTCTTCGACACCGTGATTCCCCGCAGTATCCGCCTGGCAGAGGCGCCGAGCTTCGGCAAGCCAATTCTTTCGTACGACCCACGCTCCAAGGGCGCGGAGAGCTACATTCAACTCGCAAAAGAGATCCTGGACCATGAACAGAACCGAAAATCCGCGCAAAGTCCTCGGTAAGGGCCTGAACGCACTCCTCTCCTCCCGAACGCAAGCGCCGACCGCCGCCGTCCCGGAACCGGTGGAGACTGTTCGGGCGGAAGACGCCCAATTCATTCCGGTGGATGCTATCGACGCGAATCCATTGCAGCCGCGGCGGGTGTTCGAGCCGAGCCGGCTGGCGGAACTGGCTCAGTCAATCCAAGCCAATGGAATCGTGCAGCCGCTGGTTGTGCGGCGCTTCGGGGAACGGTATCAGCTGGTCGCCGGGGAACGGCGGCTACGGGCGGCGAAGCTGGCGGGGCTCGATCGGGTGCCGGTGGTGGTGCGCGACATCCCGGATGAGCGGCTGCTCGAAATCACGCTGATCGAGAATATCCAACGCGAGGAGCTGAATCCAATTGAGACCGCTGTCGCGTTCGACCGCTTGGGACAGGAATTGAACCTGACAGCGGAACAGGTCGGGTCACGGACCGGCAAAGATCGAACCACGGTCCTCAATTTTACCCGTCTGCTGCAGTTGCCGCCGGATCTCCAGCAGTTGGTGGCGGAGCGGACATTGACGCAAAGCCACGCGCGATGCCTGTTGAGCCTACCGACGGCGGACCTGCAACGGGAAGTCGCGGCGAAGGCGGTGGCACAGAGCTGGTCGGTGCGGCAGACCGAGCGGATGACGCAGAAGATGATCGAGGGGCGGCAGGCGAAACACGTCGATGAGGTGCAGGTGGACCCGAATGTCCGGGCGGCGATCGGGGAGCTCGAGCGGGCGTTGGGGACGAAGGTTCGGATCGTGGAGAAGGCCAGGGGCGGGCGGATCGAGATCGATTACTACTCGCAAGAGGATCTGGACCGGATTTACGGGGCGATTGTGAAGGAGTAGCTTCTACTTTAGTAGTTGAAGGATCGCATTCAGTTCATTGCGGATCCCCGGCAGGGGATCGTCGGCGAACAATTCCTGCTGGATGCGCTTGACGGATTTCGGCTTAGGGACCTTGGCCTTGGCCTCGGCATGAAGGGACTGCCGCGCGCCTTCGATCGTGAAGCGCTTCTCGTAGAGGAGGTGCTTGATACGGAGGAGCAGCTCGACGTCCTTGCGGCGATAGAGGCGGTGGCCGGTGCCGGACTTTTTGGGGGAGAGGACGGTAAACTCGGTTTCCCAATAGCGGAGGACGTAGGGCTCGACCCCGAGCAGTTCGCTCACTTCACCGATCTTGAAGTACAGCTTATCCGGAATCTCGGGAGATCCGGACTGCAACGCAATCTCCGTCATCAGTCATTGACGATCCTAGCTCAGTTGGGAGGGAAAGTCACGGGCGGGCTCGGACGGGTCAATTGGACCGGGACGGCGCGGCCGCGGGAGCACAGGACAGCGTGACGACGTGCTGTCCACGGGGGAGAAGGAAAGACGGGCTGCCGGGCACGGGCTCGGGGACGCCGTCAACCTGCAAGACCACCGGGGCGCAGTCGAGCAGGACGGCGGCACGGGCGGAGGACTGGTAGGAGAACTCGATGGTCGCCGGGTTGACGATGCGGGCGGCGCGCAAATCGGCATTGAGGCGGAGGACGTGGGGCGCGGGCTGCGCCGGCGCGGGGCCGACGCTGTGCGGACCGGCTGGGAGCCAGACCGTTTCGAGGTCGGCCACCGGCCAGGGTAGACCGTCTACCATCGCCGGCCCTTTCCAGGGGAGGCCGACGCCGGATGGCGAGTCGATGACCGTCTTGGGGCCCAGCTTCTCGATTCGAGTGACGGCGGCAGCGGCGGAGGGGAGGAGTCCGAGATCGGGCGGGAGCAGGGAGTTCTCGAAGTAAAGGGCTACGCGGGGAAAGCTGGCCGCGGCGTGATGCACCAATTGAAAGAGCTCCGTGCCGGTCTGCTGCTTCGTCGGGTAAACGTTTTGATACCGGTCGACGATGTTCAGGTCCATCGCGAGCCTATCGACGCGGGTGGTGAGCTGGCGGTAGCGCTCGGCGATGGTTCGATACCGCTGGGGGCCCAGGTGCCACACGGTAGCCGGGTCTTCGATCAGGAAGGTGAAGCTGTGGGTGTCGAGCAGCGGGAGGACGCGGGAGGCGTCGGCGCCGATGGCGGCGCGCATGCCGGTGTCGAAGCGGTCGTCGACATGGGTAAGGACGATGTCGAGGTGCGGCTTGGCGCGCCGGGCAGCTTCGAGCTCGGCGAGCCATTCCTCCTGGATGCGGCGGGCGAGGCCGGCTCGGTAGTCGAGGAAGGCGGCGGCCGTTGTGGCGTCGGCTGCAGCCGGGCCGCGAAAGAGATCGAGGGGATCGGCGCCGTGCAGCGATTGGAACTCGGCGCGGATATCGGGATTCATGGGGGTAAAGCGAGAGGGATTGCCGATTCCTTCGAGGGACTCGAAATACAGCTCGGCGAGGTTGACGCCGTCCCAGTCGGCGCGGTTCAGCAGTTGTTTGACCCCGGCGGAGACGGCGCGGAAGCAGTCGCGGTTGGCGAGATTCATGAGCTTCCGCCAATCGAGCTGCGCGTCCTGCAAGACGGCGGTCTTCTCCCGCCATTCGGGGTGGTCGTCCCAG
This sequence comes from uncultured Solibacteraceae bacterium, assembly GCA_964608645.1. GTDB lineage: Bacteria > Acidobacteriota > Terriglobia > Bryobacterales > Bryobacteraceae > CAZSQK01. The sequence goes on along the minus strand of CAZSQK010000086.1, from coordinate 13,801 downwards.
AACTTCTCGCTGACGTGAGGCAACTCGAGCCAGGCGTAGACGAGAATGCCTTCGCGGTGGCAGGCCTCGATCAGGCGGCGCAGATATTCGTCCTGCGCGGGGCTGGATTCATAGAAGTGCCAGGCGGCCACGTGGAGGGCGGAGATTCCGGCTTTGCGCCAGCGGGCGGCGAAGTAATCGAGGTCGACGCGGGAGCGGTAGGAGGAGTCGAAGAACGCCCAAAGCCGGGAGGAACGGAACGGCGGATCGAGGCCGAGATCGCAAAGGGCATTCAACAGGTAGGGAAAGCGCTCGTAGCCGCGCTCGCCGGGCGGGACGGCGATCCAGAGAATCGAGCCGGCGCCGCGGCGGAGACCGGCGGTCATCGGCGCGCCGGTCCAACGCTCGCGGGCGAAGATGCGGGCGCCGGCAGGAAGCTCGAATTGCGGGAGCTCCAGGCCTTTTTCCCAGACGATGGGAAGATCGGGCCGGTGAACGTCGGCGAGGCTGTTGACTTTGACGAAGTCGGGGCCGCGGCGGAAGCCGAACATCTCGGCGAGGGAGGATTCGCCCTCGAGAATCAGGATGGCGCCATTTTCGACGCGGGCGTTCCACTCCGGAGAGGCGGCCGAGCCGGCGCGGGCGACGAAGATGCGTGAGACGCCGGCGGGCTGTTGCTGAAGGCCAATCGAGGAGAGAATTGCGGGCCAGGCGCCGAGATCGTCGGAGAGGACCGAGAAGTACGGGAGTCCGGCGGCGCGCGCGGAGGGAAGGAGGGCCAGCGCGAAGAGGGCGGCGAGCTTAGCGGCTGAAGGCATACCAGAATCCGGCGCGGAAGTCGGTGAAATTCGGGCGGCGGGGATTGTCGCGATTGACGGTGTAGGCGCCGCGAAGGAGGTTGAGGGTCAAGTAGGAGCCCGGCAGGACGGAGACTCGGATTCCAGGGCCTGTTTCCCCGAAATTGGCCCAATATTGCCGTTGGAGGTCGGTGGTGAAATTCACATTCCAGTACAACTGGAGGGGCCCATTGACCAGTCCGAGGCGCGACTGGCTGTAGGCGAGCACATCCTTGTTGAAGCGGGATATGTAGAGGGTATCGAAAGTGGTATCCGCGATGCGGCCGAAGCGGCGGGCGTAGGAGAGGCCGCCGCGATAATCCGGGACCATGTGGCGCTTGAGGTACCCGACGGCGTTGCCGGCTTCGAACCAGACGCGGGCGCCGTGCCATGCGGCAGTGCCGGCGCCGAGAGCGAAGATGACGGACTGCTCGGAGAGGGGTTGGGAGACAAGGAGCGACGAGTCGCCGACCAGGCGGGCGCTGAGGTAGAGGCGCACGGGGAGGGCGGTTCGCAGGTCGGTGCGGACCTGACCGTAGGAGAACGCGGCGCGCCAGCGGGTCGAGTAAATGGGGAAGAACCAGGCGCTGAAACGGAGGCGCTCATTGGCGGGACGGAGACCGAGCCAGGCGCGGCCGGCTTCCGCGGCAATCTGGGGGTCGGCGCTCTTGCGGGCGAGATTGAACCACTCATAGGCGTGGCGGTCGTCGCGGAGGATGTTGAAGGTCCAGCCGAGTTTCAGCATGACGTCGAAATCGCCCGGGTCGGCTTCATGGGCGACCTGCAGGTACTTGAGGGCGTCCTTCATGTAGCCGGCCTTGATGCTGCGCTCCGCCATGACCTTGGCGTCGATGGAAACTCGCGCGGTTTCGGCGCGGGTCCGGAGCACCTGCGGCATGCGGAGGACGGCGCGGACGCGATTGGCGAGATCCTCGTCTTCGCCGGCGAGGACGCGGTCGAAGAGGGGTTGGGCGGCCGCGCGTTCGCCGCGGCCGTAGAGGAGAAAGCCGAGCTGGGTGGCGGCCAGTAAGTCGGCTGAAGAGGTATCGGCGACGATCTGGAACTCGGTTTCGGCTTCCGGCTCGCGATCCATGCGCAGGAGGAGATAGCCAAGCTCGCGGCGCAGCTCGAGGTTGGCGGGGTCGAGCTCCAGGGCGCGGCGAAACTCGGGAACGAAGGGATACCGATTGGGGAGGAGTTCGCGGGCCATCTCCGCCGCTCTGGGTTCGCCGCCGCGCGAAGCGGCGAGGAGGGCGGCCGTGGCGTCCTCGACACGATCGAGGGCTTTCCAGACGCGGCCCAGGTCGACGAGGACAGAGCGGCGGTCGGGCAGGAGGCGCCAAGCCTTCTCGTAATGGTCGGCGGCGAGGGGGAGGTCGTCGCGCTGTTCGGCAAGGGTGGCGAGCTCGAAATGAGCGCTGAAGTTGTCCGCGCCCATGGCGATCGCGTTCTTCCAGCGCTCGATGCCCGCCGCCAGGGGGGCGTCGATGTTGCGGAAGGCCTGCTCGGCAGTGGGATTGCCGGTCTTGCGGATCCGGTCGAAGATGCGGCGGGCCTGGGCCTGCTCCTTGGCTTCGTATGCCAGGAAAGCGTACTCCATGGCGACCTGAGTGTCGCGGGGGTCGAGAGTCATGGCCTCGCGGAACTGGGCGCGAGCGAGCGCGTTCTCTCCAATTTTGAGGTACGTGTAGGCGAGATCCTTGCGAATGGCGGGACGCTGAGGGGCGGCTTCGATAGCGGCGAGGAAGTTGGCGACGGCGGCCTCGTAGTCGCGCGCGCGGCCGGCATCGTACGCGCGTGAAAGAGGCGCGTAGGCCGGATCGGGCGGCTGGGCGAAAGCGAGGCTGCAGACGGCCAGGCACACTACGAGACGCATCTGTGGTTGTAGTGCGATGAGCGGAGGGTAATTCTCCGGAATTTCTCCGGCCAGCGAAGTATGGATTCGGACGGCGCCGGGTAAAAGTCGGCGAGCACAATAAAAGGATGGAGCGGGCGAGCGGAATTCTGTTGCATCCGACGTCGTTGCCGGGAAGGCATGGCATTGGGGATTTGGGCCCGGAGGCTTACCGGTTCGCTGACTGGCTGGCGGCCACGGGGATGAAGATCTGGCAAGTGCTGCCGCTCGGTCCGGTCGGATATGGCGAGTCGCCGTACCAGTTGTTCTCGGCGTTCGCGGGGAATCCGCTGCTGATCAGTCTGGAGGGATTGGGATGCGACGCGGCGCCGCCCGGGTTCGCCGCGGACCGCGTGGAGTTCGAACGGGTCGCGCCCTGGAAGATGCGGGAGTTGCGGCGGGCATTCGCCAAAGGGGCGCGGCAGGGAAAGGCCGTCGAACTGGGAGAGTGGCTGGAGCCTTTCGCGCGTTTCATGGCATTGAAGACGGCGAATGGCGGGGTGGCATGGACGGAGTGGGATCCGAATGTGGAGGCGGATTCCGACGAGATCGAGTTTCAGAAATTCCTGCAAGTGGAGTTCATGCGGCAGTGGCGCGCTCTCAAGCAGTACTGCGCGGAGCGGGGGATTCGGATGATGGGAGATCTTCCCATCTACGTGGCGACGGACAGCGCCGACGTGTGGGCGCAGCCGGAATTGTTTCGTTTCGACGCGGTGGCGGGAGTGCCGCCGGACTATTTCAGCGCGACGGGGCAGTTGTGGGGGAACCCGATCTACCGTTGGGATCGCATGGCGGATGAGGGGTATGCGTGGTGGGTGGAGCGGGTGCGCGCTTCGCTGGCGATGTTCGACATGGTGCGGATGGATCATTTTCGCGGCTTCGAGGCGTATTGGGAAGTGCCGGCGGGGGAAGCGACGGCGGTGAACGGCCGGTGGGTGAAAGGTCCGGGAGCGCGGCTGTTCCGGGCGCTGGAGAAAGCGCTGGGGCGGATGCCGATTGTCGCAGAGAATTTAGGAGTGATCACGGCGGAGGTGGAGGCGATCCGGGAGGAGTTCGGATTTCCGGGCATGGCGGTGCTGCAATTTGCCTTCGGAAAGGATCCGCAGGCGCCGAGCTTCACGCCGCACAACTATCCGCGGAATCTGGCGGCGTACTCGGGGACGCATGACAACGACACGGTGATGGGATGGTGGCGGAGCAGCGGCGGCGACAGCACGCGGACCGCGGAGGAAGTGGAAGGGGAGAAGGCGAAGGCGCTGGCGTACCTGGGCGCTCCGCTGCCAACGGGCGGCGAAGAGGTCGAGATGAATTGGATGATGATTCGGGCACTGATGGCGTCCGTGGCGGATACGGTGATTTTTCCCATGCAGGATGTGTTGGGGTTGGGGAGCGAGGCGCGGATGAACACGCCGTCGGTGGCAAGCGGCAACTGGCGCTGGCGAATGACCGAGCGCGCGGAGGGGTTTTCGCGGTTGAAGGAGATGGCGGAGTTATACGGGCGATGAGCATCCTTTAGCGGATGGCGACCGTGGTGACGGGCGGCGAGAACGCATCGCCGATCGCGATCGTGATGGGGACCGCGGGACCGGCGGCGACCGTGGCGGGTATCACGGCGTTGACTTGATTCGGGCCGGCATACTGAAGAACGGCGTCGATTCCGCCGATGGTTACTTTGTCGGGCGGCGGGCAGTTCGTGAAGATCTGGAGGATTGTGCCGCGGGCGGCGGGGGTAGTTGCGGTGTTGATGGAGTTGTCCTGATTGAGAACGGCGGCGGGGCCTACGCCGGAGCCGTCGAGGGTGAAGATTGCCGGCAGGGCTTTGACGACGGGGATCGACCACATGGCGGAGCGGGCGCCGAGAAGTTCAACCTGGACGGTCGCGGAACCGTCGATGTTAGCGGGCGCGCGGGCATTGAGCTGGCCTGGGGAGGAATAGAATACTTCGACGGGTGAGCCGTTGACGAGCACTTGCGACGACGGAGCGAGCGCGTCGCCGAAGAGAGTGAAGTATTGGTTCGGGGCGAGCGGGCCGGGCCGCATCGACGCTGCGTTCACGATGTGGGCGAGCAGCGGAGGCGCCGCCGAGGACGGCGTGGCCGTGTAGGTCACCGGGATCGTCACGACTTTGCCGTCGGTGGTTTGCAGCAGGATGCTGCTGACATAACGGCCGGGCTGAGATATCAGGGCAATCACGGAGAGTGTGGCGGGTGTGACGAGTTGGCCGGTGGGCCCCAGATAGGCGGACTGAGGAGTCACCCCCGGCTGCCACGCCGCGGCAAAGGTCTGGGGGAAGCCGTAACTGAAGAGGACGGGCGGGCCGTTGGTGTCGACGGTGACGACGCCGGCCTGCGCTTGATTGACGGGACCGCTGAGGTCGATCGAGGACGGCGAGACTATGAGGTTGGTGGGCGGCGCGACGACGAAGAGCGCCGCGGGCAACTTCGCGAAGCCGGCGGTTTCCGATGTCACGGTGACAGTCCCCTTGTAGGCGCCGGGCGCGAGACCGGCGATATCGAGTGTGACGGCGGGAGGGCTCGACGTGGTGGTGAGCCATGTCACGTCGGACGTGACCGTGACGGGAACCGCGGGCGAGACAAATAGCGGCTGCGAGAGACGCGGCGAGCCGATCTCCCGCGCGAAGTTCAGCAGGGGGCCGGCGAGCAGCGTGGGGTTGGGGTTGGGCGCCGGACCCCCGAACACCATCAGGCTGACGGGAAACGTGAGCGTGTTGGCCGGTCCCTGGAAGGTGACGGCCGCCTGATACGTTCCGGGGGCGAGGTTCATGCCTTCGGGATGCGCGGCGATCGTGAAGGAGGCAGGCGTCGTGGCGCGCGCGGGAGTGACGGAGAGCCATGGGGCGCCGCTCGCGGCCGCCACAACGTCGACCGGACCGCCATTGCTGGCGATGTTCAGGGTGAAGGGTCCGGTGGCGGGATTGTCACGGAAGGGTTCGACGAAGTTGCAGCAGGATCCGGTGGAGCCGATCAATGGCGCAGAGCTGACGGTCAGGGACACGTCAATTGTGGCGGCTGCGGTGGCGAATCCCGGGAGGACTGGCGTAACCGCGATCGTAGTCTTGTAGTTTCCGGGCGCGAGCGATTGCGGCGTGGGGAGCAAAGTGACGGCGTTCGCCGATGAGGCGACGGCGAGCCAGGGAACGTTCGGCAGGTTGACGGTGAAGGGCAGATTGCCGGGAGTATTGACGGTCGCCGGCGCCGGCGCGGGCGTGCCGCTCTGCCAGCTCCATGAGATGGAATTGGTGGAGACGGGCATTCCGATGGGCGGGACGGTGGGCGAGGGCATCGGGGATTCGAGGAAGGTCTGCGCGGGAGTGGGGCCGAGCGGCGCGGCGTGCGCATAGGTGACGGCGCGGATGGGCGCGGAGGCGGCGAGCCAGAGGTTGGGTTGGCTGGCGAAACCCCCGATGTCGACAGATAGCGTTTCGTACGGCGGCACGGTGAGGACTTCGGCGCGGCTGCCGGGCACGTAGATCACGGCAGTGATCGAGGTCGCGCCGGGATTGAGCAAGACGAGGAACTGCTGGAACTGCGGGTGGGTGAAGCGGTGATTGATGAACTGAGCGGCGGTGAAGGTCGCGATCGAAGGGACGAACCGATTCGTCGCGAGCGAGATGAAATAGTCCGCGGCGCCGACATGGAGATGCTTGCCGGTGAGGTCGATGGGGGTCGGGAGAGTTACGGTGAGCTGGCTGCCGCTGACGAAATCGACGGACGAGATCAGCACGCCATCGATGGAGACGGGGGTGGATGCGGTGAAGTTGGCTCCGGCAATGCGGAATGTGGCGGGTGTGACGGGCTGCACGGAATCGATGATGGGCGCATCGGCCGGCGGAGAGAGACGCGGGACATCGATGGTGAGGATCGGGAGGGCGGGGAGTTGGCCGATGCCGCGGGAGAGGGAGCTGTATTGAATTTCGATGTGGCGATCCGACACGGTGGCATACGCGAGGGCGTCACCGGTGGCGCTGAAGACGGAGAAGCGCTGGATGGGGCCGTAGACGCCGGGGTCGAAGTCTTTGATGAAAGAGCCTGAGCCGGTGAGGGTTGGCGCGGGGGCGAAGAGCTGAAACTGCTCGGCGGCAAGACTAAAGGGAATCAACAGGAAGACCGATAAACGCATGAACAGGAGTGATGAGCAATCGGGGGGCCGACCCGGTTGTTCTGTGTATCACAATCGGAACGACGCGGAGAAGGCTTCGGCGGCGGGCCTTCTCCGCGTCCGTGCTTAGCCGAGAACGGGGTTGCGAAGGACGCCGATGTTTTCGATTTCGACTTCGACGACATCGCCCGCGGAAAGCTTGCGCGTGCTGCCGGGAGTGCCCGTGTAGATGATGTCGCCAGGCAGCAGCGTAACCCAGCCGCTGATGTGGCTGACGATCGACGGGCAATCGAATACCAGATCGGCGGTGGTTTGACTCTGCACCACCTCGCCATTGAGGCGGGTTTCGAGGCGCAGGTTGGAGTAGTCGATGCCGGTGACGATGGCGGGCCCGAGGGGGGCGAAGGTGTCGGAGCCTTTGGCGCGCCACCACTGAAGGTCCTTGCCTGCGCCGTGCTGCCAATTGCGCTCGCTGACGTCGTTGCCGCAAGTGACGCCGAAGATGGCGTCGCGCGCCGCGAGGGGGTCGAGGTTGCGCGCGTGTTTTCCGATGACGATGACGATCTCCCCTTCGTAGTGGACATCGGTGGATTCGCGCGGAAGAACGATCGGCCCGCCGGGATCCTGCAGGGCGGTGGGCGGTTTGTAAAAAATCTCGGGGCGCGATGGTTGAGGCCGTCCGCCGAGGTGGCTCTTGTAGTTGAGGCCGACGGCGAGGATCTTGCCGGGCTCGCACGGCGCGAGCAGTTTGACGGCGGCCAGTTGGTGAGTAGCGCCGGTGCGCGCACGATCGCCGAAGAGGCCGCCCCGGATTTCATGGACGGTGTCGCCGTCGAGGATGCCATAGGCGGTTGTGCTGCCGGCGCGGAAGCGGATGAACTTGGTCACAGACGGTTATTGTACCCGCGCCAACCGGTGTTGGACAGTCAGCGCCAGGTTTTATTGCAGAGCCGCGGCGATGAGAGGCGTCGACGAGGGCTGCAGAGCGCCGGATTCGTTTTCGAGCGTGACGGCGACGATCGCCAGGTTCGGATCGACGGGGCCGGGTTGAATGTGCATCGCGGCGCCGTTGGCGTCGGACTGGAACAGACCGGCGGGCACAGCTTTGCCGCCCTTGGGGATAACCCACATCTCGTAGATCTTGCCGGCCGGCGCGGCGGGGAGATTGTTGGCGATGAGCAGGACGCCGCGCGAGCGGTCGATGTAGACCTTGCCCTTGGGGCCTTGCCCGAAGCCGACCTCGATGGTCGACGGGCCGCCGAGAATCGCGAAGGCCTCATTGAGGCGGGTGAGCTCGATGGTCTGGCGGCGCATCTGGTCGCGCAGCGCGACCGTCAGATTGGCGAACTGGCGCTCACGGGTTCCGAAGTAAAAGGCGGCGAAGAGAGACAAGGCGGTGGCGAGACCGAGGAAGGGCGACCATCCGAAGCGGCGTGGTTCGAAGCCGATGGACGCCAGAATGCGGCGGCGCAGTTTGGGCGACGGGGCGGCGGGGGACGCCGAGACGCCGAGGAAGGCGGTCAATCGCCGGGCGCGCTTCATTTCCAACATACAAACCTCGCAGCCGCGGTGGAGGTGCTCGCGGATCTCGTCGCGCTCGGGATCGCCGGCGATTCCGAGAGCGTACAGCTCATAATTGTCACGCAGCTCTTCGTGGGTCATGCCGGCACCGCCACGCCGAGATCCTCGCGCAACGTCTTGAGCGCGGCGCGCACCCAGGTTTTCACTGTTCCCAAAGGTTGACCCATGCGCTCGGCCATTTCGGTTTGGGAGAGGCCTTCGAAGTACGCCAACTCGATGACCTGCCGATGATTGGCGGAGAGCTTCTGCATGGCGGCCTGGACGCGGCGGGCGCCGTCGGAGACGAGGAGATCGTGCTCCATGTCGGTGTAGAGCGCGGGATGGTCGGTCTCCTCGAACTCGAGCGCGTTGCGCTCGCGGCCACCGGCGGAGCGGAGGTAGTCGATCGCGCGATTGCGGGCGACGGCGAGGAGCCACGGTCCGATGGCGCCCTTTTCGGCGTCGAAGCCCTGCACGCGATTCCACACGCGGAGGAAAGTTTCCTGCACGAGGTCTTCGGCGATCGCGGCGTCGCGGACGACGCGGAGGATGAGCGAATAGGCGATGCGGCCATAGCGGTCGTAGAGTTCCGCGAGCGCCTGCGGATCGCGGCGCTGCAGGCGCGCGACGAGATCGACATCGCCGCCAGTGGCGTGAATCGCGAGGATGAGCGGCAGGAACATCATAAATTTTCCAACGCGTCCATAGTATATACGAACGAAATGGCGCGTCAGATTTTTGCGAGAGAGCGGCGTTGCGCGACCGATGAGCGTCGCGCGTCGCGCGCGCGCAACGCAAGCTCCGCCGAAAGGAGCGGAGAAATGCATTTTTCTCTTGACTTTATTTCTGAACAACCTTATATATGAATCACATTGCGATTTTCACAAGTCGCAAAATTTGATGTTAGGGAGAATCAATCGATGAAGAGCGCAACCAAGAAAGCCGCCCCGAAGAAGAAAGCTGCTCCGAAGAAAAAGAAGTAGCTTGGGCGCGCCCTGAACAAGGGCATGCACAAAGGGTTCACTCCGAGGCCCCGGTTTCCGGGGCCTTTTTCATTTTCCGGGCATTTCCCTCCTGTTTCTCCCAATCCCCCGAACGACCGGCCGAACGGCGTTCTCCGCCACTTTGGCGCAAAAACGTAGACGATCCATCCTGTTTCGCCGCCGGCGCGCGTGCGCCACGCGTCCGCGCGGAAAAACCCGCCAGCGGCTGCGGTCAGCGTTTTTGCAGGAGGACGCGAAAGGTTTCGCCCATGCCGAACAAAAGAGTTTTGAGCTGCAGGCGATCGGCGGCGATGGCGGCGGCGAACTGGTCCGGCTCGCCGGCGGCGAGGAGCGTTTGCGCGAGCGTTTCGAAACGCGCGCGGCGCAGATCGCGCCTGGCGCCGTGCTCTTCGAGGGCGGTGAAGTTCACATGCGCGGTGATGTCGCGCGCGCCCGGGTCTTCCAGCACATTCTCGCGGGCGGCGTGGCGGTGGTAGCCCATCAGCGTGCCGTCCGGGAAGCGAACCGACTCGGCGCGCGTGTAGCCGTAATCGATGGTGAAGACATAGCCGCCTGCGAGCGAGCGCGCAATACGGTCGATCCACGCGAGCGCCTGCAGGTGAGCTTCGTACCAGTGGCCGGCTTGCGGCGGCGGAAAATAGCGGCGGAGGTAATCCTCGATTTCGGGAGAGACGGGGCCTCCGGATTGCCATGCGAAGCGTCCGCCGCGAAAATCGACCAACTGTTCGCGGAAGACGGAGCCGTCGTACAGCGCGACATCGACGGGGAGCGCGTCGAAGAACTCATTTGAAAACACGACGCCGGTGAAACTCGCGGGCAGCGCGCCGGAATCGAGATCGACAGGGACGTACGGCCACTCGGAGAGCGCGGCGGCCATCTCGCCACGGCCGGCGCCGAGTTCGACGACGGTGAAGCCTTCGGGCTCCCCCATCTCCGCATAGAGCTGGCGAATGCGCGCGGCGATGAGGATTCCGAAGACCGGCTGGATCTGCTCGGCGGTGAAGAAGTCTCCGTGTTTACCGAAGGGATCGCGCAGGCGGCGGTAGTAGCCGTGTTCGGGATGGTAGAGCGCGACCTCCATGAAGCGGCGGAACGCGATTGGACCGGCGGCGCGAATCTCCTCAGCGAGCACCACGCCGGCGGGAGTCATGCGCGCGATTCCCGGCTTTGCGGGGTGCGGATGAACATCTCGACGAGGTAATCGTGCATGCAGTCGTAGAGGTAGCGTTGGAAGGTCCAGGGGAACTGCGGGTGTTCGATGTCGCGCGCGTGCACCGGCGCGTAGTAGGTGTGCAGACCGAGGGAGGCGTTCTTCATGGTGATGACGAGCTCGACGGCGCCGTTGTGGTCGCGCGCGGAGAAGTCGAGGAGGGCGTGATCGTAGCGGCGGGTCTCGGCGAGGACCTTTTCGAGAGGCGTCACGGACCTATGCTAGCGTGAATTTCATGGCGCTGCCCCAAACAGTGCGGGTGAAGTTGAGCTCGGAAGCGGCTGAGTCGATCACGCTGACGCCGGTGGTGGTGCAGGAGCTTCCGGTGCGCGAGTTGGTGGAGCACCTGCTCGGCGTGACGGGCAAGGACGAGGCGCGCATCCGCGATATCCTGCTACGCGGGACGATGGTGAGCGGGGCGTCGCGATTTCGCTGGACGGGGTGGGCGGCGGAGGTGGAGGACCTGCGGGAATTGCTGGCGACCTTTCCGGACGCGGAGCCGGGACGGGTGTTCGCGGCGGAGCGGTGCCTGCGAGTGGTGCTGCGCGGCGGACGGCAGGCGATCGAAGTGCGCCGGGAAGCGGCGGAGCGGAAGGGATTATTCCAGCGGGAGACATTCTGGGCTCTGCTGATGGAGGTGGCCGGCGGCGGCGCGTTCCGCTATGGCGGATACTCCTACCGGGATCGCGCCGACCGGTTCACGCGCGAGTTGAGCGCCGGCGAGGCGGAGCGGTTGCGGGCGGGTTGCGATGCGGTGCGGTATAGCACGTTACGCGAGCAGATCCGGATTGTGGGATTCACGTCGGTGGAGGCTTTGGTTACGCGGTGAGGCGCGCGGATCAATCTTCGAGATCGCCGGTGTCTTCGGCGCGATTCTCGAACTTGGTCTGAGCGTGGAGGTAGACCAGGTTCACGGTGCCGACGGGGCCGTTGCGCTGCTTGGCGACGATCAACTCGGCGAGGCCGCGGAGGTCTTCGCGGTCTCGGTGGTACACTTCTTCGCGGAAGATGAAGCCGACGACGTCGGCGTCCTGCTCGATGGAGCCGGACTCGCGCAGGTCGCTGAGCTGCGGGCGGTGGTCGCCCTGGCGGGTTTCGACGGCGCGGCTTAACTGGGAGAGCACCATCATCGGGACGTTGAGCTCCTTGCCGAGCAGCTTCATGCCGCGGGAGAGGGCGCTGACTTCCTGGTTGCGGTTTTCGAAACGCCCGCGGCCGCTCATGAGCTGCAGGTAGTCGACAATCACCAGACCGATTTTGCCGCGCTCGGCCTGCAGACGGCGCAGCTTGGCGTGCATGTCCATGAGGTGCACGCCGGGCGTGTCGTCGATATAGAGCGGCGCCTCGACCAGCTCGTGGAGGCCGTGGTTGAGCTTCTTGCGCTCCTCCTGCGTCAGGTAGCCGGCGCGGAATTTCTGGCTGTCGACGCGGGCAGTGGCGCAGAGCATGCGGGTGAGGAGCGACTCCTTCGACATTTCGAGGGAGAAGATCGCGACCGTCTGTTTCATACGGAGCGCGACGTGCTGCGCGATATTCAGAGCGAGCGCGGTCTTGCCCATGGAGGGGCGGGCGGCGACGATGAAGAGATCTCCGCCGTGGAGGCCGCCGGTCATTTCATCGAGCTTGGCAAAGCCGGTGGAGACGCCCTTGATGCGCTTGCTGGGATCGAGGAAGGCGTTGATGCCGCCGTCGTACGCCTCGAGAATATCGCCGGCATTGACGAGGCCGCTCTTGACGCGGGCTTCGCCGAGCTTGAGGAGAGTCTCTTCGGCGCCGGCCAGGATGTCGCCGGGCTCCTCTTCGCCGAGCAGACAGCGGTTCATCATGTTCTGCGACGCGAAGATGATGCGGCGCAGGACGGCTTTGTCCTTGACGATGCGGATGTAGCTATCGAGGTTGGGGATGTGCGGCAGGCCGTCGTCGAGGGAGACGAGATAGCTGAGGCCGTCGCAGGCTTCGAGCTCGTTGAACTTCATGAGCTCGTTGGCGACGGTCACGCGGTCGATGCGCTCGCCGCGGTCCTGCAGTTCGCCCATGCGGCGGAAGATGAGGCGGTGCTTCTGGAGGCTGAAGTCGTCGGCTTCGAGCGTTCCCGCGGCCTGGACGTAGAGAGCATCGTCGAGCAGGATCGAGCCGAGCACGAAGCGCTCGGCGTCTACATTGGTCGGCAGTCCCTTCTCAATCGCGTTGGCGTTTCCAGCAGACATGACGTGAATGACCTAGAGTAACGTCCGCACGCGAGCGGCGCACGCGGAGTTTTGGGCGCCTGTTTTGAATCCGATACGCTCTGGATAAATCGTTCATTTCAGGCGCCCGCTGTGCGCGGCCGAAGCGCTTTAGAATCAGACGCGGGCGGCAGCAATCCCGCCGGACCCGAAAATTCCCCACAGACTTTCCACAGGCCGAAACAGGGGCCGGTGTTTCTGTTGTACCCGATTCCGGGCCGCGGCGCCAGCGATTGTGGATAATCGACTAGATAGGAGAAGACTTGGCATGCCTGAATGGGTGGCGACGCACGACATGTGGAAAGGGATCTTTGTGTTGGGGGCGCCGATGGTGGAGAAGATCCTGCGGCCGATCCTGGTCTATTTCTTCCTGGTAGTGGTGTTGCGCGTGTTCGGCAAACGGGAGTTGGCGCAACTGAATCCCTTCGACCTGGTGGTGCTGCTCTCGCTTTCGAATACAGTACAGAATGCGATCATCGGCAACGACAATTCGTTATCGGGGGGGCTGGTCGGGGCGTTTGCCCTGTTGGGGATCAATTATCTGGTGGTGCGGTTCCTGTTCCGGCACCGGCGGCTGGATCAGATCTTCGAGGGCAAGGCGACCACGCTGATCGAGAACGGGAAGGTTCTGAAGGGGGCTCTGGCGCGGGAGTTGCTGACCCGGTCGGAGCTGATGACGGTGTTGCACCGGCAGGGGTTCGACTCTCTGACGGAGGTGGAGCGGTGCGTGCTGGAGCCGGGGGGAACCTTTTATATTCAACGCAAGATGCCGCCGCAGGAGCGGGTCGAGCACGCGGAGTTGATGCGGAGCGTGTCGGAACTGCGGTCGAAAATCGACCTTTTGTTGGCGCAGCAGACGGGAGGGAGCGGACCGGTATAATAAGGATAAGCCGCGGAGGAATGGGTGAGTGGTTGAAACCGGCGGTCTTGAAAACCGTTGACGGGGAAACTCGTCCGGGGGTTCGAATCCCTCT